>NZ_JPMI01000010.1 GCF_000733295.1 Archangium violaceum Cb vi76 | reverse complement strand
CCAGTTTTGAGCGTCTAGCTACCCTGTCGTCAACGGTGCTCGGGCGGTGGGGCCACCAGGGCCCGGCAGGCGAAGCTCGGGGCGGTGCGGGCGGAAACTAGGATAACCGGAGTACGGGCCGGTGGCGGCCACGGTGGATTCCTCGGGCGCCGCGAGGAGATGCCCGAAGCTCGGGCCTGTGGAGAGGCAGCCAGGGCAGTACGACAGCCATGGCGGGCACCTCGGACCGGTGGAGGCCATCTGTGCAACGGCAGTCGAACCTCGGGCCCGGGGTGGAGGCCCGCAGGGTCCCGCGGTAGTAGACTAGGGCATCAGCGTCATAAGATAGATCCAGGGCTGGAGCGCGCACCACTCTCGCCCCGCGAGGGGTTCAAGGGGACCAAAAAAGGACCAAAACGAACGGACGCGCCTGGACTCGCCCGGACAGATGGGCGCCCCATTTTCAGAGGGAAAACGGGGGATGTGCCTCTGGTCCCGAGTGGAGGCGGCTCCGCCCTTAGCGGCTTCGATTCCCGCCGCCTCCACATTCTTCGGGCTGAATCAGGCTGGATGCGCGGCTACTGCTCGTTGAAGCGCAACGGGAGCTGGATCGTGAGCTCGGGTTGGTTGGTATTGCGCGGGAAGACCACTCGCTTCATCTGGCCCTCCAGGCACTTCGCCAGGCCCGGCGACACGGTGGCGGGCTCGTTCACCTTGGCGGCGCTCACGTCGCCCGAGCGAGCGATCGTGATCAGGAGCATGACCCGGCGGTCCGCGGGAAGCTCGGCGCGGAACTGCTCTCCGCACTCGAGGATCTTCCGCGCGTTCTTCTTCATGACGCGGCTCACGTCCCCGGCGGTGAGCCGGGAGGGCATGGGGGCCGGCTTCGGCGTCACCGTGGGATTGGGCTCCGTGTCCACGGGAGCCGCCGGTGGGGGCTCGGTCTTCTGCTCCACGGGGGGAGTGGGCGTAGGGGCCGCTGGCGTGGGAGTGGGCTCCACCTTGGGCGCCGGACTCGGGACCGGCGCGGTCACCCCGGTGACGGGAGCGGGTGGCGCCGCTCGAGGCACCAGGTACCAGACCACGCCTCCACCCAACGCCAGCAGCGCCACGGCCCCGATGGCGCCCATCGCCACGGACAGCCCCGTGCTCCGCGCCGGAGGCGGACTGGCGGGGACGGGGACGGTGACGGCGGCGAGCGCGGGAGGAGGACTGGCGGGGACGGGGACGGTGACGGCGGGGAGCGTGGGAGCCGTGGGGCGCCGCTGGGGTTCGGGGGTGGGGGGCTCCTGGGACTCGACGGCGGTAATCCGAGCCGACGGACGGACCAGGGTCCTCGCGGTGCCGAGCGGCTCCTCGTGCTGCTGGACCAGCGTGTGCGCACCCAGCTCGGAGAGCGGGGGAATCTTCGTCTTTCGCTCGACGCCGGCCGCGCCGAACATGCCCTGCATGTACTGGGCGAGCTGCGACACGCCCGGGATCGACGCCGTCCCGCGCAGGAACTCCTCCAGGTCGACGCGCATCTCGGCCGCGCTCGCGTAGCGATCCTCCCGGCGGCGCTCCAGCGCCTTCATCACGATGCGATCCAGGGCGGGAGGAACGTCGGGCCGGTGGGTGCTTGGCGGGGGGATGGGTTGATCCATCAGCGCCAGCAGTACGCCGAGCTCCGTGTCCCGCTCGAAGACGCGGCGCATGGTGAGCAGCTCATGGAACGTGACGCCCAGCGAGAACAGATCGCTGCGGCCGTCGAGCTGCTGATCGCCCCGGGCCTGCTCGGGGGACATGTAGCCCCACTTGCCCTTCAGGAACCCGGGCTGCGTCTGCGTCATCCGCGAGGAGGCCTTGGCGATCCCGAAGTCGAGCACCTTCACCGTGCCCTGGTACGTGACGAAGATGTTCGAGGGCGAGATGTCCCGGTGGACGAGCTCCAGGGGCTGCCCCTGGTCCTGATAGCCGTGGGCGAACTCCAGGCCCTCGAGCACGGAGAGGATGATGCGGGCGGCGATCGGGATCGGCACGCCCTGGCCCTGGTATTGGGTGGCGCCGAACACCGCCTCCAGGTCCTCGCCCGCCAGGTACTCCATGCAGATGAAGTACCGGTTGTCCGCCACGCCCAGATCGGTGATCTGGACGATGTTCGGATGGTGCAGCCGCGCCGCCAGCCGCGCCTCGTCCAGGAACATCGAGACGAACTCCCGATGCTGGGTGAGGTGCTCGTGCATGCACTTGATCACCACGTCCCGCTCGAAGCCCTCGGCGCCGAGCTGCTTGGCGAGGAAGATCTCCGCCATGCCGCCCTCGGCGAGCTTGCGGATGAGCACGTACTGGCCGAAGCGGCGCGGTGACATGGCCGGCCAGGACAGGGGAATCACGGGTTGGGGAGCTGTCATGGCCGAGCTTTCCGGAGAGTTCGGATCCAGTATGCCTCGTCTTGACCCGAGACGAGGCGGAACACCAGTGTCTCCGTGGGAGCCAGGCGCTGGGAGAAGCGGCCCTTGGCGTCGAGCTTCATCGCCTGCCCATTGAGGAAGAGCCGGGAGCTGCGGGGGACCACGCCCTCCACCGGAACCCCCTCGCGTCCGACACGCTCTCCCGGGCGGGGACGGCTGAGCGCCAGCCCCCTGCGCTCGTTGTCATACACCAGCTCCAGCTTGTTCATCCGGCCGCCCGCCAGCTCGTCTCCCCCAGGGCCGAGCGCCGCCACGTACCAGAGGTAGCGCCCCTCGCCGAGCGTGCCGGGCTCCAGGCTGTACTGGTTCTGGTTCGTCACCCGCTGCAGGAGCGGCTTCTGGACGTCGGCGGCGCGGTAGACGCGCAGCTGATACGAGCGCGCCCCCGGCCGGGGCTCGAAGCTGAAGTGCAGCGAGGGCACCGCGCTCTGGAAGTAGATCGTGGCCTTGAGCCCGGTCTCGAGCACCTCGGCCCTCGGGTTCGAGTCCGCCAGCGCGGAGCGGCCGCGATCCGGCTGGAACCGGGCCGAGCCCTGTGCGCGCACGTTCCCGTCCTCACCGAGGAAGCGCCAGTGCAGCTCGCCCCGGGCCGGCGATTCGACTCGCACCGGGTCCGCTCCCGCGCGCCCCGCGAGCAGCGGCTCCCGGAAGGAGGACTCCTCCGCCACCTCCACCCGGAGGGGCGCTCCGGACGCGGAGGGAACCTGGATCCCCGCCTCGCCGGGCCCGTCGGTGAACACGCGCGCGCCCTTCGCATCCGGGGGCAGCACGAGCAGGGGTGCCGAGGCCTGCTCGGCCTGTGGAGACTCCGAGGCGCGGCGTACTCCTTCGCCCGCCTTGAGGAGGGTCGTCTTTCCATCGGCCACCAGCTCGGCCTGCCCGGCGAGGACGGTGACGGTGGCGCCTGCCTCGGGATTGCTGATGGAGAGCGTGCTCTGCTCGGAGACCTTGAGTTCGATCTCACCGCGAGCGTCCGTCAGCTTCAGCGACTGCTTGCCCGTGCCGAACAGGAGCCGCGCCTTTCCGCGGCTGAGCTGCAGCGTGTAGGAGCTCTGGTCTCCCCGCCGGGAGGCCTCCTGGAGCGTCCCGGCGGTGTCCCCGGCGAGGCTCACCTGCAGCGACCTGGAGGACAGGCGGGCACTGGCGTTGGCGGGGATCTCGAACGCCGCGCCGCGACCGAGCTCCTGGCTCTGATCAGGGGCCACGTCGGCGAAGGCGGTGTCCTGGGCGCCACGCACGCGGGCCTTGCCGCCCTGGGGCTTGAGGGTGAAGACGATCTCCTCCGCGACCACGGCCAGCGGGGCTTGCCTGGGCTTGCCGAGCGAGAGCGCGAGCTCCTCGCCCGCCACGACCTGTATGGGCTGGCCCCGCGGATCGATCACGCGGATGTCGCCGTACTGGAGCGTCAGCTTGGGATCCTCCTCGCGCAGGTCGAACACCATCTCCGACGCGGTGACCAGCTCCGCCCGGCCGAAGCGGCCCGTGACGGTGAGCCCGTTGCCGCCGGCCTTCGGCGCGGTCGAGACGATCCTTCCTTCCTCCAGCTCGAGGGTGAGCGCTCCCGGCGCGCCGTTCACCCGGAAGCGGCTGTTCTCGGCCACCTCCACCTCGACGCCATTGATGTAGCGCACGCGCGCGGTGCTCCCGGGACCGGTCACCACGGTCTCTCCCGGGTAGAGCGGCTCGTCCACGCGGCCGGGGCGGGAGGCCGCATCCTGCTTCACCATGACCTGGCCCTGGAGCTGGATGAGCTTCGCCAGTTCCGGCGCGCCGGGTCCCGCGGGGGGCTTCTTGTCACACCCTCCGCATCCCCCCAGGAGGAGCAGGAGCAGCGGGAGCGTGAGGGAGAGGACGCGCACGGCTCAATTCTCCAGAGGTGACAGATCCACGTAGAACAGCGCCTGATCTCCAGCGCCCACGTCCACCACCTTCGTCTGCGGCACATAGCCGCGTGCCTCGAAGGTGACGTGATAGCGGCCCGCGGGCAGGCGGAACTCGAAGTCTCCCGTCGCGCGGGTGCGAGCGCGGAGCCCGGCCTCCTCGACACGCAGGGTGGCCAGGACGGGGCGCCCCCGGGTGGAGCGCACGCGCCCGCGTAACCAGGCCCGTACCTCCGAGCCCTTCTGCAGGATGACCTCCACCGAGGCCTCGCCATGGGAGGGCACGACCACCACCTCCTCCTGCGGCCGGACTCCGGTGCCGGCGAGCTTCAAGGTGACGGGGCCCGGGCCCGCCTGGGGCACCACGAAGAAGCCGTCCGCATCGCTCCGGGCGACCACCTGACCGCCGAGCCGCACCTCGATATTGGCCACGGGCACCTTCGTGCCCTCATTGCCCTGTTCCCACAGGAGCCGGCCCTTCACGGTGCCGGGGCCTGGGATGCGCTCGAGCGGCAGGAACACACTGGCCTGGCCTCCCGGGGGCACGAGCACCTTGCGCTCCACGGGTTGATAGCCCTCGGCCGAGGCGGTGATGGCCACCTGGCCCGAGGCGAGCCCCTCCACGCGGAACGCCTGCCCCACGGCGATGGCGTCCTTGCCACCGGCCTGGATGCGCGGGCTCTTCAGCGGCAGGGAAGGGTGGGGCCGCAGGGTGATCCACACCGTCCCGGATGTCTCCGGCGAGGGCGCGGCGGCCAGGGCGCCAGTGCTCAGCAGCGCGAGCACGAGGGTCATCGCGTACGGTCTCATGGGCGCGGCCCCCCTCCGAGCGTGAGCTGGTAGCCGACTCCGAGAGACAATCCACCCAGGTTACCGCTCACCTGCTGGCTTCCCGGCGCGTAGCCCCACTGCACCTGTCCGGCCACGCGGCCCGGGCCCAGCCTCCAGGCGAACCCGGCTCCCACCGTCACGTCGAGACCCGTCGAGCGGAGCTCCTGGGTGACGGTGTCTTCATTGCTCTTCAGCTCCAGGTCGCCCCGCATGTGCAGGAGGCCCGCGCTCGCGTCCGCGAAGAGCAGGCCCCGAGACAGGACCGGGTGGCTCCAGCGGGCCCCGAGCCGGAGGGCTCCACCGCCGAGGGTGAACGTCTTGGTGACCGGGTTCGGTCCGTCCGCCGCGAGGGTCGTGCTCACCGTGGTGTTGCCGCGCAATTCGACCTGCACCAGCGCCTCCACGGGCAGCGTGGCGAGCCGGAGCGCGCCCTCGAGCTGGAGTCCCGCGCCATTGGACCGGGCGGCGTTGCTGTGCACGAACAGGAAGGCGCCCAGCGTGGGCTGCCAGGGCGACCACTGGGAAGGCGGGGGCTGCCCGGGGGATGCAACCAGCTCGGGGGAATCCGGCCGCGCCGGTCCGCCGGGTGACGCCGGACGAGGCTCGACCTGGAGTGTGAACGAGCGCTCGCTCTCGTCGATCGGTGAAGCGGAGATGTTCACCGGAGCCGTGCTCGTGGTGGAGGCGGTGAAGGGGAGCTCGAAGACGCCGCCCTCCTTCGCTTCGATGGGGCCGAGCGTGCCCTGCTCGGCGCTCACGGCGAGGGGCGGGAGCGCGACGGCGGGGTTGCCGCTGTCATCCACGACGAATCCCTGCAGCCGGACGGGCCGCCCCTGGATCGGAGCCTCCATCGCCACGAGTTGGACGCGGGGGAACCTGGGCTCGGGGAGCGGCACGGTCTGCGTGCGGCTCTTGCGCGAGCGCTCGATGATGGTCACCTGCGCGCTCGTGACGCCGGGCGGAAGCAGGACCGGCACCACGGCCTCTCCGCTGGCGGCCGCGACCACGGGCCCGTAGGAGGCGGCCCCCACCGAGACCTGCACCCGCGACCGGGGCGGCGCCTTGACCCGGAGCGAGTAGGGACCGTGGACGGGCAGGGCGAGCCACGCCCCGGAACCGCGGGTTCCCCGCTTCACCGTCGCATGGAACAGGGCCACCAGGGGGCCTTGCTTCGAGGGCGGCCGGTAGGTGGCGTGGAACGTGCCGTCCCGCGCGGGAGTGGGCTCGGTGACGGAGCCGGTGTTGACGCTCAGTGAGACCTGCGCGTCACTCAGCGGCTGGCCCGCCTCATCGAGCACGCTGAGCTCGAGCCGCGCGGTGTCCTCGGAGGTGACGAAAGGCTTGTCGGAACGCAGCGCGACAGCCTGACCCGTCATGGTCAGAACCAGAAGAGTGAGAGTCGCTGCCGCCATGACGCCTAGGGGTCGATCCTTTCGCTTCGTCGCAGTCTACGCAATCCACCCCGGGGGCGCGATGCCACCCCGAGCAGGGCCAGCCAGGTGACGAGCTGACCCGGGAGTCCGCCGGTCTGGCAACCGCACCCGACGTCTACACCCAGGTCCTTTTGTTCGAAGTCCACGAGCTCCTTCTGGGTGAGCAGGGTTCCCTCCGGGCCCACGACCCAGACCTTCGTGCTCACCGTCTGGTCGAGCTGGGTCGTCGTCTGGGCGGTGACCTTGACCGTCAGCGGCGAGTCCTTGCTCAACTCCGGGAGCTCGAATCCTTTTCCCTTGACCGGTAGGGCCTGGCCGCTGGTGCTCACCCCCATCACCGTCATGCCCTGGGATTCCAGCATCAGCACGCCGCCCGTCACGGTCACTTCACCCTCGGTCGACACCTGCACCTCGAACTCGACCACCTCGCCGGGCTCGGCCACCAGGCTGTCCGCCGAGGTCAGCACCGAGAGCTTCGCGACGGTCGAGCACTGCGGCAGGACGTACCGCTTGACCTGCTTGCCGCTCGACTTCAGCACTTCGTCGTTGATGAGCGGCCAGACGGCCAGGATCTCCGATGGACTGGTGGGGCACTCGGGCAGGCTGACGGAAGTCTTCCACTTGCCCGGAGCGTCCTCGACGGGCGAGGTGACGGCCAGGGGCGGATGGGCCGCGAAGGAGAGGCGCTTGTCCGCGGGCAGCGTCACCGGGTCTCCACACTGGTCACGCAGGGTGAGCTGGGCGGTGAGCTGTCCACTTCGGATGAGCAGCGGAGCGGGCTCCAGGGTGCTCTCGCTGAACGAGAAGCTCGAGGTTTCAGCGCTGGGAATCCCCGCCTTGAAGTGGAGGGTGAGCGGTGCCTTGGTGGCGAGGCCGGAGACGGTGAACTCGACGTCCTCTTGCTTCGTGTCCTTCCAGACCACCTGCGCGGTGCCCGCCAGGATGCCCGTGACACATGGGGGGGAGTACGCCGACCGCTCGAGGGTGCTTTTGACGAAGGCGGCCGAACTGCCCGATGCCGCGCAGAGCGTCACCGGGGTGGTGGGTACTTCCGTCACGGGATTGTCCCAGGCGTCCACGGCCTCGAGCACGAGCGTCGTCTCCGAGCAGGTCGGCGCCGGGTCCGGGGCGGTGGTGGACAGCTTCACGTGAGAGAACGGGCCGGCGCTGACCACGGTGGAGGCACTCCCCGAGAGTTTCTGGCCCGTCACATCCGTGACGGTGAGGGTCTTGGGGTCCGGAGCGGCGCTCGAGAAGGCGACGGGGAACTCCAGCGGCGTCTCCTGCTCGGCGGTGAAGGAGACGTCCGTGTCAGGTGGGAGAGCCGCCCGGAGAACGGTCGTCTCGAAGTGCACCCGGCCGGTGTAGTGGGTGCGGTTGCCGGCCTCGTCCACGGGGAGCACCTGGAGTGTGTAGGTGGAGCCGGCGACCGTCGCCGAGTCGAGAGCGACGTTGAAGCGCACGGGTGGACCAGGCTCCACGGAGATACTCGGGACGTGGGATTTGATGGCGGGGGTGTTGATGTCCTGGACCAGCACCTCGCACGGGCCATACGAGTAGAGCGTGACGAGGAACTCCTTCGTGCCGCGGTCCACGGAAGGGTTGAAGGTGTAATCGGCCGGCAGCAGCGCGCGACGTGCCGTGGAGGAGAACCGGATGGTGCCGGCGTACTCCGGATCGACGGTGCCCGACACGGTCATCGCTTTCACCGTCACGCGGAGTGCCACACCCGCCGGCACGGGCGCGCCTGTGCTCAGACCCTCGAGCGCGAAGTGGGTCGTGGCGGTGGCGGGGAGGATGGTCGCCGCCACGGAGAGCAGGGGCGTGCCGACCACCAGCAATGGAAGCAGCAGCAGACAGTTCGTGCGGAGACGACGGCTCTGTGCCTGGTTCATCGTTCGGTCCGGGGAGCGCCAGGCAGCACGAGTCTGCTCAGCGGGGGGCTACCATCGTAGAGACGGGTGCCTGGATGTTGCAACCAAGGGGCCGTGAGCGCGTCCTCAGCGCTTCGGCTTCGGGACGTGCTGATGCTGTTGGGGGGCCATCTGGGGGTGGTGGAGGGAGTCGTAGCAGCGCGCCGTGCCGCAGTTCACCAACGTCTTCCGCGCCTTCCCGACCTTCGCCATCTGGGATGACCACGACTATGGCCCGAACGACGAGGATGGCACCTTCGCCCAGAAGGACGTGGCCCGCGCGGCGTACGCGGAGCTCTATCCCCACCCCCCGTTCGCCGGCGACGGCATCTACCACCAGTTCAGCTGGGGCCGCGTGGCGTTCTTCATGATGGATGACCGCTGGGGCCGCGACTGCCCCAGGTCCATGCCCTCGGGGTATTCGCCGAAGATGTATGGCTCCACGCAGTTCAGCTGGCTCAAGAGCGAGCTGCTGGCCTCCAACGCCACCTTCAAGGTGATCGTGAATGGCTCCACCCTGGGCAACAGCTGCTGGGGAACCCAGCGGCAGGCGCTCTTCGATTTCATCACCGCCAACAAGATTGGAGGCGTGCTCTTCGTGACGGGTGACATCCACCGGAGTCTGCTCACGGATAGAACCCCCGCGGGGGGCTACCCCCTGTACGAGCTGATCTCCTCCGGAATCGGTTCGCCCAGCACGCCCGCCGAGTACAGCTTCGGCATCATGGAGTTCAACACGACGCTGGCGGACCCCACCGTTCCGCGGCAGCCGGAGCTCTCGCGTCACGGAGAGGTACCCCGGATGCTCGACGCGCAGCTCATACGTGTCCTCCGCGAGCCCACGCACCTCGAAGCGTCCCTCCGCGCCCGTGAGCACCACCTCCCCCCCGCTCAGCCCTGGCCCCAGGAAGTGGAGCCGCGCGCCCCGCATCCCCAGCCCCTCGGGTCCCAGGATGCGGCCCGCGAGCACGCTCTCCGGCGGCAGCGCGAGCTCGACTTCTGTCTCGGCGCCCGCGCGAACCTCGAGGACCCGCTGCACGGCCCCATGGCCCGGTGCCCGGACGAGGAGGGCATGGGAGCCCGGCATCAGCGCCGCGGCCCGGAAGCGCCCCACGTCCTCCTCGCGCCAGATGACCTCCGGTGCGGCCGGAGACTGGACGCTCGCGCCCTCGAGCAGCCGGCCCGAGCGCTCCTCCACCACCCGGACGCGGAGCCCGCCCGCCGTCTCCAGCGAGATGTCGAACCCCGAGGTGTCCTCGCTCAGTGGCTCGAGGGCCCGCTCGCCCACGCCCGTGGCGCTCTGGGCGAGCAGCTCGGTGCGCCCGCTGCAGTCGAGCCCCTCCAGCACGAAGTGCCCCGCGCCGTCGGCCCGCGCCTCCGGCCCGCCTCCGCGCGGCCAGACCCGGGCCCCTGACGCCGCGATGCCACGCTCGAGCACCCGGCCCTCCACGCGCAGCGCGCAGGGCAGCATCACGGTGACGGGCCGGGACGCGGCGACGAGCACCCCCCGCGGGCCATGACCCGCCGCGCGGGCCCACACGCCATAGCGCGCCTGGGGGAGCAGCCCCTCCACCTCGAAGGCGCCCTCGAAGGCGAGCACCCGGGCCGCCACGGGCAGGCCCCGGGCATCCTGGACCCACCCGCGCACCACGCCGCGCTCATGGGCCGCCAGGACCGGCGCGGAGGAGTCCGGGCCCGTACCGGCGGCCCGCGTCTTCGCGGAGGCCCTTCGCCCATCCGTGCCGCCGGACGCGAGGGCCAGGAGCAGCCCCAGCAGCAGGAGCAAGGCGCCCGCCGCGACGAGCCCGTACCGCATCGGAGAAGGCTCTTTCCTGGCGCGTGCCAACCTACCCTCGAAGGCGAAGTGCTCCTCTTGGAGGCTCAGGAAATATAGGAGGGGAGGCGGAGCATGGGAAGGATGGGAGGACACGGTCAGGGAGGCGCTGCTCCTTCCCCATCTTCAGGGGCCTTTGACGTGGTGAAGGATTGCCCGCGCCTTCCCGCTGCCCGGATTCAGCGGGCGAGACCCCCGCCATCAACCGCTCGATGCTCTGGGTCGTACTGCCACCCCAGCCATTGTTCTTGCCCACCGTGACGATGGGAGGAACGAGGTCGGGGTTGGACGTGGCGCCTTTGACGTGGGCATAGGCCGCGATGTGCCATCTGACCATGCATCATCCCAGACTATCCTGCCGCTTCTCCGAACTGTTGATGGCGCTCGAAGGGCTGCGTGTCAGTAGAGCTTGCTCAAGCGCACCCGGTATTCGAACTCGGCCTCCTCGTTCTGGGATGCGGTGAGCAACCCCACGGGGAGCATGAGCTGACCCGAGGCGAGGGAAGACACCAGTGCCTGCGACAACGCCTTGGGCGGGTGATGCCAGCCCTCGACCAGCCACCGGGTCTTGAGCTCCTCCTTGTTCCGCATCACCTCCGGCGGGGGCGGTGCCAGCTCTCCCAGGGAGGCGGGCACCACCTTGAGCACGAAGGCATCGAAGAGGCGGTTGCCGGAGCTCTCCGCGAGCCGCGACCCGAGAAGGGCGCCCGTGCGGGAGTGGCGCAGCTCCAGTTGGACCGTGAGGAGCGCGCCGCGTTTCTCCATCGCATCGAGTGTCTCGAGCGCCTGTGCGGAGGCGATCATCCCCTGGGCGGCGGCCTCGTCCCGGAAGCGCGCCGCGAGTTGCTCGCTGTGCAGCGGCGTCGTGGAGGGGGGCGTGATGCCCGGGCCTCCGGTCTTGCCGTACTGCTCGGCGGCCTCCGTGTAGTTCTTCAGCAGGCCCGCGATGGGATTGTCGACGCCGAGCTCCCTGGGCTTGCCACCGGGGGTGTGCCCGAGGGCCTCCGCGAGCGAGTCCCGCATTCCGCCCAGATAGGGATGGCCTCCGGTGCCCTGGGCGCGCACCCCGGCCGTGTCGTCATCGGCCCAGTCCTGCAACCGGGCGGTGAGCCGTTCGGATGCCTCCGCGTTGGACTCCGGCCGCAGCTCGGGATCGCCCGGGCGCAACGTCCGCCCGCGGGGCTCCGGCGCCACGGCCAGGGAGCCCGTCGAGGCAGGCGCTTGCATCCATGAGGGCAAGAGGATGGGTGTACGGCGTACCTCCGCCACATCCGCCGGGTTCGCTGTTCCCGTAGCGGGAGGCTCCGGCGGCTTCGTCATGGGCTCTGGAGGGGGAGGTGGGCGCTGGCGCCTGATGCGCGAGATGGGCGGGGGCCTGCTTCCGGGAGTCGTCGGCGGAGTCGTGGGCACGGAGGCCGGTGCCTCGCGGAATTCCACTTCCACGGCGTGCGACGTCGTCGACATGGGCCGCACCGGCGTCGAGGACGGTTCCGTCGACCACAGCCAGACTCCGAGCAGCAGGTGCAGGAGCACCGACAGGAGGAGGGGTGGGAGGAACCTGTTGCGGGAAGCCGGTGAGCTCATGACGGAGAGCCATCTTCTCTCCCCTGGGAATGAGCCGACAAGGGTGGATCATTCGCGCTTTTCAGTAATAAGCGGAGTGGGTGGAGATTAAGCTCCACGGCATGCGCGTGTTCGCCCTTCTTTCCTTGCTCCTCGGTGTCTCCGCTCGCGCGGAAGCGCCACGGGATGACCTCCTCCAACGTCTGGGCGAGGCGGAGGAGCGGAAGCTGGTCATCCCCGGCTGCCGCACCGTGGAGAGCTCGGTCACGGAGGAACTGGACGCGGAGGGCAAGGTGAAGGGACGGCTGACCCGCAGCTACGAGGTCACCCGCTCCGGAACCACGGTGGTGGCACGCAAGCTCCTCTCCCAGAAGGAAGAAGGGGACCTGACCGGCCAGCTCAAGGAGGAACCGAAGGACCCGCCGAAGAACGAGGACGACAAGGCGAGGCTGTCCCCGTTCCATCCGCGGGCCAGGGCGGATTATCGCTTCGACTCCACACCGGGTCCGAGCGAGGGGCTGGTGACCGTGAAGTTCGCCCCCGTGAAGCCGGACAAGAAGCGGATGAAGGGACAGGCGGTGGTGGATGCGCGGGCCGGGAAGGTGATGACCCTGCGCATTTCCCCCTCCGAGATGCCCCCCATGTTGGATGAGCTCCAGATGGACTTCCTGGCCTACACGGAGACCCCGTGCGAGCGGCAGCCCACGCGGATGAACATCGCCGCCTCGGGCGGAGTCCTCCTCTACAAGGTGCGCTTTCGTACGGAGGTGACGGTGACCGGACACCAGAAGGTGGACGCGCCCGGCTCCGCGACCGGAGCGCGCTGACGGGGGGCTGCCCTCCGGAGATGCATCCGGAACAGCCGGCCCGCGCTCGGCCTCATCGCTGCCGAGCGCTCCTCGACTTCGTCATGGGCTCTGGAGGGGGAGGTGGGCTCTTGACGACGCCAGGGCGCCCATTCCGCCGAGACCTGGCGGAACGGGCTCTGGCTCTACAGCGTCTTGAGGTACTCGATCAGCGCCAGACGCTCCGAGTCGGTGAGCACGGAGTTGAACTCATGTCCGCCGTTGTCCTGGCCGAACGCGTGGGTGTTGTAGATCTTCCGATCCTCGAGCTGCTGCCGCGTGCGCGTCGGCGGATAGAGGATGTTCCACGTGGCGACCAGGTTGCTGAAGAGCACGTTCTGGATTTCCTGCGCGAGGGGCGTACGGAACTCGTCGCCCGGGTCGCAGTTGATGTAAGGCGACACCGACGGGTTGAAGATCGAGCGCCACTGGCAGGCGATGGTGTCGTACTTCCAGCCGAGTTTCGTGGAGTCGAAGGCGCGTTGCAGGTTCGTGTCGAAGCCCATGAGGGTGAGCGGCTGATCCCAGCGCGGAGAAGTGGAGACGCGGCGCCAGATGGGCTTGCGGTCAGAGGGCTTGAGCACCTCCCAGACATTGGGGACCGAGCCGTTGTGAAGGTACGGCGCGGTGGCCCAGACGCCGTAGAGCGGCGGCGCGAGGTAGCCGAGCTCCCGGTTGCCGCGAATGTGCGGCTGGTTCTGCGGGCCGCAGTCCTGGGCGGTGCCCGCCGTCGTCGGATAGCCGAAGAAGTTCTTGGCGCCGGCGGCCTGCACCGCTGCGTTGTTGGTGTTCACCCGGACCGGGTCGGTGCCGATGATGCTCAGGGGGACGATGTAGCTCGCCATGCCCTCCAGCACCGGGGTCGCGAGGAACGCGGGGTCATTGACGTAGCGAGGCGAGTAGGCGCCGTGGCAGCTCGCGCAGGAGCCGTTGCCCTGGGGCCGCGGCACGGAGTTGTTGCGCCCCGGCGCCCACATGTCGAGCGTGTGGAACAGCACCGCCCCCTGCTCGGCCAGCGCCTGGTTGATCGGAAACGGATAGGGCGGTGACTTGAGCGAGTCAACCCAGGTGTTGAGGCTCGGACCGTTGGCGCGCATCCAGTCCTGCCCCGCTTCGCTCACCGGCCCGCCGATCCCGCCGAACAGGCCGAAGAACGGCGTGTAGAACACCATGTCCACGCGTGGCGCATCCATCGGGAACACACCGTCGACGAACTTCACCGGCCGGTGCCCCATGTTCCACCAGGCAGGCGTATCCATTCCGGCGGTCGAGCCCGAGTTGATGACGCCCAACACCTCGGAGGCCGTCAGCGGCTCCTCGTCCGGGAACAGGAAGGCGAGGTTGATGTCGCTGGCATTGTTGGTGCCGCGGGTGCGGTTGAGGTTCAGGAACGTGGCCAGCGACGCCGGATAACCCAGGGGCAGCAGATCGGACAGGAACAAGTCCAGATCCGCCAGGCTGCTGCCGCCGCCCAGGGTCACCCCAAGGCCTGGACCATCCGTGGGCGTGCCCACCACGCCGCTGTGGCAGGCATGACAGGTGACTCCAATGCGTCCGCTCCAGGTGCCGTCCGGATTGCGCAGTTGCGTCAGCATCTGCGGGAGCTGACCGCTCCCGCCGTTGGTGAAGTTCGGGTTCTCCCAAGGCAGCGGATAGGGATTACGTTCCGTGCTCATCCCCGAGCCGTAGCGCTGGGACACCAACCCATCGAAGTTGTCGGGACGGAAGGGGAAGCCCCAGGTCCGCCACAGCTCGTTGTACTGCAACGAGGTGAAGGTGGCGATGCCGAACCCGGACTCGAGGCGTGTGGGGTCGGTGCCGGTGAACAGCGCGCCCGCGCCCGGGTGGCCGTTCGTCAGCAACGCCTCGCCGAGGTTGAAGCGCCGACGCAGTTGGCCACAGGTCTGTGCCGCGCCTTCCTCCTTCACCGCCACCGGGTCGACATGGCAGTCCTTCCAGTAGGCATTGAAGTGCACCGCCCGGCTGTCGCTGATGCCGGGCTGCACGAGGGTTCGTGGGTCCGTCGGCAAGACGGCGCTATCCGGCTTGCCGTAGCAGAAGTCCCACTGTGCCGAGCCGCCTCGACTGCTGCCGAGCAAATCACTCGCGCTCGAGACGCCGGGGAACACCAGGGCCCCCGCTGCAAGCAATGTTCGAATGAAAGGGACAACGGTCGTGCTCGTTCCTGGCATGGGGTCTCCTCGTGCGCTGCGTGTTCCCACTTCGCTGGCAACGATGCGCGGCAGAGACCAGGCGGAGCCCGCTTCGAGGTTGATACCACGCAGGCCAAAGCTGAAGAGAGCTAAAGCGGTAATTCCTGGCAGCCGCGAGAGTCAAGATAGATTCCTATTGACGGAGGGTCAATAGGCTGTTGGCGGGATGTCAACAAACGGGCTTGCCCTGACGCAATGCTTCACGGTTCTCGGGGGTGAGGATGACGCTGTGACGCAATGAGTCATGTTTCCTGCGCGCGGTTTCCGCATTGCAGCGGCGGAGGGCACGGCGGCGGAAGTCCGCGCGGTGGGCAGCCGGTGCCGTGCCGGTTGCCCGAAATCCTCATGCCCGACACCGCAGCGCCGGGCCGCGAACGAGTCCCAGGCGGCGGGTTCGATTCCCGCCGCCTCCACTGGAAGTGCTGATTCGAGCCCCTCGTCAGAACTCGATGACGATGCTGACGCGGCCGGGCAGGTCCTGCTGCTGCTCGGGCTTCAGCCGGTAGCCCGGGCTGGAGAGGACGCCTTGGACGCAGTCGCGTTGCTTCCCGCTCAGCTCGCCCCCCATTCCCACGAGCTCGAGCGCATGGTCGGAGACGGAGCCGCTCGCGGCGTTCACCGCGGCCGTCCAGCGCAGGGCTCCGGGCCGCTCGGTCCCACTGAAGCACTGGGCCAGGCGTGGGCTGCGCGCCGCGACCTGAAGGCGGAAGTCGTCCAGCCAGCTCGGCGAGGTCTGCGCCTCGTTCTGGTAGCTCCCCCTCCGCTGGCGCTTCATCCGCTCGCTCAATGCCTTCGGCTTGCTCGCGGGCGGCTCGGGCTTCTTCGGCTTCACCTCCGCTGGCGCGGGTTTCACCACGGGCTCCGGAGGCGGCGCGGGCGGCGGCTGGCACTCACAGCGCACCAGCATCGCCAGCAGCAGCAGCGCGGCGAGCGTCACCGCTCGGCGAACTCGTCTCCGCCTCTTCTCGCGTTGGACGGATGGGAGCTGCTCCACCCGCTCGCGTGCCGCCCGCTTCATGTGCTCCACCGAGCGGCGCAGTTCCTTCTGGCGCTGGCGCAGCTCGCGCCGAAGCTCCCTGGGATTCATTCGGAGAGCCTCCACCCGAAAACGAGTGCGCCCTTCGCGTCCCGCCACTCCACCGGCTCGAGCACGATGGGCGTGAAGACGGACGGCGCCTCGGGCTCGGGCGGCCTGAAGGGCCATGGCAGCGGATCGGCCGGCGCCAGGCGGATGCTCCCGGCGAAGGTCGAGCGCGTGGGTGACAGCGCCCGCGCGTTCCCGCTCACCGAGTCATCGAGGTGGCTCAGTCCGTCGAGGATCGACTGGGTCTGATCCATGAGCTCGCCGGCCGTCCGGCTCTGGGACTTCGCCGTCTTGGATTCGGCGCTCAGGGGCCGGAGTACCTCGAGCAGGTGCTTGAGCGTCGGAACGTTGGCCCGCCGGACGTCCGCATCCTCCGCTTCGATGTTCTCGAGGAGCCGTCGCACGAATCGCAGCACCGACGAGGGCTCCTCGCGGAGCGCATCGCGCAACCGCGTCGCCATCTCACCCGGCTTGCCCTGTGACAGCGGCCGGAGCCGCTCGATCGACGCGTCGAAGGAGCCACCGCGCCGGGCCGTCTGGGTGATCCGCTCGAAGGATCGATCATCGGCGCGCAGCGCCGCGCGCCAGACCAGATCCTCGATGACCTGGTTGTACTCCTGCCGCGGAACCAGCGCCTTCAGCGTGGCGACGACCTCGTCGTTGGTCTCGTAGCGGGAGAGCACATACGACAGCCACCGCCGTGCGAGCCCCTGGGTGACGGCCGCCTCGCGCGAGGCCTCGGCCTGCTGCAAGGCGTACGCGAAGGCTCGCAGGGACTCCTGCAGCTCTCCCGCCTCCAGGAAGCCCACGCCCCGGTGCAGCGCGATGACTGCCCGCTCGCGGAACCCGGTGTTCTCATCGAGCTCCAGGAGGCTCTTGCCCCGCTCGCCCGAAGTCAGCGCGCCGCGCAACTCCGCCGAGTCGCTCGCTCCCACGAAACCGATCCAGGCCTCGAGCTCCTTGCCGTCCTTGCGGCGGATCAGCTCGTCGATGATCTCGAGCATGAGCTTCTGGAGCGCGGCCGGATCCTTCGACAGCGGTTGCGCCCGGGCGAACAGGAACAGCCGCCGTTCCCGGTTCAGCGCCAGCCACTCCTGAGGGGTCCAGGTCAGACTTCGTCGAAGGAACGCCGCTTGCGGCGAGTCCTCGGGGAAGGTTTCCAGCCTGCTCCGGAGCTCCGCCGCGCCGGCCGCGGAGACACCGGCCACCCGGGCCTGCTGCGCGAGACTCCGGGCGTTCTGACGTGCCTTGCGTGCCTCCTCGCCCGCGAGCATCAGATCGAGATCGAAGATGCGCGCTTCCACGACCGACAGGTTCCGGACCTTCTCCCGCACCAGGGTGGCGCGCGACCTCGCCAGCAGATTGCGTAAGAGCCAGCCCGCGTCCTGTCGATCCTCGAGTTCGATGAAAGGGGTCCATCCGAACCGCAGCGCGGTGACGGTCGGCTGCAGGCAGTCGGTCCGGAAGAAGGTCACGGAACGCAGCTCCTCCGCCGAGAGCACGTCCTGCAGCGAGATGAACCGCTGCTGGCGCCCGACCTGGAAGACGTCCCACGGCGCGGGCATCGAGGGGGGCGGGCCCTTGCTGAGCCCGTGGACGATCGTGTTGTGCAGCCCCAGCGGCCAGAGGCCCGCGCCCGCTCGCTCGTCATCCTCGAATCCGTCCTGGCACAGCCCGAGGCTCCCGAGCGCCGCCCACACCACGGAGCGGAATTCAGGATCCTCTCGCGGGCGCTCGCCCCGCTGGAGAAGGCTGTTGCGAAGCAGCCACAGCTTGAGCACGTCCTCCGGACGGCCGTCCCGGAGCGCGAGGCGTGCGTTGTAGAAGACCACGGTCTGCCTGGACGCCGTCTCCTCCGCGGCCGCGGCGCTCGACAACAGGCCAGCGATGATGGCGGCGGCCCAGCGCATCAGAATGTCCAGCCCGCGGCGAGCGAGAGCTCCCACCACAACCCCAGGCCTGTTCCGGTGACGACGCCCACCAGTGGCACGGCCATCATCGCCCGCGGCGACAGGAAACCTCCGGACCCGAAGTACACGTCCAAGGAGATCCCCGCGAGGAGGCCATACCGGGCAGGGTCGATCTGCATGCCGCCTGGCCGCGAGGACTCGAGCTGCCCCAGCTCGTGGTCGGAGAGGCGCGGCGCGAGGAGCGAGGTGGCGACGTCCTGGAACTTCATGCCGCCCATCGCCCCCGGGTAGAAGAGATAGCGGAAGCCCGCGTTGGCCGAGAACACCAGCTCGGTCGCGGGGAAGAAGCCGGGCAGGGCGGTCACCACACCCTCCGCCAACGGGTACCCGAGGTTGACGTCGAGCTCGATGCGGCTGGGGCGGCCGTATTGGCGGTACGGCGTGAGCGCCAGCTTCTCGGTGCTGTCGGTTCCCCACGTGAACGCACGGGAAATCGCCAGCTCCCCCATGAATTTCCCGAACGGTCTGCGCGCCAGGAGCCCAAGGCGGGTGCTGCCGAAGTTGTTCCGCTCGAGGAGCTCGCTGCCGATCAGCCCAATCCCGAGGTTGGACTTCCGCCAGTCGAAACGCACCGACTTCGAGGCCGTGCCGATCATCCGCTCGGTGAGCGCGTCGAGCGGCGTGCGGAAGCCCTCCAGCGTGTCGTCGGCCTTCTCGGGGTCGGCGGGGGACGATTCCGGGGGCGATTTCGGGGCCTGCTCTTCCGCGGCCAGCACGGCGCGCGGCGACGACAGGAGGACGAAGAGGATGAGAAGGCTACGGATCATTCGGGAAGCCTCCGTCACCCGGCCGCGGGAACAGCGGGCGATAGCACTGCACGCGGTAGGCGTCCCGGAACAACGCATGGACGTTGTAGGTGACGCTCGTATCGAACGTCGGGTGATCGCAGAAGCGCGTGCATTGCGCCAGGATGTTGCCCACGGGGAACTCGCCCGTCGTCCACAGCTGGCTTGCCCAGGTCTCCTCGTTGGAGCTGACGATTCCGAACGGCACGCTGAACGAGTAGGCCGTCACGGCTCCGGCGAGAGAGCTCTCGTAGTTCGCCTTCAACAGGAATGGGAAGTCCCAGAACAGGCCGAGCGCATACGCGGGCTGCGGGGCCAACTGGTGCAGCTCGGGAAGCGACTCGAGCCCTAGCGGCGTTGGCGTGCCCGGGATGCGGAACACGATCTTCCGCTGGTCCGCCTCCGGACAATAGGAGAACGCATCGCCCGGCTCCGCCGTGATGAGCTCGTTGTTGTAGAAGGTCGCGGTCCCGAACTCTCCGACCGGTACGTTCTCGGAGAGAGGCGTGTGCTCGGGAGCGCGGAACGACATCGAGGTCATCCTCCCCGCCTGGCCGTCCGAGTACTTCTCGATGAACCGGAGGTACTGCGTACGGGTCGTCAGGATCGGGATCTGATTGAAGCGGAACGGCCCGAGCTCGATGTCGGGCATCGTCGATACCGCGGGGCAGGTGCTCGACGCCGCCGCTGGGACGTCGTCGAGGTCATCGACCATGAGGTTGGGTGGGCACCACAACACCAGCCGCCGGAGTTCCGGGCGTCCGACGGTGCGCGCCATGCTGTCGTAGACAAAGGCACCGGTGACCCGCGGCGAGCTCTTGTCGCGCTCGAAGGGCAGCACTTTCTGGAGCGCCTCCTCGAGCACGGTGCCCAGCCGGCCCGTCGTGTCGTCGTGATGGAGACCCAGCACGAGGACCATGTCCCGCCCCTGCATCCGCACCTCGTCTATCTTCGTGCGGAACCGGGTGGAGAGCTCGTCGGCGAACCCGCGAGCGTTCCAGTCGTCGATGCAGATCTCCGGAGCGTCCTCGAGGAAGAGGCGCTGCTCCTGCATCTTGTAATGCGGCGAGGAGATCGTCCGCCGGCACGGGCTCAACATGAACTTGATCGGCGTGTTCTCGGTGATCGGGCTGCGCAGCATCGGGAAGGCCGGGCGGACCTGCGGGTTCTTTCGCGCCAGCGCCACCGCCTCGAAGGTGCCCCGCTTCGCCTCGGTGACGGTCGCGCGCGCACAGACGACCGGGGACTCGGATGCGGACAGCGGAAGCGTGCCCACGTCGAACACGGCCCGAGCGGTGGTCTCCACCGGCCCGAAGTCCAGCGGCGGCAGCGCTCCCGGACAGCCAGGAACCGAGCCGTAGCCGTACGGGTTCCCGCCGAAGTCCGCGGCGATGGCGCCATGCCGCCGGTCGGCGATGGAGAAGTGGCGCCGCAGCCCGTACTTCTGCACCTCGTGGTTCCGCAGCGTCGGGAACTGGTGCCGGGCACGCCATTGCACGTGCGTGTTGGTTTCGTCAAACACGCCGTACACCAGCAGGCTCCGGTTCGTGTGCGCGGGCCCCCTGCCGATGATGTTGAGGGCCACGGGCGCGTTCATCGTCATCTCGCCGGAACGGTGGTAGCGCAGCCGCAACCTCACGTCGCGCGGCGGCTCGCTCAGCGCCAGGCTGGTGCTGCCACACACGCTCTTGGGGCCGCAGTCGGCCGGAACGTGGGTGTGGACCGTGCTGAGCTGTGACAGCGGCGTCCAGGGCAGCTCGAAGTGATCGGTGCGGACCGTGAGCTCGAGCTGGGTCTCGGGCCCCAGCCCCTGCTCGGCGTTGGCCTGGTAGAAGACGAAGAGCGTGTCCTCCTCCTCGAACCAGGCCACGTCCGCGAGCGAGAAGCCCGCGTTGATGTCGACGATCGGCACCTTCTCGCAGGCGGCGACCGCGAGGGCTGTGACTCCGATGAGCAGCAGGCGCGCGCGGTCCATCCCGTCCACCCCACCTAGGCGATGATCTCCGCGAAGGAGACCTTCCCTCGCGCGACCTGCTTCTTCACTGCCGAGATCAACTCGTTCTGGCCACGCCGCGCGGCCCGGAGCTGCTCCTCGCGCGAGACGAACGACATGTTGGCGCGGATGGCGTTCTGCATCGTCGGCGCGAGCCGCGTGATGAAGCTCTCCTGCCACGCGGGCTGCTGTACCGAGGACCAGCCGGCGAGCCCCCGGACGTCGACGTCGAGCAGCAGGTCTCTCTGGAGCTCGTCGGGCAGCTTGAGCAGCATGTCGCCGTAGAGGATGTCCTGGTACCAGAGCGGCAGCGTCCCGCCGGAGCGGCCCTGCGCCCGCGTGAACAGCGCGCCGCGCTCGGAGGACTCGACCAGCGGCAACAGCACCGAGAGCGCCCCGGCGGCGTCGAACTGGCGGCCCCGGTCCAGGATGCCCTGGGCCGGAGGCGCCGGGGGAAGCGGCTTCCCCGCGCGCGCGGCGTCGAGCACCTCGAACAGGTGGACCGTCTCCTCCTTCGAGATGCGGTTGGACGTGAGCAGCTCGTTGGCGATCCGCACCCGCAGCTCAGGCGGCATGATCCGCACCACGTCCTGCTGGCAGTCGGTGGGCACGTGCCCGAACAGCAGCGCCCCATGACGGGGCGACAGGCTCTCGATCAGGTGCGCCACGCCGTTGGAGCCGAACTCCTCGCGCAGGCTGCGGTACACCTCGGCGTCCGCCTGGGCCATCAGCGTGGAGGAGATGGCGTGCTGGTTCAGCAAGCGGAAGAACTCCGCGTCCGAGATCAGCGCCTTCTCGTCCACCGTCTTCAGATACCCGGCGAACTCCACCTTGCGGACGGCGAGCTCACCGTCCGAGGTGAAGGCCAGGGACAGCCGATCGCCGAACACGAAGATGGCCTTGGCCAGCAGCTCGAACTCGCCGGCCTTCAGCCAGTCGCGCAGCAGCTCCACCACCATGCCCTCGTCCTTGGCCAGCTCGGCCTGGGCGATCCGCTCGTTCCACAGCTGCTGCTGGGCCATGACGAACGCGGTCTCCGCGTCCCCCTTGGCAAGTGCCGGGTCCACCCCGTCTGGAGACGGCACCTGGGCATTCGGAGGCGTTCCGGCCTCCGGCGCCTTGCCGAGCGAACCCGCCGCGAGCTGTGCCGCCAGCGCCTTCTCCTCGAGTGTCTCTCGCCCAAGGCGGCGCAGGCCCCAGATGATGGTCAGCGCCGCGATCGTCAGCATGATCATCGCGATCATCCACGAGAAGTGCGGAAGCAGGCTGACCCAGAGCTCCCGCAGCGCGACGTCGGCTTGCCACGTCACCGGCGGTGGCGGCTCCACCGGCTTCTCCTCCACCACCGGCTCTGGCGCCGGCGGCTTCGGGGGCTCGGGCGGAGGAGGGGACTCGCGCAGTCCCGGAGAGATCGGCTGGAGGATCTGCCGGCCGACCTTCACCTTGAGCCAACCCTTCGACAGCCGCTGCTCGAGGCGCCGGACCAGGGCCTGGACGTCCTGGGTGGGGACCGACTTCTCGTGGGTGAACTCGCACTGCGCCTGCGTCAGGTACTCCTGCGGCGGCACGCTGCCGGGGCCTTCGGTCTGGCCGAGCCCGGGCAACGAGCTGCTGCGCGGCATGTCAACGGTGACGTGGTCGCGGTAGACACAGCCCTTGGAGAAGCAGCGCTCGGGGGCGCAGTCCTGGGCCAGCGCGAGATCGAACTGGCTCTCGAGCGTGCGCAGCTCCAGGAGGACGGGCGCGGGGACATGGCCCTGTGGCACCGGTGTCGGCGCTTCAGGGAGGCTGGTGCCGGCAGGGGGGGGGTCTGGGCCTCCGCCACGGCGCTCAACGCGACCCAGGCGACGAGGACGGCGAAGCGTCTCATCAGTAGATCCTCACGACGACACGGCGGTGCCGGGCCAGGCGCTCGTCGTCACTCAGGCCCTTCAGCAGTTGCTCGGGGAGCGGCTTCGTCTCGGCGTAGCCCTCGACGCGGATGCGCGAGCGGTTGATCCCCACTTCCTCCAGCCGCTGCCGCACCACGATGGCGCGCGCGCTGGAGAGCTCCCAGTTGCTCGCGAACAGTCCACCGCTCACGATCGGTGTCGAGTCGGTGTGCCCCTCGACGGCGAAGTTGTACTGCGATGAGTACGGCGTGAGCTCCTTCAACATCGACGCCACGGTCTCGTCGAACTCCGGCCGGATCTTCGCCTTCCCCGAGTCGAACACGAGCCCCGAGTTGAGGGACACCTCCAACCCCGCCTCCGTCACCGTGGTGGTCACGAGGTTCTGCAGGTTCTTGGCGGCGATCTGCGCCTCGAGCTCCTTGCGGATCGACTCCAGGCTCGCCGGACTCTGCTTGCCGGAGATGCTCTGGGCGATCTGCTGCATCTTCATCTTGTTGAGGTTCGCCGCGGTCAGCAGCACCACGAAGAACAGCAGCAGGTTGGTGATCAGATCGGCATAGCTGAGTAGCCAGCTCTCCTCATGCCCCGCTTTCCGTCTTTGCATGGCTCACCTTCACCGTTCGCCGCGGGAGACGATCTCGTTGACGCTCTTCTCGCACCGCTCGAGCAACCCCAGGCGGTCGTCGAGCAGCCCGTTGAGGTAGGTGCCGATCGGTCCGGCCACGCCGGCGCCGAACGCCACGCCGTACAGGGTCGCGAGCAGGGCCAGCGACATCGCCGCGCCGATGTTGAGGTTCTCCGAGCTCATGTTGCGGAAGAGCTGGATCATGCCGGTGATGGTGCCGACCATGCCGAACGCCGGCCCCAACTTGGCGAGCATCTCCCAGTTGTGGATCGCCGGCTGCCACCGGCTGATCTCCTCGTGCCGCAGCTCGGTGAAGGTCTTGCTGCTGGAGGCGTCGGTCGCCCGGTTCAGGATCAACTCCAGCATCTGCTTCACCGCGGGGAAGCGGCTGTTCCCCGCCAGATCGACCGCCTGGCTGCGCTTGCCGTCACGCCACAGCGCGGACAGTTGCTCGCGCTCGGCCTCCATCGCCCGGGTGGTCCGGCCGAACAACGCCAGTCCGGGGATCAGCTCACGCAGGCACAGGAAGGTGCGCCACACGGTGGTGTGGCTGGAGCTCACCAGCACCGCCGAGCACGACCCGACCAACACCATCACCATCGCGTGGGCGTCGAACGCGGAGATGACCGCATCGCTGCGATCCTTGAACCCGTACCAGATGATGAAGCCCAACAACATGAACCCGATGATCTGCACGACGTGCTTCTCCTGTTACTGCTGGCGCTGGAGCTCTTCGAGCTTCTTGCGAACGCCCGGTTCACTCTCGATGGCTTCGACCTGCTCGTAGATTTCGATGGCCTTCTCGCGCTCCCCCATCATCAGGAGGAGCGAGCCCTTGGCCCGAAGGAACTCGGGGTGCGACTTGTAGCGTGCCAACACGGTTTCACACCACTCGAGGGCCAGGTGGTAGTTGCCCTCGCGGGTGGCCTGCTCCATCAAGGTGCGTGCGCGGGTGATGCTCACCTCCGCCGCCGCCTCGTCGATGCGCAGGCCGCGCGCCCGGTAGGCCTCGATGAGCGCCTTGTCCGCCGTGGAGGGCGGCGGTGGCACCACCCGGCTGGCGGGAATGGTCTTCACGTCGCCGTTGCCCGCGCCGTGTTCGATGACGATGCGCTGACCCGTGCCCAGCATGGGCACGTCCACCTCGGTCATCAGATTGCCATCGTTCCAGCGGACCTTCATCACCGTGGTCGAGCCGAAGCCGAAGGGCCGCACCAACGTCCCTTCCTCCTTGAGCGCCTCGGGCTTCTTCGGTGGCGGCTCGACCAGGTAATAGGTGTAGTTCCGCGTCGCGCAAGCGGAGGCCAGGATCGGCAGCAGGATGAGCAGGAATCGATTCATGGCAGGAAGGGCAGGGCGGTGATGTTCAGGAGGGAGATCCCAATGCCGATTCTCCCGTTGGTGGACGCGGTGAACGTGACGCCGTAGTTCGAGCTGGCGATCGGCACCCGCAGTACGAAGACGCCGGTCAGCAGCGGGTCGAGGACCTGGGTTGGTGTGCCGCTGATGCCGCTGGCGATGGCCGTGGGGACGCTCAGCAGGATCTTCCCGCCGACCATGAGGTTCATCGCGTTGGGGATGACGCGGTAGTAGGAGCCACCCACGCCCACCAGCGGGTCATAGATGGAGACGGACAAGCCGGCGAGGTTCGCGTTGGTGTCGCCCCACTGCTCCGTCCAATCCAGGGAGACGTGCTGGCCGGGGTACATCGTCACGTCGAGGAACGTGTGGGTGAGGCTGTCTCCGCGCGCGCGCCGCTCCAGCTCCTCGGTGAGGGTGAAGTTGCGGCGGGTTCGGGCCATCTCGGTGAGCCCCGGATCGAAGTTCTGCACGAACACGATGCGGCTGTTGTGCAGATCGATGATGCGCAACGAAACGCCCTCGGGTGTCTCGTCGAGCCAGATCGCCACCCGGGCCGGCGGGGCCTTTCCACGGGCGTTCTCGTCCAGCCGGATGATCTCCGCCGAGCCCAGGGCGGTCGTGAACTGCTCGAGCCGTCCCTCCTCCACGTACAGGCGCGACGCCATGCACGCCTCGCAGGAGCGGAGCGCGGCGGAGCCGAACACGCGAACCAGGGTCTGCAACGCAGCGGCCGGGAACCAGGCTCTCGACTCCTCGAAAGCCGGCGAGACGCTCACCACCATGGCGGGAGTCACGTCCTTCAACGTGATTCCTCCCTCCTCCAGGCGCAGGGTGAGGGTCTCCTCCACCCGTGCGAGCGCCTCGCGCGAGGTGTCACGCTGGGCGAGGGCCACGGCCGGCAGCAACGCGGCGAGGAGTGCGAGTTGCCTAAAAAGCAAACGACACCTCCGCGCCCACCGTGTGGAACTTCAGGATGTTGAGCAGGTTCAGGTGGGTACCGATCGAGGGCGCGTTGTCGAGCGCTGGCGCGGACTCGAGGAAGACCGAAGCCGCGATGCGATTCCCGACGCGCAGCTCGAGCCCGATCGGAAACGCGGCGAAGGTGGCGTGGGGCTCGACGAGCAGCGACGGGATGTCGGAGAGGACATCCTCCAGGTTCAGCACCTCGCTCCGGAACACCCGCGCCCCCTGCCCGTGGATGGATATCACGGAGCCGCCCAGGAAGACGTAGAGATCCGGCTGGGTGAGCGAGGCGACCGAGCCGGTGAGCAGGCGGGAAATGCGCGCCTGCCCCATGAAGCCCGTGTGCAGCTGGGGCATCCAGGTGACGCCCACCGAGAAGGTGCCGGTCCAGGCCCGCGCCTGGGTGAGCGCCACCTCGGCCCCGGCCTGGAGCCAGATGAAGGGCATCGCCGCGATCGGGCCCGCGGTAGGGGATTGGGCGTAGCTCCGCACCGCGACGCGCACTGGCACGCTGACCGGGCCGCGGCCCTGGAGGGCGTCGAGGTATTCCTTCCGCGCCTCGGCCGCGCTCTTGAGCTGGTCTCCCGAGCGCAGCAGCGCCGGCGACGACGTGGAGGTCGTGAGGGTCTTCGCGTGGATGATCGGAAGCGCCGGCTCCAGCGAGGTGATACGGGCGCGCAGCACCAGCGCGCTGCCTTCCGCCTCGAAGTCGAGGAAGATCGCATGGCGCGCACCGGAGAGCGCACCCGCGGTGGCCAGGGCTTCCGGCTGGTCCACGCCGCGAGAGACGATCGTTCCCTTCGCGCCCGAGTGCACCACCACCGCGGTGCACTGCGGGCAGTGCGCCAGGGTCAGCCGGGTGCGCGGGTTCTTCACCACCAGCTCGGCGAAGTGGTTCTCGATCAGCGCCGCCAGTCCACTGCCGAAGCCCACCGGCACGGTGACGTCGGCGAGCACCACCGGCGTTTCCAGCTCGAAGACCGGCTGCCGCGTCCAGCCGTAGACGAGCTCGTCGAGCAGGTCGTACGCCTGGAGCTGGATCTGCCCCGCCACCTCCGCGCGGAGCTTCTCCATCTGCGCCCGCTGCGCCTCGGCGATCTCCGGGGCCACCTCCGCCCACGACGACGAGGAGACCAACGCGAGCGTGAGTGCGAGAAGCGCCGGCCTCATCGCAGCCATCTCCACTCTCCATTCAGACACAGTCCGGCGTGGAGCTGCGTCTCCCGTTCGTCGATCAGCATGATCCCCAGGAACGCGTCGTTCTCGCCGAGCGCGCGTTGAGCGAAGTAGCGCTTGCACGCCAGCGGATAGGCATCCTTCGGCGCCATCCGGCCGAGCACCACGATGTCGCCAGCGGCGAGGACCGGAACCTTGTCGGAGACCCGGCGTCCCTGCTCGGCGAGCTCGGTGCGCGCCGCCACGGAGATCTTCGCCGCCACCTCGGGCTGGGGATAGAAGGCGTCGACGTGCCAGGTGAGCTTGCCCGGCCCCAGCGCGCTGGCGACCTCGGCGATCTCTCCCACCGACTCACGCAGCGAATCGAGGATGAGCTCGTCGCGCTCCGGCCGCTCTCCATTGCGCATGATGCGCCGCGTGCAGACGAGCGCCTCGGATTCCTGGTTCGCCAGGCGCGCGAGCGGCGCGGGGATCTCCCCCGGGTGGAGCTCATGCGCCCGCTGCTGGCTCATGCGCGAGCAATCGAGGTTCCGTGCCTCCGACTTGTCGTGCCAGATGCCAGGCGCGGGATCGTACGGGCGCCCCTCGGACACCGAGAGCTGCACCAGGAGGAAGACCAGCAGGGTTTCCATTACGGCACCGCCCCCGTCTGGCGTGGGTTGCTCCCGCTCTGGGGACGGGGCTCGAATGAGCGCAGCACGTCGGCGCGGACCCGCGCGTTGAAGGCGAGCTGGCTCAGCTGTGCGTAGAAGTCGCGCGAAAAGTCCTTTGCCGCCGCGTCGCCCGTGATCTCCTCCTCCGGCGGGCGCACGACGGCGTCGAGCACCCAGTTCACGCCCCATACGCCGGCGCCGAAGTACTCGATGAAGCGCGCCTTCAGGCTGTCGGACGCGAGCAGGAACCCGCTCGAGTCGCGAATGGTCACGTCCTGCGCGACGCTGTACTCCGTGTAGGCCGGCACGATCGTGAGCGTGAGGACCGTGAGGGCCCACAGCGGGCCGCTGCTCTCCTTGTGGAGGAGCCGCGACGACAGATTGACGACCAGGTCGGGCGGGGTGCCTTCCTGGAGGTTCCGCGACGATCTGCCGTTGCGGGGCACGTCGGTTTCGACCCTCGCGCCCTGGTTCCGGAACAGCGAGCCGACCTTGCGGCAGAGGAGGTCGGCGTCGCTCGCCTCGATGTAGTCCCCCGGGACGCAGCGCACGAGCAGGCGCATGCCCTCGAAGTTCGCGAGCTGCGGATCGACGATCGCCGGGCGCTGCAATGCGCTGAGCGGCTGGTACACGGTGGTGGTGACGCAGCCGGACAGCAGCGCACCGCACAGCAGTACCCAGCCCGCGTCCCTCACCCTGCGCCCGAATTTCACAGCACGACGTGTCATGTGGTCGGCGACTTTATGCAACTGTTGCGCCGACGCCTATAGGCGGGAGAACGAGGCGGGTTGTGCACTCCGGGAGCGGGGATCCGCGACACGGATGTCGCGACCCGCGCATTGACAGGATTGCTCGTGAAAATTACACATGCGGACCGTAAAAAGCCGCAAACCCCCATCTCCGCGAGAAACCAACATCATGAAGAATCGCAAGCTCAACGCGCTCTCCACCGTGACGGCGTTGTTCGCCGGTCTGGCGACCCTCCACGGCTTGCCCGCCGCCGCCGCTGAAGTCGAGTCCGCGCCGGAGGTGTCACCAGAGCTGCTCACCGCGATGCGCCGGGACCTGAACATCGACGAGGAGCAGCTGCGGCGCCGGTTGGTATTCGAGGCGAAGGCGCCGTCCCTCGAGAAGGGCCTGAGCGCGCAGCTGGGAGAGCGCTTTGGCGGAGCCTGGCTGAACGAGGATGGCACCCAGCTCATCGTCGGTGTCACGGATGAGGCCAGCGCCGCTCGCGTCCGCCGCGCCGGAGCCGAGCCGCTGCTCGTCAAGCACAGCAAGGCGAGGCTGGAGCAGGTCCAGGCGGAGCTGGACCGCAACGCCCACAACGCTCCCGCCTCGGTCCACTCCTGGTACGTGGATGTCGCCACCAACAGTGTCGTCGTGCGGGCGGAGAGCGGCACGAGCCTGATGGCCTCGCGCGCCCAGTCGTTCGCCGCCCTGAGCAGCGGCGCGCGGGATGGGGTGATTCGCGTGGAGCACTCCACCCAGGCCCCGCGCCCGGCCTACGACCTGCGCGGCGGAGAGATCTACTACTTCGGCACGGGGGCCGGTGGCTCCTATGGTGTCTGCTCGGTGGGCTTCTCGGTGTACGGCGGCTTCGTCACCGCGGGCCACTGCGGCGGGGCGGGCACCCCCACGCTGGGCAGCAACTGGCAGGCCATGGGTACCATCCGGGGGTCGGTCTTCCCCGGTGCTGACTACGGATGGGTGGCGACCAATAGCTCGTGGACGCCGCAGCCCTGGGTGTACAACTACAACAACGCGCACGTCCTCGTTCAGGGCGCCAACGTGGCCGGCATCGGCGCGTCCATCTGCCGCTCCGGCAACACGACCGGCTGGCGGTGTGGAACGCTCCAGGCCACGAACGTCACCGTCAACTACTCCAATGGGCCCGTCCATGGCCTGTCCAAGACCAACGCGTGCGCCGATCCCGGTGACTCGGGTGGCTCGGTCCTCTCCGGCAATCAGGCGCAGGGCGTGACCTCGGGCATCGCGGGTGGCTGCGCCAACGGCAATCCTCCCCAGACGTTCTTCCAGCCCCTCCAGCCCATCCTCAACGCCTACGGCCTCACGCTCGTCACGAGCGGTGGCGGCAGCGGCGGCAGGTCGTTCGTCTCGCGCATGAACGGCAAGTGCATCGACGTGCCCAACTCGAACTTCTCCGATGGTGTCCAGGTGCAGATGTGGACGTGCAATGGCACCAACGCCCAGAAGTTCACCTTCGATGGACGCAAGGTGCGGATCGCCGACAAGTGCCTGGACGTCTCCGGCGCGTCAACGGCCAACGGAACGCGCATCCAGATCGCCAACTGCAACACCAGCCCCGCCCAGGACTTCGTGCTGAGCGGAGCGGGTGACCTGGTGAGCTACCTGGCCAACAAGTGCGTGGACATCGAGGGCTACAACGCGAACGACGGCGCGAAGCTGAGCATCTACGAGTGCCACGGCGGTTCGAACCAGAAGTGGGACTACCGCTAGCGGGTTGCGCTGGCCTCGGGCAGCGGGAAGGCCTCCCAACCGGGAGGCCACTCCACGCGCTCATAGGTGAAGTGATGCGGATCGTCCGACGGCCAGGGTGACTCGAGCGGCTCCTCCACCAGCTCGAAGACGCCATGGTCGAAGGGCAACCCCGTGCCGGGCGCGGTGCGGATGACGCGCTCGCGCACACCGCTCTCGGCCAGCCGGAGCGAGCGGTGGTGGCAGTAGGGGTTGTTCCCCCGCCGGTTGAAGAGCACATGCGCCCGCTGTGAGCACCCACCCCGGCAGGCCTCGGCGTAGCGGCAGCTCGCGCAGTGGCCCCACAGGTGCGCGAAGCCCTCGGGCGTACCGGCGTCGGCGTTGAAGGTGAGCTCGCGCGTCTCCAGGATGTCGGCCAGGGGCTGCTGGCGGATGTTGCCGCCGACGAACTCGGACGGCAGGGTGGGGCACGCCTTGATGCCGCCATCCGCGTGGATGCCCAGCACGGACAGGCCCGCCTTGCAGCCCGCCCACACCTTGGCCCCACTGGAGGAGAAGAGGATGTCGTCGTACGGGCCGAAGTAGCCCACGTCGTTGCCAGGGACCAATGACAGCCGGGACTCCTCGCGGACCCGCAGGGCGACGCGGGCGAGCATCCGGTAGAGGTCCGGCAGCTCCGCGGGCTGCAGCAGCATCCACGCGTTGTCCGTCCCGTTGCCCATGGGGCCGGTGAGCTGGACCTGCCAGGCGCGGATGCCGGCGTCCCGCAGGCGCTCGTACAGCACGGGCAGCTCGGGGGCGGACAGGCGGTTGACCTGCGTGTTCGAGCTGATGGGGATACCCGCCGCGCGCAAGTGGCCCAGCGTTTCGAAGCAGAAGCGGAACGAGCCCTTGCGGCCACGGATTCTGTCGTGCGTGGCCTCCAGGCCGTCCACGGAGACGGAGACGTGCGCGATGCCCGCCTCCTTCATCCGCCGCGCCGTTTCGCGCGAGAGGCCATAGCCTCCCGTCGTCATGGTGCAGAGCATCCCGTGGTCCGAGATGGCCCGAGCGATGTCGAGCCAGTCGGGACGCAGGAACGCCTCGCCGCCCTCGATGGTGACTTCCTGGATGCCCACCTCGGCGAGCTGGCGCACCAGGTCGAGCGCCTCCTCGCGGGAGAGCTCATTCTTGCGGCTGTCTCCCGCCCGCGAACCGCAGTGGCCGCAGGCGAGGTTGCACTTGAGGGTGAGCTCCCACACGGCATAGGCCGTGCGGGTCTGGACGGTGGGCTGAGGCATGAGCCGGGGGCGGGGACAGCGAGGGAGCAGGTCAGCTACGGAAGCTGGAACTTGGGATTCTTGATGATGTCTTCATCCGGGGGCGGCAGGCCGTAGTCGGCGCTGCCTCCGCGGATCTGCTCGAGCGCCTTCTCATCCAGCTCCAGCACCTGGCGGGTGCGCTCGTTCTGACGCTCGATGACCTGCGTGCGCGGGAACTTCTTCTCGACCTTCTTCATGGGCGGTCCTTTCGCGAGTGGACGTTCGAGGATAAGGCCTCCTGATGGTCGAGAGCAATCCAGAAACTCACGAAGGCCCGGTGGCGCCCCGTCGTGGGCGGGGCGCGTGCGGTCAGGCCAGGTCGAAGAGCAGGGCCTCGAGCGGCTCGGAGGCGGAGAGCACCAGCTGGGACTCCTCGGATACGGCCACGCCGTCTCCGGCCTTCAGCTCCACGCCGTTGAGCGTGCCCTTGCCCCGTGCCAGCTGAACCCAGGCGTGGCGGCCCGGAGCCAGCGTGTACTCGGCCTGCTCGCCCTGGCCCAGCAGCGTGCTGTGCAGCAGCACGTCCTGGTGCACGGTGAGGCTTCCGTCGCGGGCGTCGGGGCTGGCCACCACGCGCCAGTGGCCCTGGCGCTCGGACTCGGAGAAGGCCTTCTGCTCATAGCCGGGCCTCAGTCCTCGCTGCTTGGGGAGGATCCAGATCTGCAGGAAGTGCAGCTCCTCGTTGGCGCCGTTCATCTCGCTGTGCTGCACGCCGGTGCCCGCCGTCATGCGCTGCACCTCGCCGGTGCGCAGCAGTCCCTCGCCGCCCGTGCTGTCCCGGTGCGCGATGGCGCCGCTGAGCGGGTAGGTGATGATCTCCATGTCCCGGTGCGAGTGCGTGTCGAAGCCGTCGCCCGCCGTGACGCGGTCCTCGTTGATGACGCGCAGGGCGCGGAAGCCCATGAAGTCCGGGTCGTAATAGCCCCCGAACGAGAACGTATGGTGGGAGTCCAGCCAGCCGTGGTTGGCATGTCCGCGCGTTTCAGAGGGTCGAACGATCATCATGGGGTGCTCCTTTTCTCTCGTTGAGTTCTCTCGTTGAGACACCTCCAAGATGACCGCGAGACTGTTGCCGCACCAGACGTGAATCCTGGAAGGACTGTTCCACCCATGGGACAAAGTCCCGCGGGGGAGAACAGCCGCGGAGGGGAGCGAGCACTCAATGGGCGTGAGGCGCCGAGGAGACCACCGGACTCGTGTGCCCGGTGCCTGACTGGTGCAGGGCCTCGCGGTTCTTGAAGAGGATGAAGGCGCCCATCACCACGAGGAGGATCGAGAAGGCCCGCTTGAGGGCCGCCTGTGACACGAAGTGGGTCGCCCAGGTGCCCGCGAGGATTCCCGCCACCGCGATGGCCGTGAAGAGTCCCAGGTACATCCAGGGCACGTCCACGTGGCCGAGGTAGCCGGCGAAACCCACGAAGGAGTTGAGGGCGATGACGAGCAGGCTGGTGCCCACCGCCTGCTTCATGGGCAGGCCCACCAGGAGCACCAGCGCCGGCACGATGAGGAAGCCGCCGCCCACGCCCACCAGTCCCGTGAGGCCCCCCACGCCGAGCGCGGCCGCGGCCATGACCGGGAAGGAGGCCTTGTGGGGAGGTGGGGGGGGAGGCTGCTTCCTCGCGGCCATTGCGGAACATGAAGAAGGCCGCCACGAGCATCACCGTGGCGAAGAGCAGGAGCTGCGCCGTGCCCGAGATGAAGACGGACAGGCGGGCCCCCGCGTACGTGCCCGCCATCGCCACCGCCCCGAAGACGACGGCCTCGCGCAACTGGAGGTTGCCCTTGCGCCAGTGGCCCAGGGCACCAAAGAGGCTGGTGACTCCCACCACCGCCAACCCCATGGCGATGGACTCCTTGGCTCCGAAGCCCAGGACGTACACGAGGATGGGAACGGTGAGGATGGAGCCGCCCCCGCCGAGCAGGCCGAGGGACAGTCCGATGAGCATCGCGAGGGAGAAGCCGAGCAGGAGCATGGTGTCCGTTTCCGTGCGAGCTCAGCGGGCCGCGGATGTCTCGCGCACGGCGAGCATTCCGCCCGCCAGGTTGTAGAGGTGGGTGAAGCCCCGTTGAGCGAGCGCCTGCGCGGCCCTCGCGGAGCGACCGCCCGAGCGGCAGATGAGCAGCAGCGGTTGTTCGCGGGGCCAGGAGGCGGACGCCGCCTCCAGCGTGCCCAGCGGGATGAGCTCCGTCCCGGGCAGGTGGCCCAGGGGGCCGGTGTACTCATCTGGCTCGCGCACGTCGATGCGGCGCACCCGGGGGCCGAGCGCCTCGAGCTGGGTGGGGGTGATGTCCTGGTAGGGAAGCGATGCCATGGCCGGGTCTCCAGAGAGAGGGCAGGGGATTCAGGCCCCTTGGGGGACGGGCACCGTGGTCCCGCAGGCGCGGTTGGCCGGGACGGCGATGTCGATCTTCCGGGGCTTGGGCAGGTGGAGGTTCTCCATGATGTGGATGAACTCCTCACGGCTCTTGCCAGCCAGGCGCGGGTTGTGGCGCTTCTCCTCGGCGATGCTCGTCACCGTGTGGCCCTTGTAGTCGTGGCCGGGGTAGACGAGCGTCTCGTCCGGCAGGTTGAAGAGGACGCGGGTGAGGCTGTCGTAGAGCTGGCTCGCGTTGCCGTTCTGGAAGTCGGTGCGGCCGTTGCCTCGCACGAGCAGGGCGTCGCCGGTGAAGACGCGGTCGCCGAGGAGGTAGCTGACGCTGTCGTTCGTATGTCCCGGAGTGGCGAGCACCTGGAAGACGAGCTGTCCGACGCGCACCTCGTCCCCATGGCGCGCCTGGAGGTTGATGCAGGGGGCTCCTCCCTCCCCGCCCACCACCGTGCACTGCGTGCGTTCGCGCAACACGCCCGACGCGGTGACGTGGTCGGCGTGCACGTGGGTATCGAAGACGTGGGTGAGGGTGAGGCCCAGCTCGCTCACCAGCCGCAGGTCGCGATCCACCTGCTCGAGCACGGGATCGATGAGGACCGCCTGGCGCGTGGCGTCGTCACCGATGAGGTAGGTATAGGTCGAGGACTCGGTATCGAAGAGTTGACGGAAGATCATGTCGGGGTCTCCTGTCCGTGAGAGCCCGGGGCCGGGAAAAAGGATTCAGGCCTCGTTGTGAGCAGCCGGGAGAGCAGGGGGCCGCCCTCCCGTCTCATGGAGGTGTAGATTCCCGGTGAATCCTTTTCTGGGGAATCTGGCTCTCACAGGACATGACTTCTTCTTCCTTCCTCCTTCCTCTCCTGGGCGGGGCGCTCCTCGGACTGAGCGCGTCGCTCCTGCTTCTGGCCAACGGCCGGGTGGCGGGCATCAGCGGTGTGGTGGGTTCGCTGCTGGCCCCTGTTCGCGGAGACATCGCCTGGCGCGTGCTCTTCTTCGCGGGGCTGCTCACCGGTGGCCTGCTGTTGGCGTGGCTTCGTCCCGGCTCCTTCGCGGCTCCGGGGCCCCTGAGCGCGAGCGGGGTCTCGCTGCTGGTGGTGGCCGGGCTGCTGGTGGGCTTCGGCTCGCGGCTGGGAAACGGCTGCACCAGTGGGCATGGCGTCTGCGGCATCAGCCGAGGCTCCGTCCGCTCCATCGCGGCCACGCTCACCTTCATGGCCACGGGTGTCCTCACCGTCTTCCTGGCCCGCCACGTCTTCTGAACGGAGCTTCCCTTGCGTCCTCTTCTCAGCGCGTTTCTCAGCGGTCTCCTCTTCGCCCTCGGACTGGGCATCAGCGGCATGACGGACCCGGCCAACGTCCTCGGCTTCCTCGATATCGCGGGAGATTGGGACTTCCGGCTCATGTTCGTGATGGGGGGGGCCATCGCCGTGCATGCGGCACTGCGGCCTTTCATCCTCGAGCGGGAGCGGCCCCTGTTCGCCGCGAAATTCCCTTCCTTCCCCGTCAGCCGGGTGGACTCGAAGCTCCTCGTGGGAGCGGCCCTCTTCGGGGTGGGCTGGGGGCTCGGCGGCTATTGTCCTGGCCCCGTGCTCACCGCGCTCTCCAGCGGCGCGCCCCAGGTGCTCGTCTTCGTGCCCGCCATGTTCGCCGGCATGTTCCTCGCCCAGTTGTTACAAACGCGGCGGAGCGAGCGCGCGGGGACTCCGCTCCCGGACACGATGCCTTCACGGCCTCCGGAATCAGTTGGAGCCGCCCCCTGACGCGAGGCATCCTGGCCGTCTGGTGTTCCCCGGCGGGGAGCGCGAGGAGGCGACCGGGAGATGTCGACGCGAACCGATGCGCAGTTGATGGAGGCCGCTCGCTCGGGTGACGACAAGGCCGTGGACGAGCTCCTCGCCCGGCACGAGAAGCAGGTGTACCGCTTCGGCCTGCGCATGTGCGGCTCGGAGGAGGACGCCAAGGAGGTGCTCCAGGAGACGCTGCTCGCGGCCTTCCGAGGCATCCACGCGTTCCGGGGCGACGCGCAGCTGTCCACGTGGCTGTTCCAGGTAGCTCGCACGCACTGCTTCCGCCTGCGCCGCCGCCGAGCCGGAGCCCCCGAGGAGTTCCAACCCCTGGATTCTCCCGCGGCGACCCAGGTGGCCGCGGAAGAGGCGGCTCCGGACATGGTCTCCCATGCCCGGCAGATGGGAGAGGTGTTGCAGGCGGCCATCCTCGCGTTGCCCGAGGCCCAGCGCGAGGTGCTCATCCTCCGGGATGTGGAGGGCCTCACGGCCGAGGAGGCGGCGCAGGTGGTGGGAATCGAGGTGCGAGCGCTCAAGAGCCGGTTGCACCGCGCGCGGCTCCAACTGCGCGAGCACCTCTCCACGCTGATGGGCGAGGGCGCCCAGGACGAGGCCCGCGGATGCCCTGAGCTGGCGCAGGAGCTCTCGGAGTTCGCGGCGCAGGAGGTGGACCAGGCCACGTGCGTACGCCTCGAGGACCATCTGTCGCGGTGCCCACGCTGTGCCGAGGCGTGCGACTCGCTCAAACGCACGGTGTCCCTGTGCCGGCGCATCCCGGGGGACGAAGTGCCCGCGCCGGTGCGCGCGGCGGTGCGCCAGGCGTTGTCTCGGACGCTCGAGGCCGGGAGCCCGGGAGACGGGAATACTTGACGATGGCGGCCCTGGCCTCCACCCGTTAAGCAGGGCGCTCCTTCTCCGTCCGACCCTCCCGACCCGACAGCATGAGAACCACCCACCGTCCCCTGACCACCGTTGCCCTGGCCTTGAGTCTCTTCATGGCGGCGCTGGAGATGACCGTCGTCTCCACCGCCATGCCCACGGTGGTCGGTGAGCTGGGCGGGTTGCGGAGCTACGCCTGGGTCTTCACCGCGTACATGCTCGCCTCCACCGTGACGGTGCCCATCTACGGGAAGCTGGCGGACCTCTATGGGCGCAAGCCCGTGTTGCTCTTCGGCATCGGCCTGTTCCTCGCGGGCTCCGTTCTCAGCGGGCTGTCCACGTCGATGAACATGTTGATCGCCTTCCGCACGTTGCAGGGGCTGGGCGCGGGAGCGATGCAGCCCGTTTCGCTCACCATCATCGGGGACATCTACACGCTGGAGCAGCGCGCGAAGGTGCAGGGCGTCTTCAGCGGGGTGTGGGGGCTCGCGGGGCTGGTGGGTCCGCTCACCGGTGGCCTCATCGTGAAGTACCTCACCTGGCACTGGGTCTTCTTCATCAACGTTCCGGTGGGGCTGGGCGCCTTCGCGCTGCTGGTGTTCTTCTTCCACGAGCAGGTGCAGCACAAGCCGCTGAAGCTGGACTACGCGGGGGCGGTGCTGCTCTCGGCCGGCGTGGTGGCGCTGCTCTTCGGGGTGCAGGGAATCGGCCGCAACCTGCCGGAGCTGATGTTGGGGGCCGTGCTGCTCGCCGCCTTCGTGTGGGTGGAGCGCAAGGTCGCCGAGCCCATCATCCCCATGACCATCTTCAAGAACCCGGCCATCACCATCTCCGCGGTGGCGGGGGCGCTCTTCTCGGCGGCGATGTTCGGGGCCACCACCTACGTGCCGCTGTACGTGCAGGGCGTGCTGGGCGGCTCGGCCACGCTGGCTGGTGGGATGATCACCCCGATGATCGTCGGCTGGCCCGTGGCGAGTCTCTTCGCGGGGCGGTTGTTGCTCAAGACGGGCTTCCGTCCGCTCATCGTCGGAGGGCTGGGGCTGTCGGTGATTGGCACGGGGGTGATGGCGTTGCTGCTCAAGCCGGAGTCCTCGCTGCTGATTCCGGAGCTGGCGATGGCGTTGTTCGGCATCGGCCTGGGCTTCACGGCCACCTCGCTGCTCATCGCGGTGCAGACCAGCGTGGGCTGGGAGCTGCGCGGGGTGGCGACGGCGAGCCACATGTTCTTCCGCACCATCGGCGGGGCGCTCGGGGTGGGGTTGATGGGCGGCGTGGTGGTCTCCCAGCTCATGAAGGATCCGACCGTCCCCCTGGAGGCCGCCAACGAGCTGCTCGGCCCCGAGCACGGCCGCGGCCTGTCTCCGGCCTTGTTCCAGACGCTGAGCGGGGCGCTCGGAACGGGGCTGACGATCAACTTCTGGATCATCTGCGCCGCCACCGTGGCCGCCTTCGCCGCGGGGCTCTTCTTCCCCAAGGTGAAGCGGGACGTGGCGGTCCCCTCCACCGACGTGGCGGCGCCTCACTGAGCTTCGAAATGGGCTCGGAATGAGGGGCCGCGATGAAAAGGGGCACCGTGTTTCCACGGTGCCCCTTCGTGCTTCCGGAGAGCTCCAGGCTTCTACGTCACGGCGCGGGCGCGGGAGCGATGGTCTCGGGCTCCGCGCTGCTCCGCTTCGCCGCACCCCGGAGCTGCTGCATCAGCACGTACAGGCCGGGGATGAAGACGAAGTTGACGATGGTGGACACGAGCATTCCGCCGAAGACGGCCGTGCCCAGCGAGTTGCGCGCGGCGGCACCGGCGCCCGAGGCCGTCATGAGCGGCACCACGCCCAGCAGGAAGGCGATGGACGTCATGAGGATGGGGCGCAGACGCACCTCGGCGGCCTCGACCACCGCGTCGATGGCGCTCTTGCCGCCCTCGCGCAGCTGCTCGGCGAACTCCACGATGAGGATGGCGTTCTTGCTGGCCAGACCCACCAGCATCACCAGTCCGATCTGGCAGAAGACGTCATTGGCGTAGCCACGCGCCAGCTGTAGTCCCAGCGCGCCCATGACGGCCAGCGGCACCGAGAGGATGATGACGAAGGGCAGGGTGAAGCTCTCGTACTGGGCCGCGAGCACCAGGAACACGAACAGCAGGCCCAGGGCGAAGATGATCAACGTCTGACCACCGCTCTCCTTCTGCTCGAGGCTGATGCCCGTCCACTCCGAGCTCATGCCCTGGGGCAGCACCTGCGACGCCAGCTGCTCCATGGACTCCAGCGCCTGGCCGGAGGAGACGCCCGGAGCGGCCTGCCCGTTGATCTCCACGGCGCGGAAGAGGTTGTAGTGCCGGATGACCTGGGCGGAGGCCGTGGGCGTCACCTTCACCAGCGACTCCAGGGGAATCATCGCGCCGGTGTCGGTGCGCGTGTAGAAGGCCCCGATGTCCGAGGGGTTGTCGCGGAACTGCTGCTCGGCCTGGACGTAGACGCGGTAGGTGCGGTTCGCGTAGTTGAAGTCGTTGACGTACTGGCTGCCCATGTACAGCTGCATGGTGCCGAAGATCTGCTCGATGGGCACACCGAGCGCCTTGGCCTTCTGGCGATCCACCTCCACGTCCAGCAGCGGCGTGTCCGCGTTGAAGGAGGTGAAGACGCCGCGCAGGCGGCTGTCCTGGTTGCCGTTGGCCACCAGCTCCTGGGCGGTCGAGGCCAGCTGATCCAACGAGATGCTGCCTCCGACGTCCTCGATGATGAACTGGAAGCCGCCCACGCTGCCCACGCCACGGATGGCGGGGGGCTGCAGGGGCATCACCCGGGCTCCACCGATGGCGGCGAGCGGTCCGCGCAGCCGCTCCACGAGCGCGGCCACGGACTGATTCGGGTTGGGCCGCTTCTCCCAGGGCAGCAGGGGGATGAAGATGGTGGCGTAGTTGGGGCCGGTGCCCTGGAAGGAGAACCCGCCGATGGCGAAGATGGTGACCACCTCGGGCTGGGCCTTGAGGATCTGCTCCGCCTCGGCCAGCACCTTCTCCGTCTGGGCGAGCGACATGCCCTCGGGACCCTGCACGGAGATGATGAGGTAGCCCTGATCCTCGTCGGGGATGAAGCCGGTGGGCGCCGAGCGGAACAGCAGCACCGTTCCCGCGATGCACAGGAGGAACGCCACGAGGATGACGATGGGGTGCTCGAGCAGCGAGCGCAGGCCCCGGCCGTAGACGGCCTTCGTCCAGTCGAGCGCCTTGTCCATCCAGCGGAAGAAGATCCACTTCTCCCCGTGGTGGTGCTTGAGCAGGCGGGCGCTCAGGGCGGGCGTCAGGGTGAGGGCGCAGAAGGTGGACAGGGCCACCGACGCGGCGATGGTGAGCGCGAACTGACGGTAGATGGCGCCCGTGGTGCCGGGGAAGAGGGCCACGGGGATGAACACCGCCACCAGCACGATGGAGATGGCCACCACCGCGCCGGACACCTCCTTCATGCCCTCGCGCGCCGCCTGCATGGCGGTCAGGTGCTTCTCCACCATCAATCGCTCGATGTTCTCGATGACGACGATGGCGTCGTCCACCACGAGGCCCGTGGCCAATGTCAGGCCGAACAGGGTGAGCGTGTTGATGGAGAAGCCCATCAGGTAGACGAAGGCGAAGGTGCCCACCAGCGAGACGGGGAGGGTGATGGCGGTGATGAGCACGCTGCGCCAGCCGTGCAGGAAGAGGAAGATGACGAGGATGACGAGCGCGATGGCCTCCACCAGGGTGTGCACCACCTCGTTGACGGAGGCGCGCACCGCGAGCGTGGTGTCGTTGCCCGGCTTGTACTCGAGCCCCGGGGGGAACTGCTGGGCGAGCCGGTCCATCTCCTTGATGACGCCGTCACGCACGTCGAGCGCGTTGGCGGTGGGGAGCTGGAAGATGGCGAGGCCCACGCCCGTGCGCCCGTTGAAGCGCAGCAGCGTGCCGTAGCTCTCCGCGCCCAGCTCCACGCGGGCCACGTCCTTGACGCGCACGAGCTTCCCGTCGGTGCTGTTGCGCTGGAGGACGATCTCCCCGAACTCCTCGGGCTCGACGAGCCGGCCGCGCGCGCGCACGGCGAGCTGATAGGGCTGCTCGTCGGCGGAGGGCGGCTGGCCCACCTGGCCGGCGGCCACCTGGAGGTTCTGCTCCTGCAGGGCGCGCACCACGTCCTGGGGGGTGAGTTGGCGGCGCGCCAGCTCGGTGGGATCCAACCACAGGCGCATGGAGAACTTGCGCTCGCCGAAGATGCGCACCTCGCCCACGCCGCGCACGCGCTTGATGGCGTCCTTGAGGTTCACGTCGGCGTAGTTGCTGAGGAACTTGGCGTCGTAGCGGTTGTCCGGGCTGGACAGACCGAGCGTCAGCAACATCTGGCTGGAGGCCTTGTTGACGACGATGCCCGTCTGGTTCACCTGGGCGGGCAGGCGCGAGGCGGCGCGGCTCACGCGGTTCTGCACGTCCACGGCCGCCACCTCGATGTCGCGCGTGGGCTCGAAGGTGACGGTGATCTGACTGGTGCCGTCGTTGCTGCTGGTGGAGGTGATGTAGCGCATGCCCTCCACGCCGTTGAGCTCCTGCTCGATCGGAATGGTGACGGCGCTCTCCACGACCTCGGCGCTCGCGCCCACGTAGGTGCTGGTGACGGTCACCTGGGGCGGAGCGAGATCCGGATACTGCGCGATGGGCAGGGTGGGGATGGCGATCAACCCCACCAGCGTCAGCAGGATGGAGCAGACCGCGGCGAAGACGGGCCTGCGGATGAAGAAATCGACGAACATGTCAGCGGCTGCCCCCGGCGGCTCCTCCACCGCCTTCCGAACCCTGCGTGACGGCCCTGGCGGGCGGGGGCTTCACCTTCACCGGCGCGCCGTGACGCAGCGCCTGCAGCGAGGTGACGGCCACCTGCTCACCCTCCTTCAGTCCACCCTCCACCACGTAGGCCATCTCCCCGAGCGCCCCGAGCGTCACCGGGCGGCGCTCCACCACCATCTGGCCTTCCTTCTCCGCCACCACGAGGGCGAAGGGCTGGCCGCTCTGGCGCACCACCGCGAGCGCGGGCAATTGCAGCGCCTGGCGGGTGGAGTAGACGAGCCGCGCGCGCACCAGCTCACTGGGGCGCAGGCCCACGGTGTTGCGGAAGGCCGCCTTCACCTCGACGAGCTGGGTGCGCGGATCGGCCTGCGGGGCCACGAAGAAGATGGGGCTGGAGATGAGCACCTTGCCCTGGGAGTCGAGCACCTCGAGCGGCGTCTCGGGCCGCAGCGAGCGGGCGCGCTCGGACGGCACGGCCACGCTCACCTCGAGCACATCCGCCTGGGCCACGCTCGTCAGGGGCGTGGTGGCGCTCACGAAGTCGCCCACGCGGGCCAGCACGTCGCCCACGGTGCCGGCGAAGGGAGCGCGCACGGTGTTGAACTGCAACTGCACCTCGCGCTGGGCCTCCGTGGCGGCGGCGGCGCGCGTGTTGGCCTCCAGCGCGTCCACCTGGGCCCGGGCCTGCTCCAGCTCCTGGGCGCTCGCCAACCCCTCCTTGTAGAGGGACTCGAGGCGGGCGCGCGTGCGGCGGGCCTGCTCCAGGTTCACCTCGGAGGAGGTGCGCTGGGCGCGGGCCGTCTCGAGCGCCGCCGTCTCCTCGCGGGCGTCCACGTCGATGAGCGGGGCGCCGGCCTCCACCTTCTGGCCCGGACGCACGTGGATGCGGCGCACGTAGCCGGCCACCTGCGGCAGCACGTTGACGCTCTGCCGCGACAGCAGGCTGCCGAGGTACTCGCTCGTGTCGCGCACCTCGCTGGGGGCCAGCTGCACCACCTCGACTTCACGGGGTGGGGGAGGGGCCTTGGCCGCCGGCTTGCCACCGCAGCCCACCACTCCCGCCGCGAGGGCGGCACCCCACACTCCCACTGCCAGCGCCTTCAGGGGGCGTACCCTTCTCACCAGTCGCACCGGGCCTCCGTCAGAAATGCGTCCAGGCGCGCCTGGACAAGCTCGAATTCACGCAGGGCCAACGCCAGCTCCGCCTGACGCAGGGCCGCCCCGCTCTGTACCAGTTCCAGGCTGCTGCCGCGGCCGACCTCGAACGCTCGCCGGGTGAGCTGATCCGTCCTCGCGGACAGCTCGCGCGCCTCGGTCGCCGTCTTCACCAGCGACTCGGCCACCTCCACGCTCCGCCGGGCGCGCGCCACCTCCACCTCCACGTCGCGCCGGGTCCGCTCGAGCGTCTCGGCCGCCTGCCGCTCCAAACCCGCGCGCTCGCGGACGATTCCCGCCCGTCCGCCACCCTCCCAGATGGGCACCGACAGGACGGCGGCGATGCTCCAGGTGGCCACCCGTCCGGGGCCGGGATCCGTGGTGAAGGCGTTGATGTTGCTGTTGATGCCGAGCGTGGGCAGGTAGCCGGCGGACGCCTGACGCGTGCTCTCGCGGGCCGAATCCACCTGGGCGCGCGCGGCCTCGAGATCCGGCCGATCACCCAGGGCCTTCAGCGGCGTGCAGGTGGCCCGGGTTTGATCCACCAAGCCCTGCAGTTGGAAGGACGGGTTCACTCCCACCTCCTGGGGCAGGCCCAGGGACAGGCCGAGCGCCTCGCGGGCGCGGCGCAACTGCTCGTCACCGGAGATGAGCGACTGCCGGGCCACCTCCACGTCCTGGCGCACGCGCACCACATCCAACTGGGTACCCGCGCCCAGCTCCAGCGAGCGCTGGGCGAGCGCGGCGCGCTCCAGGGCCCGGCGCAGGCCCACGCGGTTGATCTCCGCGGCGCGCTCGGCGGCCACGGTGGCCACCAGGGCGCGCGCCAGCCCCAGGGTGAGGCGGCGCTGCACGTCCTGGAGGTTCGCCTGGGCACTGTTCTCGGCCGCCGAGGCCGACGACAGCCCGCGCCAGGCACCGATGTCCACGACTGACTGCGTCAACGACACGGAGCCACTCGCGAGCGGCACGGTGGGCCGGAGGCTCGACGTCCCCCCCGTCTGTGCGGCGATCGGGATGCCCGTGATGCCCACGGCGAGGCCGGGGTTGAGCAGATCCATGGCCACTCCCGCCGACACGCGGCCATTGGGCAGGAGCGTGGCCAGGGCCTGGCGCCAGCGGCCCTCGGCGCGCTGGACGTTGGCCTCCGCGCTCCGGAGATCCGTGGAGCGCTCACGCACCAGCCCGAGCGCCTCTTCCCAGTTGCCCACCTGTCTGGAAGCGGGCTGGGCCGGGGTGAGCATCGGATCGTCCACCTGCGGCTGGAAGGGGGCGGGGCGGGCAGGAGCGGATCCTGATCGGCCAGGGCGGGGCCCGCGGTGAGCACCAGGAGGAGGAGGGCGATACGAGAGGTCATGCCAGGGGGGAACCAGGGAAAATCGGGTGTCGCGTACTGTCCGGCTGCCCCTATAACGGCCGGTTCATTCGGTGTCATTGACAATCGTTGTATACAACAATCATTGTATTCTTAGGTTAAATGACCCTCGCGGAGCAAATAGGAGCCCTTCGGCGAACCGCCTACCGCCTGCTTACCCGCCGGCTGAGCGTGAGGTCGCGCCGTCCCCTCACGCAGCTGCTGGCGGTGAAGTTCATCGCCATGCGTGGCGTGCGGACCCAGGCCGAGCTGGCCGAGCGGTTGCTGGTGGATGCGCCCGCGGTGAGCCGGCTGGTGGATCGGCTGGAAGAGGAAGGGCTGGTGAAGCGCTGTGCCGGGGAGGATCGCCGGTGCGTGAAGCTCCAGGCGACCGACGCGGGCCGGGTGGCGATGGAGGCGTTGGAAGAGGCGACGCGTTCGTTGGATGAGGACGCGGCCCGGATTCTGACGGAGCCGGAGCTGGTGGAGCTGAATCGCCTGCTGGAGAAGCTGCTGGAGGGCTGGTCCCAGGTCGCCGCCCAGCCCGGTGAGGGCGAGTCCCAGAGTTGATGCCCGAGGGTGGGGCTCGGCGGAAGCAGCGCGCGGCCTGTCACCCCGTCCGGGCGCTCAGTCCGGCCGCAGCGTCGTGCTCGCGCCCTCCAGGCGCAGGGGCGCGAAGGCCGCCGTGGGCGCGAAGGCCTTCACCAGCAGCAGCCTGTCGTTCGTCCTGTAGAGGGAGACCTCGAACAGGAACGGCTTGCCGTTGCGCACCGCGCTGCCGGTGAGGGTGGCGATGCTCGGGTCCTGGAGGGGCGTGCCGTTGTCGGAGGTCTCTGCCAGCTCGAAGTCGGGGTACTGCACCTTCAGGTCGCGCAGCTCCACGTCCCGCGCCTCGCGCAGGCTCTCCGCCTCCGAGTCATTCCAGTCGCGCACGGACACCACCAGGCTGCCGGCGTACTCCGGGTGGGTCATCCACACGTCGATGCTGGCGTCCGCGCTCCGGGACACCTCGCTCTTGCGGCGGTACCAACCGTCGGACGGGAGGCGCAGCTTGTAGGGGTGGCGCTCGCCGACGATGGACTCGCCCTCGCCGAGCTGACGGCCCTCGAGGTCCGGCCGCAGGGCGATGCGGGCCCGGTCGCTCAGGGGCTGCACGGCGGACAGCTTCTGGAAGCCGATGAGCTCCACGCCCATGGAGAGCAGCACGGCGGTGAGGCCGACACCGGCCAGGAAGGCCGAGGGCTTGCCCCAGATGAGCACCAGCGTGCCGCAGGAGAAGGCGAACACGACGAGGGTGAAGAGGTACTGCGCCTGGTAGAGGCTCATGCCTCCGAACAGGAACATGCCGACCACGAGCCGGATGAAGCCGAGGGTGAGCAGCTGGGTCTTTCCGCGCAGGAAGCTGAAGCCGAGCAGCACGTCGAGCCCCACGCCGACGAGCGTGCCCGCGAGCTGGGCCGCCCGGAGCGAGGGATCCGTGGACACCGAGGGCAGGAACAGGAACTCGAAGAGGTGGAGGACCGCATTCACCAGCAGGATGACGCCGCCCACGGGGAGCGCGGCGCTCACGTTGGAGGCGGCTTCCGCCGGGGGAGCCGGCATCGGCTCGGAGGTGGGGGCTCTCTCCCGGGTGGGTATGGAGTCCAGGGACGGGATGTACTCCACGGTGGGGACGTGTTCCGCCGCACGGGCGGGCACGGGGGCCACGGGGACGCTGACGGGAGCGGCTCGGGCAACGGGAACGCTGGCCACGGGAGTGACGGTGCGGTCCGCGACGCCCGGCATGGCCACGGAAGGCCGGGGGAGGGCGGCGACGCTCGGGATGGCCGTGGTGGAAGGGCGTGAGCCCGTCGAGCCCCGGCCACAGCGGGGACAGAGGCTCTGGGCCCTCGGCCGGTGCTTGAGTCCGCAGTGGGGGCAGTTGATCCAGTTACTGTCGTCCACGGTATCCCCTTCCGACCCTTGTCTTCTAACAGAGTGGGACTACCGGGAGATAGGTGGTCCCCGACGACCTGTGCGCGGATGTCCGCCACGTGAGACGTTCGTCCCGGCCGGGGACGGGCGGACAAGCGCCGTCGGCGTGGTTTCCGAGGGAAGCGGGGCTGGAGCCGCCCTTGCAGTGGGGCATCCGCACCCATCGCTCTCGGAGGCGGAAACATGAGTACGGTATCGCGGCGCGAGTCCCACAACCCGGCATCCACGGACCCGCGGGTCCCGGACGCGGAGTCTCACGGCATTGCATCCCGGGTGTCAGCGAGCGGGCCGGCACGGACGGGCAGGAGCACGGGGAAGCAGGAGACCCCGGCCGGTGCGGTCCCGGGCAACCAGGTGGAGATGTACCGGGGTCCCGTGGAGAGGCCGCGCGCTCAGGTGCCGGGCGGCGCGTCCACGGGGACGGAGGGTGGGGGAGGGCTGACGGCGGGCCAGCTCGCGCTGGGCGGGAGGGCGGCGGACGCGGCCCGGGCGGATGCGGCCTACGCGGACATCCAGGCCACCCTGCACACGGATTGGAAGGACTGGGCCGTCACGGACGCGGACGTGCGCCGGGTGCACGAGCAGTTGGAGAAGCTGCCGCCGGCCGACTACCGCCGGATGATGGAGCGGATGGAGCAGGGCGGGCTGCTCGGGAAGTACCTGAAGCAGATGAGCCCCGAGGCGGGCGAGGCATTCCTGTCCCAGGCCGTGAGCAAGGGCTACGTGACCCGCGAGCCCGGGAAGAAGGCCGAGCCGGCACCGTGCAACCCGCCCGATGGCCCGGCCCTCGACAAGAACGACGCGAACCTGCCCGACAGTGTCCGGCAGCTCGTTCATGAGAAGAACAGCGAGGCCAGGAAGGCCTATTACGACGCGCACCATGCCTATGTGCGGCGGTACTCCGAGCAGGTCATGCAGGCGAAGGATCTCCCGGCCATCCGTGACCTGGGGGAGCCGGTGGCGCCGTTCACGGTGAGCGAGCCCGGGGTGATCTCCTCGCACCCGGACTACTCATCCTTCCGTTCGAGCTGGGCCCGGGTGCCCGACACCCGTGTCCAGGCCTACAAGGCGGTGTCCAATCGTTCGCGGGATCTGGCCGATGTGCAGCGGGCCGGCACGCTCAAGCTCAAGCAGGAGACGGAGCTCAGCGTGGAGCGCGAGGGCGTGACGCTGAAAATGTCCCGGGAGACGAGTGTCACCCAGTACGGGAAGATGGACGGCTCCTCGAAGGCCGGAGCGGAGGCGTCTCTGGGGCACCGGAAGACGGCCGTCGAGCTCGAGTCCTCGGGCGCGGCCAAGACGTCGAACGGGGTCGACTTCGGGGTGGGCAAGGCGAGCATCGATTCAGAGGGCACTGTCCGCATGGAGCTGCCCATCCCCGGTACCGATTACGGCGCCTACTCCGAGTTCAACTACGAGAAGGGGACGTTCGGAGGCGGCGTGAGCGTCGAGAAGGAGGTCTCGAAGGACTCCAAGGTCAAGAGGGAGTACGGCGTCACCATGCAGGGCTCGCGGCTCGAGCGCGCACAGGACGTCGCCTCGATGATGCCCGGTACGCTCTTCGGACCGCTGCCCGAGCTGGAGCAGGGGCTCGCCTGGAAGGACATCCCCGCCGAGCGTCGCGCGCGCATGGAGCGGGATGGATGGACTCCGCGGCAATGGGAGGCGGCGCTCGGCGCAAGATAGTCCAGGGGCAGGCCCTGATGGTACCTTCGCAGGCTTGGTGCAGTGCGGGAGTCACCAGGCCGATGAATCCAATCGCGGGGTATTCAGTCAGGGACACGCTGTTCACCAGCACGAAATCGATCATCTACCGGGCCACGCGAACCGCTGACCTGCGGCCGGTGATCCTCAAGGTCCTGAAGGCGGAGTTCCCCGGCACCGAGCAGGTGGCCCGGCTGCATCGTGAGTACCGGTTGACTCAGGCGCTCGCGATGGAGGGCGTCATCGAGGTTCTCGCCCTGGAGCGGTACGGGACGAGTGTGGCGATCGTCCTCGAGGATTTCGGAGCGGAGTCCCTTGCCCGCTTGCTGGCTGGCCGTCCCATGGAACTGCCGCGCTTCCTGGAGTTGGCGCTCCGGCTCGCGGAGATCCTGGGACGTGTCCACCGGCGCCACGTCATCCACAAGGACATCAACCCCTCCAACGTCGTCTGGAACCCGAGCACCGATGAGCTCAAGCTCATCGACTTCGGGATCGCGACGGAGTTGTCTCGTGAGACGCCGGCCCTCCTCGGCCTGAAGGGAGTGGAGGGGTCGCTCCCCTATGTGTCGCCCGAAGCGACGGGCCGCATGAACCGGACCGTCGATTATCGCACCGACTTCTACTCACTGGGCGTCACGCTGTACGAGCTCCTCACCGGGCAGCTCCCCTTCACGTCGACCGATCCGATGGAGCTCGTGCACAGCCACATCGCGCGGATGCCGGTGTCTCCGCGCGAGCTCGTGCCGGACGTTCCGGCCGTCGTTTCGGAGCTCGTGTTGCGCCTGATGTCCAAGAGGGCGGAGGACCGCTACCAGAGCGCCGGCGCGCTCGTCAGGGATCTCCAGCGGTGTCTCGAGGAGCTGCGGGCTACCGGTGGTATCTCCTCCTTCGAGGTGGGACGTGGAGATGTCTCCGAGCGTCTGCAGCTTCCGCAGAAACTCTACGGACGCCAGCGGGAGAGCGAGGATCTCCTCGCGAGCTTCGAGCGAGTGGCGGGAGGGAGGGCGGAGCTCGTCCTCGTCGCCGGCTACGCGGGCATCGGGAAGAGCTCGCTGGTGCACGAGGTGCACAGGCCCATCGTCCAACGCCGCGGCCACTTCATCTCCGGCAAGTTCGAGCAGTTCAACCGGAACATCCCCTATGCCTCCCTCATCCAGGCCATCCAGGAGCTCGTGCGGCAACTCCTCTCCGAGCCGGCGGAGCAGTTGGTACATTGGAGGGAGAAGCTCCTGGCCGCGCTGGGTTCGAATGCCTCGGTGATCCTCGAGGTGATCCCCGAAGTGGAGCTCATCGTCGGGCCGCGGCCGAAGGCACCCGAGTTGCCGCCCGTCGAGGCGCGGCACCGCTTCATGCGTGTCTTCGAGGCCTTCGTTCGTACCTTCGCGAGGCCGGAGCACCCGCTCGTGATGTTCCTCGATGATCTCCAGTGGGCCGATTCACCGTCCCTCGCGCTCATCGAGCAGCTCATGACCGATCCGGACATGAGGCACCTGCTCCTGATCGGCGCCTACCGTGACACCGAGCTGGATGCGGCGCATCCGCTCCTGCCGGCGCTCAAGGGGATGCGCGAGGCCGGCGCGTCCGTGAGCACCATTACCCTGGGCCCGCTCCATCGTGAGCACTGCCTTGAGTTCCTGTCCGACGCCCTGAGCCGCGCTCTCCCGGAGGTGGAGCCGCTCGCGGACATCTGCCTCCGGAAGACGGATGGCAACCCCTTCTTCGTGGGGCAGTTCCTGTTCTCCCTCTACAACGAGGGGATGCTCCGCTTCGACAGCCAGGCGGGCGGATGGACGTGGGACATGGAGCGGATCTCGCACACGCCGATGACCGATAACGTCGTCGCGCTGATGGAGGCGAAGATCCAGAAGCTGCCAGGGGACGCGCAACGCATCATCAAACTGGCGGCCTGTGTGGGAGGTACCTTCGAGCTGAAGTCCCTCGCCCTCATCGATGGACGCTCTGCCCGGGAGACAGCGGACTCGCTCTGGGCGGGGCTGCGCGAGGGGCTGATCCTCCCACTGGGAGATGCCTACAAGTTCATCGAGGATCAATCCGCCGCCGCGGACCTCGTGACCCACCCTGGAGAGACGGAGGCGCGAAACGCCGGGGAGGGCAGGGTCTTCTACCGCTTCCTGCATGATCGCGTGCAGCAGGCCGCCTGGTCGCTGATTCCCGACAAGGAGCGGTGCGAGATCCACTTGCGGCTGGGTCGCCTGATGCGCTCGGGGCTGACCGCCGCGGAGCAGGGCGAGGCACTCTTCGCCATCGTGGGTCATCTCAACCTCGGTTCGGAGCTGATCAGCCAGAAGGAGGAGCGGGAGGAACTGGCGGAGCTCAACCTCACCGCGGGACGGAAGGCGCAAGCCTCGGCCGCGCACGCCGCCGCGCTGGGCTACTTCGAGACGGGGCTCGCCCTCCTCGGGGAGGAACGTTGGGCGCGTTGCCACGCGCTCGCGCTCTCGCTCCACACCCAGGCCATGGAAGCGAGTTTCCTGAGCAGGGACCTCCAGCGCATGGAGCACCACGCCACCCAGGTCCTCGCGCACGCTCGTGGACCGCTCGAGCAGTGCAAGGTCCACGAGGTGCGGAGCCGGGCCTGCATCATCCAGAACCGGCTCGAGGAGGCCATCCTGAGCGCACGCCAGGTTCTGACGCGATTCGGCGTCGGCTTCCCGGAGCAGCCGACTCCAGCGGATGTGAGGGCCGCGCTCCTCGAGGTCAAGGCCGCCATCGGGGACCGCCCCATCGAAGCGCTCATCGAGCTCCCCCCGATGACGGACCCCGTGATGCTGGCGGTGAGCCGGCTCCTGACGATCCTCGCCCCAGCCGCATATGTCTCCGCACCACCCCTCTTTCCGCTCGTCGTGCTGCGCCAGGTCGCGCTCGCGGCGAAGCACGGCAACACCGGAGCCTTGGCGTACGGCTATGCCATGTATGGCGTCATCCTCCTCGGCGCGGTGGGGGATATCGACACGTCCTATGCGTTCGGAAAGCTGGCGCTGCGAGTCCTCGAGCGCTACGAGGCCCGCGAGTTCGCGGCGCGCGCGCACTTCATGTGGAACATGCTCAGCGGACAGTGGAAGACACACATCCGCGAGAGCCTTCGGGGCCTCCAGGAGGTCTTCCGGATGGGGCTGGAGGTGGGAGACCTCGAGTTCGCCGGAAGGGGAGCGAATTGGTATGTGATTCATTCCCTCTTCATGGGGCAGGAGCTCGCTGAGCTCGACCGGAGCGCCGGTGGTTGGGTCCAGGCCGTCGTGCAGTGCAAGCAGGACAGTGCTGCTCATCGCATCCGGATCATCCACCAGACGGTGCAGAACCTGAGGGGATTGTCCGAGGATCCCTGCCGCCTCGTCGGGGCCGTGTACGACGAAGCGGAGATGTTGCCCATCCACCTCGCGGCGAACGATGCGCTCGGCCTGGCGGCGCTCTCCCTCTACAAGCTCCAGCTCTGTGTGCTGTTCGGGCGTCATGCGGAGGGGCTCGGTCACGCCGATGCCGTGGATCGCCTCGTGGGAGCGGTGACGGCCACCCTCCACCTTCCGATCTTCTTCTTCTTCGATGCGCTCACGCGCCTGGCGCTCCACGCTGGCATGCCCGCCGAGCAGCGTGAACCCTCGCTGAAGCGCGTGGATGAAGAGATCTCGAAGATGAAGGGATGGGCCGGGCACGCCCCGATGAACTATGGGGCGAAGCATGCGCTGCTCATGGCGGAGCGCCACCGGGTGCTCGGCGCACCGGAGCAGGCCCGGGCGGAGTATTACCGGGCCATCGCCCTGGCCCGGGAGCATGAATTCCGCAACGACGAGGCCCTCGCGACGGAGCTCTTCGCCGCGTTCCTGCGCGAGAACGGGGAGCACGAGGTCGCCTGGTTCTTCCTGACCAAGGCCCGCCACCTCTACCACCTCTGGGGGGCCGAGGCGAAAGTGCGCGAGCTCGATCGCGCCTTTCCGGAACTGCGCACGCTGGGCACTCGGGGCAGTGTGGAGTCACGTCCGCCGAGCACCTCGGTGAGTACGAACTCCGAGGAGTCCAGCTCCTCGCAGGCGCTCGATATGGTGAGCGTGCTCAAGGCCTCGCAGGCCATCTCGGGCGAGGTGGTGCTCACCGCGCTGCTCGAGAAACTGGTGCGGATCGTCGTCGAGAACGCGGGGGCACGCTGGGGCCTGCTCATGCTCGAAGGAGAGCGGCCACTCGTCGCGGTGGCGCATGGCTCCTCCCGGGACGGCGTGGGCGCGGTCTCGCTCCACGAGGGCATCGAGCAGGTGCCGGTCGAGTTCTCGCGCGCGATCGTCCGCTACGTGGAGCGCACGCAGGAGGTGGTGGTCCTGGGTGATGCGGCCGGGGCGGGGGCCTTCCAGTCGGAGGCCTATGTGTTGGCACGGCGGCCGAAGTCGGTGCTGTGCATGCCGATCCTCCACCAGAAGAAGCGCGTGGGCGTCCTCTACCTGGAGAACGAGCTGCTGGCGAACGCCTTCACCCCGGAGCGCTGCGGAGTGCTCGAGATGCTCGCCGCCCAGGCCGCCATCTCGCTCGAGAATGCCAAGCTCTACGAGACGCTCGATGCGCGGGTGAAGGAGCGGACGCGGGAGCTTTCCGAGGCGCTGCAGCGCCTGCGGGAGACCCAGACCCAGCTCATCCTCCAGGAGAAGCTCGCGGCGCTCGGCAGCCTGACCTCGGGGATCGCCCATGAGCTCAAGAACCCGCTCAACTTCGTGAACAACTTCGCCGGATCCGCCGTGGCGTTGGTCTCCGAGCTTCGGGAGGAGCTCCACCCGCGGCGGGCCATGCCGGCAGGGGAGGGCGCCGAGGGCGTGGAACAGCTCCTCGGGGAGCTGTCGACGGCCGCGGAGAAGATCGTCGAGCACGGCGGGCGGGCGGACAGGATCATCCGCGCGATGCTCGAGCACTCACGGAGCGGTTCGGGACTGGCCCGGAAGGTGGACATCAACGCGCTCGTCCGTGAGTACGTGAATCTCGCGATGGTTGGCCATGATGCCCGCAAGGGCTCTCTCGTGCTCGCGGTCAGGCTTCACGCGGACTATGACGAGACGCTCGGGAGCGAGGTCGTCACACCCGAGGAGCTCGGACGCGTCATCCTGAATCTCACCAACAATGCCCTCTACGCGCTCGAGCTCGAGAAGCGGCGGCGAGGAGAGGCCTTCCTGCCGGTTCTCGGGGTGACGACGCGGAACCTGGAGAGGCGGTTCGAGATCCGCATCCGCGACAATGGTGGCGGCATCCAGGCGGAGCTGAGGAACAAGGTCTTCACTCCCTTCTTCACCACCAAACCGCCAGGAGCTGGAACCGGGCTCGGCCTGTCCATCAGTCACGACATCGTCGTGCAGGGCCATGGCGGCACCCTGACCTTCACGTCCGAGGAGGGCGTGTTCACGGAGTTCGTGGTGACGCTGCCGAAGCGGGCGCTCCCCGCTCAGGCCGCGCGCTGAGGCCCCTTCACCTCTCTCGCATCCTCCGTGAGCGTCGGTTCCATCACGCCAGGTTGTGGAAGACCCGCTGGACGTCCTCGTCCTGCTCGAGTGCGTCCACCAGCTCCAACACTTCCTTCGCCTTGTCCTCGGGCAGCTCGATCGGGGTCTGGGCGATGTACTCGGACTCGGAGGAGATGGGATGGATGCCCTTCGCTTCGATGGCGGCCTGGAGCTGCCCGAAGTCGTTGAAGGCACAGCGGATGATGATCTGCTTCTCACCCTTCTCGCCGGTGCCTTCGCCCATCTCCTGCAACCCGTGATCGATCAGCTCCAGCTCGAGCGCCTCCAGATCCAGCCCCTCGGGGGCGAGCCGGAAGACACCCATGCGCTGGAACATGTAGGCAACGCTGCCGCTGTTGCCCATGTTGCCGCCCCAATCCTTGAAGTGCATGCGGATGTTGGCGACGGTGCGCACCACGTTGTCGGTCGCGGTCTCCACCAGGACGGCGATGCCGTGCGGCGCGAAGCCCTCGTAGAGGACGACCTCGTAGTCCTTGGCGTCCTGGCCGCTGGCGCGCTTGATGGCGGCCTCGACCTTGTCCTTGGGCATGTTCGCGGCGCGGGCGTTCTGAAACGCCCGGCGGAGGGCCGGGTTGTTGTCCGGGCTCGGGCCTCCAGCCTTCACCGCGATGGCGATGTCCTTGCTGATCCGCGTGAAGATCTTCGCCATCTTGTTCCAGCGGGCGAACATCGTGGTCTTGCGGGTTTCGAAAATGCGTCCCATGGACCGGAGAATGGCCGAGCCCCCAGGCCTTCTTCAAGGCTATCGGTGCTCCCTGTCACCCCGTGGGCAGGTGCCCACGCCCCGGTTCATGTACAGCCACGAGCGGCCCCGCCGGTACAGTCCCGCCGTCCAGACGGTCATGAACCGCTGGACATCGGACTGGATGTGTAACCGGCTCGCGGAGGCGCTGCTTCGGCTTCAAATGGCAAAGGGCCGCGGTGGGGGCCTCGTAGACCCTCACCCCAGCCCTCTCCCAGAGGGAGAGGGTGATCGGAACCCGATTGGGCTCGATACCCTCACCCCGTCCCTCTCCCGGCGGGAGAGGGGAGGTTGTTCTACGCCTCGCCGCGCTCCTCGCGCTTGCGATCACGCTCGGCACGGTAACGCTCGCCCGAGCTCAGCGCCTTCTTGCGCATGCGCACCGACTTCGGCGTCACCTCCACCAGCTCGTCGTCGGCGATCCACTCGAGCGCCTTCTCCAGCCCCATCTCGCGCGGCGGCGTGAGAATCACGTTCTCGTCGCGGCCAGCCGCGCGGATGTTCGTCAGCTTCTTCTCGCGGCACGCGTTCACGTTCAGCTCCGACGGATGCACGTGCTCGCCGATGATCATCCCCTCGTAGATCGTCACGCCAGCACCCACGAACAGGTGGCCACGCTCCTGGATGCTGAAGAGCGCGTAGGGCACCGTCTCGCCCAGGCGGTCCGACACGATCGCGCCGTTCGCCCGCTTCGGGATGTAGCCGAACCACGGCTCGTACCCGTCGAACTGGCTGCTCATGATGCCCTCGCCACGGGTAATCGTGAGGAACTCCGAGCGGAAGCCGATGAGGCCACGCGCCGGAATCCGGAACACCAGGCGCGTACGCCCGCCGCCCAGCTGCGACATGTCCGACATGCGGCCCTTGCGAGGCCCCAGGCGCTCCGTCACCGAGCCCACGCTGTTCTCGGGCACGTCGCAGAACATCAGCTCCATCGGCTCGTGCAGCACGCCGTCGATCGTCTTCGTCACCGGCTCCGGATTCGACGCCGTCAGCTCGTAGCCCTCGCGGCGCATCGTCTCGATGATGACCGCCAGCTGGAGCTCGCCACGGCCCACCACCCGGAACGCGTCCGGCGTCTCCGTGTCCTCCACGCGGATGGACACGTTTCGGTAGGCCTCACGGTACAGGCGCTCGCGCAGGTTGCGGCTGGTGACGTACTTGCCCTCCTTGCCCGCCAGCGGCCCGTCGTTCACCTTGAAGATCATCATCATCGTGGGCTCGTCCACGGTGATGCGCGGCAGGGCCACCGGCTTCTCCGCGTCGGCGATGGTGTCGCCGATGGAGATGGACTCGATGCCCGCGATGGAGACGATCTCCCCGGGGCCCGCGTCCGCGATCTCCGTGCGCTTGAGGCCCTGGAAGCCGTAGAGCTTCACGATCTTGCCCTGCTCGATCTTCCCGCCGTCCCGCATGACGGCCACGGGCATGTTGGGCGCGAGCCGGCCGGCCTGGACGCGGCCCACCGCGAGGCGGCCCACGTAGTCGTCATAGTCCAGGTTGGCCACCAGCAGCTGCAGCGGATCCTGCGTCGGCGCCGGCGGGGGCGCGATGTGCGAGAGGATGGCCTCGAACAGCGGCTCCAGGCTCTTGCCCGGCTGATCCAGCGAGGGCGAGCTCTGCCCCTGGCGGGCGATCGTGTACAGCACCGGGAACTCGAGCTGGTGATCGTCCGCGCCCAGGTCGATGTAGAGCGAGTAGACCTGATCCAGGATCTCCTTGGGACGGGCGTCCTGGCGGTCGATCTTGTTGATGACCAGCACCGTCTTCAGGCCCATGCCCAGCGCCTTGCTGAGCACGAAGCGGGTCTGGGGCAGGGGGCCTTCGGCCGCGTCCACCAGGAGGATCACTCCATCCACCAGGCGCAGGCCGCGCTCCACCTCACCGCCGAAGTCCGCGTGGCCCGGGGTGTCGATGATGTTGATCTGCTTGCCCTTGTAGGTAACGGCCGTGTTCTTCGCGAGAATGGTGATGCCCTTCTCGCGCTCGAGGTCGTTCGAGTCCATGACCCGCTCGGTCACGGCTTCGTTGCTGCGGAAGATGCCCGCCTGGCGGAGCATGTGGTCGACGAGGGTGGTCTTGCCATGGTCGACGTGGGCGACGATGGCGACGTTGCGGATGTTCTCTCGGGCAATCATGTCGAGGTGAGCCGGAGCTGCGTCCTCCGGCTGAGAAAATCGTGGATGGGCAAAGCGCCCAGGCCCCGCGGGGGACCCTGTGTGAACTTCACAGGAACGCGGAGGGCGGGCGCTTATATGCCGTGGGTGTCCACACTGCAACGTGGCTGGAAGAAAGAAGGGCGGTCAGGTAGGCGACGCGGCCACATCCAGCAGGAGATCCCGTCCGCTCGCCCGGTGTGGGGAGAGGGGGGCGGGCGGCGAGGCGGGCAGATGCTCTCGCAGGAAGCGCTCCACCCGGAGCTCGACCAGGTCGCGGTGCTCCAGGGGGGCGGCATGGGTGCCCTGGGGCACCATCATGAACTCGGCGTCCGGGATGTGGGCGGCCATGCGCCTCGACAGCCACGCCGGGGTGAATTTGTCGTGCTCGCCCGCGACGATGAGGGTGGGCACGTCCACGTGGGGCAGGTGATCCCACGCGCTGTGGTGGGCGGCGGACTGCAGGGTCCTCACGAAGACCACCGGATCCATGTTGGCCAGGTGGGTGAAGTAGGGGACCAGGTCGTTCTTGGCCAGCAGCGAGCGGTTGAGCTCCACGGAGAGCGCCACCTGCATGGCCAGATCGGTGCTCAGCAGGGTGCGCGTCAGCCGGGCGGCGGGCTCGGGGAAGCGCTCCACGGCGAAGCGGATGTAGGGGAAGAGCCGCTTGAGCCAGTCGCCGTCGTGGAAGGTGTCCAGCAGGCTGCCGTAGCTGCCGCAGAGGAGGACGAGCCCCTTCACGCGGTGGGCGTAGCGGCGGTGGAACTCCAGCGCCACTTGCACCCCCATGGAGTGGGCGAAGAGCACGGCCTTGTCGATGCCCGCCGCGTCCATGACCCGGTTGAGGTCATCGCAGGTGTAGAGCATGCCGATGCGCTGGCGGTCGCGGGGCAGCCCCGAGCGCCCATGGCCCCGGTAGTGCCAGCGCAGCACCCGGTAGCGCTGCTCCAGGTAGGGCGCGAGGTACTTCCAGACGAAGCCGTCGCAGCCCAGGCCGTCGCACATCACCATCCCCGGCTCGCCCTCACCCTGCACCTGGTAGTACAGCGATGCCCCATCGGGCACGGTGAGGAAGTCCTGCCGGAAATAGTGGCTCATGGGTTATCGGATCACGCGTCCGCCTCGGCGTCGGGTGGGAGACCCTTGTCGAGGCCGTACTTGGCGATCTTCAAGATAAGGTTGGAGCGGCTGATGCCAAGCTCCCTCGCCAGCCGGCTCTTGTTGTTGCCGGTGCGCAACAGTCCCTGGTGGATCATGTCGCGTTCCAACGTCTCCACGGCCTCGTGCAGCTTGCCGGCGGCGCGGGCGGTGAGCATGGAGAGGCTCCCGGGTGTCACCGCGTCCCGGATGCGGCTGGAGATGAGCTCGGCGGGCAGCAGATCCAGGTCTCCACCGAGCACCAGCAGGCGCTCCATCTCGTTCTCCAGCTCGCGCACGTTGCCGGGCCAGGCGTAGGAGGCGAGCAGGGCCATGGCCTCGGGGGACAGGCCCCGGGCGCGCTGGCCCTCGCGGTGGTGCTTGCGCAGGAAGTGGTCCACCAGCAGGGGCAGATCGTCCCGGCGCTCGCGCAGCGGGGGCAGGTGCACCCGGATGACGTTGATGCGGTAGAAGAGGTCCTCGCGGAACTCGCCCCGCTTCACCATCTCCCCCAGGTCCTTGTGCGTGGCGGCGATGACGCGCACGTCCACCTCGCGTGGCTCGGTGCCACCCACGGGCAGGAAGGTGCCCTCCTGGAGCACGCGCAGCAGCTTCACCTGCAGGGCGGGGGACATGTCACCCACCTCGTCCAGGAAGAAGGTGCCCGTGTCGGCCACCTCGAAGAGGCCCTTCTTGTCGCGCATGGCGCCGGTGAAGGAGCCTCGCATGTGGCCGAAGAGCGCGCTCTCCAGCAGGTTGTCGTTGAAGGCCGAGCAGTTCTGCACCACGAAGGGGCCGTGCCGCCGCGGGCCGTTGGAGTGGATGGCGCGCGCCACCAGCTCCTTGCCCGTGCCCGATTCTCCGTTGATGAGGATGGTGGCCTCCGAGTTGGACACCTTCTGCAGCAGCTTGAAGATCTCCTGCATGGGCCCGGAGCGGCCGATGATGTCCTCGAAGCGGTAGTGCTCGCCGTTGCCCGGGGTGATTCCCGGCGGACCGCTCTCCTCGCGGCGGGCCTTGTCGGCCTCGAAGGCGGCGATCTCGCTGGCGCCGTACTCGAGCAGATCCGCCAGCCGCTCCATGCCCTCGTCGCCGAGCACCGGCAGGCGCTCCACCACGCGCTCCACGTCCGAGCTCACCGCGCCCAGCTCGCGCAGGCGCGTCTTGAGCACATCCACTTCCCGGCTCGAGGGCCGCTCGCGCAGGAAGCCCTCCACGAAGAGGCAGCCCTCGTACTCGTCCTGCACGTAGATGGGCGCGCCCAGGAGGCTGAATTGCAGGTGGCACGGCTGGGCGGTGGCGCGGCGCAGACGCCGGTTGGTCCGGAACTGCTCGTGCAGCTGGCGCACGGACTGGTTGCAACGCCGCAGGCCTTCCCGCGAGCTGAGCGACAAGCGGCAGCACCCGTTGGGCGTCGGGGGAATATCTCCTCCCTTCTGCCAATCCATCACCAGCCCGTTGCGGTCCGCGAAGTGGAGCTCCGCTCTCCACCACTTGCGAATGATTTCCCGCAGCATGATGATGGTGTGCAGGTTCTGGTGCCTCTCGAAGTCCATCTGCCGTGCCGTGCCCTTGGGTAGGTTGAACTGGGAAAAACCTTGAACCCGCGATGTTTTGGAACTCTAGCCGTTTGGTGCTTCTCCGTGGATCTGCGTTCGCACATCACCCGCTCGTGACTACCTCTCCCCACATCCATGGCGCATCGGGACATGACCATGATCACGCCCACGGCGAGGCGTGTGAGGGGCATGGTCACGGTAAACCCGCGAAGCGGCTGCCTCCTTCCATGAAGGAGGAGCGGCGGAAGGACCGGTCGCGGCTCCTGTTCGCCCTGGTGCTCACGGGGACGATCGCGGTGGCGGAGGCGGTGGGAGGTTATCTCACCAACTCGCTGGCGTTGATGTCCGACGCGGGCCACATGCTCACGGACGTGAGCGCGCTGGGGCTGAGCCTGCTGGCGCTGTGGTTCTCGGGCAAGCCGGCGGATCTGAAGAAGACGTACGGCTACTACCGCATGGAGATCCTCAGCGCGCTGCTCAACGGCGTGCTGCTGCTGGGCATCACCGTCTTCATCCTGGTGGAGGCCTGGGAGCGGATGCTCGCCCCGGCCGAGGTGAAGCTGGGCCCCATGGCGATCGTGGCCCTGGTGGGCCTGGTGGCGAACCTGGGAGCGCTCGGATTCCTGCACCGTTCACACTCGATGAACGTGCGCGGGGCGTTCCTGCACGTGCTGGGGGACGCGCTCTCCAGCGTGGGCGTGCTGATCGGCGCCGGGGTGATGTACCTGACGGGCTGGTACATGGAGGACCCAATCATCTCGGTGCTCATCTCCG
>NZ_JPMI01000009.1 GCF_000733295.1 Archangium violaceum Cb vi76 | reverse complement strand
TCGTCGTGGGCGCCGTGCGGCTGGTGCGCGACGCGGTGGACGTACTGCTGGAGGCGGTGCCGGCGCACGTGGACCTGTCGGTGGTGAAGGGCCTGCTGCTGAAGGTGGAGGGCGTGCGCGACGTGCACGATCTGCACGTGTGGACCATCGCCAGCGGGATGCACGCGCTGTCGGCGCACCTGGTGGTGCAGGATCCGATGGTCTGCAACAACGATCACATCCTCACCGCGGCCAAGCACGAGCTCTTCGAGCGGTTCGGGATCGACCACACCACGATCCAGATCGAGAGCGAGACCTACGCCCACCAGGGCGAGGTGCACTGAGCCGCTTCTTCTAGACGCTCGCCTTCTACGACCGGGAGGCCGTGAGGGGCTCGTCTCGTCCTTCCTCCAGACCGTTGGCCCCACGCGTATTGGATACACTCCCTGGGCGCCCAGGTAGAGTAGTGGTTCTGATACCCGTACCTGGGAGAATGGACACATGATGTGTGCGCGGTGGATGTGTGGTGCCTTGTTGTGCGTGCTGACGGCCTGCGGGCTCGTGGGGGGTGGGGGCGGGGGAGGAGGTGGTGGTGGGGTTCCCCGGGAGAACACCGCGGCGACGCTGACGCTGAATGACTCGCGGTTCTACGTCGAGTACCGCAATGGCGTCATCACCGCGTTGCCGGGCGGGGACGTGGTGCTGTCGGCACTGCTGGCGGACGACAAGGGCTACAGCGCCGATCTCGCGGTCATCCGCCTCGACTCCTCGATGAGGCCGAAGTGGGCCGTGCGCATCGACGAGCGGACCGTTCCGTCGCAGGTGCTGCCGGGCCCGGAGGACTCGGTCTTCGTCCTCGCGGGAGAGTCCTATCCCGGCTCGCTCCGGGTGCTGCGGCTCGAGGGGGCGGATGGAAGCGTGGCTCGCGCCGTCGAGTACGGCCTCGCGCCCGGCCGCGCCCTGGTGCTCGACGACGGGGGGCTGCTGCTCGCCGCGGGCAACCTGATGCGGGTGGATGCGTCGCTGACGCCCGTCTGGGCGAAGACGATCCCCGCGGTGCACGTGGTGGCGGCGGGCGATGGCTTCGTCGCGGCGGGCGTGCCCCTGGGCCTGGGCGGCCGCATGTCGGGCATCGGCCTGACGAAGTTCTCCCTGGACGGCAGGGTGGCGTGGAAGAGCTTCGCCTCCCCCGGGCCCGCCCAGGGCCACAGCCTCGCGGGCCTTCGCGTCCAGCCCGATGGCTCGTTCCTCGTGGGGCTGGGCAACGACTCCACGCGCAGTGACAACGTGGCCGCGCTGAGCCCGTTCGTGCTCACGGCGTTCGATGCCTCGGGCCGCCTCCAGAAGATGAGCCGCGCGGAGCTCTGGCAGACGGTGGCCACCTCGACGGGGAGCACCCAGGCCCCGCTCCAGTTCGGCAGCGGCCACTCGCTGGTCCCCATGGGCGAGGACACGTGGATGTCCTTCGTGGCGAACAGTGGAGCGCTCGGCTCCGACGTGCGCACCCAGGTGCTCGCCCGCTTCGGCGCCGATGGCTCCTTCCTGGATGCCCGGTACGCGGGCCTCCACGTGGCGCCCGGACCCGATGGTTCGACGTTCTCCTTCACCCTGTCGGGCCCGGAGTTGACACTGCTCCAGGTCTTCCCCAAGGGGGCGGGCTGCGTGCAGGCGCCGACCCATGCCGCCTTCTCTCCCGTCGAGGGCAAGTCGGAGTACACCGAGGGCGCCAGCGTGTCGGTGTCCGACGTGCGGGTGGTGACGAAGAGCCTCGTGCGCACGGCCACACCGCTCAGCGTGTCCACCGCCTCGGGTTGCGCGGCGCCCTGACGCCCGTCCCCTGGGGGGCGCGCCAGGTGAGGGGCTGAACGAAATTCCCCATATCGCGCTTGCGGCCCCCCTCGGGAGCGGATGATTCTCGTTCTCCGGATGAACGTGCTCGACAAGGTGCTGACGCTGAGGCCGACGAGCGTGGTGGCGCGGCTGGGGACCCGCTCGCGGCTGCCCGCGCTCAACCCGCGCGATCTGCTCGCGGCGCTCGAGGGGGTACCGGCGGCGCTGCCGTGTGCGCCCGTGCCCGTGCGGCCGATGTTGCCGGGGCTGCTGGCGGCGGCGCGGAGCGAGGACGCGGTGCTGGGGCTGCTGTGCCAGCACCCGTTGGCGGACCGGGGCGCGGCCGAGCGCTTCATGGCCGCGGTGCAGGAGGTGGCGGAGGCGGATGGCCACACGCGCCCCGTCTTCCTGCAGGCGGGGCCGGTGCGGGTGCCGAGGGCGGAGCCGGAGACGTTGGGGCAGCTCGAGGAGGGCCTCTTCCGCCTGGTGGACGCGGGCTTCTCGCTGGTGTCGCTGGACGTGACGCGGCTGGACGCGGGCGCGGCGGCGGATGCGGTGCGGCGGCTGGCCGGGCCGGTGGTGGAGCGGGAGCTGGCGCTGGAGGTGTCACTGCCCGCGGGCGCCGAGGGCAGTGAGCTGGACGGCGCCAGGGATCTCCTGGAGGGCCTGCGGCGGCGGGGCCTGGCGGTGCTCTTCCTGCGTGTGTCCGCGGCCCTGCTGGGCGAGGAGGATCAGGACGTGCAGTTCCTGCGGAGCCTCGTGGAGCTGGCGGGGCAGTACGGGGTAGGGGTGACGGTGGGGGAGGCGGGGCGGCGTTCGGCGCGGGTGCTGCCGACGTACGTGGCGGCGGGGGTGAAGAAGGTGGAGTGCACGGCGCCCTTCGAGCGGCTGGCGCTGGCCTCGTTTCCGGAGCAGGTGCGCGCGAGCCTGGAGCAGAAGGCGGAGAAGGCCGGACTGGGAGCGGGAGAGTTGCTCGGGGTGATGGGCGCGCAGCTTCCGGCACTGGATGGCACGGAGGCGACGCGGCTGGAGGCGCTGACCTTCACCGAGGCCTGCGAGGTGCTGGCGGCGCTGGGCGCGTCGCGGACGGGGTGGAAGTCGATGCTCTTCCTGGCGGAGCGGGGCGACTGATGCGGATTGTCGCGGGCAGTGCGAAGGGAAGGGCGCTGGCGGGCCCCAAGGCCACGTCGAAGCACATCCGCCCCACGGCGGACCGGGTGCGCGAGACGATCTTCAACGTGCTCGGCCAGTGGCTGGAGGAGCAGAAGGTGCTGGACCTCTACGCGGGGACGGGGGCGCTGGGCCTCGAGTCCGTCTCGCGAGGGGCCACCCGGGCCGTGCTGGTGGATTCGGACCGCGAGGCGCTGTCTCTCTGCCGGACGAACACGGAGACGCTGGGTTTTGGCACGCGGGTGGAGATCCTCGCGCAGCCGGTGGAGCGGGCGCTCGAGGTGCTCGGCCGGAGGGGGGACAGGTTCGAGCTCGTCTTCGCGGACCCGCCGTACGCGGCCCGGGTGGTGGAGACGGTGCTGGAGGGGATCGCCCGGAACAAGGTGCTGGCCCTCGGGGGCACGGTGGTCGTCGAGCACGACAAGCGGGAGGCGGCCCCCGAGTCCCACGAGGGCTTCGAGCGGGTGGATCAGCGGCGTTTCGGTGACACCTTGATCAGTCTGTTCCGCATTCCTTGACCGGTTGTCACGGTGCGTCGAGACTGGGCATGCATGCGCACCGCCATCTATCCGGGCTCGTTCGATCCGCTCACCAACGGTCACCTCAGCATCATTCAGCGCGCACTCCAGATGTTCGATCGGGTGATCGTCGCTGTGGCGGTGAACCCGAAGAAGGTCCCGCTCTTCAGTGAGGAAGAGCGCAAGCAGCTCATCCTCGATGCGTGCCAGGATCCGCGGGTCGAGGTGGATGCCTTCCACGGACTCCTGGTGGAGTACGCGAAGAAGCGCAACGTGAACGTGCTGTTGCGCGGACTGCGGGCCGTTTCGGACTTCGAGTACGAATTCCAGCTGGCGAACATGAACCGCAAGCTGGCACCCGGCATCGAGACCGTCTTCATGATGACGGGCGAGGACTACTTCTACGTGTCGTCGCAGCTCGTGCGCGAGGTGGCCTCGTTCGGCGGCAACGTGGAGGGACTGGTTCCGCCCAACGTGCTGAAGGTGTTGCGCGCGAAGTACGCGAAGCAGGGCTGAGCGGCGCCAGAAGCGCGGCTCGATGACGCGGTGGGCCGAGAGTCGTTGGCGCACCGTGGCAGGGCGTGGATCTGTTCACTGGTGACTCCGGGCTTCTTGTCCAGCCGGGGGGCGCGCTGCTAGTCACCAGCCATGAATCTTGCGAACCGGCTCAAGGCCATCAAGCCGTCACCCACGCTCGCGCTCAACGCGAAGGCGAAGGCGCTGGCGGCGCAGGGCGTGGATGTGGTGGGTCTCGTGGCGGGCGAGCCCGACTTCGACACGCCGGAGCACATCAAGCAGGCGGCCATCGAGGCCCTGCGGCAGGGCTTCACGAAGTACACGCCCACGGCGGGCATCCCGGAGCTGCGCGAGGCCATCTGCGGCAAGCTGGAGCGGGACAACCGCCTCACGTTCACGCCGGATCAAGTGGTGGTGTCGGTGGGGGCCAAGCAGGCCATCTACAACGCCTTCCAGGCGCTGCTGAACGAGGGCGACGAGGTCATCATCCTGGCGCCGTACTGGGTGAGCTACCCGGAGATGGTGCAGTTGGCGGGTGGCAAGCCCGTCTTCGTGCAGACGCGCGAGGAGGACGGTTTCGCGCCGGATCCGGACGCCATCCGCCGGGCGCTCTCGCCGCGCACGAAGGCGATCATCCTCAACAGCCCGAGCAATCCGTCCGGGGCGGTGTTCTCGCGGGCGGCGCTGGAGGGAATCGCGGAGGCGGTGCGCGGTCACGAGTGCCTGGTGATCAGCGATGACATCTACGAGAAGCTGCTCTACCAGGGCGAGTTCCTGAACATCGGCAACGTGGCGCCGGAGCTGGTGCCGCGGCTGGTGGTGATCAACGGGATGAGCAAGGCCTTCTCGATGACGGGCTGGCGCCTGGGTTACGCGGCGGGGCCCAGGTGGCTCATCGCGGGCATGCAGATGGTGCAGGACCAGTCCACGTCGAACGCGGCGTCCTTCGTGCAGAAGGCGGCGGTGGCGGCGCTCAAGGGGCCGCAGGACATCTTCGTGCCCATGGTGGAGGAGTACCGGGGGCGGCGGGACATGGTGGTGGATGCGCTCAATTCGATTGAAGGCGTGCGCTGCCGGCGTCCCGAGGGCGCCTTCTACGTGCTGCCCAACGTGAGCGGCCTGCTGGGGCGCACGTACAAGGGCGAGCCGCTGACGGGGTCGATGCAGATCTCGGAGATCCTGCTCAACGACTTCCGGTTGGGCGCGATGCCAGGTGCTCCGTTCGGCGTGGAGGGCTACCTCCGGATGAGCTTCGCGACCTCGCGCGAGCAGCTGCACAAGGGTCTGGAGCGCTTCCGCGAGTTCGTGGGCTCCACGCGCTGAGACGCTTGTGCCGCCCCCATCGCCCGCCTAGCTTCGGCCAGATGAGAAGCGGGAAGTTGCAGTTGGGGACACTGGCCCTCTTGGGAGTGCTCGTAGCGGGCTGTGCATCCGGACCGGCAGGTCCGGGGCCGGCTCATGATGAGAGCACCCGTGGGCCCGTGGAGATGGCTGGCGGCAGCTTGTCCCCAGCCGTCGAAGAGCTCGACCAGTACGTGCTCGTCATCCAGGAGTCCCCCAGCGGTCACCTCACACACAGCTGGCGCCCCGTTGTGGAATTCGATCTTTCGCAATTCAGGCTCCAGCCGCGTGCGGAGAGGGCCCATGGCCGCATCGTGCCCGCGGCTGCGCACTCGCGCGATTGTCATGCGGAGTTCGACGCGTGCATTGCGAGTTGCCTGAGTCAGCCTCTTTCCGAGGACTATTCGCACATCACTTCGTATCGCGCCAAGGAGGAGCATTGCAGGAAGGGCTGCTGGCAGCCGTACCGCGATTGCGAGGAGTTGCAGAGGCGCCGCCCTCAAGAATTCTCGGCCACGAATCAAGCGGTTGACTGGTTGAAGCGCAATCGTCACGAGGTGTTGGTGGGAAGTGTTGTCGTCGTTGCGGGAGTTGCCTTCATCGTGGCCTTTCCCCCTGGGGCGCTCATTGCCTTGATTCCAGCGGCCGCATTGGCCTCCTCGGAAGTTGATGGCGAGCCCCGATTCACGGCGGTGGTGCCGTGACGATTTTCGACCGCATGCTCGAAGCGCAGGAGTTCCTCGGGAAGAACCGGGAACATGCTCAGTCTCCCGAGGAGAAGGAGTTGTTTCTCCTTGCCATCGACGCACTCTGGTTCGTTTGGCGGAATGGGCAGTCTTATGAGTTCGAGCGTTACCGCAGTGATGAATGCAAGTCTCCCCCGTGGGTCATCGCTTCCTTCAACACCCGCGACGACGCAGAAGTCTGGATCAGGGAAAGGCCCCAGTCGCCCGATCTGGCCCTCTTGTTGATCGCGGACGAGTACCACGTCGTCCTTTCGTCTCGCGACGGAGAACGCCGTGCGCTTGTTCCAGATCTGGCGATTGCGATCCATATCGAGGAGATGACGCGAAACGGTCTTCCTCCTGCGGTGGCCACGTTCAACACGCGTGACGAGGCGGAGGCCTGGTGGGGTGCTCAGGCCGAGCATCCTGCGCAGGCCGTCATCCAGATTGGGAGCGAGCGCTATCTGGCGGCGTTCTACGCGAACATCCAGCACCGCGCCCTTTTCCCCTTCTCCGCTGTGGAGAGACTCCATGCAATTCGAAGGAGGGGGGAACAAAAGGAGGCGGGCGAGTAGAGGCGGCGAGCCCTTCCGTACCGAGCCGTTTTGATGGGTGTCAGGGATGCGTCCTGCCGAACCCGGTCTTACGTGAGGGCTATGGTCAGCGGCATCACTCTTCCCCAACTGGGATCATTCCCTGCTGAGCGGCGTAACGCCTCGCGTCCGTGACGTAGTAGAGGATGCGCTCGGACTCGGGGAAGACCTTCAGGGCCCTTTCCCCGAGTTGGAGTGCCTGTGACAGCGACTCGCGAGTTCGCGTGTCGGTCCAGTGCCGGATCATTCCCGCCCACGCGTACTCGAGTGTCTCCAAGGACTTCGCAGCTCCCTCCTGATGGAGCGCGAACGCGTCCTCCGGGGCGTTGCGGAGATCGTCCAGGAAGTAGCCGAGCTCCACCAACGAGGGAGCACTTCGTTCCGAACTCTGTACCGCCTGCTCCAGCAGCCGCTGGGCTTCCGAGAAAGACTCCCGAGCATCCACGCTGGGCTGCTCGATGAGTTGGAGCAGCCGGGCGAGGCGCAGGAGGTTGGGGGTGAACGCAGGACAGGCCGCGAGTAGTTCTCGGTGGATTCGGAGCTGCTCGGGATTGTCTTTGTCGGCCTCTCCCGCCTTCCGGGCCGCCTGGAACATGGCCGTCAGCTCATCAAGGCTGGGATGCGCCACGGCCTACCTCACCTTGTCCATCAAGCGATCCGGGTTCTCGAGCAGCTTCTTGGCCATTCTCAATTGGGCTTCCGTGGCGAGGCTGAAGTCGCCCCTGTCCAGCATCCGCTTGATCTGAAACAGGGTGTAGTCCTTGAGCTGCGAGGGGAAGTCCGGAGCGCGCTGGAGCCTCGCGGAGATTTCGCCGAGCTTCATGTTCAACTGGGCGATGCGCTCCAACAACCGGGTTGCATGAGGCTGGGAGAGGAGCCCCGACGCGACGCCCTCGGCGATCAGGGCTTCTGCCTCGGCGAACTGTCCGTTGGCGATGAGCACCGAGACGCGGGAAGAGACGGTGCTCCCCTTGGCGCGTACGCCTTCGTCCTCGACCTCGGTGTCAGGCCCATGACGCTCCTGCTTCGCTGTAGCGGAGGGCTCCCGGATGGAAGCCGAGCGCTCATGACCACACCCCAGGCCGAGCAGGATGGGACCAACGAGCATTAGTACTCCAATCCGCATGACCGCCCCTCTCGCGAGTACACCCTGAGTATAAGAGGGGCTCTCTTCCTTCGATGGCCACGAGCCCCGAAGTTCCGGCTCCTGCGGTCAGTCCGTATAGGCGAACGCCTTCCAGCCGTCGCCGTCCTGCCGGTACAGGAGGACCGCCGCGCGGCCCGAGAGGTTGGCCACCGCGGCGTACACCTCGGTGCCGCGCGGGACGATGGCGCCCAACCGCGCGGGCGGCTTGCCGTACTTCTTCTCCATCTCCGCGTACGGCAGCACTTCCACGTCGTAGAGCGTCACCAGGTCCGTCCGCTTGTTGCGCAGCTCCTTCACCCAGGTGACCACCAGCGGCTCGGGCGCGTCGAACCTCCGCTCCTCGAGCTGGAAGGGGAAGGAGAGCATCGACACGGTGCTGCGCACGTCACCCGTGAGCAGATAGCCCACCAGGTAGCGGGCCTCGTTGCGCACCTGATCCTGGACACTGCCGGGCTCGGGGGCGGGAGCCGGAGCCGCCGGGACCGTGGGAGCCGGAGCCTGAACAGTGGGAGTGGGGGTCGGAGCGGGAGCCGGGGCCGCGGGAGCCGGAGCCTGGGCGGCGGCGGGTGCCTCGGCGGCGGCCTCCTGCTTGCGGCGGCGGCGCGGCTTCTCGGCGGGCGCCGACTCTCCGGCGGGCGCTGCCTGCTCAGTGGGCGCGGCCTGCTCGGCGGCAGGAGCGGGAGCCGGGGCCGGGGCGGGAGCCGGGGCCGGCTCGGATGCCGGGGCCGCGGCGGGGGCTTCCTGGGCCTCCTGGGCCAAGACGGGAGCGGCGAGGGTGAGGAGCAGGGCCAGGGACCAGCGACGCATGAAACCTCCGGAAAACGGAGCGCAGACTAGCAGAGCGCCCGGCCGCCTGGGACCGCCCCCCCTGCCGCCTGGCGGGCTCCACCTCCGAAACCCCCCGCTACCCGTTTCACACGGTTCGTGCAAGAGGGGGCGAAGGTTGCTATTGGGCCCCCCTCGATGCCCAAGCGTAACGATATCCGGAAGGTCCTCGTCATCGGTTCTGGCCCGATCGTCATCGGCCAGGCGGTCGAGTTCGATTACTCAGGAACCCAGGCCACCAAGGCACTGCGGGAGGAAGGCGTCGAGGTCGTCCTCTTGAACAGCAACCCGGCGACGGTGATGACCGACCCGGAGTTCGCCCACCGTACGTACATCGAGCCCATCACCGTCGAGGTCGCCGAGCGGATCATCGCCCAGGAGCGCCCCGACTCCGTCCTCCCCACCATGGGCGGACAGACGGCGCTCAACCTGGCCAAGGCGCTCGCCGAACAGGGCATCCTCGAGAAATACGGGGTGAAGCTCATCGGCGCCTCGCTCGAGGCCATCAACAAGGCCGAGGACCGGCTCCTCTTCAAGCAGGCCATGGAGCGCATCGGCGTGGCGCTGCCCAAGAGCGGCTACGCCACCACCATGGAGCAGGCCCTCGCGCTGACCGAGGAGATCGGCTTCCCCGCCATCATCCGGCCCTCCTTCACCCTGGGTGGAACCGGCGGCGGCATCGCCTACAACCGCGAGGAGTACGAGGCCATCTGCCGCTCCGGCCTCAAGGCCAGCCCCACCTCCACCATCCTCATCGAGGAGAGCGTGCTCGGCTGGAAGGAGTACGAGCTGGAGGTGGTCCGCGACTCGGCGGACAACGTCATCATCGTCTGCTCCATCGAGAACCTGGACCCCATGGGCGTGCACACCGGTGACTCCATCACCGTGGCCCCCGCCCAGACGCTCACGGACCGCGAGTACCAGCGGCTGCGCGAGGCGTCCATGCGCATCATCCGGGAGATCGGCGTCGACACGGGTGGCTCCAACATCCAGTTCGGCGTCAACCCGCGCGATGGCCGCATCGTGGTCATCGAGATGAACCCGCGCGTGTCTCGCTCCAGCGCGCTGGCCTCGAAGGCCACGGGCTACCCCATCGCCAAGGTGGCGGCGAAGCTGGCGCTCGGCTACACGCTGGACGAGCTGCGCAACGACATCACCCGCGACACCCCGGCCTCCTTCGAGCCCACGCTGGACTACGTGGTGGTGAAGGTGCCGCGCTTCAACTTCGAGAAGTTCCCCCACGCCAACCGCACCCTCAGCACCAGCATGCGCGCGGTGGGCGAGGTGATGGCCATCGGCCGCACGTTCCGCGAGGCCTACCTCAAGGCGATGCGCTCCATGGAGTCCGGCCGCACGGGCCTGGAGTCCCCCGAGCTGCCCGAGGACAAGGACGAGCGGCGAAAGGTGCTGCGCGACCACGTGCGCGTGCCCCGTCCCGAGCGGCCCGGCTACCTGGTGCAGGCCTTCCGCGAGGGCATGACGGTGGAGGAGGTGCACGAGCTGTCCTCCATCGACCCGTGGTTCCTGCGTCACATCCAGGCGCTGGTGCACGAGGCGAAGCGCATCCAGGAGTTCGGCAAGCTGGAGAAGGTGCCGGACGAGGTGCTGCGCGCGGCGAAGGCGGACGGTTTCGCGGACAGGTACCTGGCGCAGCTGCTGGGCTGCACCGAGGCCGATGTCCGGGCGCGCCGGCACGAGAAGGGCATCCGGCCGGTGTTCAAGCGGGTGGATACCTGCGCCGCCGAGTTCGAGGCCTACACGCCCTACCTCTACTCCACGTACGAGGAGGAGGACGAGGCGCCGCCCACCCCGCGCCAGAAGGTGCTCATCCTGGGCAGCGGCCCCATCCGGATCGGCCAGGGCATCGAGTTCGACTACTGCTGCGTGCACGCGGCCTTCGCGCTGCGCGAGGCCGGGTACGAGACGGTGATGGTCAACTGCAACCCGGAGACGGTGTCCACGGATTACGACACGTCGGACCGCCTGTACTTCGAGCCGCTCACCATCGAGGACGTGCTGGAGGTGTCACAGCGCGAGAAGCCGGTGGGCGCCATCGTGCAGTTCGGCGGGCAGACGCCGCTGCGCCTGTCCGTGCCGCTGGAGAAGGCGGGGCTACCGATTCTCGGCACGCCGCCGGACGCCATCGATCGGGCCGAGGACCGCGAGCGCTTCGCGCAGCTCATCGAGAAGCTGGGGCTGACGCAGCCGGAGAACGGCGTGGCGCGCAGCCACGAGGAGGCCTACCGCGTGGCCGACCGCATCGGCTACCCGGTGATGGTGCGGCCCTCGTACGTGCTGGGCGGCCGGGCGATGGAGGTCGTGTACGACCAGCAGAGCCTGGAGCGGTACATGCGCGAGGCGGTGAGCGCGTCGCCGGAGCACCCGGTGCTGATCGACCGCTTCCTGAAGGACGCCACCGAGGTGGACCTGGATCTGGTGGCGGACAAGACGGGCGCGGTGCTGGTGGGCGGAGTGCTGGAGCACGTGGAGGAGGCGGGGGTGCACTCGGGTGACGCGGCGTGCACGCTGCCGCCGCACTCGCTGTCGCCGGACCTGGTGGAGCGGATGAAGGATCAGGCGATCGCCCTGGCGAAGGAACTGGGCGTGGTGGGCCTGATGAACGTGCAGTTCGCCATCCAGGGCAAGACGATCTACGTGCTCGAGGTGAACCCGCGGGCGAGCCGCACGGTGCCGTTCATCTCGAAGGCCACGGGCATGCCGCTGGCGAAGATCGCCTCGCTGTGCATGGTGGGCAAGACGCTGGCGGAGCTGGGCGCGACGCAGGAGCCCGAGTTCCGGCACGTGGCGGTGAAGGAGTCGGTGTTCCCGTTCGCGCGCTTCGCGGGGGTGGACGTCATCCTCGGGCCGGAGATGAAGTCCACGGGCGAGGTGATGGGCATCGCGGACGACTACGCGTCGGCCTTCGCGAAGAGCCAGCAGGCGGCGGGCGTGAAGCTGCCGAGGAGCGGCAAGGTCTTCATCTCGGTGAAGAACGACGACAAGCCAGCGGTGGTGGATCTGGCCAGGCGGCTGCGCTCGCTGGGGTTCCAGATCGTGACCACGGGCGGCACGCACGACTACCTGGCGACGAAGGGGCTCGAAACGCAGAAGGTGCTGAAGGTGCAGGAGGGCCGGCCGCACATCGTGGACAAGATCGTGGATGGGCAGATCGTCCTGGTGATCAACACGACGTTCGGGAAGCAGGAGATCGCGGACAGCTTCTCCATCCGGCGCGAGTCGCTGATGCACAGCGTGCCGTACTACACGACGGTGCAGGCGGCGCGGATGGCGGTGGGGGCGCTGGAGGCGCTGCTGCGCAAGGAGCAGACGGTGCGTCCGCTCCAGGACTACCTGGCCAGGAAGTAGGGGAGTCGGAGGAGGGGAGCCCTTCCGTCAGTAACTCCCCACGCCGTCAACAACCCCTCTCCCCCCGGGAGAGGGACGGGGTGAGGGTATCCGGCTCCCGGGTTGCCCCCCCGCCCCCTCTGTGGACGTCCGCACGAAAGCCGTACTCCGTACGCAACCCCAGCGTCGACACCCCCGTGAGGGGACGGTAGCTTGAGCTTCATGCGCCGTTCCCCCCTCGCGACGCTCCTGTTGGCGGCCCTCGTGCTGCCAGCCTGTCTTCCCCGCGTGACGACCCGTCCGCCGCCGCCGTCACTGACCACGGTGGCGGACTCCCTCTTCGAATCCGTGGAGAACGAAGGCACGCTCGCCAGTGTCTTCATGGTGGACGCCGCCACGGGCATCCCCCTCTACGCGCGTCATCAGCACGTGCGCCTGCTGCCCGCGTCGACGATGAAGGTGGTGTCCACCTCCGCGGCGCTGTCCGCGTTCGGCCCGGACTACCGCTTCCACACGCCGGTGCGGCTCGAGGGCACGCAACTGGGCAACCTCTTCCTCGGGGATCTCGTGGTGGAGGCCTCGGGAGATCCCTCACTGGGCTCGTGGCGCTTCCCCGAGACCACCGTGGCCTGCGAGCAGCTCGCCGAGGCCATCCACACGCGGGGTATCCGGCAGTGGATTGGAGCGGTGCGGGTGAACAACGCGGACGAGGGGCCCTATGGCCTCTTCGGTCCGGGCTGGGCCTGGGATGATGCGGCCTACGCCTACAGCGCCGCCCCGTCCCTCTTCGTCTTCCGCGAGAACGTGGTGGACCTGTCGCTGGAGCGCCCCGAGGGCCAGGACTGCAACACCCAGCCCCGGCGGCCCATCACGGTGCGCTACAGCCCGGCCTTCGAGGCACCGCCCACCGTGGTGTACCTGGAGCCGAACGCCCAGCGTGCCGGGCTCGGCTGCGTGCGCGAGCGGGGGAGTGGGAGCATCCGTTGCGTGTGGCGCTCGACGGCGGAGCAGTGCCCGCGCAAGGCCAACATGCGTGTCGCCATCGACGATCCCCAGGCCCTGTTCTCCTCGTGCCTGGAGGAGTCCCTGGCCGTGCGTGGCATCTGGCGCGTGCCGGCCGCTCCGCATACGGCGGCCGTGCCCACGGCCACCACGAGCGAGCCGCTCTTGGAGTTCGTCAGCCCGTCCCTGGCCGAGCTGGTGAAGGTGACGAACAAGGAGTCGCTCAACCTGTACGCCGAGCGGCTCGGCCTGCGCTTCACCCGCGAGCGCACGGGCACCGAGAGCTACACCGCGCTGCGAGACGCGATGGCGCAGGAGCTCACACGCCGGGGCATCTCCCCGCGTCTGCTGCGGGCAGCGGATGGCAGTGGGCTGTCTCGCTACAACGTGGCCACCGCGCAGGGGTTGGTGGGGGTCATCTACACCAGCCTGAAGGAGCCGTACGGCCCCGCGCTGCTGGAGAGCCTGCCCATCGCGGGCGTGGACGGCACGCTGGCGAACACCGCCGCCAACAACGGAGCGAAGGGGCTCATCCGCGCCAAGACGGGGACGCTCTCGGGGCAGAAGGCCTTCGTGGGCGTCGCCGAGCGTCCCCATGATCCCGAGCACCCCCGCGTCGTCTTCGCGATGATGCTGGGCAACATCGACGAGCAGCCCACGCTCACCGCGAACCAGGTGTTCGAGCGCTTCGCCGAGGCGATGGTGTCCCTGCCCCTGCGCTGAAGCTCAGCCCAGGCTTCGCGTGTCGCGGGCCGGCCCCTCGAGCTCGAGGAGGAAGGCCTTCACCGCATCGATGAGCTGCCCGGGTTGATCCATCGGCGAGGCATGGCCGGAGTCCGTCACCACCTGGAGGCGGGCATTCGCGAGCAGGTCGACATACGCCTTCTTGGCGGACAGGGGCGTGTAGTCGCGATCGGAGGCGAGGACCAGGACAGGGCAGGAGATCTCCTTCAGCCGCGCCAGGACGCTCCAGCCGACGAGCCCGCGGGTCGCGCGCATGTACGCGTCCGGCTCGTTGGCGCCAATCGCCTCCTCGACCCTCTGCCGGAGCTCCGCCTGCTCCGGCTTGGGGAAGAGCTTCGGTGCGAGCATCCGGGCAAAGCGCTTCGGTCCGAGGGACTTCAGCAGCAGCACCCGCGCCGCCAGCGCGAGCCTCATGCGCATCGTGCGCGGAACCATGTCGGGCCCGCTGTTGACGATGGTCAGGCTGCGCACCAGCTCCGGCCTGTCCACCGCGAGCTGGAAGGCGATCATCCCGCCCATCGAGAGCCCGACGACGTGCACGTTGGCGAGACCGAGCCGATCGCACAAGGCGGCGATGTCCCGGGCGAAGAGCGGCACCCCATAGGCACCCGCCGGCTTGCCGCTGCGTCCATGGCCTCGCACGTCGGGAACGATGACGCGGTGGTGGGCCTCGAGCCCGGGCGCGACGAGCTCCCAGTCCCGTCCCGAGGAGCCGAGCCCGTGCAGCATCAGCACGGGCGTGCCCGTACCGGACTCCTCGTAGTGGAGGGAGAAACCGTTGAGCTGGAGCAGGGGCATGGTCGCGGCCTCGGATTCCGGCGGGCACCGGAGTGAATGATCGTTCGTATGAACGATTTGAATAGAACCCTTCAGGCGTGGTATGGATGCTAATTGAACGAACGTTCGTTCATCAAGGTGGATCATGCGTTCCCTTCCCAGAGCACGTCTGCAGGGCCAGAAGGTGAGCCTCCCGCCCTCGGTGCCCGAGGGGGCGCGGCGGCGAATCCTGGAGACCGCCCTGCGGCTCTTCGCCAGCCAGGGGTTCCACGGCACGTCGGTCCGGGATGTGGCGAAGGAGCTGGGGCTCGGGCCGAGCGCGCTCTACTCGCACTTTCCCTCCAAGGAGCACCTCCTCGCGGAGCTCGTCAGGGTGGGGCATGAGGCGCACCACGAAGCCCTTCGCGCGGCGCTGCTGGAGGCGGGCACCGAGCCGGCCGCGCAGGTCCGGGCGCTCATCCGGGCCCACACCTTCACGCATGCGACCCATCCACTCCTGGCCATCGTGGTGAACGAGGAGATCCACGCCCTGCCGCCCGAGCTCGCCGCACCCGCGGTGGCGCTGCGCGACCAGTCTTCCGCCCTCCTGCGCGAGGTCATCGCGCGTGGCGTGGCGATGGGACGGTTCTCTCCTCCAGAGCCGCTCGTGACCGCGGCGGCGATCTCCGCGATGGGTGTGCGCATCCCGTACTGGTACGAGCCGGGGGGAGCACTCACTCCTGGCGCGCTCGCGGACGCCCACGCCGAATTGGCGCTGCGCATGTTGGGCGCGAGCTGACCGAAGGGCTCACACCGAAGCAGGCAACAAGGAGAGAACCATGAAGCGGAGTCTCGGCGCCTTCTGGCGCATGGGTGCATGGCTGCTCGTGCTGTTCGCGCTGTCTGGAACCCCGGCCCAGGCGGGCTCGTGGGTCCACGGCAGCTATACGAATCTCTGGGGCACTCGCGGCTTCCAGCTCTGGGTCCCGGATGGGTATGTGCCGGGCCAGCGGATCCCCCTGGTCGTCGGGCTCCATGGCTGTCTCCAGAATCCCGATCAGTTCGCTGGCCTCACGCGTCTGAATGAGAAAGCGGACGCCGAGACGTTCCTGGTCCTCTATCCCAACCAGTCCACCACCTCCAATGGCACTCAATGTTGGAACTTCATGCTCGCCACCAACCAGGAGCGCGGCATGGGCGAGCCCTCCATCATCGTGGGCATGGTGGATTGGGTGAAGAGCCGCTACCAGGTGGACGGCCAGCGTGTCTATGCCGGGGGCGTCTCCGCTGGCGCGGTGATGACGAGCATCCTGCTCGCCTGTTACTCGGATGTGTTCGCCGCCGGCATGGTCGGGGCGGGGGCGATGTACAAGGGCGCGACCACGGCCTCCGGCAGCGCCTATGCCATGGCGTTCGGCAGCATCTACGATCCCAATGCCCGCGGCCGTGACGCCTGGGCGTGCTCGGGCCAGCGGCGCTGGCCAGTGCCGGTGCTCGTCATCCATGGCTCCGAGGACAGCGTCGTCAATCCCATCAACGGCGAGCAGACCGTGCAGCAATTCCTGCAGACCAATGATTACGGCGATGATGGCCGCGACAACAACAGCGTGCCCTATGCGCCCACGGATGTCTGGTATGACAGCGTTCCGGGTGGCCGCGGCTATTACGTCAAGAATTACGAATACGGGGGCCGGCTGCTGGTCCAGAAGTATGAGATCCAGGGCATGGATCACGCCTGGCCCGGTGGCGATGCCAGCTACCCGTTCGCCGATCCCTCCGGCCCCGATGCCACCACCATCATGTGGGACTTCTTCGCGCAACACGCGCGCTGACGGGACGACCCTCACCCTGGCCCTCTCCCAGAGGGAGAGGGAACATCCACGGTGCTCCACTAGGACAACAGGGGCTGGCGCGCGCTCGTGGGCTCCGGGGCTTCCGTGAAGGACTCGGCTGCCGTGCGCAGGCGGACGCGGAAGGTGGTGCCCTCGCCCACGGTGCTCTCCACGGACAGCTCACCTCCGAGTGCGCGGATGATCTCGTGACTGATGGGCAGCCCCAGGCCGGTGCCTTCCCCCGCGGGCTTGGTGGTGAAGAAGGGCTCGAAGATGCGCTCGAGGTTCTCGGGCGGGATGCCACAGCCGGTGTCCCGCACCTCCACCACCACGTGCGAGCCGTCCTGGACGCGCGTCTTCAGCCGGAGCTCCCCACCTCCCTGGGGCATGGCCTGCGCGGCGTTGACCAGCAGGTTCACGAAGACCTGGGCGAGCTGCACGGCGTTGCCCTGCACCTGGGGCAGCTCGCCGTAGTCGCGCACCAGTTGGGCCCGGCTGCACACCTTGCCCCGGACCAGGTGGAGGGATGTCTCCAGCACCTCGTGGAGATCCAGCGGATGGGAAGACACCGGATCCCCTCGCGAGAGTGATTGCAGGCTCTGCACGATGAGGCGCATGCGCTCGGCTCCCTCACGCGCCTCGGCGACCGCCTCCAGCAGATCACTCCGGACGTCCTCCGGCTGCTCCAACTGGCGCAGCTCCGTCTGGATGAAGCCGAGGTTGCTGGAGACGAACGCGAGCGGGTTGTTGATCTCATGCGCCACGCCCGCCGCGAGCATCCCGATGGCGGCCATCCGCTCGTTGAGCCGCAGGCGTGCCTCGCTCTCGCGCTGCTCGGTGATGTCCCGGACCGTGACGGCCAGACAGTCGCCCACGGCCCGCAGCTCGCGGCGGAACCAGCGGCGCCCGGCTCCGGGCAACTCCTGGAGCACTTCCTCGTCCTGGGGCTTGCCCGTCCGCCAGAACGCCTCGCACGCCGCGGGAGGCGCGATGAAGGCCGCATGGGGGAACTCGGCGAGGAAGTGCCCCTCGGCCTCGCGCGCGCGGCAGCCCAGCAGGGTCTCGGCATGGGTGTTGAGGTGCAGGACGCGCATCCCCTCGGTCTCGCCCCGGAGGATGAAGAAGGCGTCGAAGCTGCCCCCCACCGCCAACCGGAAGAGCGCCTCGTTGCGGCGCCGGGCCTCTTCTCCGCGCAGCTGGGTGGACAGATCCCGGGCGATGCCGAACAGCCCGGCCACCTGCCCATCCTCACTCCGGAGCACGCCCTTGGTGGAGAACCACTCGCGCTGCGACCCCGCCATGCGCTCGCTCATCTCGGAGTGCAGCACCCGCCCGGCGAGCAGCACCTGCCGGTCGAACTCCATGGTGGCCTCCGCTTCCCCGGCGGGCACCAGCTCGTCGTCCTTGTGGCCGAGGATCTCCTCCACCGGACGACCCAGGAAGCTGGCCCCGGCGCTGTTGATGAAGGTGTAGCGGCCCTGGAGATCCTTGGTGAAGACCGCGTCCGGCGAATGCTCGGCGAGGTGCAGGAAGAGCTCCCGGTAGGGCAACCCCGGCGGTGAGACCACATGCCCCTTATTCAGGACGGCCTCACCCGAAACACAATCCTCGGTCATGGAGATCCCCCCGGGTTTCTTGCATCTCCAGGTAAGTAATGTGTTGCTGGAATTCCCAGCGGAAGCCGCGCCCCGGCGTTCGTTGAGAACTCCACCCTGCATCTGCCGCCTGGCGAACAGCGGGCTTCAGGGCTTCTCGTGGGGACCGACCGGAACGGGGCGGTGCTCGGTGTAGAGCTGGTCCCTCCAGCGGACCAGGTCGGCGAACCGCTCCGCGAGCGCCGGGTGCGCCCAGGCCTTCCTCCGGCCCGGCCCCAGCGGGATGAAGAGCTCGTCCACGGGCTGGATGCACTGGAGCGTCAGCGCCATGGTGATGTCCGCGTACGAGAACGCGCCGGTGAGGTATTTCCTGCCCTGGAGCCCCGCGCGCAGTTGCTCGAGCCCGGGCACGACCGTGTCGAGCAGGGACGCCTCCGGGTCCTTCGCCGCCTCGTGCTTGTTCGCGAGGAAGAGGGCCGCCATCCGCGCCATGGGCTTCAGCGGGCCCCGGGCGATCCCGGGGACGAACGAGGGCAGGGCCTCCACCTGGGCCTCGGGAAATTGGAGGAGCCGCTGCACCATGTACGCGCGCCCCACGCGCAGCATCGCGTCACTGCGCTGCTCCCATTGCTCGATCTCCGGGAGCGACGCCGCGGGGAACAGCGGGGAGCCCTTGCCCTGACGCTCGGCCCATTGCGCGATCGCGTACGAGCCCATCGTGGCCTTCGAGCCATCCAGCAGGAGCGGGACGGTGCCGCGCTGCCCGGAAGGTGCATGGAGCCGCAGCCGCAGCTCGCCCAGCAGGGGAATGTGTTCGCGGTACTGGTACGCCACGCGATGGTGGTCCAGTGCCCAGCGCGCCTTCTCGGTCCAGCCGGAGTAGCCCAACCCCACCAGGGTTCTCATGAATGGTGACTCTGTCCGGAGTCCGCTTCCATGGCAACAAGTGAGGTGGCTATTGGCGGAACGGTGGGGTGGGGGGCTCTGGTTTCGAGAACACCCTCACCCCAGCCCTCTCCCAGAGGGAGCGGGTGATCATCAACCCAGGATGAGCTGCTCCAGCAGCGCCTTCTGGACGTGCATCCGGTTCTCCGCCTCGTCCCATACCGCCGACTGCGGACCGTCGATGACTCCGCCGGTGATCTCCTCGCCCCGGTGCGCCGGCAGGCAGTGCAGCACGATCGCTCCCGGGTTCGCCTTCGCCAGCAGCGCCTCGTCGAGCTGGTAGTCGTGCAGATCCTTCATGCGCTTCGCCGACTCCGCCTCCTGGCCCATGCTCGTCCACACGTCCGTCACCACCACGTCCGCGCCCTTCACCGCCTCGGCCGCGTCCGCCGTCACGTGCACCCGCGCTCCCGCCTGCGCCAGCAGCTCCGCCGACGGACGGTATCCCTCCGGGCACCCCAGCCGCAGGTTGAACCCGAAGAAACGCGTCGCCTCCACGAACGAGCGGCCCATGTTGCTCGCGCAGTCACCCAGGAAGGCAATCGTCTTGCCCTTCACCGTCCCCAGCCGCTCCTCCACCGTGAACAGATCCGCCAGGATCTGCACCGGGTGCCCGCCCTCCGACAGGCCGTTGATCACCGGCACCTGCGACGCCTTCGCGAACGCCGTCAGCCGATCGTCCCCGAACGTGCGGAACATGATGCAGTCCGCGTAGCCGGAGATGACCCGCGCCGTGTCCTCGATCGTCTCGCCCCGGGCGATCTGGCTGCTGCCCGCGGTGATCGTCGAGACCGTGCCGCCCAGTTGGTACATCGCCGCCTCGAACGACAGGTGCGTGCGCGTCGAGGACTTCTCGAACACCAGCACCAGGTGCCGCCCCGCCAGCGTCGTCACCACTTCCTTGCGCTTGCGGCTTGCCTTGAGCGCGTGCGTCCGCTTGAACAGGGCCCGGTATTCGGCCTCGGTGCGGTCGGCCAGGGTCAGAAAATCGCGCTTCACAGTGCTGCCTCCTGCAAGGAATCGAAAAGGGCCGCGAGCCGGGGAATGGCAGCCGCCATCTCCCGCGCCCGCGCCGCATGGGACTTCAACCCGGCAATCTGCTTCTCCACCGACGCCGGTCCGGTCCCTCCGGCGTTGGCCTTGCGCTCCACCGCACGCCGCGGATCCGCGCTCTTCAGCACCTCGGCGTCGAAACGCGGGTCCACCGACTGTGCCAGCTCCAGCGTCACCTTGGCCAGCGGCAATCCGCGCTCCTGGCACGCCCGCACCAGCGCCCCCGTCGCCTTGTACGCCGTGCGGAAGGGAATCCCCTTCATCGCCAGCGCCTCGGCCACGTCCGTGGCCTGCATGTAGTCCGACTCCACCGCCGCGAAGCACCGCTCCTTGTCGAAGGACACCTTGCCCAGCGCCAGGTTCAGCATGGACAGCACGCTCGTCAGCAGCGGCCCCGTCTCCAGCAGCACCTGCCGATCCTCCTGCAAGTCCCGGCTGTACCCGCCCGGCAGCCCCTTCACCAGCACCGCCAGCGTGTTCAGGTTGCCCACCGCACGCCCCGACTTGCCGCGGATCAGCTCGAAGACGTCCGGGTTGCGCTTCTGCGGCATCATGCTCGAGCCGCAGGCGATCTCCCCGTCCAGCTTCACGAAGCCGAACTCGGGCGAGGCGAAGTCGTAGAAGTCCGTGGCCACCCGGCTCGCGTGCAGCAGCGAGCGCATGGCCGCGTACGCGAAGTCCATCGCGAAGTCCCGGTCTCCCACCGTGTCCAGGCCGTTCATCGTCACGCGGGGGAAGCGCAGCAGCTCGCGCGTCACCTCGCGGTCGATGGGCAGCGACGTGCCGCCAATGGCGCCCACGCCCAGCGGCAGCGAGGCCACCTGCTCCAGCACGAAGCCCAGCGCGTCCACGTCCCGGGTGAACATGGCCCCGTACCCGCACAGCAGGTACGCCAGCGAGATGGGCTGCGCCCGCTGCCGGTGCGTGTACGAGGGGAGGAGCGTGTCGCGCTCCGCCTCGGCCCGGGCGGCCAGTCCGTCCAGCAGCGTCGCCAGCACGCCGAGCGCCTCGGCCACCTTCTCGCGCACGTGCAGGCGCAGATCCAACGCCACCTGATCATTGCGCGAGCGCGCCGTGTGCAAGAGGCCCGCGCGCTCCCCGAGGACGCGGGTGAGCTCCGCCTCCACGGCCATGTGCACGTCCTCCTCCTCCGCGAGGACGAGCGTGCCGCCCTGCGCGGCCTTCCAGATGGCCACGAGCTGCTCACGGATGGCGCGCGCGTCCTCCGCGGGGATGAGCCGGGTGCGCGACAGCATGGTGAGGTGGGCCATGCTGCCCACCAGATCCTCGGTGAGCAGCGCCTTGTCGAGCGCCAGCGAGCTGGTGAATGCCAGCACCTCCGGGTGGAGGCCGGGCCCGCCGGAGGCGGCCGTCTTGGCAATCGTCACGGGGTTTCTTCCTTTCCAAAGAGGGACTTCAACTTCCGGTTCAATACACGGGTGGACTTGCCACGGGCCGGGGCGACGAAGATGGTGTCATCTCCGGCGATGGTGCCCAGGTTCTCGGGCAGCCGGGCCTGATCGATGGCCGACGCCACCAGGGGCGCCGAGCCCGGGCGGGTGCGGACCACCACCAACATCTCGTTGTCCTCCACCGAGAGGACCATCTCCGACAGCTCGCGCAGCCGGTCCTCGCCCGAGGGCGGTGGGGCCTCCTCCAGCCCGTACACCGTGCCGCCCTGGGGCAGGGACACGCGCATGGCGCCGAGCTGGGCCAGGTCCCTCGACAGCGTGGCCTGGGTGACGTCGAAGCCCTCTTGCGCCAGGAGCTGTCCCAGCTCGTCCTGGGTGGACACCTTGTGCGCGCGGATGATGCGGCGGATCGTCTCCTGCCGCGCCGCCTTGTCTCCGTTGGTGCGAAGCGGACTCACGTTCGAGGTCCTCATGGCCGTGCCTCAGCGGGTGACGAGCGTTCCGACACCCTTGTCGGTGAAGAGCTCGGCGATGAGGCTGTGCGGGACGCGCCCGTCGATGACGTGCACGCGCTCCACGGAGCCTCCACTCAGGGCCTTGAGCGCCATCTTCGCCCGCGTCTGCATGCTGCCGGCGAACGCGCCCGCCGTCAGGAGCACCTCCAGTTGCTCGGTCGTGAGCTCGTTGAAGAGCTCCTCGCCCCGGAGGATGCCTGGCGCGTCGTGCAGGTAGATGAGCTTGTGGGCCTTGAGGGCGCTGGCCACCTCGGCCGCCACCGCGTCCGAGCCCAGGTCGTACGTCTGTCCGTCCTCGCCCAGCCCCACCGGGGAGATGATGGGCACGTAGCCCTGGCCCAGCAGCATCTCCAGGAACTCGTGGTTGACGCGCGTCACCTCGCCCACGTGCTCCCGGGAGCGGCCATCCTCCACGGGAATCCGCCGGGCCCGCAGCAGCGCGCCGTCCTTGCCGGACAGGCCCACCGCCCGGTCCCCCATGTTGTTGAGGATGGTGACGAGCTCCGAGTTGACGGAGCCGGACAGCACCATCTCCACCACCTTGAGACCCGAGGCGTCGGTGATGAGCCCGTCCTCCTGGCGCAGGCCGAGCTTGTCCAGCGTGCGCGTGAGCTCCGGCCCGCCACCGTGAACGATGATGGGCTGCAGGCCCGCCGAGCGCAGCAGCTCGATGTCCCGGCAGAAGGCCTGCTTGAGGGACTCCTTCACCATGGCCGCGCCGCCGTAGCGGATGACACAGCGCTTGCCCCGGAAGCGGGAGATGTACGAGAGCGCCTCGACGAGCAGCGTCGTCTTGAACGCGGGGCTGTAGTTGGCCAGCCGATCATCCCGGCCCACGCCACCGTCGGGCCTCGGGACGATGAGCGAGGTGTAGTCCGCGTTGATCTTCACGTAGTCGTACGAGAGATCGCACCCCCACGCCATGGAGGAGCCCTCGCCGCCGGTGAGGCACACCTCGACGCGGACCTCGGGCTCGCGCATGCGCGCCTTGAGGTGGGCCGGATCGTACGGCTTCGGCTCGCCGTCGTAGACGGAGATGCCCTGGATGCGGACGTGGGCCGAGTAGGGGTCCACGGCGTAGCCCTGGGTGCCGGCACGCGCGCCCACCGTGGCCAGCACACGGCCCCAGTTGGGATCCGCCCCGAAGACGGCGGCCTTCACCAGCGTGGAGCCGGCCACGGCTCGCGCCAGGTCCTGGGCGATGGCGGTGTCCGGCGCGCCCGAGACCTCCACCTGCAGCAGCTTGGTGGCGCCCTCGCCATCCGAGGCGATCTCCCGCGCCATCTCCAGGCACAGGTCCGAGAGCGTGGCGGTGAAGACCGTCAGCTCCGGCCCGGGATCGGCGATGGGCGGGTTGCCGGCCCGGCCGTTGGCCAGCGCGTACACGGTGTCGTTGGGGCTCATGTCCCCGTCCACCGTCAGGCTGTTGAAGGTGGTGGACACCGCCTCGCGCAGGGCGGCCGCGAGCACGCCGGGCTGGATGGCGCAGTCCGTGGTGATGACGGCGATCACCGTGGCCAGCGAGGGGTGCATCATCCCCGAGCCCTTGAAGATGGCGGAGACCGTCACGTCCCGGCCACCGATGCGCACCGTGCGCCACGTCTGCTTGGCGCGCGTGTCGGTGGTCATGATGGCCTCGGCGGCGGAGTCGGGCTCGGAGCGCAGGGCGTCCTTGAGCGGGCCGAGCACCGTCACCACCTTGTTCACGGGCAGGGGATGGCCGATGACACCCGTGGAGGCGGTGAGCACGGCGGACGGAGGCACGGTGAGGACGCGGCCCAGCTCGTCCCGCAGGGTGCGCACGGCCTGTTGTCCGGCGGGGCCGGTGAGGGCGTTGGCGTTGCCCGAGTTGACGAGCACGGCCTGGATGCCCGAGGCGGGCAGGCGGGGCTCGGCGTCCTGCACCGGGGCGGCCCGGGCCTTGTTGGCCGTGAAGCAGCCCGCGGCCGAGCAGGGCGTGTCGCTGTAGACGAGCGCCACGTCCTTGCGCTGGGGCTTGAGGCCGGCATGGATGCCGGAGAAGGAGAAGCCGAGCGGTACCTTCACGGATTGAAACCCCGCAGGGTGGAGAGGCCCAGCGTCTCCTCCCACCCCATCATGAGGTTGAGGTTCTGGACGGCCTGTCCGGCCGCCCCCTTCACCAGGTTGTCGATGGCGGCCGTCACCACCACGCGGCCCGGATCGTAGCCCGTGGTGTCGGCGGCCACGGCCACCGCGCAGCGGTTGGTGCCCACCACCCCCTTGAGGCTCACCGCGTCCGGCGAGGCCTCCACCGTCAGGAAGGGGCAGGAGGCATAGGCCTGCTCCAGGGCGGCGCGGGCCTCGGCGGCGGTGGCGCCCGCGCGCAGGCGCCCGTAGGCGGTCACGAGGATGCCCCGCTTGAGCGGCAGCAGGTGCGCGGTGAAGGTCAGGGGCACGGTGCGGCCCGCCACGCCCGCGAGCGTCTGGGCGATCTCCGGCGTGTGCTGGTGGCGCAGCACGCGGTAGGCGCGGAAGTCCTCGTCCACCTCGCTGAAGCTCAGGTCCTCCGAGCCCTTGCGGCCCGCCCCCGTGGTTCCCGAGGCGGCGTCGAAGATGAGGGAGCCCTCGTCGAGCAGCCCGGCCTTCAGCAACGGCGCCACCGACAGCGCGCACGCGGTGGCGTAGCAGCCCGGGTTGGCCACGAGCTTCGCGCTGGGAATGCGCTCGCGGAAGAGTTCCGGCAGTCCATAGGCGGCCTGCTCCAGCAGCTCGGGCGCCGAGTGCGTGAAGTTGTAGAAGGCCGGATAGCTGGCGAGGTTCCTCAGGCGGAAGGAGCCCGAGAGATCGATCACCCGCACGCCCGCGGCGATCAGCCCGGGCACCAGGTGCAGCGACGTCTCGGCCGGCGTGGCGAGCAGCACCACCTCGCACTCCCTGGCCAGCTCGGCGCTCTTGTCCTGCGGCGCGTACTTCAGCTGCCCCACCGGACCCATGATGCCCAGACGGCGGCCCACGGCCTCCCCCTGCCACCTGTCGCTGGTCACCAGCCGCAGCTCCACCTTCTCGTGGGCCGCCAGGATGTGGGTCGCCTCGACGCCGGAGTACCCGGACGCTCCAATGATGCCGATCGCCGTCTTATGCATGAGCGTGCATGAATATTCGCTACGGTGCATACACGCAAGTGACAAATGCATATTCCCGCGAGTGTTCCCTCTCCCCTCGGGAGAGGGTCAGGGTGAGGGTGCCCGGGCCCGTTCTCCG
>NZ_JPMI01000008.1 GCF_000733295.1 Archangium violaceum Cb vi76 | reverse complement strand
TCTCCCGGAGGGCGAGGGGAAATTGGCCGCGGGTCAGCGCATCTTTCCGGAGGCGCACGGATCAGTGCGGCGCGGGGCCCACTGGCTCGTCCGGACCGTGGTCGTGGGTCTCGGGCTCCGGTAGCACGGGAGCTGCCTCCGGGCGGGAGGCGCCCGCCTCGTGCTTCTCGCCCCACCGCTCGCGCTGCTCCTCCTGCACTTCCCGGAGGAACTCCTGGAGGGCCGCCGCCAATGGCAGGGCGATCATCGCGCCGACCAGCCCCATCAGCGCCGCGCCCATCAGCAGCACCACCGAGATGAGCAGCGGATTCATCCGGATGGAGTGGCGCTGGACGAGTGGTTGGATCAGGTTTCCCTCCACCTGCTGGTAGATGAGGAAGAGGCCCAGGGCGAGCAGCGCCTTGTTCAGTCCCACCGTCGTCAGCGTGGTGAAGGACACCAGCAGCGCCATGAGGAAGCTGCCGATGTATGGGATGAGGCCGAGCACCAGGTACAGGCTCCCCAGCGCCAGGAAGTAGGGCACGCCCAACAGGAAGGTGCCCAGCGCCGTGATCAGCCCACCCAGCGTCACCGTGAGGGCCGTGCCCGCCAGGTAGCCGCTCACCGCCCGGTGCATGTTCTTCACCAGCTCGCGCATCGCGGGCCGGCGCGTGGGACGCACCCATCCCAGGGCCTGCTCGTAGAGGTCCTTCCCGAAGAGCAGGGCGAAGAGGCTCAGCGTCACCACCGTGATGAACAACAGCACGCCGTTCACCGTGGTGGAGACCACGCCCGGCAGGGACTGGGCGACCTCGTCCGGCAGGTGCGACAGCGCTTCCTGCACCTTGCGCTCCAGGTCGAAGCGCTCCTCGAGCCACCGCGTCCACTCCCAGGTGCGGACCTCGCTCACCAGTCCGGGCGCGGACCGCACCAGACTGCGCACCTGCTGCACCACCAGCGGTACCAACGTGGCACCCAGCAGTCCCGCGAGCCCGAGCAGCCCCAGGAAACCCACCAGCACGCCCCAGCCCCGGGTCAGTCCCCGCCGCTGGAGCCAGCGCACCAGCGGATCGATCGCCAGGGAGACGAATAGCACCACCGCCAGCAGCACGAAGACGGCGCGCAGCTGGATGAGCATGTACGCCAGCAGCACCAGCGCACCGGCGTTGAACCCCACCGTCCAGACGGTGCGGGCGGAGATCTGCGAGCGGCGTGTCGGATCCCGGGTATCCATCCCGTGCTCAAGGTAGGCACGGTCCGGTATCGGCTTCGTTCGGGGCCAGGAGGACGGGCGGCCAGGGCGGCCCTCGTCCTCCCGCCTGATGCATCCGAGCTCCCGGGAGCCCGGTTCAGCGCGCGGGCACGGTGGTGGAGTAGGCGCCGTTCTGATCCGTCAGCGTCTGAGAGAGCAGCAGGGCGGACGGCTTGCCCTCCACGTCCACCACGCGGAAGAAGCGGATGGAGGCATAGGGGGCGGAGGGCGGCACCATGTTCGAGCCGTTGAAGGAGACCTGCCCGGTGACGCTGCGGCCCTTGGAGAGGGTGAAGGTGGAGAGCTCCAGGCTCGGCTCGGCGAGGGAAGCGTCCGGGGGCGGCACCGTCAGGATGCGGCTGACGCGCGGGAGATCCTCGGCGGGGATGAAGTCGAGCCGGTAGCGCCCCGGATCCATCGCCAGCTCGAATCTGCCCTCCTCATTCGTGGTGCGCGGAGCCTCGAAGCTGGCCGTGAGCCGGGGCCATCCGGAGGAGGCCTCCTCGAGGGGCTCGGCCACGATCGTCACGCCCGCCGCCGGCTGCGAGCCACTGGGCTTCTTCAGCTCGCCACGGACCATGACCCGCTCCCCACACACCACGTCCGCCGACTGCACGACGCTGATGCGCGGCACCTGGACGTACCTCACCGTGAAGCTCGCGCTGGAGCCCGGCGGGGGCAGGACGGAGAGCATCATCGCGCTCCCGGTCTCGTTCGGAAGGGTGAGCAGCTCGAAGGCGCCGGTCTCGTCCGTGAGCACCTTCTGGCTGCGGAACTGCCCGCCACCCCCCACCTTGCCCTGCAGGGACACCGTGGCGTGCGCCACCGGTTGCCCCTCCCGGTCCAGCACCCGGCTGCGGAGCCGCACCGGCTCGCCATGGTCCCCCATGGACAGGGGCTCCACCACGCCCTGGCGCGGGTTCACGGAGAACTGCTTCTGCGGCACCAGCGCCTGCGGGGAGGTGGGCACCACCTGGAGGAGCACCGTGGGCCGCTCGGCGGCCGCGGGCGGGAGCGCGAGGGTGAACTCCCCCGTCTCGCGCGTCACCATCACCCGCTGCGAGAGCGGGCGCAGCTCCTCGTCCTGGGCCTGGACCTCCAGCTCCACATCCACCGGCTTTCCATCCGAGCGCACCACCTTGCCGGACAGCCGGACGAGCTCGGAGGAGACGGGCAGGGTGAAGTCCATCATCACCTCATGGCCCGGCTGCACCTCGCGGGTGCCGGACAGGGGCGGCAGCTCGGAGTCGTTGGCGAAGAGGGTCACGTTGTAGCGCCCCACGCCCACCGGCAGCGTGTAGTGGCCGTCGTTGGGCACGAGCGTGCTCTCGTGGCGGCGCACCAGGCCGGGGATGAGCAGGCTCTCGCCCGTCATGCGCAGCGTGATGGGGGAGGAGTACGCGCTGTTGGAGGAGAGCCCCTCCACGCGCACCTGGCCCGTGAGGGTGGAGGACCCGTACAGCTCGATGTTCTGCTGGCTGCGCAGCTCCGTGACCCGGAAGTCCTGGGCGTGCAGGCCACCACGGGGGTTGGGGACCACCTCGACGACGATGTTCCTGCCCGGGTCTCCACATCCGTCGATGAAGCACACCTCGTTGCTGTCGCATTCGCTGTCACTGCGGCAGCCGAGGAAGGCGTCCAGGTCTCCAGCGCCGCAGCCCGTGGCGAGGGCCGTGGTCAGCAGCACGAGCGGGGTAAGTCTCTTCATAGACAGTCTCCTGCGGCCTCGGTCCTGACGAACCACACGTAGGTGGCGGTGTAGCCGGGATCCGTGCCGGTGCCCCCATCCGAGAGCTCGATGGCGCTGCTGCCGTCGGGCTCGCGGCCATTCACCAGGACGGTGTCGGTGACGACGACCTCGACGATGTGGTCGCCCGGGACGTTGAGCCGGTTGAAGTCCGCCGAGTCGAAGCTCACCTGGAAGGTGGCGCGATCGTCGCGGATGACCTTGGAGTTATTGGCCAGGATGACGTTGCGCGCGTCCTCGCTTCTGGGCCGGGTGGGATCGTAGTCCACGTACCAGTAGGCGATGAGGCGGTCGTCGACGTCGGGATCCTCGAGGATCGCCTCGAACGTCAGCTTGCACTGGTCTCCGGAGCCGTAGCCCCGGATGATGCGCTCGGTGGGTTGCGCCTGGCTCTCCACGATTCGCGGGGGGCGGTTGCGCTGCTGGGGGATGTCGCTGAGGAAACTCTCGTCCTGGGGGATGACACACCCCCCGAGAATCCATGCGGCGGCTCCAAGTCCCACCCAGTTCATGGCGGGGAGCCTTAGCAATTCGCTGGCCAATCGGTAGAAAGCGGATTTCATCGTCGGAACAGGGGTTTGGCGAGGGTGCCACACCCGGGAGGTGCAGGGAACCGCGACAGGCCTGTCACGACGAGTCCACGACGATCGGCGGTGGAGCGAGCGCCCCTCGCCAGGCAGGCGGCCGAGTAGAGGGACGGTCCGGATGGGGTACTACTGGTGCCGATGTCCAAACCTCCTGTCGATTCGTACCCCCTGGGTGAACGGTGGCGCTCGCGCATGGGAGCGCTGGCCCTGGCGGCGTTGATGCTGGTGACGGCGTGCGCCACGGGGGCTCCTCCGGGCGGCGGAATGACGGCGTACCGTGATGGTCCGCCCGTGGACGGCGCCGGGGCAGGGGATGCGGTCTTCGCCTCGCTGGCCACGGACTTCGCGCCGGTGCGGGTAGGGGACTCGGAGTTCCAGGCGGCGCTGACGACGTTCTGGCTCCACATGCCGCCTCGGGTGGCCATCTCCCACTTTCCACTGTATGCCGGCCGCGAACTGGCGCTGGCCTGCTCGTCCTCGAGCGGCGGAGCGTGGGACGCGGACCTGGAGCGCTCTTATGGGCGCTATTGCGAGAGGCGCGGCACACCGGGGGATTGCCTGACGCTGCTCGAGGACGGGCCGAGGCTACGGGATGAGGGCAAACGGAGTCTCGCGCTGGCGCTGGCGGTGGGGCCGGCCCTGGAGGGACTGGATGCGGAAGCGCGGGCGATGCTCGACCCAACACGGTTGCTGGCGACGCTCAGCATCTCCATTACGGTCTACATGGCGCTCCTGGTCGCGCCGGTGCCCGAGCCCGTGACGAAGGGCATCGCCGCCGCGTTCACCGTGCTCTTGTGGGGCTACCTGGGGTGGGAGTTCTTCGATCTGCTGCGGGCCTATGCGCGGCTCTACGACGAGGCGCCGCGTGCCTCCACCTTCGCGGAACTGCGCGAGATTGGCGAGCGGTTCGGCCGTGTTATCGGTCCGAACAGCGTGCGGATTCTCCTCATCGTGGGGACGGCGGCGATAGGGGAGACGGTGGCGCTTGCGTCCAAGGCGCCGAAGCTGCCGGGATTCGGGCAGGCCTCGCGCACGGTCGAGGCAGGTACGGGTCTGGGTCTGTTGAATGTGGCCACTGGCACCGAGCGCGTCATCGTCTCGGTACCCGAGGGGGGGATTCGCGTCGTGTTGGCGCCTCACGTGGTGGCCATGGCCACGCGAAGCGTTGTGGGTGGGGGGCCCTCACCGGGGAGGGGGACGCTCCTGCCCAACGGGCACAGGGCGTGGGGCTCACCGAGTGGTTTCAAGTCGGCCATGGGGCCGGCGGGTCAGGGCAAGGAGTGGCATCACATCGTGGAGCAGACCCCAGGCAACGTGGATCGGTTCGGAGGAGAGGCCCTGCACAACACGGAGAATGTCATTGCGTTGGACAAGGCACTCCACACGAAAATCAGCAGCCTGTATTCATCGATCTATTTGCGAATCACTGGTTCTCCCACCCTCACCGTGCGCAAGTGGCTCAGCACTCAGTCCTATGAGGCGCAGCGGGCGTTTGGTTTGTTGGCAATCGAGAACGTGAGGAAGGGGATATGGTAGCGGAGCTCGACAAGCTCATTGAGGCGTTCGCCTACCACGTAGAGGCGCAAACCCGTGAGATCTTCAACGGGGACGCGAAGACCGGAAACAAGCACGCGAAGAAAGCCATTGCCGCATTCGGTAAGCTGTGTGCTCACGGTGACGCCGGACGGGATGCACTCGCCGTGCTTTTCAACCATCCGAGTATGGACGTGCGGACGTCGGCAGCGGCTTTCCTGTTGCGCCATCGGACTGCGGAGGCCAAGGCGGTTCTGGAGGAAGCCGCGAAGGGGGAGGGATTCATTCCCTGGTCGGCTTCCGAGTGTCTGAAACGCTGGGAGGAGGGCACCTGGGCCCTGGATCCCGCGGACCCGGTTGACCCACCGGTCAAGCGCGCCCGGTCACGAACCAGGAGCAAGAGCACCCAGGGCCGTGGCCGGGGACATCACCGGGATAAGACCGGCGAGTGACGCGATGGCGGAACTCGACAAGCTTACTTCGAAACACCGTAGCGGCTCGCCATCAGCATCCGCTCCAACTCCTTGGCGTAGATAGCGATTCTTGTTGCCTCATCCGTTCCGTTGATGATCCGCCGAGCGTTGACGTAGTTGCAGTCCCTGTCCTTGATGTAATCGCCGAGTGACCTCGACGTGAACGAGCCGTTACGCATCCCGTAGGACATGATCTTGTACGCGACGTCCGGCTCAAGGACGAGTTCGGGATGGAGCATCGACAGGCCGTGCGCCGCGGAGTCATCATTGTCTGCGCCTGGCGTCGGGTCTCATCACCTTCCAGCGTTACTCCCTGAAAAGTCGGCGCGCAGCATGGGTTGAAGTTGCTTCAACGGCACTTCGACGTCGAGTGCATGGAAGGCTCGCGCTGAGACCGGTCGAAGCACCACGAGCGTTCCTTCCTTCAAGAAGAAGCGGTTCACCGAAATCGGCACGTTTGCGCCCACCTTCGTGGTCGCCGAGAGCTTCTCCTGCACGGCCTGGGTCATGGTCTCCTTCCAGGGGGTACCGGGGCGAAACAGATCCGCCACCTGATACACCGTGCCTGTCACGAGATTGACGGTGAGCCCATCGACCAGGTCATCGGGCTGGAGGCTCGGGTTGGTGCAGGCGATACGTTGCAGCCGGACGCTGAGGAGCCCGTCCTTCACCACCCCTACCAAATATGCAACGGAGACATCGGTCTTCCCGGGGTCAGGCAGGTCGGAACAGCCCTCGCCCTGACGTGTTGGCGAGGCGTCGTGCGGCGTTCGACAACTCTCGGGAACAGTGGCCAGCACGGCCTCGTCAATGAGTCGGTTGACCTTCGCGAGCGTCTCGGGCGACGAGAGTCCGACGATTTCGGGATACGCCACGTCGACGGCACATCGCCCCTTTCCCGTGGTGTAGGTCTTACGTCGCTGCACTACGCGCACGGAGCTTGCGGTCCCAGCGCCACCCGTGCCCTCGCGTGTTGTCTCTGGCGGGAAATCGAGGGACTGGACGGGTTTCGCCGTCGCTTCCTCCATGGGAGCGACCTTGACCAGAGGTTGATCGCCGCGCGAACAGGCAAGCCCCGTCGCGCAGAGGCACACGAAAAGGAATCGCAAGGGTCCTCCTCTGGCGCTTTCCGGCCTGATGCCGGTGTCAGGAGGAGGCTAGAAGTCTCGACGTCCCTTGGCAATAGAACTGCGTCGGCGCTCCGTGACTACAACAGCTCGTCGCCGTCCTCGCCGGGCGGCAGGGGCCCACCGTTCTTCTCCGCCTCCAGCTTCTCGAAGTGGCGGAAGATCGTGCGCGGATCCACTCCCAGATCCTTCGCCGTCTTCGTCTTGTTGCGGTTGTTCCGCTCGTAGACCTCCTGGATGTAATGCTTCTGCCAGCGCTCCCGCGCATCCGACAGCGGCAGTACCGGCTCCAGGCTCTCCGGTCTCAAGTCCAGATCATCCGGCCCCAGCAGCGGCTTGTCCGCCAGCACCACCGCCTTCTTGATGCGGTTCTCCAGCTCGCGGATGTTGCCCGGCCAGCCGTACTTCTTCATCGCCACCGTCGCCGACGGCGAGAAGCCCTTCGCCTTCGAGTTGAACTCCTTCGAGTACTTCTGCAGGAAGTACTTCCCCAGCACGAACAGGTCCTCGCCCCGCTCGCGCAGCGGCGGCAGCTTCAGCGTCACCACGTTCAGCCGGTAGTACAGATCCTCGCGGAAGGTGCCCTTGCGCACCTCCTCCTCGAGCACCCGGTTCGTCGCCGCCACCACCCGGATGTCCACCGGCTCGCCCCGGTGATCCCCTACCTTGTAGACCACCTTCTCCTGCAGCGCCCGCAGCAGCTTCACCTGCAACTGCAGCGGCATCTCTCCAATCTCGTCCAGGAAGAGCGTGCCGCCGATGGCCGCCTGGAACTTGCCCACCTTCGTGTTCACCGCCCCCGTGAAGGCGCCTCGCACGTGGCCGAACAGCTCGCTCTCCAGCAGGTTCTCCGGAATCGCCCCGCAGTTGATGGTGATGAACGGACCCTTGTTCCGCGGTGAGTGCCGGTGGATCTCCCGGGCGATCAGCTCCTTGCCCGTGCCCGTCTCTCCCGTGATCAACACCGAGATGTCCGTGGGGGCGATCTTGTCGATGCGCCGGTACACGTCCAGCATCCCCTGGCACGCGCCGACGATCTCCCCATAGTGGGTGTCGTCCAGCCGCTTGCGCAGCTCCGTGTTGTCCAGCTTCAGATCGTTCACCAGCAGCGCGTTCTGGATGAGCAGCAGCGCCTGCGCCGCGAAGATGGTGAGCATGTCCAGGCTCTTGGGCTCGAACCGGTTCACCAACCGATCATTGCCCACGTACAGCACCCCGAACAGCTCGTCGTTGCGCACCAGCGGCACGCACATCACCGACAGCAGCTTCAGGTTCACCACCGACTTGCTGCTCTTGAACTCGGGATCATCCAGCGCGTCGCTCAGGATGAGCGGCTTGCGGCTGCGCACCACCTTCTCGATGATCGAGTCCGACACCCGCGCCGTCGCGTCCTCGAGGTTCTCCCGCGACAGGTTGCGCGCCACCTTCACGGCCAGCTCGCCGTTCTCCCGAAGGATCAGGAAGCCCTTGTCCGCCCGCGTCACCTCGATGGCCTCGTCCAGCACGCTCTCCAGCAGCTCGTCCCGGCTGGAGCTGCCCAGCAGCCGCTCGCTGAACGCCGTCAGGCGGCGCAGCAGCACCAGCTCCCGTCCCACCACCCCTGGCATGTCCCGGGTGTGTGAATCCGGATCCGACGTCTGCTCGCGCGTCACCGACAGCGCCGGGGCCGGAGGCGGCTTCTGCACCGTGTCCTCACGCGCGAAGACGAGCTCGGTGGCGCCCACGCGGATGACGTCGTCCGAGGCCAGCACGTGGTTGTCCCGCTTCTTGCCGTTCACCTGGAACGACGCCCCCAGGCTTCCCAGCTGGTAGCGCGTTCCATCGAAGAGCACGTGCAGTGCACTGTCCGGCACCGACGGATCCTCCAGCTGCACGTCATTGTCCGCCGAGCGGCCGATGCTGGTGATGCGCTTGTGGAGGGGGACCGTGCGGACCTTGCCCTCGGGGCTGCGGACGGTGAGGCTGGCCATGTCGAAGCGCTCCTGGTCCTAGAAGGTGAGGGTGAATCCGGCCATCGCGCCGCCGGAGGTGGGGGAGAGGTGCAGGCTCGCCCGGGGCGCTGTCGGCGCGGGCGCGGGCGGCGCGGGCTCGCTGGGCGCGGGCGTGGATGGCAGCGTCTCGATGCTCGTGCGCACCACCTGATCCTGGTGGTGCAGGAGCGCGTCGAGCACCCCCAACGCGTAGACGGCGTAGAAGCCCCCGGCCGAGCCCCACTTGAGCCCCGTCCAGGTGTCGGCCTCCCTCCGGCGCGCGGTGGGAATGAATCTCACGGAGACCTTGATGGGCCCTCGCGGGTCGTCCACCGTGAAGTCCCCCGTCTCGATGAGCGAGTCGTACGCGAAGAAGGAGATGACGCTGGTGATGGCGAGCACTCCCTGGGTGGCCGCGAAGACCGTCCCCAGGCCGTTGCGGCCCTGCTGGAACTGGCCCGCGCCAAAGGGCACGAAATTCACCAGGAAGCTGCGCGACTCCACCTGCCGCACCGTCACCTGCCTCGACAACACCTCCAGGCGCCGCCGCTGCTCCTCGGCCGCCACCCGCTCCCGCTCCCGGCGCTCGGTTTCCGTGCGCTCCCGCTCCACCCGCAGCCGCCGCTCCTGCCGCACCAGCTCCAGCTCCGCCGACATCTCCTCGCGGATTCCGTCCAGGTGCTCCACCGCCGGCGGCGGCACCGAGAAGGGATCCAGGTTGAAGTCCGGCTCCAACCGCAGCAGCGCCCGGAAGTGGCGCACCGAGTCCTCGGTCCGGTTGAGGTTGAAGGCGCTCAGCCCCGCCAGCTTGTGCAGCTCCGCCAGGTCCTTGTCCGCCAGCCGGCCCCGGTCGATGCGCATCCCCGCCCGCTCCAACACCTCGGCGTAACGGCCGTACTCGTAGGTGCCGCGCAGCGTGGTCACTTCCGCGTCCACCGGCTCCTCGGCGAGCACGGAGGCGGGAGCCAGCAGTCCCACCAACAACAGGAGGCGAAGGCAGCGGCTCATTCGGCGACGAGCTTCCCGCTCAGGGTGGTGGACTTGCCGGGTTCCAGGTTCGCCACGCGCTTCTCGGTGAGGTACCCGCTGTGGCTCACCTCGTACTCCACCCGGTGCTGGAAGCTCGCCGGACCCCTCGGAGATTGGATCTCGAAGGGACGCTCCTGGGACTCGCGTACGGTGCGCACCTCGTTGCCCACGCGCACCACCGCGTCCGCCGGCTCATAGGCGAAGGACAGCCACGAACTCTTCAGCAGGGCACGCAGGCGGAAGATGTTCTCCACGCCCGGCCGCACCTCGATCGTCTCCTGCGCGTCCTCGCAGTAGTCGCAGGTGATGCTGACGGTGTGCCGGCCGGGCGTCAGCTCCACCTCGTGCCGCGCGAGCGCCTGGTCGCTGCGCGCCTCCTGATTCACGCGGATGTAGCCGTAGGGCCGCACGAGGATGGACACGGACTCCGGCGCGGCCCGGACGGGCTCGCGGGGCGCGGGCTCGGGACGCGGGACGGACCGCTTCTCGGGGATGGGCCGCGGGGGCTCCGGGGTGGTTGTTGCCTGGGGCGGGGGAGGCGGGGGTCTCTTCTCCTCGGGCGCCGCCTTCGGCACCGGGGGGAGAGTCACCTTCGCGGGAGTCTCGAGCTTGGGCGTGGGGGTGGGCGCGGCTTCCGGAGCGCGCTGTTGCAAGTGGTAGAGGCCCACGCCGAGCACCGAGGCCACCAGCAGGCCCGCGCCCAGCTTCAGCCCCCGGGCTCGCCACAGCTTCACGCGGCGCTCCCGCTCCAGTCCCTGGAGCAGCCCGAGCGCCCGCGCGTTGGTGGCGTCCAGCGCCAGCACCTGGTTGAGGCACGCCAGCGCCCGGGGCATGCGCTTGTCCGCGAGCAGCCGCTCCCCGCGCTCCAACAGCGTGGCGATGATCCGCGGGCGCATCAGCTTCTGGTACGAGGGCGGATCCGCGAAGAAGGACGCGAGCTCCTCGCCCACGCGCGCGAAGCCGAGCCCCGCCAGGTAGTCCCCGAGCGCGTCGCGCAGCCTGCCCGCGTTCGGATAGCGCCGCGCGGGATCCCTCGCGAGGCACGTGGCGCAGATCTCCGCCAGCTCGTCCGAGAGCGTGGGCACCCGCTGGCGCGGATCCTCATAGGCCCCGTCCAGGATCCGCTTGAGCGTGGCGGTGGCGTTGGTGGCCGTGAAGGGCAGCCGGCCCACGATGAGGGAGTAGAGGATGGTGCCCAGCGAGAAGATGTCCGCCTCGGCACCGGCCTCGTGGCCCTCGATGATCTCCGGGGCCATGTGCGCCGGCGAGCCCACCAGCGCCCCCGTGACGGTCATCCGCTCCTCGATGTCGAGCAGCTTCGCGATGCCGAAGTCCATCAGCTTCAGGACGCCGTCCTCGCGGACCATCACGTTCTCGGGCTTCAAATCCCGGTGGATGACGCCGGACTCGTGCGCGTGCGCCAGCGCCGCGGCGAGCTCATGGATGATCATCGCCGCCAGCTCGGGCACCTCCAGCCGGCCCAGCTCGTCCACGCAATCCTTGAGGGTGCGGCCGCGCACGTACTCGGTGACGAGGAAGGCGTCCTGCGCGCCCTCGGCCGAGAAGTCGAATACCTCGAGGATGTTGGGGTGGTGCAGCCGCGCCACCGCCCGGGCCTCGCGCGCCAGGCGCCGGCGCGACTCGGACTTGTTGGCCAGGTGCGGATGCAGCACCTTCACCGCCACCTCGCGATCCAGCGCCGTGTCCAACCCCTTGTACACGACGCTCATGCCCCCGGAGCCGAGCTCCTCGAGGATGCGGTACCGCCCGATGTTGCGGCCGATGTGCGTCATGGGTGCCGAGTCTCAGTCTACCAAGCCGAGGCCTGTTCGGACGCGAGTGTCAGGGTGGCGGGCGTGGGTATGACAGCGACGTCGGGGTTGGATTCTAGGAGCCACCCCCGTGGGGTGCAAAGCGTCAATCGCGCTTGATGCGGCGACGCGCGGCGAGCCGGTCCAACAGGGCGTGCAACAGCGGCTCGGGCTGGCGGGGCAGCTTGCGGTCCGTGGGCGAGCTCACCGGGAGGGAGCGGGCGAGCCGGTACAGCTCCACCAGCCGCTCGCGGAACAGCTCGTTCTCCGGATTCTCCTGGAGGGCGCGGCGGTAGGCGGCCGCGGCACCTACATAGTCCCCGAGGAAGAAGAGGCGCTCGCCCTCGGTGACGGGGGTGGAGGGGCCCTGGGGAATGGCTTCGGGGACGGCACTGGCCCGGAGGGCCTGGAGCGTCTGGAGCTCCTGGGGCTGGAGCATCTCGCGCAGGTTGGCCAGCTTGAGGCCGAGCGCCTCGTCCTCGGGGAAGGCCCGACAGAGCGATTCAAAGAGGCTCAGGGCCTCGTTCAGCTCTCCGCGGCGCAGGGCGCGTTCGGCATGGGCGACCATTTCGGCGCGGGCTTCGGGGTTCATCTCGGGCGCAAGGTTACCGTACAAAGGGGGGAAGTCACCCGAGGACTCTGGGGCTTGCTCTGAAGGTGGACCGGAGGTTCACCCCGGGAAGACCGCCCGGTCGTCCGCCTGCCCTGGCGGCGGGAGACAGAAAATTCTTTTTATCTAGATTTTTCTTGTGCTGGCGGTACGCCCGTTCCGCTCCGGCGAGGGGGCAAGGGGAGGCGGCGCCGGGCGAGCACCTGTGGAGCCGCATCTTCGGCAACGGCATGGGCGGTCGGTGAAGGCCTTCGCGGCCGGTGGTTCGGGTGGGTCGGTGGTGGCGGGGGACTCCTGGGCACGGTGGACTTCGGGGCCGACGCGCTGCCGGCGGCCGGGTATGACCGTGGGCCTGCGCGCTCGCCCCATTCCAGGGACTGCCTATGCTCGCGAGGTGGTGCGCCGCATTTGCGGCACTGCCCACGCGGCGATGAGCAGGAGGGGGAGCAACCACCATCCCACGCTGACGATCCAGGAGTAGAGGCCACCTCCCCAGAAGGCATTCTCATCCTCGGCGAGCACCAGTGCCCCAGTGAGTTGAGACGAGTCGTCGAGGAGGCGCTCGTTCTCGAGAGACGGCATCGGGCGCAGCACGAGGCTGACCGTGGGATCGTCTTTAAGGGTCGCTTCGAAGGTGAAGAACTTGGTGGTCAGTGCAAGCAGGGAGACCACCACCAGTCCGAGTCGAATGGCTCTCATCGCTTTGTTGGCGCCTTGAGGGCAAATTCTTTCCGGAGACCGTCAAGCTCCGCGTACAGCAGGTCTCCAGGACATTCCGTCTTCCTTCTTGACGATGTGTTCGGTTGGCACGATTCCCCCCCAGAATGCACCTGGTTCCATAAGGGTGCTATCCGCCCAGTTTACTCCACACCCGCCAGCGGCGGCACTCGTCGCGAGGCGCCGGTAGCCGAGTGGATTCCATTGAAGTGAGGCGGGCAATGCGCGGTGGTTCCGCCTAGTGTGTGCCCCCCATGTTGACGCTCCTCCTCCTCGCCGCGCTGGCCCAGGCTCCGGTCCCGGCCGCGGATGCCCTTCCCGGAGACCCGCCGGATGCCGGCACTCCGGCCGTCGTGCCTCCGCTGCCCGTGGCCACGCTGCCCCCCGCCACCCATGAGCTCTTCGAGCGCCTCAAGGGCCGCGTCGCCCAGGTGCGCATCATCGAGCGGCGCAGTGGCACCCGGTCGTCCATCGGCTCGGCGTTCTTCGTGAGCACCGAGGGACACGCCCTCACCAACTACCACGTCATCTCCGACATCGTTCACCACCCCGAGGACTACACCGCCGAGCTGGTGCGCGAGGGCAAGGAATCCGAGTCCATTCCCGTCCGCGTGGTGGACGTGGACGTCGTGCACGACCTCGCCGTCATCCAGCAGGACGCTCCGGTGACGGACTGGTTCGAGCTGGCCCCCAAGGAGCCTCCCCAGGGCACCCGCCTGTACGCCATGGGCAACCCGCATGACCTGGGCACTACCATCGTCGAGGGCACCTACAACGGCCTCGTGCAGGACGCGCTCTATGACAAGGTGCACTTCAGCGGCGCCATCAACCCCGGCATGAGCGGCGGCCCCACCGTCACCAGTGATGGCCGCGTGGTGGGCGTCAACGTGTCCACCATGGGCAACCAGCTCGGCTTCCTCGTGCCCGTGGTCCATGCCCGCGAGCTCGTGGAACGCGCGCGCGAGGTGAAGGAGAGCAGCCCCTCGGCACTCCTGGCCGTGGTGGGCTCGCAGCTCCTGGACAACCAGCAGCGCATCACCGAGCGCCTCCTGGCCGCGCCCCTCCCGACCCAGAAGCTCGGGGACTACCACGTGCCCGGCCGCTGGTCGCCCTTCCTCAAATGCTGGGGCGATACCCCCCATGAGCCGGAGAACCCGTACACCATCACCAGCTACCAGTGCTCCTCCGAGGAGGACATCTACCTGAGCGGCGCGCACCGCACCGGCGTGGTGGCCTATGACCATGCCTATGTGTCGAGCGACCAGCTCGGGTCCCTGCGCTTCGCCTCGCTCTACGAGGCCACCTTCAGCAATGACCCGGGCGGCGTGGACGCCACCAAGGAGGACGTGACGAACTTCCGCTGCCGCGTGGAGTTCGTGAAGGTCGGCGGCATCCCCACTCGCACCGCCCTGTGCCTGCGCGCCTACAAGAAGTTCCCCGGCCTGTATGACCTGGCGCTCCGGGCCGCGACGCTCAACGCGAGCACCTCGGGCGTGCAGACGAGCCTCACCCTGGCGGGGTTCTCCGCCGACAACGCGCGCGCCATCGCTCGCCGCTACCTGGAGGCGCTCGCGTGGACGAAGTGATCTTCCTGGAGGTGCTCGAGGCGGACGAGGTCCATGCCCGCCACCGGCTGGACCGCTTCCCCGCCACCGTGGGGCGCGGCTACTCCAACGACGTCATCCTGGATGACCCCAAGGTGTCCGCCTCGCACCTGCTCATCGAGCGCACCGAGGACGGACGGCTGATGCTGCGCGACACGGGCAGCACCAATGGCACGTTCCGAGTGGAGCCCTGGGCGCGGCTCGCGGAGCTGGAGCTCACGGACGACGCGCGCGTGGCCGTGGGAGACACCGTGCTGCGCTTCCGCGGCCGGTCGCACGTGGTGGAGGACACACGCGTCACCGCCATCCCCGTGGCACCCCAGGTCCGCCCCTTCGAGCGGCCCTTCGCCTTCCCCGTGGTGCTGGCGGTGACGGTGCTCACCTACCTCCTCCGCGAGTACCTGACGAACTACCAGAAGACCGACTGGGGCTCGCTGGCCCTGGCCGTCGTCGCGCCAGTGTTCGTGTGCTTCGTCTGGTCGGGCCTCTGGTCCGTCGCGAGCAAGGTGGCGCGGCGCGTGTTCCACTTCGGCGCGCACGGCGCCATCGGGAGCCTCGGGCTGCTCGGGCTGCTGGTGATTCCGCTGCTGATCGGCGTCATCACGTACAGCCTCGGGCTCGGCGCGTGGGTCCGGTGGCTGTACCTGGCCACCTACCTGGGGTGGATGGGCTTCATCCTCTTCTGGCACCTGCGCTACGTGACGCGCACGGAGCCCCAGCGGCTCATCACCGTGCTGGGGCTCGTCCTCGTGTGCTTCGGCGCGCTCACCCAGGCGGACTCGCTGCTGGGCGAGGAGGACTTCTCCTCCACCATCGACTTCGACCGCACGCTGCTGCCGCCCGCCTTCCAGTGGGTGCCCTCCAAGCCGGTGGACACCTTCTTCGAGGACACGCAGAAGCTCCAGGAGGACGTGGACAAGCTGGCGAAGGAGAAGTCCTGAAGCGCTACATCCCGCGCACGGCGTGCGGCTGGTAGGGCGCCTCGAGCGCCTTCACCTCGTCCGCGCCGAGCGCCACGTCCACCGAGCGGATGGCCGCCTCCAGGTGCTCCAGCTTCGTGGCGCCGATGATGGGCGCCACCACCGCCGGCTTGGAGTGCAGCCACGCCAGCGACACCTCCGCGGGCGTGTTGCCCCGGGCCGCCGCCACCTTCTTCACCGCCTCCACCACGTCCCAGTCGTGCGGATTGTCGTAGAGCGCCGTCGCGAACGCGTCCGAGCCCGCTCGCGCCGTGGCCTGCTTGTCATCCAGCGACTTGCGCGTGCCCGCCAGCAGCCCGCGCGCCAGCGGCGACCACGGAATCACCCCGATGCCCTCCGCCTCGCACAGGGGCATCATCTCCCGCTCCTCCTCGCGGTAGACGAGGTTGTAGTGGTTCTGCATCGACACGAAGCGCGCCCAGCCGTTGCGCTCCGAGAGGCTCAGCGCCTTCGCGAACCTCCACGCCGCCGACGAGCTCGCGCCGATGTAACGGACCTTCCCCTGCCGCACCAACTGGTCCAGCGCCGCCAGCGTCTCCTCCAGCGGCGTCTCCGGATCCGTCCGGTGGATTTGATACAGGTCGATCGTCTCCACCCCGAGCCGCTTCAGGCTCGCCTCGCAGGCCTGCACCACGTTCTTGCGCGACAGGCCTCCCATGTTGGGCCCGTCCGTCATGGGGAAGTACACCTTGGTGGCGAGCACCACCTCCTCCATCCGCGCGTACTTGCGCAGCGCGCGGCCGGTGACCTCCTCGCTCACCCCGAGCGAGTACATGTTCGCCGTGTCGAAGAAGTTGATGCCGGCTTCCACCGCGCGCTGGAAGAAGGGCTGCGAGGCCGCTTCATCCAGCACCCACGGGCGCCAGCTGGGAGTGCCATAGCTCATGCACCCCAGACAGATGCGCGACACCTTCAGACCGGTATGACCCAGGTTGGCGTATTTCATGCCCTCACCCTGTCATACCGGCCGGAGTCATGGCAGCGGACCTTCTGCCCAGTACGCGATTCCCGCCGCGGACAGCCGGGTGACGCCCTCGAGGAAGTCGTAGTCCAGCGTCGAGGGCACGTCCGTTTTCTTGTGGTAGTGGGGATTGCGGAAGTTGGCGGTGTCCGTGAGGAAGAGCGCGCTGTGCCCCTCCAGCCAGAAGGGAGCGTGATCGCTGCGCATGAGGTTGCCCGAGAAGGGACCGGAGCCGTTGATCGGCGCCACCGCGCCCCGGAGCGGCACGAAGTCCAGCCGGCTCCCCAGCGCGTACAGCTCCTCCAGCCGGGGCCGCGACTGCTCGTTGGCGATGGCGGCGATGAAATCCCCCGTGTTGGGAATGGGGAAACCGGGCAGATCCATCTGCGCTCCCGGACGCGCGTCCTTGTAGCCGATGCAGTCGAAGACGATGGAGGCGACGATCTCCTCTGTCGGCAGCATGCGCACGAAGCGCGTGCTTCCCACCAGGCCGAGCTCCTCCAGGTCGAAGCCCACGAAGCGGATGGTGCGCGCGAAGCGTTTGCCCGCCGCCAGCCGCGCCATCTCCAACATGGCCGCCACGCCCGAGCTGTTGTCGTCCGCGCCCGAGTAGAACGAATCGTAGTGCGCCCCCACCACCACCACCTGCTCGGGGTGCTCGGTGCCGCGCACCTCCGCGATGATGTTGGTGGTCGGCCACGTCGGGCCTTCCGCCTTCTGCTCGCTGACCGTGTACTCGAGGGACTGGAAGCGCTCGCGGATGAACTGGCGGGCCTTCTCCCGGGTGAGGTTGCACACGGGCTGGTGTTCCAGGTCGATCTGGTCCGGGTCGAAGGCACCGCAGTCGAGCTTGGTGTCCTCGAGGTGGGCTTTCTCCAGGGCGAGCACGTCCGACTCCAGGCGGGACTTCTCCGCGCCCGCGCCGAAGTCTCCCGCCCGGAGGACGGCGGTCTCCTCGACGGCCGGGCGCGAGGAACAGGCATTCACGGCGAGCAGCAGCAGGGCGGCGCGCAGGGCTCTCACAGCATCACCCCCACCTGGAGCAGGCCGAGCTGCAGGCGCATCAACGAGCCGGGCCGGGGCGAGAGCAGGGTGCCCCATTGGAGCTCGAGTGCACTCGCGGTGAAGCGGCCGAAGGCGAAGCGCAGCGGCGCGGCGTGGATGGCCGCGTAGACGGGCCCGAAGCCCCGGGTCCGGACGTCGGGGTAGTCCGCGGGGAAACCCGTGTTGGGCGCGGCCACGACACGCAGACCGCTCAGCCCCAGCTCCGGGCCCACCGCCGGCCGCCACACACCCATCTCCGCGGTGATCTGGGCGCGGGCGTAGACCTCGAGCGGTGGGTTGCCCCCCGCCGAGCTGAAGTTCCAACGTATGCCGCCCCCCAGCCGCCAGCCGCCGGTCTCGTAGGCATAGGCGGCCTCGAGACCCGGGCGGTGGGGCAGGGCGAGCGACAGCCCACTCGAGGAGAACAGGTTCCCCCCGAGGGACAGCTCATGTCCGGAGGCCGAGGCCATTCCCGGAAGTAGTACGGAGGCGAGCATCATCCAATGGCGCATGGCGCGGCACTCTAACTCCTCCGCGAGTAAAGGGGCGCGCGCCCGCAGTCCCAGCGGGCTGGCGTCGGCCCGAACCGGGAGTCTTGGAGCCCCGATGGTCAGCGTTTAAGGTGGCGTCCGAGAAACAGGGGGCAGGAAGAGCTTGTCGGAACCGCTCGGCCCCTGGCGGCCGTGTGGTTGCCGTGCCGGGTTCCTCATGCCCTCCGAGCCCCGCTCGTGAGGTCCCATGCCGCTGTTGTCGCGAGAGAATCCTGCGCGCGCCGTCCCCATGCCCGAGGGCACCACCTTCGTGGACGTGCTCCGCGAGCGGGCCCTCCTCCAGCCCGACGCCCGGGTCTTCACCTTCCTCGACGAGGCGGGGGAGAGCTCCGTCACCTACCGCGAGCTGGACGAGGGCGCCCGCGCCGTCGCCGCCACGCTGCGTCAGCACCTCGCTCCCGGTGAGCGGGCGCTGCTGCTCTACCCGCCGGGCCGCGAGTACGTGCTGGGCTTCCTCGGGTGCCTCTACGCCGGTGTCATCGCCGTCCCCGCGTATCCGCCGGATCCCTCCCGCCTCGCCCGCACCCTGCCCAGGCTCCAGGCCCTGGTGGCCGATTGTCAGGCCACCGCCGCGCTCACCACCTCCGCGCTGCTCGACATGGTCGGCTTCGTCACCGAGGACGCTCCCGGCCTTCGCGCGCTGCGCTGGCTGGCCACCGATGCGCTCGAGCCCGGCGCCGCCAGCGCGTGGTCCGCTCCCGCCCTGTCCTCCGACGACCTGGCCTTCCTCCAGTACACCTCCGGCTCCACCGGCACGCCCAAGGGCGTGATGCTCAGCCATCGCAACCTGCTGCACAACTCGGGGCTCATCGCGCTCGGCTTCGACGCCTCGCCCCGGCCCGTGGGCGTCATCTGGCTGCCGCCGTACCATGACATGGGGCTCATCGGCGGCATCCTCCAGCCCCTCTACCGCGACATCCCCACCGTCCTGATGTCGCCGCTCTTCTTCCTCCAGCGCCCCCTCAACTGGCTGGAGGCCATCTCCCGGCACGGCGGCACCGTCAGCGGCGGTCCCAACTTCGCCTACGAGCTGTGCATCCGGAAGACGACCCCCGAGCAACGCGCCGCGTTGGATCTGCGCGGCTGGGAAGTGGCCTTCTGCGGCGCCGAGCCCATCCGCCCGGAGACGCTGGACCGGTTCGCCGAGGCGTTCGCTCCCGCGGGCTTCCGGCGCGACGCCTTCTATCCCTGTTACGGGCTCGCCGAGGGCACGCTCATCGTCAGCGGTGGGCGCAAGGCCGCGCCGCCCGTGGTGCGCCGCCTCGAGCACACCGGGCGCCAGGGCGTGTCCATGGTGGGCTGCGGCGGCTCCCTGGGAGAGCAGACGGTGCGCATCGTCGATCCCGAGACGTGCGAGCCGTGTGCCCCCGGCCGGGTGGGGGAGATCTGGGTCCGCGGCCCCAGCGTGGCCCGGGGCTACTGGGAGCGCTCCGACGACACCGCCCGCACCTTCCAGGCCCGCCTCGCGGGCTCCGGGGAAGGGCCGTACCTGCGCACCGGGGACCTCGGCCTGCTCGAGGGGGACGAGTTGTTCGTCACCGGCCGGCGCAAGGACCTCCTCATCATCCGTGGGCGCAACCACTACCCGCAGGACCTCGAGCTCACCGTGGAGCGGTGCGACCCGGGGCTGCGGCCCGGCTGTGGCGCCGCCTTCTCCGTGGACTCCGGAGGCGAGGAGCGGCTGGTCGTCGTCCAGGAGTTCGCCGATCGCTCCGGTGGTGACCTGGAGAGCCGCACCCGTGAGGTCATCGCCCGCATCCGCCAGGCGGTGGCCGAGGAGCATGAGCTCGGCGTGCATGCCGTGGTGCTGCTCGTGCCCGGGAGCATCCCCAAGACGTCGAGCGGGAAGATCCAACGCCATGCCTGCCGCACCGCGTTCCTCCATGGCTCCCTGGAGGCCGTGGGCTCCTGGCGCGAGGGCGCCGACGGGACTCGCGTGGCGGCGGCGCTCGTGGAGGGAACGGAGGAGTCCGCGCCGCCTTTGTCCGCGGGAGTGGAGGCGCTGCTTCCCTGGCTCTCCGCCCGCTTGTCGCGGGAGCTGCGGATTCCCGCAGGCGAGCTGCGGCTGGATGAGCCCCTCACGCGGTATGGGCTCGACTCACTGCGCGCCATGGAGGTGCGGAGCTCGCTCGAGCTGACGTTCGGCGTGTCCCTGCCCGTCACCAGCCTCCTGCGCGGGCCCAGTGTGCGCGAGCTGGCCGAGAGTCTCGTGGCCCGCCCCACCTCCGAAGCCGAGGCTCCACTCGCGCCTCAGGCCCTCGAATCGGCTCCAGCCCTCTCCGAGGGCCAGCGGGCGCTGTGGTTCCTGCAGCGCATGTCCCCGGAGAGCACCGCGTACCACGTGGTCCGCGCGGCGCGAATCCGCTCGCGTCTCGATGGGGCGGCGTTGGAGCGGGCGTTCCTGTCGCTCGTGGCGCGCCACCCGTCGCTGCGCGCGGTGTTCCCCGAGGAGAATGGCGCCCCCGTTCCGCGCTTCCTGGAGTCCTCGGGCCCCCTCCTCCAGGTGGAGAACGCCACCGGCTGGAGCGAGGCCGAGGTGGCTGCGCGGCTCGACACCGAGGCCCACCGGCCCTTCGACCTGGAACGCGGTCCGCTCATGCGCGTCCTGCTCCTCACCCGGGGCCCGGACGAGCACGTGCTGCTGCTCTCGCTCCACCACCTCATCACCGACTTCTGGTCCATGGGCGTCATGGTGGAGGAGCTGGGCGCGCTCTACACCGCGGAGACGGGCGGCCTCGCGGGTGTGCTGCCGGCGCTCGCTCCCAACCCCGTGGAGGCCACCCGCGCGCTCTCGGCCCGGCTCGCGGGCCCCAGGGGCGAGGTGCTGCGCTCCTTCTGGAAGCAGCGGCTCGGCGGGGAACTGCCCCTGCTGGCGCTGCCCACGGATCGTCCCCGGCCCCGGCTCCAGTCCTTCCGCGGTGACTCACTCCCGTTCCACGTCGGGCCGGAGCTGACCCGGCGCGTGAACGCGCTCGCGCGGGAGAGCGGGGCCACGCCGTACATGGTGCTGCTCGCCGCCTTCTTCGCCTTCCTGCGCCGCTACACCGGTCAGGAGGATCTCATCGTGGGCTCGCCCACCGCGGGCCGCACCCGGCCGGAGTTGACCCGGCTCGTGGGTTACCTCGTCAACCCCGTGGCCCTGCGCGCCAGCGTGTCCCCGGGCACCACCTTCCGGGAGCTCGTCTCCCAGGTTCGCGGCACGGTGCTCGAGGCGCTGGAGCACCAGGACATGCCCTTCCCCCGGCTCGTGGAGCAGCTCCAGCCCAGGCGTGAGCCGGGTCACTCGCCCGTCTTCCAGTCCATGTTCGTCCTGCAGCGCGGCCACCTGCCCGGCGAGGGCGCCTTGCTCCCGTCCTTCGCCCTGGGCGGAGCGAACGCGCGCATGAGCCTCGGTGCCCTGGAGATCGAGTCCCTGCCGCTCGTGCGCCGGGGCTCGGCGTTCGATCTCTCCCTGACGATGGCCGAGACCGACGGCGGCCTGGGGGCCTCGCTGGAGTACTGCACGGACCTCTTCGATGCCTCCACGGCCGCGCGCATGGCGCGGCACTTCGTGTCATTGCTCACGGGATTGCTGGAGGCACCCGGGCGCCGCGTGGAGGAGGTGGAGCTGCTCGCGGGGGAAGAGCGCGCCACCGTGCTGGAGGCGTGGAGCGAGGGGCCTCGGGAGGAAGAGGAGGCGGGGAACGTGGCGGCGCTGCTGTTGGAGCAGGCGGCGGCCCGGCCCGAGGCGGAGGCCCTGTTGTGCGGCGCCGAGCGGCTGAGCTATCGCGAGCTGGAGGCACGGGCACGGCGGCTCGGGCACCGGCTGCGGCGCGAAGGCGTGGGGCCCGAGGTGCGCGTGGGCGTGCTGCTGGAGAAGGGCGTGGAGGCGGTGGTGGCCTTCTGGGGTGTGCAGCTCGCGGGCGGCGTGTACGTGCCGCTGGAGCTGTCGCAGCCCCGCGAGCGCCTGGAGTGGATGGTGGCGGATGCCCGGCCCCAGGTGCTGGTGACGCAGGCGGGTTTCGCGGAGCGCTTCCAGGCGCCGGAGGGCGTCCGGGTGCTGCGGGTGGAGGAGGGCGGCGGCGAGGACGCGGGCCCGCTGGAGTCCGGCACGCGGGGCGGGAACGCCGCGTACATCATCTATACGTCCGGGAGCACCGGCCGGCCCAAGGGTGTCGAGGTGACGCACAGGGGCGCCCGCAACCTGTGTCTGTCCGTGCGCCGGTTTGGCCTGGGGGAGGGGGACCGGCTGTTGCAGTTGTCGCCGCTCGGCTTCGACATCTGCGTGTGGGACTACCTGACCGCCGTCAGCTCGGGCGCGGCCGTGCTCGTTCCTCCCGCCGGGGAGGTGCTGGTGGGCGAGCCGCTCAAGCGCTTCCTGGACGAGAACAGGGTGGCGTCCATCACCATGACGCCTTCCGTGATGGGGCTGCTCCCCGAGGGCGGCCTGGAGCACCTGCGCGTCATGGTCGCCGGAGCGGAGGCGTGCCCCCCGGAGCTGGTGGACAGGTGGGCACACGGGCGGCGCTTCTTCAACGCCTACGGGCCCACGGAGATCACCGTGTGCGCCACGTGGGCCGAGTGCTCGCCGGGCCAGGGAGCGCCTCCCATCGGGCGGCCGCTGGCCAACGTGCGGACGTACGTGCTGGATGGGGCGATGCGGCCGGTGCCTCCGGGCGTGGCCGGAGAGTTGTACGTGGGCGGGCCGGGCGTGGCGCGCGGCTACCTGGGCCGGCCGGAGCTGACGGCGGAGCGCTTCGTGCCCCATCCCTTCTCCCGCGAGCCCGGCGCCCGCCTGTACCGCACCGGCGACGTGGTGCGCTGGAGGACGGACGGCTCGCTGGAGTTCCTCGGCCGCGCGGATGGGCAGGTGAAGCTGCGCGGCATGCGCGTGGAGCCCGGCGAGGTGGAGGCCGCGCTGCGCGAGCTGCTCGGGGCCCGGCGGGCGTTCGTGCGCCCCTGGCGGGGACCGGGTGGAGAGACGCGGCTGGTGGCCTACGTGGTCCCCGGTGAGGCCACCCCCTCGGATCCGCGCGAGGCCCGCGCCCGGCTGCGCCAGCGCCTGCCGGAGCACATGGTGCCCGTCTCCCTGATTCCCCTGGAGGCGTTGCCCCTGTCCCCCAACGGCAAGGTGGACGTCCGCGCCCTGCCTCCACCCCAGCCGCCCCAGCGCGATGCCTCCTTCGTCCCACCGCGCACCCCGCTCGAGACGAGCATCGCCCGCACCTGGGAACAGGTGCTCGGCCGCGAGCCGGTGGGCCTGTACGAGCACTTCTTCGATGACCTCGGGGGCAGCTCGCTCACCGTGGTCCGCGCCTGCGCGCTGCTCCGCGAGGAGCTGAAGCAGGACGTGCCCATCACCCACTTCTTCGAGCACCCCACCGTCCACGCGCTCGCGAAGCGCCTGGGCCAGTTGCCGTCTCCGACTTCCAACACCACCGCGCACCAGGATCGCGCAGAGGCCCGCCGTCAGGTCCTCCAGCGCCGCAACCCGAGAGGAACCCGAGGCAATGGCTGAGCAGGCTCCCATGGACGAGGGCACCGGAAACGACATCGCGATCATCGGCATGGCGGGGCGATTCCCCGGGGCCGGTGACGTGCGCGCCTTCTGGCGCAACCTGCGCGAGGGCGTCGAGTCCATCTCCCGCTTCCAGGCGGACGCGCTGGAGGACTCGCCGCTCGTTCCCTCCACGCTGCGCGCCCACCCGGACTTCGTGCGCGCGGGCGGTGTGCTCGAGGGCGCGGACTTCTTCGACGCGGGCTTCTTCGACATCGCCCCGCGCGAGGCGCTGTGGATGGATCCGCAGCAGCGCGTGTTCCTCGAGTGCGCGTGGGCCGCGCTCGAGGACGCGGCGTATGACCCCGAGCGCTTCCCGGGGAAGATCGCCCTCTACGCGGGCGTGGGCCAGTCCGGGCACCTGCTGTCCCTCCTGGGTCACGTGAAGAAGGAGCCGGCCGCCCTCTTCGAGGCGCTCGGCACCACGGGCGAGAACGCGGCCACCAAGGTCTCCTTCAAGCTCAAGCTGCGCGGCGAGAGCATGGCCGTCTACACCGCGTGCTCCACGGGCCTCGTCTCCGTCCACATGGCCTGCCAGAGCCTGCTGATGCGCCAGTCCGACATCGCCCTGGCCGGCGCCGTGCGCATCTCGCTGCCCCAGCGCACCGGCTACCTCTACCAGGAGGGGATGATCTTCTCTCCGGACGGGCACTGCCGCGCCTTCGATGCCAGGGCCCGGGGCACCGTGGCCGGCAATGGCGTGGGCGTCGTCGTCCTCAAGCCGCTCGCGGACGCGCTGCGCGATGGCGATCACGTCTATGCCGTCATCAAGGGCTCGGCCATCAACAACGATGGTCACCTCAAGGTCGGCTACACCGCCCCCAGCGTCGAGGGCCAGTCCGACGTCATCTCCGAGTCCCTGGCCTATGCCGGCGTCCAGGCGGGGGACATCGGCTACGTGGAGGCGCACGGCACCGGCACGCCCATTGGCGATCCGATCGAGCTCGCCGCGCTCACCCGGGCCTACCGGCGCGACACCGACGCCCGGCGCTTCTGCGGCATCGGCTCGGTGAAGACGAACATCGGGCACCTGGACACCGCCGCGGGCATCGCCGGGCTCATCAAGGCCACGTTGGCGCTGTACCACGAGGAGCTTCCCCCCAGCCTCCACTTCGAGCGCCCCAACCCCTCCATCGACTTCGAGGGCAGCCCCTTCTTCGTCGTCACCGGGCGTCGCGAGTGGACGCGCGGGGAGACGCCCCGGCTCGCGGGCGTCAGCTCCTTCGGCATCGGCGGCACCAACGCGCACGCCATCCTCGGTGAGGCTCCGAGCGTGGAGGGCAAGCCGAGCGCCCGGCCGCGCCAGCTCGTCACGCTCTCGGCCCGTACCCCCGAGGCCCTGGAGGTGATGACGCGCGAGCTCGCCGCGCACCTGGAGGCCCGGCCCGAGGTGGACCTCGCCGACCTGGCCTTCACCCGCGCCGTGGGCCGCAAGGCCTTCGAGCACCGGCGGGCCCTCGTCGTGGAGCACCGGGCCGCGCTGCTCGAGCGGTTGAAGGCGCCTCCGGCGTTCCGAAGCATCTCCAGCCTGGAAGCGGCTCGTGAGCAGCGCGTGGCCTTCCTGTTCCCCGGGCAGGGCGCGCAGTCCGTGGGCATGGCGCGCGAGCTGTACGCCTCCGAGCCCGTCTTCCGTGAGCACGCCGAGGCGTGTCTCCAGTTCCTCGTCTCCCGGTGGGGAAGGGACCCGCGCCCGCTGCTGTACCCGGCTCCCGGCCAGGAGGCCGCCGCACGAGAGGCACTCGCGGATCCCCGCTTCGCGCTGCCCCTGCTGTTCACCGTGGAGTACGCGCTCGCCCGCCTCTGGATGGACTGGGGCGTCGAGCCGCACGCCATGCTCGGTCACAGCTATGGCGAGTACGTCGCCGCGTGCCTCGCGGGCGTGCTGTCCCTGGAGGACGCGCTGACGCTCGCGGTGGAGCGCGGCCGGTTGATGGCTTCGATGCCCGCGGGCGCCATGACCGCCGTGGGTTGCTCCGAGGAAGAGCTGCGCCCGCTGCTGACGGGTGGGCTGTCTCTGGCCGCCGTCAATGGCGCCTCGCGGTGTGTCGTCTCCGGCCCCGTGGTTGAAGTAGAGCGGCTGGAGCAGGATCTCGCGAGCCGGAACGTGGGCATGCTGCGCCTGCCCGCGCGTCAGGCCTTCCACTCGGCCGACGTGGAGCCGTTGATGCCCGCGCTCCAGCGCGTCGTCGCGGGACTGCGCCTCTCCGCGCCCACCCGGCCCTATGTCTCCAGCCTCACCGGTACGTGGATCCGCCCCGAGGAGGCGACGGATCCCTCGTACTGGGTCCGCCAGATGCGCCAGCCCGTCCGCTTCGCCGAGGGTCTGGACACCCTGCTGCGAGACGACTGCCGCATCCACCTGGAGGTGGGGCCGGATCAGGCGCTCACCTCGCTGGCCCGCCTTCGCCTGCGCGGCGAGCAGGGCGCCCTGGCCGTCCCGTCGCTGCCTCGGGCCGGTGTGTCCGCGTCCGAGCATGGTGCGCTCCTGGAAGCGCTCGGAGCGCTGTGGCAGGCCGGGCTGGCGCTTCGGTGGGACAGGTTCTACGCGCATGAGGAGCGCCGGCGCGTTCCGCTGCCCACGTATCCGTTCGAGCGCCAGCGCTTCGTGCTCGAGTCCCGGTGGCTGGAGCAGGAGACGCCCCGGCAGCAGGTGCCCACTCCCGTTCCGGTGGCCGCGCCCGTTCCGAAGCCCCTGGCGCCTTCGAGCCCGGCTCCGAGCACCGTGAGGGCCGGGGGCACCGAGGGTCCGCGCAACGAGATCGAGCGCCAGGTGATGGAGATCTGGCGCGAGCGGCTCGGCATCCCGGACTGCGGCATCCACGACAACTTCCTGGAGCTGGGCGGTAACTCGCTCATGGCGGCGCAGATGCTCACGCGCCTGCGCGAGACGTTCCCCGTGCAGCTCCCGCTCAGCGATCTCTTCGAGGCCCCCACCGTTGCGGGCGTCGCCGCGCGCATCGAGGCCCGTCTGAAGGAGCAGGGGAGCGGAGCTGGCAACGCCGCGCTTCCGCCGCTCGCTCCCATTCCGCGCGAGGGGGTCCTGCCGCTGTCCTTCGTGCAGGAGCGGGTGTGTGAGCTGGAGCGCTACGTGCCCGGCAACCCGGCGCTCTACATGCCCATGGCCCTCCGGCTCACGGGCTCGCTGGACATGGCCGTGCTGGAGCGGAGTCTCGGGGAGGTCATCCGCCGCCATGAGGCCCTCCGCACCACCTATGCCACCGTGGACGGGCGCACCGTGCTCCGCGTCCTCCCCGAGCTGAAGCCGTCACTCCCCGTCACCGTACTGGAGGGCTCCCGCGAGGAGCGCGAGGCCGAGGCGCTGCGGCTCGCCCGCGAGGAGGCGCTGCGGCCCTTCTCGCTGGACCGGGACCCCGTCATCCGCTCGAGCGTCCTGCGCATCGACACGGACGTGCACCTGCTGCTCGTCACCCTGCACCACGTCGTCTCGGACACCCTGTCCCTGGTGGCCGTGGCCCGTGAGCTGGCCGTGCTCTACGCGGCGTTCCTCCAGGGCGGGCCCTCGCCGCTCCCGGCCCTGAGCGTGCAGTACATGGACTTCGCGGCGTGGCAGCGGCGCGCGCTCGAGTCCGGCGCCTTCTCCGCCCAGGAGTCCTACTGGCGCGAGCGCATGGCGGATCCGCCCCCCACGCTCGTTCTTCCCTCGGACCGGCCGCGCGAGTCCGCTCACAAGCTGCTCGGCATGCGCAGGCCCCTCCGGCTCTCGCGCCGGACCACCGATGCCATCCACGCGCTCGGCCAGCGCGAGGGCGTCACCGACTTCATGATCCTCCTGGCGGCCTTCAAGGCGCTGCTGGCCCGCTACGCCAGCCAGGAAGACATCGTCGTGGGCACGCCCATCGCCAACCGCTCCCGGGGCGAGCTGGAGCAGCTCATCGGCTACGTGGCCCACTCCGTCCCACTGCGCACGGACCTCTCGGGAGATCCGACGTTCCTCGAGCTGCTGGCCCGCGTACGGGACACGACGCTCGGCGCCTACGCGAACCCGGACGTGCCCTACGAGCACCTCGTGCGCGAGCTGGAGCCCGCCCGGGACACGAACCGCTCCTGGCTGTGCGACGCCGTCTTCGTCCTCCATGCGCGCTTCGAGTCCCAGTTGGAGATGCCGGGACTGAGCATGCGGCTCGTGCAGGTGCCGGACGCGCCCGCCGAGTTCGGCGCCACGCTCTCTCCCTTCACCCTCTACATGGGTGAGGACGAGCACGGCTTCGAGGGCAACCTGGAGTTCTCCGCCGAGCTGTTCGACCCGTCCACCGCGGAGCGCATGCTGCGCCACCTGGCCACGCTCATCGAGGCGGCCGTCGCGGAGCCTGGTTCGCGCCTCTCCGCGCTGCCCCTGCTGTCCGAGGCCGAGCGGCGTGAGCTCATCGTCTTCACGGCCGCTCCGCGCGCCGAGAGCACTCCGGTGCCGGCCTTGTTGGAGGCCCAGGCCTCGCGAGACCCGGAGGCGCTCGTCATCACCGCGGGGGAGCGCCGCGTGTCGTGGCGTGAGCTGCGGGAGCGGGCCCGGTACCTCGCCGGATGGTTGGTGGGGAAGGGCGTGGGCCCCGAGCGGCTCGTGGCCGTGTGCCTGGAGCCTTCGCCCGAGCGGCTCGTGGCCCTCTGGGCCGTGCTGGAGGCCGGTGGGGCCTGGGTGCTCCTGCCGCCCGCACGGCTCCGGGAACTGGCCTCGCTCTCGCCCGAGGGGACTCCGCCGCCCCTGCTGCTCACGCACTCGCGGCTGCGGACGAGCGTGGCCTTCGACGAATCGCGAGTGCTGCGCGTGGATGCTTTGCCCGAGGGCGAGCCCACGGGCCGGTTGGAGCGCCACGGCTCGCCGGATGCCGAGGCCATGGTGTGCCTCGAGCCGCTGGCCTCCGGAGGAGGTGCTCCGCTCCAGGCCATCCACACGCACCGCACCGTGAGCCACCTGTTCCGCGCGCTCGACGAGGGCTACGGAGCGGCTCCGGGAGGCGCGTGGCTCTGGGCCGAGGAGCCCGGTGTGCACGGCGGCGGGCTGGAGGTGCTGTGGGCGCTGACGCGGGGCCTGCGTGTCGTGCTGGCCCCCGAGCCCGGACGCGCGCGCTTCGTCCCGATGGGGCAGGGCGCCAAGGCCCGGCGTCCCCTGGACTTCAGCCTCTCGTACTTCGCCAATGACGAGGACGGGCTCGGCCGGCGCAAGTACCAGCTCCTGTTGGACGGAGCGCGCTTCGCCGATACCCACGGCTTCTCCGCCATCTGGACGCCCGAGCGCCACTTCCACTCCTTCGGCGGCCTCTATCCGAGCCCCGCCATCACCGGCGCGGGCCTCGCCACCCTCACCGAGCGGCTCGGCATCCGCGCGGGCAGCGTGGTGCTTCCGCTGCACGATCCCATCCAGGTCGCCGAGGAGTGGTCGATGATCGACAACCTCTCCGGTGGCCGGGCGGGGGTGTCGTTCGCCTCGGGGTGGAACGCCAACGACTTCGTCTTCGCCCCCGACCACTACGCGCGCCGCAAGGAGATCATGCTGCGCGGTATCGAGACGGTGCGGCATCTGTGGCGCGGTGGCACGGTGCGCCGCCGCAACGGTGAGGGGAAGGAGGTGGAGCTCGCCCTCCGCCCACGCCCCGTGCAGGCCGAGCTGCCTTTCTGGCTGACGGCCGCGGGCAGCCCGGACACGTTCCGGCTCGCGGGCGAGATGGGCGCCAACGTCCTCACCAACCTGATGGGCCAGCAGCTCGACTCCCTGGCCGAGAAGGTCGCGCTCTACCGCGAGACGTGGCGGCAGCATGGTCATGGCCCCGGCCGTGGCCACGTGAGCCTGATGCTGCACGCGTTCCTCGGGTCGGATGCCTCCGAGGCGCGCCGCGCCGTGCGCGAGCCGTTGCTCCGGTACTTCCGCAGCTCGGTGGACATCCTCAGTGGCTTCATCGCCAGCCAGGGCCTGAAAGTGGATCCGCGCACCCTGACGCCCCGGGACATGGAGGCGCTGCTGGAGCATGGCCTCGAGCGCTACATGGAGGACGGTGGCTTCTTCGGGACGCCCGACTCGAGCGCGTCCATCGTCGAGCGCGTGCGGCGGTTGGACATCGACGAGGTGGCCTGTCTGGTGGACTTCGGCACCGGCACCGAGGCGACGCTGGACAGCCTCCACCACCTGGACCTCCTGCGGCGGCGCTCACAGCCCGAGGAGACGGGGAGCTCGCCCACCGTGTTGCACGAGAGCGGCGCGGAGGCGGAGGCGTTGCTCGCGCTCGTCCGTGAGGCGGGGGTCACCCATGTGCACTGCACCCCGGCCCTGGCCCGTGCGCTGTCGGAGCTGCCCGGAGCCGCCGAGGCGCTCCGCCCCGTGCGCCGGCTCTTCGTCGAGGGGGTGGCGCCCGAACTGGCCGCGTCGCTCGCTCGCGCGGCGGGCGTGGAGGTGGTGCGCCGCGAGGGAGCGCTCGGACCCGGGACGTGGCTGCCCGTGCGGACGTCGCGACAGGAGGGGCCGGAGATCCTGCCGGTGCCTCCCGCCCATGTGCGGCTCCATGTGCTCGACTCGCGGGGAATGCCCGTGCCCGTGGGGGTGGCCGGTGAGCTCGCCATCGGGGGCGGAGCCGTGCCCCGAGGCTTCTGGCTGGCCCCGGAGGCCACGCGCCACCGGCTCGTGCCCCATCCCTCCGAGCCGGGGGCGAAGCTGCTCACCTCGGGCCGGCGTGCCCGGCTCCTCGCCGATGGGTCCGTGGAGCTCCTTCCGATGGGAGCTCCGAAGGCCCGTCGCCCGGTGACGGTGCCCGCGCCCGTGCCCGCGCGGACTCCTCGCCCGGAAGTGGCTCCGCGTCCCGAGGGCCCTCCCGCCATCGTCCGCGTGCCGCGCGACCAGCCGCTGCCCCTCAGCTTCTCGCAGCAGCGGCTGTGGTACCTGGATCAGCTCGAGCCGGGGAACCTCGCCTACAACAACCCGTCCGCGCTGCGCATGAGCGGGCCCCTGGATGCCGCCGCGCTGGAGCGTGCCCTCAACGAGGTCGTTCGCCGCCACGAGGCGCTCCGGACCACCTTCGCCCTCGAGGACTCCGGCCCCGTGCAGCGCATCGCCGAGAGCCTGTCCGTGCCCGTGCCGGTGGTGCCGCTGGAAGCCGAGGGAGACCGTGACGCGGCGATCGCCCGGTGGGCCCGGGACGAGGCCCGGAAGCCGTTCGATCTCTCCGCGGGTCCGCTGCTCCGCGCGGCGCTGCTGCGCGTCCAGGACACGGAGCACGTGCTGCTCGTCACCCCGCACCACATCATCTCCGACGGCTGGTCCGCGGGCGTGATGATGAAGGAACTGGCGGTCCTGTACGCCGCGTTCGTCTCGGGAGCCGCGTCGCCGCTGCCGGAGCTGTCCGTGCAGTACGCGGATTACGCGGCGTGGCAGCTCCAGTGGTTGCGTGGCCCCGCGCTGGAGAAGGAGCTGTCCTGGTGGAAGCAGACGCTGGCCGACGTCCCGGTGCTGCGGCTCTCCACCGATAAACCCCGGCCCGCGGTGCAGTCCTACCGGGGCGCGCAGCACCGCTTCACCGTGCCCCGGAGCGTGGCCGATTCCCTCGGGGCGCTCGCGAAGCGCGAGGGGGCCACGCCCTTCATGGTGCTCATGGCCGCCTACCAGTTGCTCCTGTCCCGCTACAGCGGCCAGGAGGACTTCGCGGTGGGCACCGCCGTGGCGGGCCGCACCCGTCCCGAGCTGGAGCCCCTCGTGGGCTGCTTCATCAACTCGCTGCCGCTGCGCGCCGACCTCTCCGGGGATCCGTCCTTCCTGGAGCTGCTCGGCCGCGTCCGCCGCACCTCGCTGGAGGCCTTCGCCCACCAGGAGGCCCCCTTCGAGAAGCTGGTCGACGCCCTGCACGTCTCGCGTGACCTGGGCCACTCGCCCATCTTCCAGACGCTGCTGGTGCTCCACAACACGCCCATGCCCACGGTGAAGCTCGCGGGCCTCACTCTGAGCGCCATGGACGTGCACGCGGGCGCCGCCAAACTGGACCTCGCCATGGAACTGCGCGAGACGGCGAACGGGCTGTGGGCCGCCCTCGAGTACAACACCGATCTCTTCGACGCCGAGAGCATCACCCGCCTGGGCGGCCACTTCGTGCGGCTGCTCGAGGGCATCGCCACGGCTCCGGAGCAGCGGCTCTCCGCGCTGACGCTCCTGTCCGAGGCGGAGCGCCGTCAACTCCTGGTGGAGTGGAATCCGCCTCACGTGCCCGCGTCCTCCGCCACCGTGCTCGAGCTGTTCGAGGCCCAGGTGGCCCGGACACCGGACGCGCCCGCCGTGGCCGATGCCGGAGAAGTGCTCTCGTATCGCGAGCTGGCCACGCGGGCCTGGCGCATCGCCTCGCTGCTGCGGAGGCAGGGCGTGGGCACCGAGCATGTGGTGGCCCTCGGGATGGAGCGCCCAACGGACGTCGTGTCCTCCATCCTGGGGACGCTCGCGGCGGGAGGCGCCTGGCTCCCGCTGGATATCTCCAGCCCGCCAGAGCGCTTGCGGCTCGTGCTCGAGGACGCGGGGGCGCGTGTGGTGCTCACGCGCGAGGCCATGACGGGCCGGTTCTCGGGAGAGGGAAGGACCGTGCTCGCCGTGGAGTCCGCGGCGTCCGAGCCCTCCGCGCCTCCCACGTCGCGTCCCGAGCTCCATCACGCGGCCTATGTGCTCTTCACCTCCGGCTCCACGGGCAGGCCCAAGGGCGTGGTGGTGGAGCACCGCCAGCTCGCGCATGCCACACAGGCCCGCTTCGAGGTGTACGGGACTCCGGGCGTCTGTGTCCCGCTGTCGCCGTTCACCTTCGATGCCTCGCTCGCGGGCCTGTTCTGGACGCTGCTCCACGGAGGCACGCTGCGCTTCCCGGACTCCGGCGTGATGGATGATCCGAGGGAGCTGGCCGCGTCTCTTGCCCGGCACGGGGTCACGCACCTCATTGGCGTGCCGGTGCTGTACGCGCAGATCCTCGCGGCGGCTCCGGCCGGTGGGCTCTCCAGCCTGCGGGCCGTGAGTGTCGGCGGTGAGGCCCTCCCGCGCGAGCTGGTCCGCGCCCACCACGAGGCGCTGCCCGATACGGCCCTCTTCAACGAGTACGGCCCCACCGAGGCCACCATCTGGAGCACCGTGCACAAGGTGGATCCCACGGACCCGGGCTCCGTGCCCATCGGCCGGGCCATTCCTGGAGCACGGGTGTACGTGCTCGGCGAGCGTCTCCAGCCCGTGCCCGTGGGTGTGCCGGGCGAGCTGTACGTGGGAGGCGCGGGCGTGGCGCGCGGCTATCTCAACCGGCCCGAGCTCACCTCCGAGCGCTTCGTGGCGGATCCGTTCGACACGAGCCCCGGCGCGCGGCTGTACCGCACGGGCGATCGCGTTCGTTGGCGGAAGGACGGGGTGCTCGAGTTCCTCGGCCGTCAGGACGGACAGGTGAAGGTGCGGGGCTTCCGCATCGAGACGGGCGAGGTGGAAGCGGTGCTCGCCGCCCACGCCGGACTGCGCGAGGTGGCGGTGGCCGCGCGCGAGGACGGACGGGGCGGCAGACGGCTCGTCGGCTACGTGGTGCCGCACCAGCGCCCCGGGCCCACTCCGGACGCGCTGCGTGCCTTCCTGCGCGAGCGGCTCCCCGAGTACATGGTGCCGTCCGCGTTCGTGGAGCGGGAAGCCCTGCCGCGCACACGCAATGGCAAGGTGGATGTGGCTGCCCTGCCGGCCCCGGAGCTCCAGACGGCCGTGCGGAGCGCCGCGTACGTGGCACCGCGCAACGAGCTGGAGACGCAGCTCGTGCGCCTCTGGTGCGAGGTGCTCGGCGTGGAGCGCGTGGGCGTGGACGACAACTTCTTCGAGCTGGGCGGGGACTCCATTCTCAGCATCCAGATCGTCACGCGGGCGGGCCGGGCGGGCATCGAGCTGTCGCCGCGCCAGGTGTTCCAGAACCCCACGGTGGCCCGGCTCGCGGCGGTGGCGAACACGCGGCTCGCCGTGCAGGCCGAGCAGGGGCCGGTGACGGGCCCGGTGGCGCTGAGCCCCATCCAGCGCTGGTTCTTCGCTCAGTCTCCGGCGGAGCCCCACCACTGGAACATGTCGCTCTTCCTGGAGGTGCGTACGGCCCTGGACGCGGCGGTGCTGGAGCGCGCGCTGGGACACGTGGTGGAGCACCACGACGCGCTGCGGCTGCGCTTCGCTCGCACGGAGGCGGGATGGCGGCAGGTGAGCGCTCCCCCGGATGAGTCCGTGCGGCTGGATCGCGTGGACCTGTCGGGCGTGGCTCCCGAGACGCGGACCGCGGAGCTGGAGCGGCGGGCCACGGAGGCGCAGGGCTCGCTCCGATTGGAGGAGGGACCGCTGCTCCGTGCCGTGCTGTTCGACCTCGGGGCGGGACAGTCCGGGCGGTTGCTGCTCGTGCTGCACCACCTGGTGGTGGACGGCGTCTCGTGGCGCATCCTCCTGGAGGACCTGCTGGTGGCGTACCAGCGGCTCGCGGCGGGCGCTCCGGTGGCCCTGCCTCCGAAGACCACCTCCTTCCAGGCCTGGGCCAGCGGCCTCTCCGAGCACGCCCGCTCGGGCAAGCTGGACGCCGAGCGCTCCTGGTGGATGGCGCGTCCCTGGGCGCGTGTCACGCGGCTGCCGGTGGACTCGCCGGGAGGGGAGAACCTGGAGGGCTCGGCGCGCAACGTGAGCGTGAGCCTCACCGCCGAGGAGACCCGCGCGCTGCTGCAGGACGTGCCGCGCGCGTACCACACGCAGATCAACGACGCGCTCCTCACGGCGCTGGCGAGGACGGTGGGGCGATGGTCCAACAACCCGCTGGTGCTGGTGGACGTGGAGGGCCACGGGCGCGAGGAGCTGCTCGCGGGCCTGGACGTCTCTCGCACGGTGGGCTGGTTCACCACGTTCTTCCCGGCGCTGCTGGAGGCGCGGGAGGCGGCGAGCCCCGGTGAGGTGCTGCGGGACGTGAAGGAATCGCTCCGAGCCGTACCCTCCAAGGGCATGGGCTACGGGCTGCTGCGCCACCTGTCCGAGGACGCCGGGCTGGTGGGGCTGCCCCGGGCCGAGCTGAGCTTCAACTACCTCGGACAGGTGGATGGGGCGCTGAACGGGAGTGGGATGCTCTCGCTCGCGCCCGAGGGCATGGGACCGCAGCGAGGGCCCCGGACCCGCAGGCCGTACCTGCTCGACGTGATGGGCGCCGTGGTGGGCGGCTGCCTCCAGATGACGTGGACGTATGGGGAGTCGATTCACCGCCGGGAGACCGTCGAGAAGCTCGCGGCGGACTTCCTGGAGCGGCTGCGCGAGCTGATCGCGCACTGCCAGTCCCCCGAGGCCGGAGGCCACACGCCCTCCGACTTCCCGATGGCCAAGGTGAAGCAGTCCCAGCTCGACAAGCTCTCCGCCCGGTTCGGCAAGAAGAACAAATGAGCGACAACATCGAGAACCTGTATCCGCTCTCCCCGCTACAGCAGGGGATTCTCTTCCACGTCCTCCAGGAGCAGGGCACCGGCCTGTACTTCAACCAGCTCTCCTGCGAGCTGCGCGGGTCACTGAATCTCCCGGCCTTCACGGAGGCGTGGCGGCGGGTGGTGGCGGCGTTCTCCATCCTCCGTACGGCCATCGTCTGGGAGGACGTCGACGAGCCCCTCCAGGTGGTGCTCAACGAGGTGGAGCTGCCGCTCGAGCAGGAGGACTGGCGAGGGGCTCCGGCGGCGGAGCAGGAGGCGCGCTTCACGGCGTGGCTGGAGGCGGATCGCCGCCGGGGTGTGGAGCTCGGCACGCCGCCGCTGATCCGCCTGTCCCTGCTGCAAACCGGGGACGCGGCGTACCGCTTCGTCTTCAGCCACCACCACATCCTGCTGGACGGGTGGTCCGTTCCGATCCTCATCAAGCAGGTGTTCGTCCTCTACGAAAGCCTCGTCCGGGGACTCACGCCGCGCGTGGAGCAGGCGAGGCCGTATGGCGATTACATCGAGTGGATCCAGGAGCGCGGGCTGGAGGACTCGGAGCGCTTCTGGCGCCGATCGCTCGCGGGCTTCTCCGCGCCCACGGAGCTGGGGCGGGGCTTTCCGGTGGAGGAGGGCGCGCCGGTGTCCGGCCGTGCCGCGCGGCGGGTGCTCCTGTCCGCCTCCACCACCGAGGCGTTGAACGGGCTCGCGCGCCAGCAGGGGCTCACGCTCAACACGGTGGTGCAGGGCGCCTGGGCGTTGTTGCTCGGGCACCACGGGGGAACGAGGGATGTCGTCTTCGGCACCACCGTGTCCGGCCGTCCACCGGAGCTCTCCGGCGTGGAGGGCATGGTGGGCCTCTTCATCAACACGCTCCCGGTGCGCGTGCGCCTGCCCGCGGACGAGCCACTCGTCACCTGGTTGAAGGGGCTCCAGGCGTGGGTGCTGGAGATGCGTCAGCACGAGCACTCGCCGCTGGTGAAGGTGCAGCGCTGGAGCGAGGTCCCCAAGGGCACGCCGCTCTTCGAGAGCTTGTTCGTCTTCGAGAACTACCCGGTGGACGCGGCGCTCACGGCGTCGCTGCCCGCGCTGGAGGTGCGCGACGTCCGCGCCGTGGAGGAGGACCACCACCCGTTGACGCTGGTGGCGGTGCCGGGGCGGGAGCTTCGGTTGGAGCTCGCGTATGAGCGCGCGCGCTTCGACGCGGAGCATGTGGAGCGGATGCTGGGGCAGTTGCGCCACGTGCTCGAGTCCATGGCGGCCCGGCCCGCTCAGCGGCTGGGCGAGCTGTCCCTGGTGGACGAGTCCGAGCGGCGCCGGCTGTTGCACGAGTGGAGCGGGGTGGGCGTGCCCGCGGTGGACGCCGGGGTGCTGCACCGGCGCTTCGAGGCGCGGGCGGCGGAGGCTCCAGAGGCGGAGGCGATCGTCTTCGGGAAGGAGCGGCTCACCTACGGGGAGCTGGACGCTCGGGCCAATCAGCTCGCGCACCATCTGCGAGGGATGGGAGTGGGAGCGGAGTCCCGGGTGGTGCTGTGCCTGGAGCGCTCGCCGGAGCTCATCATCGCCATGCTGGGCGTGCTCAAGGCGGGCGGGGCCTACGTGCCGGTGGATCCGGCCTGGCCCTCGGCGCGGCTCCGCTCCCTGCTGGAGGACAGCGGCGCGTTCGGGGTGATCGCTTCGCGGCGCACGGCCGCGTGGCTGGAGGGACGGGATGTGCGGCGGGTGCTGCTCGACGCGGAGGCGGAGCGTGAGGCGCTCGCTCGCGCGCCGGGGACGTCTCCCGGGGTGGAGGTGCACCCGGGGCAGCTCGCCTACGTCATCTATACGTCGGGCTCCACGGGGAAGCCCAAGGGCGTGCTGGTGGAGCACCGGGGCGCGAGCAACACCGTGCGGGCCTCGCGAGGGGCGTGGGCCATCGGGCCGGGCAAGCGGGTGTTGCAGTTCGCCTCGGCGAGCTTCGACGTGTCCGTCTTCGAGATCTTCGGCGCGCTGAGCGACGGCTCGGCGCTGGTGATGGCTCCGCGCGAGGCGCTGATGCCGGGCGCGGATCTGCTGCGCGTGCTGCGCGAGGAGCGGGTGACGTCCGCCGTGCTCACGCCGTCCGTGCTGGAGGCGACGCCCGTCGAGGCACTGCCCGCCCTGGAGTCGATGATGGTGGCGGGCGAGGCCTGCGGTCCGAGGCTGCCGAGGCGGTGGGGCGTGGGGCGGCTCTTCGTCAACGCGTACGGCCCGACGGAGATCTCCATCTACGCGACCCTGACGAGGTGCTCGCCGGACATGGCGGTGGTGCCTATTGGAGGACCGCTCGCGGGGGCGAGTGCCTACGTGCTCGACGCGGACCTGCGCCCGGTGCCGGTGGGCGTGCGGGGCGAGCTGTACGTGGGAGGCGAGGGCGTGACGCGGGGCTACCTCGGGAGGCCGGAGCTGACGGCGGAGCGCTTCCTTCCGGATCCATTCCGGGGAGAGTCCGGTGCGCGCATGTACCGCACGGGCGATGTGGTGCGGTGGATGCCGGATGGGCAGCTCGAGTTCTTCGGCCGGGCCGACGAGCAGGTGAAGCTGCGTGGATTCCGCATCGAGCTGGGGGAGATAGAGGCGGCCCTGGGCGCGGAGCCCTCGGTGGGCGAGGCGGTGGTGGTGCTGCGCAAGCGGGCCGGGGGAGAGCCGTGGCTGGTGGCCTACGTGGTGCCCGCAGCGGGTGCGGAGCCGCCGGTGCGCGAGCTTCGCGAACGGTTGCGCGAGCGGCTCCCGGAGTACATGGTGCCCGCGGCCTTCGTGGTGCTGAAGGCACTGCCTCGCACGACGAGTGGCAAGGTGGACCGCAAGGCCCTGCCCGCGCCGGAGCAGGCACGGGAGACGCCCACCGCGCATGAGCCGCCTCGCACGCCGGAGGAGCGCGCGCTGGCGGAGATCTGGGCCCAGGTGCTCGGGCACGAGCGGGTGGGCATCCACGACGACTTCTTCGAGCTGGGGGGAGACTCCATCCTCGCCATCCAGCTCATCTCCCGGTCCGCGCAGGCGGGAGTCCACTTCACCGCGAAGCAGTTGTTCTCCCAGCCGACGATCGCCCGGCTCGCCGCGGTGGCGGGTGCGGCGCCCGGACAGGCCCTGGAGCCGGCGGGGGAGCCGGTGGAGTCAGCGCGGTCCGGCTTCCCGCTCGTGACGCTGGGCGAGAAGGAGCTGGAGGCGGTGCTGGAGCGGGTGGCGCGCGGAGATGAATGGCGCCGCCGGAGCATCGAGGATCTGTACCCGCTCTCGCCGCTCCAGAAGGGGCTGCTCTTTCATGTGCTGCACGCGGAGAGCGCGGACATGTACCTCAACCAGGTCTCCTGGGAGCTGGAGGGTCCGCTGGATGTGACGGCGGTGGCGCGCGCGTGGCAGGAGACGGTGGCCCGCCACACCAGCCTGCGCACGGCCTTCCTCTGGGAGGGCCTGGAGGAGCCGCTGCAGGTGGTGATGCGGGACGTGCAGCTGCCCATCCGCTCGGAGGACTGGCGCGAGGTGCCGCCCTCGGAGTTCGAGGCGCGGTTCGCCGAGTGGATCGCCTCGGACAGGCGCCAGGGTTTCGAGCTGGAACGGGCTCCGTTGCTGCGGCTCGCGCTGCTGCGAGTCGGGGAGCGGGCCTGGAGGCTCGTGCTCAGCTACTCGCACCTGGTGCTGGACGGCTGGTCCATGCCGCTGATGCTGCGCGAGGTGTTCGCCCGTTACGGAGCGCTGCTGAACGGGAATGCGCGGGTCTGGCCGGAGGCGCCCGCGTATCGCGACTTCATCGCCTGGCTGCGGCGTCAGGAGCTGGGCACCGCCCGGGAGTTCTGGCGCGAGTCGCTCGCGGGCTTCACGTCTCCCACGCAGGTGGGAGTGGATCGGGGGCCCGTGCCGGGTGGTGTGCCGGTGCGCCGGGAGCGGCGGGCGCGGTTGACGGATGGGCAGCTCGGGGCGCTCCAGGAGCTCGCGCGCCGGCAGAAGGTCACCCTGAGCACGTGCCTCCTGGGCGCGTGGGCGCTGCTGCTGCGCCACCACGGCGGAGAGGATGACGTGGTGTTCGGCAACACCGTCTCGGGCCGTCCGGCGACGCTGCCGGGCGTGGAGGAGACGATCGGGATGTTCATCAACACGCTGCCGGTGCGCGCGCGTGTGTCCCGAGGCAAGCCGGTGGGCGAGTGGCTGCGGGAGTTGCAGGGCTGGCTGCTGGAGATGCGGCAGCACGACTACAGCCCGCTGGTGGAGGTGCGGCGCTGGAGCGAGGTGCCACACGGAACGCCGCTCTTCGAGACACTGGTGGTGGTGGAGAACCTCCAGGTGGGTGGCTCGCTGGAGGGTGAGCTCGGGAATGGGACCGGGCTGGAGATGCGGGATCTGCGCAGCTTCGAGCTCGACAGCTTCCCGCTGGCGCTGATCGTGGATCCGCACCAGGGGTTGGGGCTGCACCTCTTCCATGACGAGCGCCGCATCGACGGAGAGGACGCGCAGCGGCTGTTGGAGCACTTCCAGCGGCTGCTGGTGGGCCTGGCGGAGTCGGCGGAGCGCCTGGTGGAGGAACTGTCGCCGCTGAGCGAGGAGGAGCGCCAGCGGGTGCTGCGCGAGTGGAACGCGACGGCGGTGGCGCGCGAGGCGGGGGCGGGATTGGCGGCGTTGCTGGAGGCGCAGGTGGCGCGCACGCCGGAAGTGCCTGCGGTGGTGATGGGGCCGGCCTGGCTCACGTTCCGCGAGCTGGACGCGAGGGCCAACCAGGTGGCGCACCGGTTGCGGCGGATGGGCGTGGGTCCGGACGTGCGGGTGGGCCTGTGCGTGGAGCGCTCGCTGGAGCTGGTGGTGGGCCTGTGGGGCATCCTGAAGGCCGGTGGTGCGTACGTGCCGTTGGATCCGGGGTACCCGATCGAGCGGTTGCGCTACATGCTGGAGGACTCGGGGGCGGGGGTGGTGGTGACGGCGGGAGAGGCCGCCGGAGGGCTGGTGGGTCCGGGGCAGCGATTGTTGCGGTTGGACGCGGAGGCGGAGTCGCTGCGTGGGGAGGCGGAGACACCGGTGCTGGGAGGCGCGGGGCCGGAGCACCTGGCGTATGCCATCTACACCTCGGGAAGCACGGGCCGGCCGAAGGCGGTGATGGTGCGGCAGGGGGCGGTGGCCAACCTCGTCGAGGCGCTGCACGGCGCGGTGTACGCGGGGCTGGAGCCGGGGAGGCGGGTGAGCGTCAACGGCTCGGTGTCCTTCGACACGTCGGTGAAGCAGCTCTTCCAGGTGTTGCGCGGGCACACGCTGGACGTGACGCCGGAGCACGTCCGCTTCGACGGAGCGGAACTACGGGACTACCTGGAGCGCCAGCGGGTGGAGGTGCTCGACTGCACGCCCTCGCAGTTGCAGCTGCTGGTGGAGATGGGCTGGCTGGAGGAGGCCGCGAGGCCGGTGACGGTGCTGGTGGGAGGCGAGGCCATCTCGGAGACGTTGTGGCGGCGGCTGGGCGCGTCGCGAGCGGTGAAGGCCTTCAACGTCTACGGCCCCACCGAGTGCACGGTGGACGCGACGGTGTGCCCCATCACGCTGGAGCAGGCGCGACCGGTGTTGGGGAAGCCCATCGAGAACGTGCGGCTGTACGTGCTGGACAGGCACGGGAGGCCGGTGGGCGTGGGAGTCGCGGGCGAGCTGTACATCGGAGGAGCGGGACTGGCGCGTGGCTACCTCGGACGCCCGGACGCGACGGCCGAGCGCTTCGTCCCGGACGCGTTCAGCGGAGACCCTGGGGCGCGTCTATACCGGACGGGAGACCGGGCGAGGTGGCTGGCGGACGGGTCGGTGGAGTTCCTGGGGCGAGTGGACTTCCAGGTGAAGCTGAGAGGCCACCGCATCGAGCTGGGCGAAGTGGAAGCGGCCCTGCGAGAGCAGCCCGAGGTGCGCGAAGCAGTGGCAGTGGTGCGCGAGTACGGACCGGGAGACCAGCGCCTCGTGGCCTACGTCGTGCCAATTTCCCCTCGCCCCCCGGGAGAGGGACGGGGTGAGGGTGCCACGGGCCCCGGGTTGGATCTCACCGAGCTGAGAGCCCGTCTCCGTCAGCGCCTACCGGAGCCCATGGTACCCGCGGCCATCGTGGAACTCTCCGCCTTCCCGCTCACGCCGAGTGGCAAGGTGGATCGCAAGGCACTGCCGCTGCCGGGAGCAACGGGGGGCAGCAAGGACTTCATCCCACCGCGCACGGACACCGAGCAACGCCTGGCGGAGCTATGGAAGCGCACGCTGGGAGTGGAGCGGGTGGGCGTAACGGACTCCTTCTTCGAGCTGGGCGGACACTCCCTGCTTGCCACACAGCTCGTGTCGCGAGTGCGGAGCGCCTTCGAGGTGGAGCTCCCCCTGCGAGCCGTCTTCGAGCAGCCCACGCTGGAGGGGATGTCCCGTGCGGTGGAGAGGGCACCTCGTCTCGCGACGGGCGCATCTGCACCGCCACCGTTCGTGGCGCGCTCGGGAACGGAGCAGACGCTGCTCAGCTTCGCGCAGCAGCGGCTGTGGTTCCTGGATCGGCTGCAGCCCGGAAGCGCGGCGTACAACATCCCGTACGCGGTGCGGTTGACGGGGGAGTTGGATCTCCAGGCGCTGGAGCGAGGCATGGAGTCGATCCTCCAGCGTCACGAGGTGCTGCGCACGGTATTCGGAGAGGACGACGGCAAGCCGGTGGCGCGCATCGCGGAGCGGATGCCGGTGCCGCTCGAGCAGGAGGATCTCTCGCTACTGCCCGAGCCGGAGCGCGAGGCCGAGATACACCGGTACGCGAAGCGGGATGCGAGGACATCCTTCGTACTCGCGGAGGGCCCGCTGCTTCGCACCACGCTGCTGCGCCTGAGCGAGTCCGAGCACGTGCTGCTGCTGACGATGCACCACATCATCACGGATGGCTGGTCCACGGGCATCTTCGTGAAGGAGCTGGCGGCGCTGTACGGAGCCTTCGCGCGAGGCGAGCCGGATCCGCTGGGGCGGTTGCCGTTGCAGTACGCGGACTACGCGGCGTGGCAGCGCGAGTGGTTGAAGGGAGAGGTGCTGGAGGCGCAGCTCGCGTACTGGAGGAAGAAGCTGGCGGGGAGCGCGCCGGTGTTGAACCTGCCATTGGACAGGCCGCGTCCCGAGGTGCCGGAGTTCCGGGCGGGCATGCGGGTGTTCTCGCTTCCCAGGGAGCGGGTGGACGCCCTGCGGGAGCTGGGGCGGAAGGAGGGGAGCAGCCTGTTCATGGTGCTGCTGGCGGGCTTCCAGGCGCAGCTGGGGCACTGGAGCGGGCAGGAAGACATCGTGGTGGGCACGCCGGTGGCGGGGCGCACGCGAGCGGAGGTGGAGGGGCTGATTGGCTTCTTCGTCAACACGCTGGTGCTGCGCACGCAGGTGGGCGGGGCGCCGACGTTCCGCGAGCTGTTGGCTCGGGTCCGGGAGGGCTCGCTGGAGGCGTACGCGCACCAGGACGTGCCCTTCGAGAAGCTGGTGGAGGAGCTGCGCCCGGTGAGGGATCCCCGGTACACGCCGCTCTTCCAGGTGATGTTCTCGCTGCAGAACGTGCCCCGGGCGAGGCTGGAGCTGCCGGGCCTGACGCTCACGGGTATCGAGACGGGGACGGGGGGCTCGAAGTTCGATCTCTCGCTGTCGCTGGAGGAGCGGGAGGACGGACTGCGGGGCGTGTTCAGCTACAACGCCCGCCTCTTCGACGAAGGCACGGTGGCGCGGTGGAGCGCGGAGCTGGAGACGTTGCTCGGCGCGGTGGCGAGCGAACCGGACCAGCCTCTGCCCCGGCTGCTGGGGGGCATGTCCGTGCCCCCGGCGCGACCCGTGCTTCCCCCGGAACGCCCGCGGAAGCGCGAGTACGTGGAGCCCGAAGGGCCGGTGGCCCGCCCCCTGGCCCAACTGTGGCGCGAGCTGCTCCGGGTCGAGCGGGTGGGGCTGCACGACGATTTCTTCGAGCTGGGTGGGCACTCGTTGTTGGCCACGCAGCTCGTGTCGAGGGTGCGCAAGACCTTCGGGGTGGAGCTGCCCCTGCGGGCGCTCTTCGACGCGCCGAGGCTCGGGGCGCTGGCGGAGCGGCTCGAGGCCGCGAGGAAGACACACGGCACCGTGACCCCGAGCGCTCCGGTGAGGAGGACTCCGGACGAGCGGCCGGTGCTCAGCTTCGCGCAGCAGCGGCTGTGGTTCCTGGAGCAGCTCCAGCCGGGGAGCAACGCGTACAACATCCCGTACGCGCTGCGGCTGGAGGGCGTGCTGGACACGGTGGCGCTGGAGCGCGCGCTGGGGGAAGTGGTGCGCCGGCACGAAATCCTCCAGGCCTCGATCGAGAGCCATGGGGGCGAGCCCGTGCTGCGCCCTTCCGGGCCCGTGAGGCTGCCGCTGTCTCCGATGGATCTGTCGGGGCTGGACGAGGGCGCGCGGGACGAAGCGGTGGAGCGGCTCGCCTCCGAGGAGTCGCGGCGGCCCTTCGAGCTCTCCCGGGGCCCGCTGTTGCGCGCGACGCTGCTGCGGCTGGGCGAGCGGGAGCACGTATTGCTGCTGACGGTGCACCACATCGTGTTCGATGGGTGGTCCGCCTCCATCCTCTTCCGGGAGCTGTCGGCGCTGTACGACGCCTTCTCGCGGGGAGCGCCGAGTCCGTTGCCGGAGCTGCCGTTGCAGTACGCGGACCATGCGCGCTGGCAGCGGGAGTGGCTGAAGGGCGAGGTGCTGGAGACGCAGCTGGCGTACTGGCGGCGGCAGCTCGCGGGCAGCCCGTCGCTGCTGAGCCTTCCCCTGGACAAACCGCGCACCTCGGCCCGGACGCGGAGGGCGGGCAAGGTCCCGGTGGTGCTGTCGCGCGAGCAGGGCGACGCGCTGGAGGAGCTGGCGCGCCAGGAGGGGAGCAGCCTCTTCATGGTGTTGCTGGCGGGCTTCCAGGCGTTGCTGGGGCGTTGGAGTGGCCAGGACGACATCGTGGTGGGCACGCCGGTGGCGGGGCGCACGAGGGCGGAGGTGGAGGGGTTGATCGGCCTCTTCGTCAACACGCTGGTGCTGCGCACGGACGTGAGCGGGGCGCCGACGTTCCGGGAGCTGCTGGCTCGGGTGCGCGAGGTGGCGCTCGGGGCGTACGCGCACCAGGACGTGCCCTTCGAGAAGCTGGTGGATGAGCTGCGTCCGGAGCGGGAGCTGAAGCACTCGCCGTTGTTCCAGGTGATGCTGGTGCTCCAGAACACGCCGGACCGCGAGGTCTCGCTGCGGGAGCTGAAGCTGTCGCCGGTGGAGAAGGAGGGCCCGGCGGCGAAGCTGGAGCTGCTGTTGAGCTTCACGCGGACGCCGGAGGGGTTGCGAGGCGTGTTCTCCTACGACACGTCGCTCTTCGAGCCGGAGACGATCACGCGTCTGGCCCGGCACCTGGAGATGTTGCTGTCGGCGGTGGCGGAGGCACCGGAGCGGCGGGTGGAGGAGGTGGAGCTGCTGGCGGGTGAAGAGCGGACCCGGGTGCTGGAGCAGTGGAGCCAGGGCCCGCGAGTGGAGGGTGGGGCGGAGGGACTGGGGCGGTTGTTGGAGCTCCAGGCGGCGCGCACACCCGAGGCCATGGCGCTGGAGGGGAGCGGGCAGCGGCTGAGCTACCGGGAGCTGGAGGCCCGTGCGAACCAGTTGGGCCGGAGGCTGCGGCGCGAGGGCGTGGGGCCGGAGGTGCGGGTGGGCGTGCTGCTGGAGAAGAGCGTGGAGGCGGTGGTGGCCTTCTGGGGCGTGCAGAAGGCGGGGGGCGTGTACGTGCCGCTGGAGGCGGTGCTGCCCGCGGAGCGTCTGGAGTGGATGGCGCGGGACGCGGGCGTGCGCGCGGTGGTGACGAGGCGCGGACTGGAGGGCAGGTGCCGGCCGCCGGAAGGAGTTCCGGTGGTGGTGCTGGAGGAGCTGAGCGGAGAAGACGCGGGCCCGCTGGAGAGCGGCGTCCGTGTCGGCAACGCGGCCTATGTCCTCTACACCTCGGGAAGCACGGGGAGGCCCAAGGGCGTCGAGGTGACACATGAGGGCGCGTGCGATCTCGTCCGGGGGAAGGCGAGGGCCTTCGGGGTGGGGGCGGAGAGCCGGGTGATGCAGTTCTCGTCGCTGGGCTTCGACGTGTCGCTCTGGGACTACCTGTTGGCGCTGGCGGTGGGCGGGACGTTGTACGTGCCCTCGGGAGGGAAGGTGCCGCTGGGGGAGGAGCTGCGGCGCGAGCTGGTGGAAGGCGCGGTGTCGGTGCTGGCGCTGCCGCCCTCGGTGTTGGCGCTGTTGCCGGACGAGGGGCTGGAGCACCTGCGGGTGGTGATGGTGGCGGGCGAGGCCTGCCCGGCGGAGCTGGTGGCGCGGTGGGGCAGGGGCCGGCGCTTCGTCAACGGGTATGGACCCACGGAGGTATCGGTGCTCGCCACGTGGGAGGAGTGCGAGCCGGGCGAGGCCCGTCCGCCCATCGGAAGGCCGCTGGCCAACACGCGGACGTACGTGTTGGACGGGGCGATGAGGCCGGTGCCCCCGGGAGTGGCGGGGGAGCTGTATCTGGGTGGCCCGGGTCTGGCGCGGGGCTACGTGGGGAGGCCGGAGCTGACGGCGGAGCGCTTCGTCCCGAACCCCTTCGGCCGAGAGCCGGGCGAGCGCCTGTACCGCACGGGGGACCGGGTGAGGTGGAGGGCGGACGGGCGGTTGGACTTCCTGGGCCGAGTGGACGCGCAGGTGAAGGTGAACGGAGTCCGGGTGGAGCCGGGGGAGGTGGAGGCGGTGCTGCGGGAGCGGGCCGGGGTGAAACAAGCGCACGTGAGGGCCTGGAAGAGCCCCTCGGGCGAGTCGCGGCTGGTGGCGTACGTGGTGCCCACGTCTGTGGTGCCCACGTCCCCCACCGTGCCCATATCCCCTCGCCCACCGGGAGAGGGACGGGGTGAGGGTGCCGGGTCCCCCGGGTTGAACCTCGAGGCCGTGCGTACCTGGCTGAAGCAGCGGCTACCGGAGTACATGGTGCCCTCGGCGTTCGTGGTGTTGGAGGAACTGCCGCTGACGTCCAGCGGCAAGGTGGACGGGCGAGCCCTGCCGGCGCCCGGAGAATCCCGCCAGGGGAGCCGGAGCTCCGTCCCGCCGAGGGACGAGCTCGAGCGGCAGCTGGCGAACGTCTGGGAAGAGGTGCTCGGTGTGACGTCCGTGGGGGTGACGGACAGCTTCTTCGAGCTGGGCGGGCAGTCGCTGCTGGCGGTGCGTCTGGTGGCGAGGCTGCGGGAGCGGCTGGGACACACGGTCCCGTTGGCGGCGCTCTTCGAGGGGCCCACGATCGAGGAGCTCGCGGCCCGGCTGCGCGCGGGGACACTGGCCTCGGTCCAGGGCAACCGGGTGACACTGCAACCGGAGGGCATGGGCACGCCGGTCTTCTGGGTGCATCCGGTGGGAGGCAACGTCCTGTGCTACGCGGAGCTCGCGAGACACCTGGGCACCGGGCGGCCCTTCCATGCGTTGCAGGCCACGGGGCTGGACGGGAGCGAGGCCCCCCTCACGACCGTGGAGGACATGGCCCGGCGGTACGTGGAGCAGGTGCGGGCCATTCAGCCCGAGGGGCCGTACCTCCTCGGAGGCTGGTCGCTGGGCGGCACGGTGGCCTACGAGATGGCCAGGGAGCTGCGGCGCCAGGGGCAGGAGGTGGCCCTGCTGGTGCTGCTCGACAGCTTCGCCCCCTCGGGGCAGCCCAGGCCCACGCCGGAGCCGGATTCGGCCACGTTGCTGGCGGGTTTCGCGGCGGACCTGGCCCGGAGCACCGGGCGTGAGCCGTCCCTCGGGCCCGAGTCCCTCACGGGCCTGTCCCCCGAGGATCAACTCCGCACCCTCTGGACGCACGTGCGCGAGACCGGGCTTCTCCCTCCAGGGACGGGCCAGGAGGAGCTACGGGTGCTGCTGGAGGTGGCCCGGGCGAACCTGCGCGCCGTGGCCGGCTACGACCCCGAGCCCTACGAGGGGCGGATGCTCCTGCTCCGGGCGCGGGACGCGCGGAGGGGCGCCGGGGTGGACGCCTCGCACGGCTGGGGGCGGCTCGCGGCCTCGGGGCTCACCGTGGAGGACGTTCCGGGAGACCACCACGGGGTCCTCCGGGCGCCACACGTGCACGAGCTGGCGGAGCGCCTCACGCGTTGGCTGGCGGAGGCGGAGCCGGAGTCAGGGCACGGGGAGCGTGGCACGGGTTGAGACCTGGGGCGCTGGCGGGGCACTCGGGGGTGGGGCGAAGGCGTCCACCAGCCCCTGGGTCACCGCCGCGGCGAAGGCCTCCAGGGTGCGCTCCTCGCGCCAGCGCGCCACCTCCTCGAGGTCCAGCGCGTGGTGCGTCTCGATGATGACCGAGGGCATGGGCGGCTTGCGCAGCACGAAGATGCGCTGTCCCGGCAGGTGCCGGCTCACGAAGGTCCCCGGCTGCTCGGAGTCGGGGGCGTAGAGGCCCACGTAGTCCTCGCCGCCATAGGGCAGGAAGCCCGCGTCACCCATGCGCCGGGCCAGAGTCCGGGCCAGGGTGTGCCGCTGGGAGAGCAGGGGCTCGGGGATGTCATCGGCGTAGAGCACGCTGTACCCGGGGGCCGTGTCGTTCCTCAGGCACACCTGATCCAGCGAGCTCTGCCACCAGCGCGCCTCTCCCCGAGTGTCCGAGTGGATGCTCACGAAGAGCTGCGCCCGCCAGCGCTCGGCCTCCTCGAGCCGCGTCTGGTACGTGGGTCGCTGCCCGGCCTTCCGGCTCACCTTCACCAGGAAGTGCCCGGTGGCCTCCAGCCGCTTCGCCAGATCCTCGGCCACCCGGAGCGTGTGGGCCTCTTCCGGCTCGCAGATGACGGAGGTGTTCCCCTCGTTCCCGGGCGCGCCGTGTCCCGCGTCCAGGTAGATGCGCTTCTTCCCGAAGCCCTTGGGGAACTCCACCCTGGCCACGGTGAGCGGGGCGCTCGCGGCTGGCCAGCGGGGTGGCGCCTCCGGGACGGGGGCGGGCGCGGCGATCACGGCGGGAGCGGGGACGGCCTCTGGCGGAGGGGGCGCGGCGCGGGCCTGCTCCTCGCATCCGGCGGACAAGCCCAGGATCAGGAGCAGCGGCCAGGTGGGGCTCTTCGACATGTCTCCTCGGACCCCGGCCGGTGACTCGGCGTTCCCACCCTCACCCCAACCCTCTCCCAGGGGGAGAGGGAGCATACACGGGCACATCCCAGGGGACGGATACCCCACCAAATGACAACGGGCAGGCCCCCTGTTTGGAGACCTGCCCGCCATCTACATCAGCTCTGGCTCAGGGCCGCGTTACGCTCGGACCTCGGGAGCCGGCTCCGTCTGGGGCGGCACCGCCTTCTCCTCCTCGGTGACGCCCTTCTTGAAAGGGGAGGTCTCCAGCGCGGCATCGAGGACCTCGTCCATGCGGGTGGCGAAGATGAACTCGATGTCGTTCTTCGCCTGATCCGGCACGTCCTGCAGGTCCTTGCGGCAGCGCTCCGGGAGGATGACGCGCTTGATGCCGGCGCGGTGAGCCGCGAGCACCTTCTCCTTGATGCCGCCCACCGGCAGCACCAGGCCACGCAGCGTGGCCTCGCCCGTCATCGCCGTATCGCCGCGCACCCGGATGCCCGTGAGGAGGCTGGTGAGCGCGGTGAGGATCGTCACGCCGGCCGAGGGACCATCCTTGGGGATGGAGCCCGCGGGGAAGTGCAGGTGCAGGTCCGTCTTCTCGAGGAAGTTCGGGCTGATGCCCAGCACCTCCGCCTTGCTGCGCAGGTAGCTCAGCGCGGCCGTGGCGCTCTCCTTCATCACGTCGCCCAGCTGGCCGGTGAGCGTCATGCCGCCCTTGCCCGCCATCTTGGTCGCCTCGATGAAGAGCAGGTCTCCACCGGCCGCCGTCCAGGCCAGACCCGTGGACACGCCCGGCACCTCGGTGCGCTCGGCGACCTCGGAGTAGAACATCTCGGGCCCCAGGATCTCCTTCACCCGGTTGCCATCGATGTTCTGCTTGTCGGTCTTCCCGCCGGCCACCTCCACCGCCACGGCGCGGCAGATGTCCGCGATGCGCCGCTCGAGGTTACGCACACCGGCCTCGCGCGTATACGCGGTGGTCAGCGTGAGCAGGGCCTCATCGGTGATGGTGATGTGGTCCGAATTGAGCCCGTGCTCCTTGAGCTGCTTGGGCACCAGGTGGATGCGGGCGATGCTCTGCTTCTCCTCGAAGGTGTAGCCGGACAGCTCGATGATCTCCATGCGGTCACGGAGCGGGCCAGGGATCGGATCCAGCTGGTTCGCCGTGGCGATGAAGAGCACCTTGGACAGATCGAACGCCACGTCCAGGTAGTGGTCGCTGAACGTGTTGTTCTGCTCCGGGTCCAGCACCTCGAGGAGGGCCGCGCTCGGGTCGCCGCGGAAGTCCGCGCCGAGCTTGTCGATCTCATCGAGCATCATGACCGGGTTCTTGGTCCCGGCCTTCTTCATGCTCTGGATGAACCGGCCCGGCAGCGCGCCGACGTAGGTACGCCGGTGGCCACGGATCTCCGCCTCGTCACGCACGCCGCCGAGCGACAGGCGCACGAACTTGCGGCCCACCGCCTTGGCGATGCTCTGACCCAGCGACGTCTTACCGACACCCGGCGGCCCCACCAGGCAGAGGATGGGCCCCCGCATGTCGTTCTTGAGCTTGCGCACCGCCAGGTACTCCAGGATGCGCTTCTTCACCTTCTTGATGCCGTAGTGGTCCTTGTCCAGCGTCTGCCGGGCGTTCTCGATGTCGAGGTTGTCCTCGCTGAGCTTGGCCCAGGGCAGGTCGGCGATCCAATCCAGGTAGGTGCGCGCGACGGTGTACTCGCTGGAGGCCGCCGGAATCGTCTTCAGGCGGTTGAGCTCCTTGTTGGCCACCTTCTCCACCTCGGGCGGCAGGCCGGCCTTCTTCAGGCGCTCCTGCAGCTCGTCGAGCTCCTCCTCCTCCTCGCCCATCTCGCCGAGCTCTTCCTTGATCGCCTTGAGCTGCTGGCGCAGGTAGTACTCGCGCTGGGTCTTCGACATCTCGCCCTTCACGGCGGAGTCGATCTTGTTGGAGAGCTTGAGGATCTCGCGCTTGCGGTTGAGCAGCTCGAGCACGAGCTTCATCCGGGCCTTGAGGTCCACCGTCTCGAGGACGGCCTGCTTCTCCTCGATGGGCACGTCCACGTTGGCGGCGATGAGGTCCGCCAGGTGGCCGGGGTGGGTGATGGACTCGACCAGCTCGGTGGCCGCGGCGGGCAGCTCGGGCATCAGCTCGATGACCTCGCGCGCCAGCTTCTTGAGGTTGATGCCCAGGGCCTCGACCTCGACGTTCTCCGCCGACGTCCGATCCTCCACGGCCTCCACGCGGGCCTTGAGGTAGGGGGCCTCCTGGACCAGGTCCATGACGCGGAAGCGCGCCAGACCCTGGACGACGAGGGAGTAGTTGTCCTCGCCCATCTTGAGGAGCTTCACGATGCGGGCCACGGTGCCCATCGTGTAGAGGTCGGACGCGCCCGGGTCCTCCTCCTCGGCGCGGCGCTGGGTGACGACGCCGATCACCTGGTCGTCACGCACCGCGTCCTTGATGAGGGCGATCGTCTTCTGCCGCCCCACCGCGAGCGGCAGCACGCCGCCCGGAAAGAACACTGAATTACGCAGGGGGAGGATCGGCAGGACCTGTGGAATGTCCTCCTTGTTGATCATCCCCGGGGGCGCCATCGCGGCCGGCATGGCCGCAGCGCCGGAACCCTTCTTCTTGTCGTCGGACATGTAGTCGATGCCTCGGTTTCCAGCCCGGCCGGACAGCTTCCGAGCCGGTCAAACAACTTAGTTGTCGATCTTCTGTGAGAGTTGACTCAACGTAGCAACCAAAACGCACATGGCAAACGTGGCCTGCGTTTTTCGTGAAGGTCGTCGGATCCCGGACGGTTGCTCGCACATCCCCCCGGATGTGGGGCATGTTCGTTGGACCCCCCTTTGTCCGTGGACCGGTGCGCGCTACATCCGGCCACGTTCCCAGGAGACCCCCCCATGATGCAGTCCATCCGTACGAGCGCGCTGTTGGCCACCGCCCTGTGGGGCGTGGCGTGTACATCGCCGGTGGAGGAGCCCGGCTCCACGCTGCCAGGCCGGTGTCAGGCGGACGCCCCGCTGATCTCGGCCCAGAAGACGGATCTGCTCTTCGTCATCGACAACTCGGGTTCGATGGCCGAGGAGCAGGCGGCCATTGCCTCCGAGCTGCCCGCGTTCCTGGAGGAGCTCCAGCGGGGGAGCGGCGTGGAGCAGGACTTCCGCGTGGGCGTCATCACGACGTCGGTCTACCTGCGCGCGTTCTATGATAACCGCGAGCAGCTGACGGATTTTCCCGATCAGGCGGGGAGGCTGAGGCCGGTGCCCGACGAGCGGGAGCGGCCCACGGCCGAACGCTACCTGGACGAGAGCGATCCGGACCTCCTGGCGAAGTTCCGCCGCCTGGTGAAGGTGGGGACGAGTGGAAGTGGGCAGGAGACGCCCTTCGAGGCGGCGCGGCTGGCGGTGACGCCGCCCCTGTCGACGACGCCGGTGGGGGAGGGAGGCAACGGAGGCTTCCTGCGGGATGGGGCGCGGCTGTTGGTGGTGGTGGTGTCGGACGAGGAGGACTGCAGCTCGACGGAGCGGCCGCCGCCGGTGCTCCTCACGGAGGACACCAGCCGGGACTTGTGCAGTGAGCAGTCGGATCGGCTGACGCCGGTGCGCGAGTACGTGCGGATCTTCCGGAACCTGGACGACGGGAGGGGGTCGGCGCGCGAGGTGCTGTGGGCGACGATTGGCCCGGTGGGGCTGACGGACAAGGAGGTGGGGACGGTGCTGGATCGGACGCCGCAGGGGACGTTCGTGCGCAACGTGGACTGCCCGACGTCGTATGGGCCGGGATTCCGGCAGAAGGAGATGGCGTCACAGTTCGATACAGGGCTGAAGAACCTGGACTCCATCTGCCGGCCGAGCTTCCGGGAGACGCTGGTGTCGATCGCGACGTTGGCGAGGACGTCGCAGAGCATCGAGGTGGTGAACCTGCCGGACGCGAGGCTGGCGCAGGTGAGGGTGACGAGGGAGGACGGCACGGTGCAGACGTGCAGCGTGGCGGGGGGAGACCTGACGTACGAGCCATCGGCGGAGGGGAGGGCGGCGAGGCTGTACTTCCAGTCCTCGTGTCCGAGGCAGCCGACGGACCAGAAGTTGGAAGTGAAACTGCTTTGCGCCAACTAACCTGGAAACCGTGAAAAAGAACGCGCCCGGCTGATCACCAGGCGACATTTTCTGGCGCATGTCAGCCCGCTCGTCATACTGAACCTAGTTTCAGGTCCAGTGTGGGACGGGGGACGTGATGAGTGCGACGGCCGAGAAGGTGTCGGTGACGGTGGAGGCGCTGAAGGAGCAGATCCGCCGGTTGCAAGCGGCGCCGAGGAAGTACCTGGCGGCGCTGAGGACGGGGGTGGAGGCCTTCGACGAGCTGCTGCCGGGGGGAGGGCTGCCGTTGGGGCAGGTGGTGGAGCTGTGGGGAGAGGCGGCGTCGGGGAGGACGAGCCTGGCGTTGAGGGCGATGGCGTCGGCGCACCGGGAAGGGCGGCTGTGCGCGTACGTGGACGGACCTGGGGAGCTCTACCCGCCAGCGGCGATGGCGGCGGGGGTAGACCCCGCCCGGCTGCTGATCGTGCGGCCGAAGACGGCGGAGCAGCTGGCGTGGTCCGCGGTGCAGCTGGTGAGGAGTGGGGCGTTCGCGTGCGTGGTGTTGGATCTGACGCGAGGCCCGAAGGGCGCGAGCGGAGTGCGCCTGTCCCCGGCGGAGGGCAAGCGGCTGATGGACGCGGCGGTGCGGGGAGGGAGCCTGCTGCTGCTGCTGACGGCGCCGGAGGCCCCGGGGGACGGGATGATGAGGCTGCGCACGGAGGCGCGGGACGACGAGGGCCTGTCGGTGGAGGTGGTGCGAAGCCGGCAGGGCGGGATCGGGGCTCGGACGCTGGTGCCGTGGAAGGCGCTCTATCCGGAGCTGGAGGGCGGGGAGACCCCGTGGGGTGCGGAGCTGCCGCCAGCGGAGGAGGTGACGGTGCCGGAGCTCCCGAGGGAGCGGCCCCCGTCCGAGGGACACCGGGGAATCCCGTGGCAGCGCCCGGGGCGTGACGCGCCGATGCCGTCGCTGCGCGCGAGCCTGGACGCGGGCTCGGCGCTGCACTGAGTCGAGGGGAGGGGAACGGAGATGCGGCTGGGGTTTCTGCACTTTTCGCGCTTCCCGGTGCAGCGCAAGGTCATCGAGCTGCCGGAGCTGGCGGGCAAGCCCTTCGTGCTGGTGGAGGAGGTGCGAGGCCAGCAGCGGGTGGCGTGCGCGTCCACGAGTGCGCTGAAGGCGGGAGTGAAGCAGGGGATGACGGTGACGGCGGCGACGGCGCTGGAGCCGGCGCTGAGACATTTTCCGTACCGGCCCGAGGAGGAGCGGCGGGCGCTGGTGGGCATTGGCGAGATGCTGATGGGGCTGGCGCCGGGCTTCCAACTGTCGGAGCCGGACGGGCTGTGGTTCGACGCGAGCGCGGCCCACCTGGCGAAGGGGGAGGAGGGGCTGTGCGCGAAGGTGCTGGCGCAGTGCTCGGAGCTGGGGTGGAGGGGGCGGGTGGTGGTGGCCTCGGAGAAGTTCACCGCGAGGGCGCTGGCGAGACATGGGGCGCCGCGGATGAGCGTGGTGCCGGAAGGAGAGAGCGCGAGGGCGCTGGCGCCACTGCCGCTGAGCGCGCTGGAGGGCCCGGAGCAGACGGCGTTCGCGGCGCTCGGGCTGATGACGCTGGGCGAGGTGGCGGGGCTGCCGGTGGGGGCGGTGACGGCGCGAGGCGGGGCGGCGGGGATGAGGGCGCACGCGCGCTGCCGGGGAGGGGATGAGACCCCGTTCATCGCGGAGGTGCTGGAGGAGGTGCTGGAGGAGCAGCTGACGTTGGAGTGGCCGGCCGAGTCGCTGGAGCCGCTGCAGTTCGCGCTGAAGACGGTGCTGGACCGGCTGTGCGGACGGCTGGGAGGCCGGAAGCGCGCGGCGGTGCGGATGAACCTGACGTTGAAGCTGGACCCGTCGGGACAGGCGGTGGTGCCGCTGACGCTGGCGAGGCCGACGGCGCAGGCGAAGATGCTGCTGGAGCTGACGCGGCACCGGCTGTCGGACGTGCGGCTCGAGGGACCGGTGGCGGGGCTGATCCTCCGGGTGGAGGAGGACTGTGAGGACCGGGGCCAGCAACTCTCTCTGGGGGATGCACCCGAGGGAGACGCGGCACTGGAGGTGGTGCTCTCGAGGCTGGCGACGGCGCTGGGAGAGGACGCGCTCTTCATGGCGGCGCTGGAGGACACGCACCGGCCCGAGGAGGCGTATGAGACGAAGACCTTCCGGCCACCGCCCATGAGGCGCGGACTGGAAGGCGAATTGCTCCAACCCGTGGAAGCGGCGGAGCCGGTGCCCGAGGTGATGCGGGAGCGGCCCTCGCGGATGCTGGGGACACCGGCGACGATCGACGTGGAGATGACGGCCTCGGGGGAGTTGCTGGCGGCGAGGCTGGGAGGCCGGAGGCGCCGGGTGATGGCGCTGGTGGGCCCGGAGCGGCTGAGCGGGGACTGGTGGGACGCGAGGCCGTACAGCCGGGACTACTATCGGGTGCACTTCGAGGGACTGGGCCCGGCGTGGGTGTTCCGGGACGCGAGGGATGGCCGCTTCTATCTCCAGGGCCTCTTCGATTAGCGCCCGGCCCGCCCTCTCCCACGGGAGAGGGCCGAGCGGGCAGGCGGTGACGCCTGATGCAAGGAATCCTTCTTTTCCGCCTCGCCTGGGCAAGAGGCTCCTGGCGGGTAGGGCCCCGCTCACGCGACAATGGGCGCATGGCGTCTTCTTCACGGTGGGTTCTCACCTGTCTGGCCACGTTGGGTATGGGCGCCGCCGCGGCCCAGCCCGTTGCTCCTCCCGTTTCCACGGAGAGCGCCCCGCCGGTGGCGCCCGCGCCTCGGGCCGCTCCGCTCGTCGGTGTCATCGCCGCCAGCCAGACGTTGGATCTCGCACCCCTGGTGGAGGGGCGGTTGGATCAGGTGAAGGCCCACCTGGGGGATCGTGTCGAGGCGGGCCAGGTGGTGGCGATCCTGGAGACGCGGGTGTGGCAGTTGGAGCTCTCCGCCCGCCAGGCGCAACTGCAGGCCGCCGAGGCCGAGCATGCGCGTGCCGTCCTGCAGCTCGAGCACGCGAAGCAGAAGTCCCAACGCCAGCAGCAGATCCGTTCCTACGCCGCGGGCGAGGAGGTGGAGACCGCGGAGCAGGGCGTGCAGCTCGCCTCCGTGGACCTGAATCTCGCCAAGGCGAAGCTCGCGGAGATGAAGGCGCAGGTGGCCGTGGCCACCGAGACGTTGGAGCAGGCGCGCATCCGTGCCCCCTTCACGGGCATCGTCTCGGAGCAGTACGTCCAGCCGGGGATGCTGGTGAACCGGGCGACGCCCATCCTCCGGCTCGTGCGGGAGGATCTCCGGCTGCGCTTCGCCGTTCCCCAGGCCCTGGCCACGCTTCTGCGTCCGGGCAGTGAGGTGTGGGTGCACGTGGCTCGGCTGCCCCAGCCCCTCAAGGGCGTGGTGGATCGCATCTCCCCGGAGTTGGATCCCTCCTCCCGCCACCTGCGCGCCGAGGCCCGGCTGGAGCTCTCCCCGGAGCTACGCGGGCGCATCCCCATCGGCCTGGTGGTGGACGTGAGCCTGCCGGCACTGACTCCCCCGGGGCCCACGGCGGCCAAGCCGTAGGCCGCTGGAGGCCGGGGGCGGGAACCTCACGCCGCCAGGTCACCCACCTGCTGCGCGGCGACCAGCTCGTAGTAGAAGCCACGGCGGGCGATCAGCTCGGCGTGCGAGCCCTGTTCCACCAGGCGCCCCTTCTCCATCACGAGGATGACATCCGCCCGCTCCACGGTGGTCAGCCGGTGGGCAATCACCACGCGGGTGCACTGGAGCTGGGCGAGTGCTTCCTGCACCGCGCGCTCCGTCTTCACGTCCAGCGCGTTCGTCGCCTCGTCCAGCAGCAGGATGGCCGGATCGCACGCCAAGGCCCGGGCCAGGGCGATGCGCTGGCGCTGCCCGCCCGACACGGAGCTGCCCGACTCGCTGAGCAGGGTGTCGTACTGCATGGGCATCGCCATGATGTCGTCGTGCACCTGGGCGAACTTGGCGGCCGCCATCACCGACTGCAGCGGCAGCGAGGGATCCACGTACGCGATGTTCCGGCGGATGTCCCCGCGGAACAGGATGGGGTTCTGCAGCACCACCCCCAGCTGCTGGCGCAGCTCGTAGACGTCCAGCTCCGCCAGCGGTGCGTCGTCGAAGAAGATGCTCCCCGCGGTGGGCTGGTAGAGCCCGAGCAACAGGTGGGCGAGCGTGGACTTGCCCGCGCCCGAGCGTCCCACGATGGCGACGAACTGTCCGGGCTGGATCTTCACCGAGATGTCCTGGACCACCATGGGGGAGAGGGGCCCGTAGCGGAATGAGACATTGTCGAGCTGGATGCCACCGCGCAGCTCGATGCTCCGGCGCGCCGTGCCCGACTGCTGCTCCAGCGGCGTCTCCAGCACGTCGTCCACGCGCTCCAGGTAGGTGCCCACCAACTGCACCCGGAACGCATTGGTCACCAGGTTGGCGATGGGCACGAGGAAGCCCACCGCCAGCGCGTTGAGCGCCAGCATCTCGCCCAGCCGCAGTTGCTCCTGCATCACCTGGTGGGTGCCGACGATCAGGAGGATCAGCGGAGAGCCCAGGCGCAGCACGCCCGTGAGGGACTCCACGAGTGCGTCCACGCGCCCGCGCTCCAGCGACACGTTGAGCACATCCACGTAGAGGTTGGACCAGTGCTGCACCGAGCGCGTCTCCACACCCAGGCACTTGATGGTCTGCATGCCCGTCATCATCTCCACCTCGTAGCCACGCGCCGCGGCCGAGACCTCCAGGTCCCGGGACATCAGCTCGCGCTGCCGCTCGCGCGACAGGATGAAGACGAGCACCTGCGCCAGCGCCAGGCCCACCGCCAGCAGGCCCAGCTTCCAGTTCATGGCCAGCAGGAGGAAGAGGTAGGTGGTGGCCAGCATTCCGTCCAGCAGCGCCGAGAGCGCCCCGGACGTGAGCAGCTCGCGCACGGTGGCGTTGCTGTTGAGCCGGGCGATCAGGTCTCCCGAGGAGCGCAGCAGGAAGAAGGCGAAGGGCAGGTGGACGAGGTGATCCAGGAAGCCCACCGTCAGGCGCGCGTCCAGGTGCGTGCGCAGGTGCAGCAGCAGGTGCGAGCGCACCATGGTGGACAGGAACTGGAAGACGAGCAGCACGCCCATCCCCACCGACAGGAGGGTGAGCATGGACAGGTCTCCCGTGGGGATGACGAAGTCCACCAACGCCCCGGTGAGCGAGGGCAGCGCGAGGGCGAAGAACTGCAACAGCAGCGACATCACCAGCACGCGCAGGAGGATGGGGCGTGCCTCCAGCAGGCTGCGCAGGTAGCGGCTCGGACCCCGCACGGCCGTGCCCGTCTCGAAGGTCTCCGACGGCTCGAACAGCAGGGCGATGCCGGTGAAGGACTTGCGGAACTGCTCCATGGACAGGTAGCGGCGGCCATAGGCCGGATCCACCACCTGCACGCCCTGCCGCGTCAGCCCCTCGAAGACGACGAAGTGGCGGAACTCCCAGTGGAGGATGCTCCCGATGGGCAGCGCCCCCAGGCTGTCGATCTCCACCTGGGCCGCGCGTCCCGTCAGGCCGAAGCGGCGGCCCGCCTCGAGCAGGGCCCGCGCGTTCACGCCATGCAGGTTCAGCAGGCCGGCGGCGCGCTGGACCTCCTCCAGGCGCATCTGCCGGCCCCAATAGCCCAGCACCATCGCCAGACACGCCGCCGCGCAGTCCACCGCGGTGACCTGGGCCACGAAGCGGATGCGGCGCTTGCGCAGGCCACTGCCCAACCTCGCCAGGGCCGGGAATCGCTCCGCCAGCGAGGGCGAGTGCTTCGGCTCCTTCGGCTCCTGCTGCTCAGCCACGGTCCCTCCGGAGCAGATCGATCGCGGGGATCAGCATGGACCATCCGTTGCGGCTGCGGACCCGGACCCGGGCCGTGCCCAGCATGCCGTTGTAGAAGCGGTAGTTGTAGTGTTGGACGCGGAAGGTGTCGTGCGGCAGGCGGGCCTCCACGGCCACCACGGGCCCGGTGAGCGTGACCACATCACCCAGGTCGGCGCCCAGGTAGCGCTTCACCTCGGCGGGCCCCAGGAGCTCGTCACTCACGTGCGTCACCTCGAGGTCCTGGTAGAGGTAGGCGAAGCCCTGCAGCTCCAGGCGCATGCTCTGCCCCTGCTGGAGCATGGGCCGGTATTGGCCGGGCACCAGCGCCAGTGCATACGACTCGGTGCCCTCCTTCATGAGCGTGGCCACCCGGTCTCCCACCGAGATGTGCTGGCCCTCGCGCACGCGGATCTCCCGCACCCACCCATCCACGGTCGCCTTGAGGGTGCGCTCCGACAGGCGTGCGCCACTCAGATCCAGTTGCGCACGCAGGCTGGCCAGGGACTGGCGCGCCGCTCCGTCCTGGGGATCCAACAGCCGCGCCGCCAACTGGGCGCGGAACTCCTCGTTGGCGCGCTCCAGCTCCGCCGTCTCGCCTCCGGAGTACAGCTCCACCAGCGGCTCGCCCGCGCGGACCTGCTGCCCGCGCTTGACGAGGATCCGGCTCACCCGGCCCCCCGAGGTGGCGCTCACTTCCTCCAGCCCCTTCACCTGGATGAGCACCGGCCCCTGGGCATAGTCGTGGATGCTGACGATCGCCAGCCCCACGCCCACCGTCACGCACAAGACCAACACCAGCCAATAGGCGACCCGGGCCCAGATGGGGGTGAGCTTCAGCAGACTGCCCTGCACTTCGCTCCGCCCGTGATGTTCCAGGGCTTCCTGGCGGAACAATCGCTCTGGTGCCGCGCTCATCTATCGTCCCCTTGCGAGAGCGGAACGGTACAACCTCGTCAGGAAGTCATAAAGGATGAGCTCGTGGCGCCGGTGCTCATCGGCGAGGACGCGGTTCACCTGCATGTGGAGCAGGCTCTCGGCCAGGCCCTTGATTGACACCGTCAGCGCGCCCTGTTCGGCGGCGAGCCGCAGCCGCTCGGCCACCGGCTTCACGCGGGCGCTGCGCTGCTGGAAGGCGGCCAGCCCGGGCTGGAGCGGACCCGTGGACGCCTGCCCGGCCGAGAGGATCGTCTCCAGCACCTTGCGCTCGCGGCGCATGCGCTGGCTGAGCTGCTCCTCGAACCGGGTGCTGCGGTCCACGCTGAACTCCGCCCCGAAGCCGGTGCGCATCGCCTGCACGACGGACAGCCGCTCGGCCAGTGGCAGCCCCAGGTCGTCCAGCATCAGGTCCATGCCCTTGAGCAGCAGGCGCCAGCGCAGATCCGCTCCGCGGTCTCCGCCATAGGCCCGTACCAGCTCGAGCGCCGCCGAGCTGTCGGCCGCGAAGAGCTCCTCCGCCAGCTCGATGCCGGCGGGGCCTCCGTAGCGCTCCACCTCGCGCTCGTACGTGTCCAGTTGCAGGCGCCAGCCCGTGCCCTCCTCGAGCACCTTCTCGCAGGTGTCCCTCAGCCGCGGCCACACCTCCGACTGCAGGCGCGAGGGGTCTCCGTGGAAGCGCAACCGCAGGTGGAAGTCGGGATCCCGGTAGCGGAGGAAGAACCAGCGATCCGCCGCGCCCGAGGCCAGCACCTCGCGGATGGTGTCCCCCAGCTCGTTGCGCAGCAGCCGATCCACGCTCGCCGCGCCCGCGTACAGCTTGAGGTAGAGCCACTCGGAGCCGGGCGGGAAGCGGCGGCGGAGCGGCGGCGGGGCCGGCCTCTCGCGCGGGGTGGCCGGGGCGGACGGCTGCGTGGCGGGAGCCCGGACGAAGGGAATCACCAGGCTGTTCACGTACCGCCCGTCGCTGCCCTCCACCGGCAGCTCGTCGACGCCCGGGAACATCTCCTCGAGCGTCGCCAGCGACCGATCCTTCACCAGGTGCACGAGGGTGTTCACACTCAGCGGGCTGTCCAGATCGATGGGCAGCAGGTTGTCGCCGTCACGCAGGCAGATCCACCTGGGCAGCCGCATGGCCTGGCGGAAGCGCTGCACGGCCTCGAAGCGCTCGGCGCCCTGGGGCCGGCTCCACTCCTGCAACTGCGCGCGATCCACGTTCCACCGCGCCAGCGACAGCACCATCTTCCTGTACGTCACCCGCGGCAGGAAGGGCGAGTGCTGCAACAGGCCCCAGTGGAAGGCGCCGCCCTGCCCATCCTGCGCCTGGAGGATCGACAGGAAGCGGTACACCCCCAGCCCGTACATGGCGAAGTTGTGGGCGCTCGTCAGCCGGGGGATGACCTCCTTGCCCAGCCGCCGCGAGCGCAGCACCAGCCGCGTTCCCTCCACGGAGAGCAGGAGATCCTCGGGCTCGATGCGGGCCTCCCCGGGCAGCCCGGACTGGCCCATGAAGACGAGATCATGCCGCCGCAGGTTGGGGCGGCCCAGGATGTTGCCCATGCGCCGATCGTCCGGCATGTGGACGACCTCGGCGAAGACGGCATGGGGGCGCAGCGCCTCCTCGGCCTCCAGGTGCTGGCGCACCAGGGCCGTCAGCTCCGGGTCCCCCTGGCAGAAGCGCCCCAGGAGCGTGGCACCGGAGGGCCCATAGAGGAAGTCGAGCAGGAAGCGGAACTCCCCGCGATCCACCGCCTCGGCCGAGCGCCCCGCGAGCGTGCCCGCCAGGCCGAGCGAGTCCGGCAACTGGATGGGATCCTCCACCTCCAGGGCATCCACGTCCTCGGGGGTGAGCGCGAGCTCCTGGCGGCCGCCGCGGTGGACCGAGTCGACCAGGCGCAGCAGGTACGGCCAGCGCCGATCCACGCGGGCCTGATCCCTGCCTCGCAAGGGGAAGGCGAACCCCTGGAGCAGCGGACCCGTGGCGGCGCCGGGGCGCGCGTCGAGCGCGAAGCCGATGCCGCGCTCCTCGTCCAGGGCCTCCAGCAGGGGCACCGAGCGCTCCTCGTAGCGCGCGACGAACCGCTCGCGGAACTGGCGCAGCGGCTCCAACGTCTCCGTGCGCGGGGTGATGCGCCGGATGACCTCCACGCCGCGCAGCAGCTCGTCCGTTACGCGCTGGGACAGCGTGACGCCGGCATTCGGGCGGAGGGTGTCCACCTGGAACAGACGCCCCACCTCCACGGGGACCGGCAGTCCCTCCAGGGCGTGGGCCACCTCCCGGTAGGACTCGGGCCCGAGCCCCGGGGCCATCTCGTCCATCTTCTGGAGCATGGCCTGTACGGAGGCCAGCCGCTCGCTCACGGAGGCGAGCGGGGCGAGCCGCCGCGTCTGGGTGAGCAGGGCGGGGACGGGCTCGGGACCCGTCAGGGGCGGGGCGAACTCCGGCTCCAGGAGCTGGGACTCGGCCAGGGACTCGATGTACTGCCGGGCCTCCTCCAGGGAGAGATCCGGCTCCGCGTCCACCAGGAGCTGGGCCAGTTCCGCCAGCGTGGCGCCCGTGCGCGCCCGCTCGAGGACGGCGTCCAGGTGGGACGAGCGCGCGACGGCCACCAGCCCATAGGTGCGCTTCTCCCCGGACTGACGGGCCTCGACGTAGCGGTACTGGTTGGGCGTGGCGTGGATGCTGGTGCTGCGGAAGAAGCGCAGCGACTCCCGCACCTCCGGCTGACGCTGCAGCGCCTCCGCGAGGGACCAGACATATTCCGCGTCCAGCCGCGTGTGCTTGCGCAGCGTGCCGCGCCCGCCAATGCTCAGCCGCGTCGCCGTGTCCACGCGTCCCACGCCATTGGAGGCGAACAGCCCGAAGGGCGTCGCGCGGCCCGCCATGCGCGAGAAGTAGCGCACCAGCGACCGCTCCACCTTCTGCCCACGCTCCGACTCCGGCGCGCTGAGCCAGATGGACAGGCTCTCATCCAGGCTGGGCGAGGCGAGGAAGAGCGCTTCCCGGACGACGGGCTCCTCCACCCACTGGCGCAGCCGCTCGCGCGAGCGGCGCAGGGCCTCGTCACTCCAACCCCCTCCGCTTCCCGCCCCCAACAACTCCACCAGGGCATCGAACGGAAGCAGCGGAGTCCGGAAGGCGAAGAAACCCGCGGGGATGAATCTCTCGGACGAACCAGACCGGGCAGAAGACATGGTGTTGCTCATGGTGCCAGCAGGCTTCCACGTTGAAAACAACAAGGGGCGATCGGAATCCCGAAGGACTCCTTTCGCCCCTTGAAGAACCAGCTCGGAACGGCTCGGTGCTCGAATACCGCGAGCTACTCGAGCTTCGTGGCGCCGCCGGTGCAGCTACCGGTGCCGCAGCTCGTGAAGCAGCGGGTGGTGTTGCAGGGCTCCGCCGGGGCCTCGACGCCACCCACGACTTCGTCCAGCAGGTGCAGCTGGCTGTCATCCAGAACGCGCAGGGTCTCCTTCTCGAGGGACAGCTTCACCTTCAGCTCGGGCTTCTTGATCTCGCTCATGGGATGACCTCTCCAGACGGGGGTGGGTGCTCTCCCGGGAATCCCGGACACATCCGGCAGCTCGGCGAAAGCAGTGATTCTTTATTCGCATAGGAATGGCCAGACATCAAGCCCCCTACTGCATTATTTCACTGTTGCTTGAGAGGCTACACGTAGCTCGGGAGGCTACAAATCAGACGTGCCCGCAAAAGCAACAGGGGCCGGCGAATGCTTCGCCAGGCCCCTGCGACAACTGCTTTGAATGAAGGATGGAGCGGTATTACTCGAGCTTCGTGGCGCCACCGGTGCAGCTGCCGGAGCCACAGCTCGTGAAGCAGCGGGTGGTGTTGCAGGGGTCCGCGGGGGCCTCGACGCCACCGACAACCTCGTCCAGCAGGTGCAGCTGGGTGTCGTCCAGAACGCGGAGGGTCTCCTTCTCGAGGGACAGCTTCACCTTCAGCTCGGGCTTCTTGATCTCGCTCATGGGATGACCTCTCTAGACGGGGGTGGGTGCTCTCCCGGGAATCCCGGATACGTCCGGTAGCTCGGCGAAAGCAGTGATTCTTTATTCGCACAGGAATGGCCAGACATCAAGCCCCCTACTGCATTTTTTTGCTGTTGCTTGAGAGGCTACACGTAGCTCGGGAGGCTACAAATCAGACGTGCCCGCAAAAGCAACAGGGGCCGGCGAATGCTCCGCCAGGCCCCTGCGACAACTGCTTTGAATGAAGGATGGAGCGGTATTACTCGAGCTTCGTGGCGCCGCCGGTGCAGCTGCCGGAGCCACAGCTCGTGAAGCAGCGGGTGGTGTTGCAGGGGTCCGCGGGGGCCTCGACGCCACCGACAACTTCGTCCAGCAGGTGCAGCTGGGTGTCGTCCAGAACGCGGAGGGTCTCCTTCTCGAGGGACAGCTTCACCTTCAGCTCGGGCTTCTTGATCTCGCTCATGGGATGACCTTTCCAGACGGGGGTGGGTGCTCTTCAGGGAATTCCGGATGCAGCCGGCAACTCCGTGAAAGCCGTGATTCCTTATTCGCACAGGAATAGTCAGACATCAAGCCCCCTACTGCGTTTTTTTCGGGGGAGGAGCGGGTACCCATTGGACATACCTGTGCAAACGCAACAGGGGCCGGCGAATGCTCCGCCAGGCCCCTGCGACAACTGCTTTCATGTATGGAATAGATGAAGCGCGTGTGTGGCTGGACCGGTCACGACCGGTCACTCAGCGAAAGCGGTGATTCCTTATTCTCCACGGGAAGAGGGCGGTTATCAACCCCCTGTGCTGCATTTTTCCTCTGATGGTGGAAAATGTGGCCAGGGAACACACCTGTGCCGCCAGAGGGGCGACACGAGGTGTTCCGCTAGGCGCTCTTCTCGACGCGCGGGGCGGGGGCGGGCACGGAGAGGCGGAGCTCGGAGGCGAGGAGGCGGTAGCAGCGCAGGCGGGACTCGGCATCCGGCGCGAGATCCAGGAAGACGAGCTCCTGGGTGCGATAGCGGTGGCAGATCTCTTCCATCCGCTCGCGGCATTGCGCCGGGTTGCCAATGAGGGCGAGCCCCTCGCGGTTGTGCTCCGCGTGCGCACCGGCGAGGCGGCGGGCCTCCTCCTCGGTCTCCGCGCAGAGGCCCGTCACCGCGACGACGAGCCCGGGCTGGGGCTGGTGCGGAGCGGGGCGGAACTCCTCCAGGTAGCAGGCGGTGACGCTGGGGTTGTCCCGGCTCTGGGGGTGGGCGAGCGAGAAGCCGAAGTTCATGCCCTGGTGCGCCGCCAGCCGCGCGGTGTCCAGGCTGGACATGCCGAGCATCCACAGGGGAGGGGTGGGCGTGCCCAGGGGGTTGAACACGAGGGGGGACTGCCCGCGGATGAGCTCCACCAGCCGCAGGACGCGCTGCGGGTACTCCGCGCGCATCTCCGGCAGCGGCTGCGAGCGGTCGCGCATGGCGTCGATGACGGCCGGCTCGGCCTCGCCGCCCGCCATGCCGAGATCGATCCGCCCGGGGAAGAGCGACTCCATCAGACGGAAGGCCTTGGCCACCCGCATGGGGCTGTGGAGCTTGAGCAGCATGCCCGCCACGCCGATGCGGATCCGATCGGTGGCGCCGGCGAGGAGGGCCGCCATGATGTCCGGGGCGTGATGGGCGTAGGCCAGCTCATGGTGCTCGGCGAGCCAGAAACGCGACATCCCCAGCGCATCCGCCTCCTGGGCCAGCCGGATGGTCTCGTGGATGCTTTCGTAGGGCAGGTGGCCCTTGCGGATCGGACAGAAGTCGAGAATGCCGAGGTGCATGGCTCAGGGCGCGGCGGTGGGGAGGGAAGGGGCCTTGACGGAGAAGAGGAAGCACTGATCCCAATCCGGCTCGACCGGGGTGGCGGCGGCCAGGAGCGTGAGGGCCACGCCCGCGGCACCGAACTGGATGTTGGGGGAGGGCTTCGTCGGATCCTGCTCGAAGCAGTAGCCCCCGATGCCCAGCCCGGGCTGACGCAGCGCGAGCGTGTGCTGGATCCACCGGACCGCGGCCTCCTCGAAGGCGGGGTGGGGATTCTCCTGGTGGAGCCGGATGAAGACCTGGGCGGCGCCCGCGCTGCCGCAGCACAGGTTGGAGGAGCCGCGCACGGGCTGGCGCTCCAGGGCCTCGCGGGCGATGTGGACGGCCCACTCCTGGGTGCGCTCGCGCCAGCCGGGGTGTCCCCAGGTGCGGGCGGCCCACCACAACCCGGCGATGATGCCGGGCGAGCCCACGCACCAGCTGAAGCGGTCATCCATGACGCGCTCACGTCCGTGGAAGTAGTGAGGGAAACCGGGGTGTCCCTCGGGATTGGAGCGGTTGGCGATCCAGCGGAAGCCGGCGTCGAGCAGCGCCGCGCACCGCTCCTGCTCGATGCCCGACGCGTGGACGGCGGCCAGGAAGGCCATCATGCCGGGGATGCCGTGGGCCACCCCCATGGTGTACAGGCCCTGGGGGAACTGGGAGTTGCGCCCGTAGATGCCCCAGTGCGAGCTGGGCATGGACCAGGTGATGCCCTCCTCGGAGCGCTCGGCGGTCTCCTCCGCCTTGGCCACCATGCGAGCCAGCAGCTGGCGCGCGCCCGGGGCGGGCAGACGCTCGAGCACGTAGAGCCCCATGCCCGACAGCCCGGAGCGGATGTCACACGGGTAGGCCCACGGGGTGCGGCTCAGCTCCGCGTTCAGATGCTCGTCCACGGGCGCACAGAGATCCTCCACGTCCAGCGAGGGGTAGCGCCGGGCGAGGTGGGCCGCCACCCAACCCAGACCGCCCAGTCCGCCGTGGAGATCCAACTGGTGCCATTTGGCGCGGGCGAAGGCCTCCGTGCCGGCCTGGAGGCATTCGACTACCTTGTCCAGCAGCTCCGGCTTCAGCGTGCGAGACGCCATCTCGAAGAAGAGGGCGTAACCCGGGTGGCCTTCGAGCAACCCCCAGGGCAGTCCCTCCAGGGACAGATTCGCGACGTCCTGGGTGATGGCTTCCGCCACCTTCAGGGCCTCGGCTTGGAGGGGGCCGGACAGCAGGGGCTTCCAGGAGTCACTCGTCTGCGCTGAAGCGTGGCTCATACAACCTTCCATCAATACGGGTTTGTCCGAGAAAGTTCAACGAACCCCCTTCAGGGTTCTCCGGCTGCTCGGTCGCGGAAGCGCTCGGCGTAGCCGCTGGCCGCGAGGAAGGCCTCGGGATCGCGCAGGTGGAGGATCTGGCGCAGGGCCGCTCGCTTGTCCGTCGAGCGTTCGTAGTAGGCCTGGACGATGCGGTAGCCCATCCAGTAGCCCAGGTTGGTGGGCCGTCCTGGCGCCGTTTCGTAGAGCCAACCGGAGACGTCCTCGCCCCGCATCTTCTGGCGGAACTCCTCCCACAACTCGCGCTCGCGGGCGTTGCCGAAGGTGTGCAGGTGGGCATTGAGGTGGCGGCCGGAGATGAGCTCGGCGACGAAGTCCGCGGCGCCCTCATCGAGCGCACTGGCCAGGAGCGTCGTCTTCTCGGGGGCCTCGGGCTGCTGGAAGTGGACGAGCTCGTGAGCCACGACGTACGGGATGTCCTCGAAGCGCTGCAGCGCCTCGCGATGCCAGTCCTCGAGCTCGTCGAAGGGCGTTTCCGGGGTGAGGCCAAACATCTCGGCTCCGAGCAACAGCCCGTGCTCGGAGACGGTCCCGACGGCGCTCATGCGTCCGATCACGAAGTACACATTCGGGAAGACCGCCTCGGGGTAGAGCTTCTCGAGTGCGTGGAAGCTGGAGCGGATGCGGCCCTCCATGGAGCGGATGCGCAAGGTGTGGGCCCGCACGGAGGCGTAATAGCGCGGCCTGGAGCGGACCGTGGCCGCCAGCTTGTCCGCGTCTCCAATCCGTAGCTTCGTGAAGTCCTTCAGCCCCTGGCTTCCACGTGCGAGGTACTGCTTGTCGAAGTCCTTGGCGGGGAACTTCGGTGTGGTGCGATCGAAGACCTTCCAGAAGCGCGCGACATCGTCGGTGACGATGCGCGCGGAGCTGGCGCTATTGCCTCGAGCCAGGGCCTGGGCCGAGCCGAAGAACACCAGAAGGAGGGGGAGGGGCCACCACCGCATAGGCTCTCCACGAATGAGGTTGGAGCCCAGGATAGCAGGAAGCACCGTGCTCCCTCTAATGACTCGGGGGCTTCAGCCGTTTCAGTTTCTTCTCCAGCCGGGGCGACACCCGCACCTGGTTGTCGGCCGTCACCACCACGGCGGAAGCGCCGTGTTGCTCCGCGAGCGACAGTCCCTCCTGGCCCCCGAGGATGAACACGGACTTCGTCAGCACCTCCGCGTCCACCGCGCTCGGCGCGAGCACCGTCGCCGAGCGTGAGGCCGTCGCCGGGGAGCACGTCCGCGGATCGATGATGTGGTGGTAGCGCTTGCCCTCCAGCACGAAGAAGTGCTCGTAGTCCCCGCTGGTCGAGAACGCCGCGTCGGAGACCTCGAGCACCGCGAAGGCGCTGTCCGGCTCGCCGCGCGGATCCCGGATCCCCACCTTCCACGGGCGCCCCTCCTTCTTCCCCGCCGCGTAGAAGTCTCCCCCGGCCTGCACGAAGAAGTCCTTGAAGCCCTGTCCCCGCAGCTTCTTCACCGCCTCGTCCACGCCCCAGCCCTTCGCCAACCCTCCCAACCCCAACTGCATCCCCGCGCGCTTCAGCCGCACTCCGCACCCGGGCGCCCCTCCGTCCGCCGCCGGCGCGAACTCCAGGTCCTTGTACGAGATGAGCGCGCATCGCTTCTTCAACCCGGCCTCGTCCGGCAGGGCGGGGGTCAGGTCCGTCCCGAATCTCCACATCCCCCGCAGCGCCGCCCACGTCGGATCGAACAGGCCTCCCGTCTGTTCCGCCCCCCGCACCGCGCGCCGCAGCGCCGCGCACAGGTCCTCGGGTACCGCCACCCACTCCCCATCTCCCGCCTTGCGGTTCACCGCCGACAGCTCGCTGTCCGGGCGCCACTCGTTCATCACCCGGTTGACGCGCTCGAAGGCGCCGAAGGCCGCGTCGAACCCCTCGCGCGCCTTCTCTGGCGTGCCTCCCACCAGCGTCACCGTGACCGTCGTCCCCATCATCGGACGCGTCTCGGTGCGGAGTCGTGGAGCGGGTGCGGCGGCCAGGATCACCATCAGCAGGGCACTCGGCGTCATGGCCTCCCTCTGTCACATGCGCTGGCCCGCTGGCGCTACCGCTCTCCTCTGCTTGACCACCTGCTCGAGGGCGTAGTAGGTCATGTATTCTCTGTTTTTGAGAATGAATCTCAAAATCAATCACTCCGTGCCTTCCCGGGCCTTCGCTGGTGTCCTCGCCTTGGTGGTAGGGGCCGGAGTGGTGGCGCGAGTGCTCGCACTGCCCAGGCTCCTGCCGGACCTGGACGCGGTGAACTTCGCGCGTTCCCTCGGCCGCTTCGAGCTCGCCGCGCAGGCGCCGCACTTCCCGGGCTACCCCGTGTACGTGGCCCTGGCCCGGCTGGCCTCGGTGGCGGGTGCCTCCGAGGTGCTGGCGCTGGCCCTGCCCGGGGTGGTCCTCGGAGCGGTGGCCATTGGCGCGCTGGGCTTCGTGCTGCGGCCGTACCTCGGGGCCGCCGGGGCGCTGGTGGCCGCGGCCCTGCTGGCCCTGTTGCCCCTGCCCGTGCTCTTCGGCGCCACCCCTGGCTCCGATGGGACGGGCCTCGCGTTCCTGGTGCTCGCCGCCTGTGCGGCACTGAAGGTGGCTGACGCCTCGCCTCGAGCGGCGGTGCTGGCGGGCGCGGTGGCGGGCGTGGCGCTCGGAGCCCGGCCCTCGTTTCTCCCGGCGTTGCTCGGGCTCGCCCTGGTGGTGCCTCGCGGCCGGCGGTTGGCGGCGCTCGCGGGCAGCGGAATGGGCGTGGGGGCGTGGCTGGTTCCCCTGGTGGTCCTCACGGGCCCGGCGGAATTGCCGCGCATCTGCTCGGGCTTCCTGCTCGGCCATGCGGGCAAGTGGGGCGGCACCGTGGCCGTGCGCCCGGACCTCGGCTGGCGCCTGGAGCACTTCGGCTTCGACATCCTGGCCGCGGGCCTCGGGCTTCCCTGGCCCGGCGTGGGGGAGGACTCCGTGGCCGTGCTGGCCGCGCGGCTCCTCCTGGCGTTCGGCCTGACCGGAGCCCTGGTGGCGCTCGCCCATGCGGCGCTCCGGGCGTCCCTGTCCGTCACCGAGCGTCGTGTGGCCCTGCTGGCCCTGGCGTTCGGTGGCCCCTACGCCGTGTGGATGTTCCTCGGGCAGAACCTGCTCAAGGCGCGCCATGCCCTGCCCGTGGTGCTCGCGCTGGCGCTGCTGGCCGCGGTGGGCGTGGCGGTGCTCGCCCGCGTCCGGCCGTCCCGGGTGTCCCTCTCCGTGGCCGGAGCCCTCGCCGTGAGCACCGTGGCCGTCATGCTGCCCGTGGCGCTCGAGCAGGGCCGGGAGCCCTCGCCCGCGGTGCGCCTGGTGGCGCACGTGTCCTCCACGCTGGCACCGTCCGGCACGCTGCTCTTCACCGGCGAGGAGGCGCGGCTCTTCGAGCACTACGTGCCTCACTTCCGTGCTGGCCGTCCCGCCACGGGCGAGCAGCTGCGCCGCGAAGTGGAGCGCGTGGCCGCCGCCGGAGCGGACGTCTACGTCACCTCCACCGCTCCCGGGGCCGAGGCGCTCGCGCCACACCTGGAGCCCGTGTCTCGCTTCACGTGCGACCGGCGTGTGCGCTCGCACGCCCACGACATCGTTCTCTTCCACTACCGGCCCGTGCCGCCGGCCCGCCCCGAGAAGGTCCTCTGATGCGCGCCCGCCTCCTCCTCGTCTTCGCGCTCTGTGCCGCCGCGTGCAAGGGCCCCGTGCCCTCGGACTTCCAGCCCGTCCAGGACTCGGCGAAGGGCGCGCCCCGCATCACCGTATCCCTCAACCGCACCATCGACGGCCGCTACCGCACCATCACGCCCACGTGCATCGGGCCGCGGTTCACGGTGGACGTGCCGGAGGGCAGCACGGAGGCGTTCACCCGGACGGGCGGGTTGTCCATGCTGCCGGAGCAGATCGTCGAGTTCCGCAACTACCAGCCTGAAGTGCCCACCAACATCACCTCGCTGACGTCGCCCTCGCCGCTCTTCAGCCCCAACCTGGTGCGCCCCTACAACGTGATGACCGAGTCCGGGCAGACGTACTCCTACTGGCGCTACGCCTTCCCCCGGCCGGGTGTCTACGAGTACTTCGACACCAACATGGGGAGTCCGGGCCGCCAGGTGGTGGACTCGTATTACGGCACGGTCACGTACGTGGGCGAGTCGAGCGCGCCCAAGGCCGTGGTGTGCGTGGATCCGCCGGGCTGCCAGGCGACACCCGGGTGTCTGGCGGGCACCGCTCCCGAGGGCACCGTGTGCTGCGTATGCGTGGGCGTGTGCTGTGGGGGCTCTACCCCGGAGAGCGAGTGCGCCACGGGCAAGACGTGTCTGCGTGGCCGCTGCGTGGACGTCGAGACGGGCGAGTGACGCGTATGACTTCGAGAGCCACCGTGCCAGGCCGCCATCACCTGTTCCTGTTGTCCCTGCTGTTCGTGCCCCTCACGGGCCTCGCGCGAGAAGAGGGCTCCATGCCCGCCCGGCCGGCGGAGGACGCGCCCCGTGTTCCCGCCGAGGAGCAACCGAAACAGGACGAGGGCCCCCGCCTGGAGCTGGAGGGCCTGGAGGATCCGGCCGGGACGGGCACGAAGGCTCCGGCGTCCGATGCCGAGACAGCCGGCCAGACGGCGCAGGACACCTTCACCGAGCGGCTCCAGCCCACCACCACGCTGGCGCAGAGGGCGGCGGCGATCCTCGATCGGACGACGCTGGGTGGCTACGCCGAGCACGACTTCATCGTGCCCCAGCAGGGTGTGACCACGTTCCGTGCGCACCGGTACGTGCTCTTCGTCTACAGCCACATCTCCGAGCGCGTCTCCACGGCGACGGAGATCGAGTTCGAGTTCGCGGGCAGTCCGCTCAAGCGCGACGGCCTCCTGGGCGCGGGCGAGGTGCTGCTCGAGTTCTCGGTGGTGGACCTGATGTTGACGGACTGGGCCACCTTCCGGGCGGGCGTCATCCTGGTGCCGGTGGGGGCGTACAACCTGCGGCACGACGCGCCGGCGCAGGAACTGCCCGAGCGGCCCATCGCGTACACGACGATCGTTCCCACCACCTGGTTCGAGTCCGGCGCGGGCTTCCTCGGTGGCTTCGATCTGGGCCAGGACTGGCGGCTGTCCTACGAGGTGTACGCGGTCAACGGCCTGGATGCGAAGATCCTCGACGGGCAGGGCTTCCGGGCGGCACGCGGCAGCCACCTGGAGGACAACAACAGCGACAAGGCCATCACCGGCCGCGTGTCCGTCTCGCCCTTCCTGGGGCTGGAGGCGGGCCTCTCCGGCTACACGGGCGCGTATGACGTCGAGGGCCGCCGGGTGAACATGATCAACGCCGATGTCTTCTGGCGGCTCGGCGCGCTGGACCTGACGGGCGAGGTGGTGCGCGCCTTCATCGATCCCGGCTACGTGCAGGGCTTCCCGAACAACTCGAATGCCAACACGCGCGATCGGGTGCCCACGGGGATGTTCGGCTTCTACGGGCAGGCCAACTACCGCTTCCGCATCGAGCCCTTCTTCCGGCTGCTGCCGGACGAGTGGAAGGAGGGCCACTTCACGGCCTCGCTGCGCTACGAGGAGAAGGACACCGACACGGAGTTCATCACCACGGGAGACGTGGCGCGGCTGACGCTCGGCCTGAACTTCCGGCCGCTGCCGCCCTATGTGCTCAAGACCAGCTACTACTGGGAGAAGAGCGGCGGCGATGGCGAGCAGCCCCACGCGTGGTCGGGTGACTTCTGGAGCGAGGGCCATTGGACGTTCCTGGCCAGCGTGGCCTACCTCTTCTGAAAGCCGGATATCCGATGCGCGCCTTGTGGCTCACCACCGTTGTGTTGCTCGCCGCCGCTTGTGGCGGGAAGGCCGTGCGTCCGGAGGGGGCTGTGTCGCGGGTGGTGGTGGTGGGTGCGTCGGTGGTGCCCAGGCCCGCGCCGCGAGGATTCACGGCGGACGTGTTCGGCTCGGAGAATCCACGCGACGTGGTGGCCCGGGAGGGCGCCGAGGCCCTGCGCACCCGGGGCTACGAGGTGCTGGGCGTGGAACTGACGGCGGGAGCCGCGCCCACGGTGGAGCAGGCCGCGGCCCTGGCGCGCCAGTACCGTGCGGAAGCGGCGGTGGTGCTGGTGCTGACGCAACTGGATCTGTCGTCGGTGCAGCCGCTCGGGCGGGCCGGGATCGAGCTGGAAGCCATGATGGTGGGCCCGGACGGCCGGGTCCTGTCGAGCGACGATCGCCGGAGCACGACATCTCAGAGTCTCTATCGCGCCAGGACGGACTGGCGCTCGCACGTCAGGCAGGCCGTCATCCAGGCGGTCCGGGAGCTGCCATGAGCGTGGTAAGGGGAGTGACCGTGAAGCACTTCGTGCTGGCGCTGCTGGTGGGGTTGGGGCTCGGAGCGTCGCTCCCCGCGCGGGCGGCGGGGACGTTCTTCACGACGCCACAGGTGCTCAAGGAGTTCTTCCCCAAGAGCCAGCGTGTCACCTACCGCAAGGTGAAGCTCGGACCCGCCGAGCTGGCCGCGGTGCAGGGGCGGCTCGGCTACAAGCCGGCGAAGCCCGAGTACGTCATCTTCGTGGCCACCACGGGCGAGCACGTGGACGGCTACGCCATCATCGACGAGGAGATGGGCCAGCACGAGCAGATCACCTTCGCGGTGAAGCTGTCGCCCGAGGGCGTGGTCGAGCGCCACGAGGTGATGGTGTACCGGGAGTCGTACGGCCAGGAGATCACCGACGCGCGCTTCCGCCGCCAGTTCCAGGGGAAGACGGTGAAGGACGCCGTGCGGGCGGGAGTGGACATCGACGTGGTGACGGGAGCGACCATCTCGTCGAGGTCGATGGCCATGGGCGTGCGCCGCGCGATCGTGCTGCTGGACGAGCTCATCCTCAAACCCGGTTCGGTCGCGCCCAAGGGGTAGCCTTCTCGTGCGTCAATACGCCCGGCCGTTTCCCATCACCCGTCTGTCGCTCGAGGCGCGCGTCCTCTACACCGGGTTCCTGCTGTTCCTGGTGTTGGGCTTCGTGTCCTCGGTGTGGCTGTACGCGGACTCGTTCGGAGGCCTGTCCGGGCTCGGTGCCACGGAGTACTACCGGGGTGGTGCCGCGCAAGCCGCGCCCGCGTCCGGAGCGGAAGCCGAGGGAGGCCCGGCGCTGGAGCTGCCTCCGGATGGGCCGACGCTGGAGCTGCCCGGGGAGACGGTGGCCGCCGCGCCCATGCGGCTGGAGAAGCCCGCGCGGCAGGTGATGGAGACGTTCCACTTCCACCTGTTCACGGTGCCGGTGGTGCTGCTGATCGTCGGGCACCTGTTCATGCTGACGGCGCTGTCCGTGCGGCTGAAGGTGGGCGTCATCGCGGTGGCCTCGGTGGCGACGTTCGTGCACCTGCTGGCGCCGCTGCTGGTGCGCTTCGTGGGGCCCCAGTGGGGGTGGTTGATGCCGGTGTCGGTGGTGGGCGCGGCGGTGGGGTGGTTGCCGATGCTGGTGTGGCCGCTGTGGGAGATGTGGCGGCCAGTGCCTGACTCGTCGGAGGCGGCGGCGGGATGATCACCGTCGTCATTCCCGCGCGCGACGAGGTGGGCGCCATCGCCGGAGTGGTGCGGCGGGTGGGCGCGGCGCTGGCGGGGGAGGCGTACGAGCTCCTCGTGGTGGACGATGGCTCGCGGGACGGCACGGGCGCGGTGGCGCGCGAGGCCGGAGCGCGGGTGCTGACGTTGAACGGGGTGGGCTACGGCGCGGCGATCAAGGCCGGAGCCGCCCAGGCGCACGGCTCGCTGCTGGCGCTCATCGACGCGGACGGGACGTACCCGGAAGCGGCGCTGCCCCGGTTGCTCTCGGCGGTGCGCGGGGGCGCGCGGCAGGCGATTGGCGCGCGGCCGAAGCTCGGAGCCTCCGAGCCCTTCGCGCGCTCGGCGGTGAAGGCGCTCTTCCGGGGCGCGGTGCGATGGCTGGGCGGCTTCGAGGCGCCGGATCTCAACTCGGGCCTGCGGGTGTTGCGCACGGCGGATCTGCTGTCGCTCGCGCCGGTGTTGCCGGACCGCTTCTCGCTCACCACGACGCTGACACTGGCGCTGGCGGCGGCGGGGGACCCCATCGTCTTCCTGCCCATCGACTACCACGCGCGCGTGGGCCGCTCGAAGTGGCGGCCGGTGCGGGACACGTGGCTGATGGGGCGCACGGTGGCGCGAGGCATCGGCTGGCTGCGCGAGGGCCGGGCCCCGAGGACGCTCGCGGCGCTGGAGTTGCCGGCGGTGGGTGGCACGGGGTGAGCGCAACGGTGGTCATCGGTGCGGGGCCCTCGGGACTGGCCGCGGCGCATGCGCTCGTCCGGGCCGGCAAGCGGGTGGTGGTGCTCGAGGCGGCCGAGCAGGTGGGTGGACTGTCGGGCTCGTTCGACTTCGCGGGCTTCAAGGTGGACTACGGCCCGCACCGGCTGCACCAGGCGGCCGGGCCGGAGGTGCTGGCGCTCTACCGGGAGGCCCTGGGCGGCGCGCTGCACGTGAGGGCGCGCAGCGGCATGGTGCACGTGGGCGGGAGGCGGCTGCCGTATCCACTGTCGCTGCTCGGCATCGTGCGAGGACTGGGGCTCTCCGAGGTGGCGAGGCACGGACTGTCGGCGGTGATGGCGCGGCTGCGTCCACCGGAGGGCAACCACTTCGGCTCGGAGGCGGCGAGGCGGCTGGGGCGGCACGCGGCGCGGGTGCTGTACGGGCCCGCGGCGAGGAAGGTGTGGGGCCTGGCGCCGGAGGAGCTGGACGCCTCACTCGGGCGGGCGCGGGTGCAGAAGGGGGGCCCGCTGGCGGTGGTGCGCGCGGCGCTCGGGCGTGGAGGCGCGTCCGCGGGGCGGCGGTACTTCTACCCGGAGGGCGGAGTGGGCGCGCTGGCCGAGGGCCTCGCGGAAGGCATCCGCCGGGCCGGTGGCGAGGTGTGCTGTGGCGCGGCGGCCGAGGGTCTGGTGCTGGAGCGCGGGCGGGTGAGGGCGGTGGTGGTACAGGGGCGGGAGCTGGCGGCGGAGTCGGTGGTGGCCACGGTGCCCCTGCCGCTGCTGTGCGAGTGGACGGGGCGGCCGGAGGCGGCCGAGGGCCTGGACTACCGGGCCCTGACGTTGCTGTACCTGATGCTCGCGACGCACCGTGGCACGCCGCGGGACGTGCACTACTTCGCGGACGAGCGGCTTCCGGCCAACCGGCTCTTCGAGGCGAGGAACTTCCTGGGCGGAGCGGGGCCCGCGGGCCGGACGGTGGTGGGCTTCGATCTGCCGTGCGCGGTGGGAGACGGCATCTGGCGGGCCTCGCCGGAGGAGCTCACGGAGCGGGTGCGCCCGGCGCTGGAGCGGACGGGGCTGGCGGGAGTGGAGGTGCTGGGAGCCCGGGTGCGGCGCATGGCGGCGGCCTATCCGCTGTATCGCAAGGGCTTCGCGGTGGCGCGCGAGCGGGCGCTGAACGAGTTGAGTCGGGTCGAAGGCCTCTACCCGGTGGGGCGGAGCGCACTGTTCGTCCACGACAACGTGCACCACGCGTGCGCGGCGGGTCTGGCGGTAGGGAGAATGGTCTCGGAAGGCGCGAGTTCCCGAGTCTGGCGCGACCGGCAGAAACCATTTCTCGAAACACAGATCGAGGACTGACTCGGTGCTATGTCCCTCCCCCTCTGGGACAGGGGCCGGGTGAGGGTCTTCCCGGAGCAGCTCCGAGGTCCTGGATCGCGAAGTGGGAGTCGAGTCATGAAGGTGCTCGTCACGGGCGCAGCGGGCTTCATCGGGTATCACGTGTGTGAGCGGCTGCTCGCGCGTGGGGACACGATCATTGGGGTAGACAACCTGGACACGTCGGGAGACGTGACCTTGAAGGCGACGCGGCTCTCCAGGCTGAGGGCGGCGCCGAACTTCGGTTTCCACCGGATGGACATCCGGGACGTGAAGGCGTGCCGGGAGCTCTTCGACGGGGCGAAGCCCGAGCGCGTGGTGCACCTGGCGGCGAGAGTGGGTGTGCGGGCGATGCCCTCGGAGGCACCGGACTACGCGGAGACGAACGTCTCGGGCTTCCTGCAGGTGTTGGAGCTGTGCCGGCTGGCGAAGGTGGAGCACCTGGTGTTCGCCTCGTCGAGCTCGGTGTATGGGGCGGGCACGCCGGTGCCCTTCGCCGAGAATTCGCCAGCGGATCACCCACTGAGCCTGTACGCGGCGACGAAGCGCGCGGACGAGCTGATGGCGCACGTGTACAGCCACCAGTATGGGCTGCCGGTGACGGGGCTGCGGCTGTTCACCGTGTATGGCCCGTGGGGCCGGCCGGACATGGCGCCGATGCTGTTCCTCCGGGCGATTCTGGAGGGCCGCTCCATCGTGCTCCATGCCGGGGGCGAGATGCAGCGCGACTTCACCTACGTGGACGACGTGGTGGAGGCGCTGGTGCGGCTGCTGGACAAGCCGCCCGCGGGTGCGCCGCCGTACCGGGTGCTGAACGTGGGGCGGGGCACGCCGGTGGCGATGGCGCGCTTCGTGGACCTGCTGGAGGAGACGCTGGGGACGAAGGCCTGGGTGGAACTGCGGCCCGCGCAGCCGGGCGAGCTGCCGGTGACGTGCGCGGACGTGACGGCTCTGGAGCGAGAGACGGGCTTCCGTCCCTCGGTGCCGCTGGAGCAGGGGCTCGCCAGGCTGGTGGCCTGGTACCGCGGCACCGAGGGTTGAGCGGAGCGCCTAGAAGGTGATGGCGGCGCTCACCGACAGCGAGGTGTCGGTGGGCAGCTTGCCCGGGGCCGGAACGCTGTCGTACTGGAAGAGGAAGGTGGTGGCGATCGACAGCGCCTTCGTCAGCCGCACGGTGAGCTGCGTCTGGCTGTTGATGAGCAGGCGCGCGTCATCCACGAGGCTGGGCAGCACGCTGAACTCTTCCAGGAACGACACGTCCTTGGAGAGGCCGTAGCGGAAGGCCACGCCGAGGCGGGGGCCGCCGATCGACACGTCCGGCAGATTCGAGCGGATGGGGTAGTACTGGAAGCGCATCTCTCGGGCGTAGCGGAAGGCGAGGTCGGTACGCAGGAAGGACTCACCGCCGTCCTTGCGCTTCTCGTCCAACCAGATGATGCCGACACCCGCCTCGCCCGCGCCGCGGAACTCCACGCTGCGCACGTGATCCGTGTCCGCGGCGCCCAGCAGGTAGCCGCTGATCTTCTCGTTGAACCGGCGGTCTCCGCGCAGTTGCAGGGCCGCGTTGAGCGCCGTCACCTGCGCCACCGTCTCCACCTCGCCCTCGAGCCCGGGCGGACGGCTCTCGCCGTAAACGCCCGAGGCCTTGACGGAGTAGATCCAGTTCTCCGACTTGCGCTCCGCGGCGAGCAGCCCGTTGAACGTGACGGTGGAGGCGTTGCCGGTGATGAAGATGAGGCCCAGGCCCACGGTGACGTCCCAGACGTCCTTCTTGGCCTCTTCCTTCTTCTCGGCGGCGGTCTCGGGCTTCTGCTCGGCGGGGGGCTGCTCGGCGGGGGGCGCGGTGCGGGCGATGCCACGGGCGAGGCTTTCGATGGCCTCGGCCATGCGGGCATTGGCCTCGGCGGCGCGCTCGGCGGCGGCGGCGGCGCGCTCGGCGGAGGACGCGGCGCGCTCGGCGGACTGCTCGGCGGAGGAGGTCTGCGCCGGAGTAGTGGGCTGCGCGGGCGCGGGGGTCTGGAACGTCAGGAAGGCGGAGAGAAAGGCGTGGGCAGGAAGCACGGCGAACTCGCGGAAGATGGGTGACGTCAGCGGCGTCTACTACCAGGAGTACTTGGAGCGCAAAGTCCTGTTTTCATCATCGACCCCTCCTATGAGCACAAACCGGGCCAGCGCCGTCCCGCGGGGAACCCCGCGAGACGACGGGCCTCGGGTTTCAGGAAGGGGCGTGAGGGCTCCGCTGACACACCGGATGACGCGTCAGCCGGGCACCTTGACGTGTCAGCGGGCGGCTCGAGACGCCTTCTGGATGATGCCCCGGCAACGCCAGTCGAAGGAGTTGATGAGAATCCAGAAGTTCTTGAACGCCGGGTTGCGCGTCTGCTTGTGGTGGTAGCGGTAGTAGATCTGCTGGGCGATGACGGCGAGGCGGAACAGGCCGTAGACCTCGTAGAAGGCCCAGTTGGCCGGCTTCAGCCCGGTGCGCTCGAGGTAGTAGGCGACGACCTCCTCGCGCCGGAGCATGCCGGGCAGGTGCGTGGGCTGGCGGCGGGTGATGCGCATCAGCCAGGGATCATCGGCATGCACCCAGTAGGCCAGGGTGTTGCCGAGGTCCATCAGCGGATCTCCCAGGGTGGCCATCTCCCAGTCGAGCACGCCGATGACCTCGGTGGGCCGCTCGGGGTGGAGCACCACGTTGTCGAAGCGCCAGTCGTTGTGGATGACGCAGGTGGAGACGTCGTCGGGGGTGTGGGCGGCGAGCCAGTCACGCACGAATCGGAAGCTGGGGACGTTCCAGGTGCGGGCCTTCTCGTAGCGATCCGACCAGCCCTCGATCTGCCGCCGGGGGTAGCCGGCGCCCTTGCCGATCGACTCGAGCCCCACGGCGCGGTAGTCCACCCGGTGCAGCTCGATGAGCTTGTCGATGACGCCGAGGCACAGCTGCCGGGTCTGTGCCGCGTCCAGCTCGAGCCCCCGAGGCAGACGCGAGCGGAGGATGAGGCCGGGGATGCGCTCCATGACGTAGAAGTCGGCGCCGATGACGGCCGGGTCCTGGCACAGGCCGATCATGGTGGGCACGGCGGGGTAGACGGGCTTGAGCGCCTTCTGCACCGTGTACTCGCGCGCCATGTCGTGTGCCGACTTCGCCTTGGTGCCCGCGGGAGGCCGCCGCAGGATGAGGTCGCGGTTGGCGTACTGGAGCCGGTAGGTCCAGTTGGAGGCGCCGCCCGCGTACTGGGTCACCTGGGGTGTGCCCTCCAGCGAGGGCTCCTGGGCCTTGAGCCAGGCATCCACGGCGGGGATGTCGAGCTCCTCGCCCGCGCGGACGGCCTTGGCTTCATCGAGAGCGGGAGTCATGCCTGCTGTGCCCCTCCGTGCCCGCGCATCCGGCGGGTGCTCTTGCGCATCACCGAGGCATAGATGTTGCGCGGGAGGAGCCGCTTCATCAACCAGGCCTTGCGGCCATCGGGGTGGGGGAGGACGTAGAAGTCGCGCCGCTCGACGGCCCGGAAGATCTGATCGGCGATGTCGTCCGCGGTGATGGGCGAGCGATCGAGCAGCTTGCCCATGGCCGTGCGCAGCCCGGCGTTGGAGGTGCGCAGGGACTCGGTGAGGTTGGTCTTGAAGAAGGACGGGCAGACGAGGCTGACGCCGATGTGGTGGTCCGCGAGCTCGTTGTGCAGCGTCTCCGAGAGTGAGACGACGGCGGCCTTGGTGGCGTTGTAGCTGCTCATCATGGGCACATCGAGCAGCCCGGCCATGGAGGCCACGTTGACGAAGTGGCCGTGGCCCTGGCGCTTGAAGAGCGGCGTGAAGACCCTGCATCCGCGCACGACGCCCAGGAGGTTGATGTCGATGATCCACTGCCAGTCGTCGAGGGGGACCTCGTCGATGGCACCGGCCTGGGCGACACCGGCGTTGTTGACCACCACGTCGACACCGCCCCAGTTCGAGGCGAGCCACTCGGAGGCGGTGCGCAGGTCCTCCTCGCGAGTCACGTCACAGCGCAGGGAGTGCGCATGCTGGGTGAGGGAGGAGAGGGTCTCGAGGGTCTCGGCCCCGCGGGTGTCGTTGACGTCGGCGATGCAGACCCGCCAGCCGGCACGGGCGTAGCGCAGGGCGATGGCCTGCCCGAGTCCGCTGGCGCCGCCGGTGATGAAGATGCGCTGGTTGCTCATGATTCACGGCTCCTGGAGAACCCGCGGCGGGCGAGCTCGATGCGGGCGATGACACCCTTGTGGACTTCATCCGGCCCGTCCGCGAGGCGCAAGGTGCGCGCCTGGGCGAAGAAGCCCGAGAGCGGCGTATCGCCCGACACGCCGGCGCCACCGTGGATCTGGATGGCGTCATCCACCACCTTCTGCAGCACGTTGGGGGCGACGACCTTGATGGCGGAGATCTCGTTCATCGCGCCCAGGGCGCCCAGCTCGTCCAGCTTCCAGGCGGCGTAGAGCGTGAGCAGGCGGGCCTGGTCGATGGCGATGCGGGCCTCGGCGACGCGCTCGCGGTTGCCGCCGAGGTTGAGCAGCGGCTTGCCGAAGGCGGTGCGGCTCATGCCGCGGTCGATCATCAGGTCGAGCGCCTGTTCCGCCGCGCCGATGCAGCGCATGCAGTGGTGGATGCGGCCAGGGCCGAGACGTCCCTGGGCGATCTCGAAGCCGCGTCCCGGGCCCGCGATGATGTGGGAGACCGGCACCCGGACGTCACGGAAGTGCACCTCGCCGTGGCCGTGGGGCTCGTCGTAGTCGCCGTACACCGGGAGCATGCGCTGGATCTCCACGCCCTGGGTGTCCAGCGGCACCAGCACCATCGAGTGCTGATGGTGGCGGTCGCCGCCCTCGTTGGCGGTGCGGGCCATGAAGATGATGATCTTCGCGCGGGGGTCGCCGATGCCGCTCGACCACCACTTCTTGCCGTTGAGCACCACCTCGTCACCCTGGACGATGGCGGTGGCCTGCATGTTGGTGGCGTCCGAGGAGGCCACATCGGGCTCGGTCATGCAGAAGACGGAGCGGATGTCTCCGGCGAGCAGGGGAGAGAGCCAGCGGGCCTTCTGCTCGTCGGAGCCATAGCGCCAGAGCACCTCCATGTTGCCGGTGTCCGGGGCGTTGCAGTTGAAGACCTCGGGGGCCATGAAGCTGCGGCCCATCTCCTCGGCGACGGGGGCGTACTCGAGGGTGCTGAGGCCGGCGCCGAGCTTCTCGTCGGGCAGGAACAGGTTCCACAGGCCCTCGGCCCTGGCGCGCGCCTTGAGCTCCTCCATGACGGGGGGAATCTTCCATTGCCGCCAGTCACCACCGTGGCTGGCCGAGCGGATCTGCGCCCAATACCGCGCCTCCACGGGCTGGATGTGCTTTTGGATGAAACTCCGCACGCGCTCGCGGTAGTCCTTGGAACGGTCACTCGGCTCGAAGTTCATGAGAGGTCCCTTGTCTCGCCACCCCATCCTGTGGCGAGGCCTCTTGATGAATCCAGTGAATGTTGGACCTGGGGCTCGGCCGCCTGGGTTACCAGCGCATGGAGACGGAGTCCGCGGTCTCGGCCATGCTCGTGGTGGGAATCGTGAAGAAGAAGGTGCTCCCCACTCCCGGGCTGCTCTCGACCCAGATGTGTCCGCCGTGGGCATCCACGAGCCCCTTCACGATGGCGAGTCCCAGGCCGGTCCCCTGCTTCCTTCCCGCGTGCGCCTGCCAGAAGGGCTCGAAGAGGTGGGGCAGGTCCTCCTCGGGAATCCCGGACCCGGTGTCGCTCACCGAGAACCGCATCATCTGTCCCACCGGTTCGGCCCGGAGGGTTATCTGCCCACCCCCGGGCGTGAACTTGAGCGCGTTGCCGAGCAGGTTCGAGAGGATCTGGATCACCCGGTCTCCGTCCGCGAAGACAGGTGGGGCGTTGTCCGCGATGGCGATCGTGAGCTGAATGGACTTCGCCTCCGCGAGCGCGCGATGCAACTCAGCGGCATCCTTGACGAGTCGAGCGGTCTGCTCCGCTCCGCGATCCACGGACAGGCGGCCTGCCTCCAGGCGGGCCACGTCCAGCAGGTCCTGGATGAGCCGGGTGGCCCGGTTGACCGCATTCCGGATGGTCTCGAGCGGCTTCGTGTCGGTGGCTCGCTTCTCGGGCGGACACCTCAGGAGCACCCCGGTGCTCAGCGAGATGACGTTCAGGGGGGTGCGCAGATCATGAGCGACGATCCGGAGGACCTCGTCGCGAGTGCGTGTCGCCTGTTCGGACTTCTCGTGGAGGCGGGCATTGTCGATGGCGAGCGCGGCCCGGCTGGCCAGCTCTTCGGCCATGGCGAGGTCCCTGGCACCGTAGCGGCGTCCTGATTCGGATGCCGCGAGGATGATGACGCCCAGGATGCGCCCGCGAGCGGTGAGGGGGCGATGATGGTCGAACGAAGGTCGAGGCGGCGGAGCAGTTCCAGATGGTGCGCCTCCTCCGCCGCCGCCTCGAGCATCCCCGAGGGGATCTCCGGCAAGAGGGCCGGCTGCCCCGTCCGGAGGACGTCGGCGACGATGTGTCCCTGGCGGGATGGATTGTAGGGATAGGCGGTGAGCAACTCGCGCAGGACCCGTGACTTCTCGGGCGCCGCCGCCATGCTTTCCACCCAGTGCACCCGTCCGTCGTCACCGAGGAGCTCGAGCACACACCAGTCCGCCAATTCAGGAACGATCAACCCCGCGATGGTGGTGAGCGTGGTCTGGGACTCGAGCGAAGCCGCGAGCCGTGGGCCCGCATCGGCCAGGAAGCGCCACGCCTGCTCGAGCTGCTTGCGCTCGGAGATGTCCTGGATTTGCGAGATGAAGTAGAGCGGCTCGTTCTGGGCGTTGCGTACCGCCGAGGCAGTCAGAAGGACGGTCACCAGTTGGCCCCGCTTGTGGAAGTAGCGCTTCTCCATCTGGTAGGAGCTGATCTCTCCTTGGATGAGCCGGTGCAGGTTCGCCAGATCCAGCTCCAGGTCATCGGGGTAGGTGATGTCCTGGAACGTCTTGGAGAGGAGCTCCTTTCGCGAGTAACCGATGATCTCGCACAGTGAGCCGTTCACGTTCAGGAACCGGCCATCCAGACCGACCAGGGCCATTCCGATGGGAGCATCCTCGAAGGCAGTCCGGAAGCGCTCCTCGCTGTTGCGCAGCCCTTCCTTCACGCGCTGCTCCATGTCCCGATGCTGCGTCTCCAGCCGGGAGAGGGCGTTCGCATTGCGCACGATCACGAGCAGGAATGCCGCCATCGTGATGAGCACGAAGACCGGGACCCCGAAGGTGGTTCCGTAGAGCCCCAGCCGTTCCCCCAAGAGCCAGGCTCCCCCCACCAGCAGGGGGATGAGAATGGCCGCTGGGAGAAGCCGGCGGGCCATGATGCCTCCCAGGTCGTCTCGGAGGAGCATTCCTGTGCCTCCCAACACCATGACCAGCGGCCAGAGCGCGGTGCCTCTCAAGATGGCGCCGATCTCGGTGTTCGGCATCATGATGCCCGCCCCCGGCAGGGGGACGAGCCGCCTGCTTCCTGCCCCTCGTGCCTCCAGGCGAGCGAGGCCTCAGTCCGAGGTGACGTCCACACCGCCCGACCGCACCTGCCAGCGCGTGGTGGTACAGCGCCGCGCGAAGTGCGCGTCGTGCGTCACCAGCAGCAGGGCCCCGGGGTACTCCCGCAGCGCCTGCTCCAGGTGCTCGATGGACGGCAGGTCCAGGTGGTTGGTGGGCTCGTCGAGCACCAGTGCCCAGGCGTGCTCTCCCAGCCCCCGCGCGATGAGCAGCTTGCGCGCCTCCCCGGGGGAAGGCTGCTCCGAGGCGAGCAGGCGATCCGGATCCACCCCGAGCGCGGCCACCAGGGACAGCACCCGGCCCTTCTCCATGGGGGGCAGCTCGCGCACGGACTCGAGCGCCTCCTCGGCCTCGTCCGCGTTCAAATCCTGCGGCACGTACAGCACGCGCTCCAGTGGGACGCGCGCCTGTTCGAGCAGGGCCCGGAGCAGGGTGCTCTTTCCCGCGCCATTGGGGCCTTCGATGCGGATACGGGCGTCCCTCGGTACGTCCAGCCGCAGCGGGCCGAACAGCTCCACCTCGCCCGCGCACAGCCGGGGCACGTCGAGGCTGAACAGCAGCGCGTGGGGCGGGCGGACGTAGTCGACGAAGATGGAGCGGCCGAGCGTCTTCTCCACCTCGATGGACTCGACGGCGCTGGCGGCGCGCTCGGCCTCGCGGCGGATGAGCGTCACGCTGCGGCCGAGCCGGGCATCCGCCCAGTTCACGAGGTTCTTGGCGCCCAGGGTGCGCGCGTCGCTGTCGTACTTGTCCCTCATGCGGGCGCCCGCGTTGCGCGAGGCGGAGGCGGCCTCCTGATCCCGGCGTGTCTTGTCGAGCCGCTGCTGGAGGCGGCGATGCTCCTCCTGGGCCTGATGGCGGGCGTTGCGGCGGCCCTCCAGCTCGGCTTCCCAGGCCTCACGCGCGGCGGTGTAGGCTCCGGGCCACAGGCGCACCGTGCCCCCGTGGACGCGCAGCGTGGACGTGGTGAGGGACTCGAGCAGCTCGCGGTCGTGGGAGACGAGCACGCCCACCCCGCGGAAGCGGCGCAGCGCGGAGATGAGCCACTCACGGGCCTCGGCGTCGAGGTGGTTGGTGGGCTCGTCGAGCAGCAGCACGTCCGGCTCGCGCGCCAGCGCCGCGCCGATCTGCCAGCGCTTGCGCTCCCCGGGCGATAGCGTGGGCCATCGCTCCAGGGCCGTCACATCCAACCCGAGCTGGCCGAGCAGCCGCCTCGAGCGGGAGTCATAGGCCTCGGCGAGCGCGGTGATGTCGGGGGTGAGCTCCTCGACACGCTGCGGACAGAGGTGGACGAGCGCCGAGGTGGGCTCGAAGTGGAGGTGTCCGTCCGAGGGCTGGAGCTCGCCGGAGATCAGCCGCAGCAGGGTGGACTTGCCGGCGCCGTTGGAGCCGACGAGGCCGGTCCAGCCCGCGGGGAGGTGGAACTCGGCATCGGAGAAGAGGGCAACGGCGTCGGAGAACGCGAAGGAAACGCGGTGGGCGCGAACGAGTGACACGAGGAACTCCAGAATCGTTCCGGGCACGCACGAGGGGCCCGGGGGTTGGCTGAGAGACAGCGCCGACGATTCAGGAGTGGAGCTTCAATGGAGTACGAAGCCTCGTGTTCGAGGGGGCCCGGACCGCGGGGACCGGACTTCAGCGTCCGGAGCTTTAACCACGGACGGGTCCCCGCGCAATCCCTGACATGCGAGTTCTAGCGGGCAGGCGAGGGAGCGGGCACCGCGGCGGCCTGGGCCTGCCGGGCGAGCCGCCAAGCGCCAACGGACGCGGCCAGCGTCGACATCGTGGTCAACAGGAGCGCCAGGGCGATGTTGTGCAGCGACTCCTGGAACCCGTAATACAGGATGGCCGGCTGCTGCCCGCCCTGCATTTCAGCGGAGTAGCGCAGCAGGGTGATGACGCCGGAGACGAAGCCCAGGCATCCCGCGAAGAGGGTGAACAGCCCCAGGGTGAGCAGCATGGGGACATAGCGGGACTCGGGACGGCTGGCGTATCGGATGCTGGTCACCAACAGCGCCACCCCCGCGATGAGCGTGGGGTACATCCCGAAACCACCCGCGATGAACGCGTCCGAAATGGACATGGGCTCTCCTTTTGTGATGAGCAACCCCTCGGACAATGGGGGGCGCGAAAGGTTCCAGCCCACGAACCTCGATACCCTCACCCCGTCCCTCTCCCGGAGGGCGAGGGGAGGTTGACGCGGTGAGGGGAGGGGTCCTCTGGGGTTACTCCTCGGAGGGGAGCGCGGGGCGGTTGCGCACCGGTACGGCCGGCGGCTGCGTCTGCAGCGTGCGCGACAGCGATTGCGCGCTCAGGGCCGCGGCGCTCGGCGAGGGCTGTGCCTTCGTGGTGCCCTCCTTGGCGAACACCTCCTTGAGCGTCGCGATGCTGCCCAACGCCGCCGTGGCCTCGTAGGGCACGAACATCTTGTTGTCGCCCTTGCCCAGCTCCTGCAGCGTCTCCATGTAGCGCAGCGCCAGCACCTCGGGCGTCGCGCCGCCACCGGAGTTGATGGCATCGAAGACCAGCCGCGTGGCATCGGCCTTCGCCTCCGCGTCCAGCAGCGTGGCGCGCTTGCGGCCCTCGGCGCGCGCCACCTCCGCGTCACGCTCGGCCTCCGCGCGGAGGATCCGGGAGATCTTCTCGCCCTCGGCCGAGAGGATGGCGGCCGCCTTGTCACCCTCGGCCTTGGTCACCTCGGCGCGGCGCTCACGCTCGGCCGTCATCTGCTTGGCCATGGCGTCCTTGATGGCGGAGGGCGGCTCGATCTCGCGCAGCTCCACCCGCGTCACCTTCACGCCCCACTTCTCCGTGGCGTCGTCCAGCACCGTGCGCAGCTTGGTGTTCACCGTCTCGCGGCTGGTGAGCGTCTGATCCAGCGTCAGCCCGCCCATGATGTTGCGCAGGTTCGTCATCGTCAGCTGCTCGATGGCCAGCGCCAGGTTCTCCACCGCGTAGAGCGCCTTCGCGGGATCCACGATCTGGTAGTAGATGACCGAGCCCACCTCCATGGTGACGTTGTCATGGGTGATGACCTGCACGGTCTCGAAGCCCATGACCTGCTCGCGCAAGTCCACCAGGTGGCTGCGGTGGTAGTTGTGACCCACGCGCATCTCCATCACACGCGGCGAGTCGAAGAACGGGATGAGGATGTTCGGACCGCTGCCGGCCACGTGGTGGAACTTGCCCAGGCGCTCCACCACCATGACCTTGGCCTGGGGCACGATGCGCAGGCCCTTCACCATGGCGAACACCACGGCCACCGCACCAATCACAAAGAGGGCAGTACCCATCTAACGACCTTCCTTCTTCTGTTTCGGAGACACTTCCAGGGACGCGGAGGGACGCCGCACCCACAATTTCAAACCTTCCACCTGCTCGACGACGACGAGCTCACCCTCGGCCACGCCGCCCCCCAGGGAGCGGGCGGACCAGAGCTCGCCGTTGATGCGCACGGTGCCGCCGTTGTGCCCCTCGACGAGGGCCTCGGTCACCACGGCCTCCTGACCCACCATGGCCTCCACGCCCGTCTTCATCTTGGAGGCGTTGCGCATGAAGGCCTTCTTGAAGATGGTGCGCGAGCCGGCGAAGAGCGCCAGCGAGACGCCCATGAAGACCGTGAGCTGGACGTTGATGCCCAGCCCCAGCGCCGCGATGAGGCTGGCGGCCAGCGCGCCCAACGCGAACCAGAGCACCACGAAGCCGGGGAGGGCCATCTCCAGCGCTCCCCCGATGATCGCCGCGAGAATCCACAACTGCCAGCCATGGATGTCCATGAACGCTCCTATGCGGCCGAGAGCTTGCCACCTTCGAGACGCGGTGCGCCAGGACCGTGTAGGCTCCGCCGCCTTCGAACCCCTGGAGGAGTGATGGCCGGAAGAGTCGAGGGCAAGGTGGCACTGGTGACGGGAGCGGCATCGGGGCTGGGCAAGGCCGCGGCGGCCATGCTGGTGCGCGAGGGCGCCCGGGTGGCGCTCACGGATCGCAACGAGGCCGGTGTCCGCTCGGTAGCCGAGACACTGGGGGCGTCCGCCCAGGCCTGGACGCTGGACGTCACGCGCGAACAGGACTGGCAGCGGGTGGTGGACGAGGTGGTGGCCACCTTCGGCCGCCTGGACGTGGTGGTGAACAACGCGGGCATCGGCGTCTCGAAGGACATCGAGACACTTTCACTGGAGGAGTGGCGGCTCGTGCACGCGGTGAACCTGGATGGGGTGTTCCTCGGCTGCAAGCACGCCATCCGCGGCATGCGCCAGAGCGGCGCGAAGGGCTCCATCATCAACATCAGCTCCGTGGCGGGGCTGGTGGGGGTGGACACCCTGCCTGCCTACTGCTCGAGCAAGGCGGGGGTGCGCCTGCTGACGAAGTCCGTGGCGCTGCACTGCGCGCGCAAGGGCTACGGCATCCGCTGCAACTCCGTGCACCCCACGTTCATCGAGACGCCCATGGTGGATGGCCTCGCCAGCCTGGGCGGCGACATGGCGGCGGGGAAGGCGAAGCTGTCGCGCATGATTCCGCTCGGCCACCTCGGTGAGCCGGACGACGTCGCCTACGCGGTGCTGTACCTGGCCTCGGACGAGTCCAAGCTGATGACCGGCTCGGAGCTCGTCGTGGACGGTGGCTCCACGGCGATGTGAGCCACCTTCCAAACTCCAGACGCCGCGCTGACAGGTTCCCATCAAGGGAGGAGGTTGGGGATCACGAGCACGTGGAGCCAATCCAGTGCCGCGAGGGTCTGGAACTTCTGGGCGGCATAGCTGACTCCACTGTTCCGCCATGTGAGCCTGGCGTACAGGCGGCCCGGTGAATCCACGCCGCGCTGGACCTTGTACTCCATCCCTGGTGGAGGCAGGCCGAGGACCGGTGCCGCGGTGGTCAGCATCAGATGATCTGTGTCCGTGAAGACGTGCACCCGCATCTCACCGTCGAGGAGCGCGTCGACGCCCAGGTACATGTTCCTCGCGCAGCGAACAGTCCGGTAGTGGTCGCCCTCGCCTATGGCGTATCCCGGGTGCCTCGTGGACAACTCGATGCCCGCCCAGCGCAGAAATTCCGGCCGATCCATGAGGCCATCTTCTCCTGAAATGCCCGCCCCGCATGGGCGAAAGCGAGGCGGCGGAGTGCACCTGACTCAGGCCGGTGGAGGCCCCAGGAGACCCAGGATGGCCTTGCCGAGGAGGTCGCGGGTGACGGCGGGGGACCAGGCCATCAGCGGCCCGCTCATGGCGTCACGGACGTAGCGCTCGATGGGGCGGCTCTTCAGGTAGCCCGAGCCTCCCGCGAGCTCCAGGGCCGCGGTGGCGATGGCGATGGCGGCGTCATTGGCCACCATCTTGGCCTGCATCTGCAGGAAGGGAGAGTCCGGGGTGCGCTGGTCGGTGGCGGTGGCCGAGCGGATGGCCAGGGAGCGCGCCGCCTCCAGACGGGTGCTCATGTCCGCGACGGAGAACTGGACCCACTGCAGCTCGGCGAGCGGCTTGTTCTCCGGGGGAAGCCTGCGCTCCTTCGCGTAGCCGATGGCGAAGCCCATCGCCGCCTCGGCGATGCCGATGGAGATCCACGGCAGCCCCACGGCGATGGCGTTGGCCTGGGTGGGATCGAGCCGCAGCCTCCGGGACTCCGGCAGCAGCGTGTCCTGGAGGTGCAGGAGCTGGCTGCGGGTGGCCCGCATGCCCATGGGATCCCAGATCTCCTCCGCCCGGACGGAGTCATCCTTGTCGATGAGGAAGAAGCCGGGCTGCCCGTCGCAGACGGCACTGGTGATGAGGTACTTCGCACCCTCGCCGCCGGAGACGAAGCGCTTGGACCCCGAGAGGCGCCAGCCTCCTTCCACGCGGCGGGCCTGCTGCAGCGGCATCAGGAACTGGTTGCCGCTGGTGGGCTCGCCCAGGGCGTTTCCGAACCAGGCGCCACGGCGGAACTCCGCCTCCATGAAGGAGGCCTGCGCCGGGTCCACCAGGGCCCGCAGCATCGCCGCCGACCCCTGATGCATCAGCCAGACCGTGGCGAAGGAGGCATCCCCCCGGGCCAGGATGCTGATGACCTGCCCGAAGGTCAGCCACGAGGCGCCGTCCAGGAGCGCCGTGTTCAGCGGCGAGTGACTCATGGCCGTCTTCCCCTCCTCGGGGAAGGTGGTCTCACGATCATGCTTCGCGGCCTGCTCGGCCAGCAGTACCTGGAGCCGCTCCGCTTCCTTCAGAAGATTCGCATCCGTCATCGTTGTCTCCACGTGAAGCGAGCCATCCTACTGGCGGCGTTTGCGGCGTACGAGGACCACGGCGCCCAGCATGGGCAGCAGGAAGCCCGCGCCCACCGTGGCCAGGGTGCGCAGCCTCCAGGTCCGCCAGGGCATGGCAAGCTTCTGGTTGCGCAGCCGCTCGAAGTCCGGCTCCGGGCAGCGCTCGCCAAACAACGTCGTGTCGTAGATCAACGCTCCGTTCTTCACGTAGGTGGCCCAGAGCCGCTGGACGCGCTCCGGCTCGGTGCGCGCGACGAATCGCGCGGCGTGGCACAGGAGCGCGGCGTATGCCTGACTGCGGGGAGGCACCAGCGCCGCGGCCTGCTCGGCGAGATCCGCCGCCGTGGAGCGGTAGTGGAAGCGCCGCGTATGCGGTGGTGCGTGGGCGGTCAGCCGCGCGCGCTCCGCCTCCGAGTCGAGCGGCGGATCTCCCAGGCTGGCTCGCGCGGGGGAACCCTCGGAGGCCCGCTGGAGCTCGGCATTCCACTCGCCCACGTCGTACAGGCCCGCCACCCAGGCCCAATCTGGTGCCACTTCGGTGCCCATGATCTCCATGCCCGTGGAGCGCGCGAGCCGCGCCGCCGCGTAGAGCGCCTGAGCCTCATCCAGGTCGCGCCAGGCGGACCGGGCCTGCTCGAGTGCCTCCACGTACTTGCGCGCGGGCTCCTCCCACTTCGTGCCGAGGAAGTACTCCAGGGACTCCTGGCCACGCCCGCCGCGCAGCAGGCGCCGCCCGAGGAGCAGACGGAGCTGGGCATTCACGTCCTGGCGCTCGTTCTCCTCCTGCCACAAGCCAGGATCGGGCTTGCACTGGAGCTCCGGGCTGGAGGCATGGGCCGCGATGAACCGCTGCAACTCCTCCACCGTCAGCACGCGCTCCGCGACATAGGCGATGTCCGGCCAGGAGCAGGTCTTCAGCACGAGCTCCGCCGCCTGTGGGAAATCGCCGCGCAGGAGCGCCAGGAGCGTCCGCTCTCCCTCCACATGGGCCCGTGGACGCTGCGGCGTCAACCAGTCCTGGGGCGCCCAGTTCTCCTGGGGCGGGAAGCCCTCCGCGGCTTCCGCGAGGAACCGCTCCGCCGCCGCATTGTCTCCCCGGCGCACCGCCAGCTTCGCCTGCACCCAGGCGGCGAGCGGGGTCCGCTCCTGTCCGGCGAAGCGCTCGGCCAGGTCGAAGCGTCCCGCGCGCCACGCTCCCGCCGCCAGCCGGTCCGCTCCGGCCAGTCCGGGCACGGCCGCGAGTGCCTCCAGCAGACGCCGCAGCGGCGTGGGGGACTCCGTGGTGTCGTCCACCCATAGGATCTCCTGCCCGCGCGTCCAGGCATAGGTGGCCATCAGGCGCTGCCCCAGGGGCTCCCTCAACACCTGGAGCAGGCGCGCTTCGTCACGGGCAATGGCCCGGGCCATGAACAGCAGGGAGGTTGTTCCGTTCCAGCTCCCGTGGGCCGCCTGCTCCGCGTAGAGCTGGAGCGCTCCCGTGTCGTCACCCGCTCTCAGCAGGGGCCGTGCTTCCTCGCCCAGGCTGGCGACCGCCAGGCCCAGCGGATCATCGAAACCCTCTCGCACCAGAGCGCGCACCTCGGCGAAGCGCTGCCGTGCTTCCTCCAGCTCGGTGCCCGCACCCGCCATCCGCCCCAACATGAAGGCCGCGAAGGTGGAGAACCGGCGGCGCTCCCCGGCGGGCAAGGCGAGCACCTCCAGGAAACGGGCACGCGCCTCGTCCCAGTGCCCCGCGTGGAAGGCCTTCGCACCGGACTGGTACAGCTCCGTCTCGCGGGCACCGCCACCCGTCCGGGCTCCCTCCGGCTCCGCGGCGGACTCGACGACGACGAAGGTGTCCGCCGGCTTCGGCAGCAGGTGCGAGGCCTCGTGCAGGAAGGCACCGTCCGGCAGTTCCGCCAGCAGGTGTGCCCGATCGCCCAGCAACACGGGCGGGAAGTCGGGGCCGCAGGCGCGCGCGCGGCGCACGGGAGTGAGCACCACCAGGAAGACCAGGAACGTCAATGCACTACGGAGCAGCAATGGCCACCTCGGATCCCCGGACGAAGCCAATGACACGGCGCTCGCCGGCGCGCAGCCGGGGAGGCATGCGCGCCACGAGCGAGGTCCCTCGCGGGGCATAGCCGCCCACACCATCGAGGACCTCGAGATTTCCAGAAAGGGTGAGGCTCGCGGGAGCGGGGGCGTCCACGCGGCCGGTATTCTCGATGACGATGTCCAGCGTGCCTCCGCCCGCGTCCACCAGTCGGGGGAGGAACCGCGGGTCGAGCGATTCACCGCGCACCACCGCCGAGAGGGTGGACGTGCTCCACGCCTCTGGATCGCCCCGGTGGCCGAGCCGGAACCAGACGATGCCCGCGACTCCCTCCACGGGGCGCTCGCGCAGTCCGGCGAGGAAGCGGGCCACCTCGCGAGGCTCCGCGGACAGGGGCGTCCCGTCGCGCAGCCGCACACGGTAGGTGGGGAGCGCCACGTGGAAGGGACGGCGGGTGACCCGGGACCAGGCCTCGATGAAGCTCCGGGCCTCGTCGGGGGTGAAGAGCGTGGGAGCACGCACGGCGTGCACCTGGAGCACGATGCCATCGGGAATGGAGACGAGCCGGGCGAGTGCCGGCGAGGTGCTCCACGTGGGTAGCGCCGTGAGGGAGAGCGCCAGGTCTCCGAGTGCCACGCGCTCGCGCGCCAACCAGTCCGCGTAGGCGGGCAGTGCGGCGGTAGCGCAGTCATGATCCAGCTCGATGCCCCGGACGCGGACGCCCTTCGCCCGCCAGGCCCGGGCGTGGGTGGCGACCTCCTGGAGGGAGATGCCCTCGAGCGGCGCCGTGCCATCCACGCGCATCACCGCCACCACCTCGCGGCCGCTGCGAGCCAATGCCTCCACATCCACCGCGATGTCCACCGGCGTGCGGGAGGGTCCAGAGCGCTCGCGAGCCAGCACGCGGAGAGCGCCCAGTTCCGAGGGAACGTCCGCGATGGACTGCTCCAACTCCGGGCTCCAGTCGCGCTGCCAGACGTAGGCCTCGTGGACGAGCTGCTGTGATGGCCGTGAGTCCCCGCGCGAGCAAGCGAGGCCGAACGCGAGGAGCAACATGCCTGGCGGCATCCAGGTGCATCGTCGTATCGAGGACACCTTGGAATCCTAACCCGGTTCGAGCGGCCCCACTCCCTCGCCCTCCGGGAGAGGGCTGGGGTGAGGGTATCCGGCTCCCAGGTTCCCACCCGTGTGAATCCCCTCTCCCTCTGGGAGAGGGTCAGGGTGAGGGTCTGGATCAGACGTCCCAGGTTCCACCCCGTGCCACACCCGGCAAGAAGGTCATGCGGGATGATCCCACTTCCCCAGTGACGAGACACGGCGGGTAGCCTCAACATACCTACCGGGGCGGACCTTCCGCCTGAACGGCCGCTCAGTAGGGTGGCGATCGTGTACGCCGAGCTGGTCTGCCGGTCGAACTTCTCGTTTCTGCGCGGGGCATCGCACCCCGAGGAACTGATCCAGGCAGCGGCGGAGCGGGGACTGTCCGCCGTGGCGCTGGCGGATGGGGACGGCCTGTACGGAGCGGTGAAGGCCCACCTCGCGGCGAGGGAAGCGGGAATCAAATACCTGATCGCCAGCGAGCTGACACTGATGGATGGCCCGCCGGTGGTGGTGTACGCGCAGGACGCGAGGGGCTACGCGAACCTGAGCCGGCTGATCTCGAAGAGCCGGATGTTGCACCCCAAGGGCGAGGCGGGCCTGCCGTGGCGCGAGCTGGCGGAGGGCAACGAGGGGCTGCTGGCGCTGCTGCCGTACCCCGTGGCGGCGGATCGGGTGGGGCCGCTGGCGGAGTCCTTCGGGGATCGCTTCTACGTGGGCATGTGCCGCACGCTGTCCTCTGGGGACGAAGCGCGGGTGGCGAAGGCGAAGGCACTGGCGAAGACACTCGGGGTGCCGCTGTGCGCGCACAACGACGTGCACACGCACCAGCGGAGCCGCCAGCCGTTGCAGGACGTGCTCACGGCCATCCGGTACAAGACGACGCTGGGGCAGCTCGGGACGAGGAGGCTGCCCAACGCGGAGCGGACGCTGAAGGGGCCGGAGGAGATGGCGCGGCTGTTCGCGGACTGCCCGGAGGCGCTGGAGCGCACGGTGGAGCTGGCGAGCCGCTGCAACGCGACGCTGGACGGGCTGCGCTATCACTTCTCGGAAGAGGATCTGCCGCCGGGGCACACGACGTCGACGTGGCTGCGCGAGCTGACGTACCAGGGGCTTCAGGTGCGCTACCCGGGAGGCGTGCCGCCCGAGGTGGTGAAGCAGATCGAGCACGAGCTGAAGCTGATCGCGGCATTGGATTTCGCGGGGTACTTCCTGGCGATCTGGGACATCGTCCGGTTCGCGCGCTCGAAGGGGATTCTGTGCCAGGGGCGTGGGAGCGCGGCGAACTCGGCGGTGTGCTACGCGCTGAGCGTGACGGCGATCGATCCGGTGCGGATGGGGCTGCTCTTCGAGCGCTTCCTGAGCATGGAGCGCAAGGAGCCGCCGGACATCGACGTGGACTTCGAGCACGAGCGGCGCGAGGAGGTGCTGCAGTACGTGTACGAGAAGCACGGCCGGCACCGTGCGGGGATGGTGTGCGAGGTCATCTGCTACCGGGGGAGGCTGGCGCTGCGCGAGGTGGGCAAGGCGCTCGGGCTGTCGCTGGACCAGGTGGACCGGCTGGCGAAGGTGGCGGGGGCGCACGGCGAGATGTCGCTGGAGCTGCTGAAGGAGGTGGGGCTGTCGGAGGAGGACCGGCGGGTGCGGCAGACGCTGGCACTGGCGCAGGAGATCGAGAGCTTCCCGAGACACCTCTCCATCCACGTGGGCGGGTTCGTCATCACGCGTGAGCCGCTGGTGGAGATGATCCCGGTGGAGAACGCGGCGATGAAGGGCCGCACGGTGGTGCAGTGGGAGAAGGACGACCTGGAGGCGGTGGGCGTCCTGAAGGTGGATCTGCTGGGGCTCGGGATGCTGACGGCGCTGGCGAAGTGCCTGGCGCTGATCAAGGAGCACCACGGGCGCGAGCTGTCGCTGGCCACGATTCCGGCGGAGGATCCGAAGGTCTACGAGATGCTGTGCAACGCGGACTCGATCGGGGTGTTCCAGATCGAGAGCCGGGCGCAGATGAACATGCTGCCGAGGCTGAAGCCGCGGTGTTTCTATGACCTGGTGGTGGAGATCGCGCTGATCCGGCCGGGGCCGATCGTCGGGGACATGGTGCATCCGTACCTGCGGAGGCGGGAGGGGAAGGAGCCGGTGGAGTACCCGTCGGAGGACGTGCGGCGGATCCTGCAGAAGACGCTGGGGGTGCCGCTCTTCCAGGAGCAGGCGATGAAGCTGGCGATGGCGGTGGCGGGCTTCACGCCGGCGGAGGCGGACGGACTGAGGCGAGCGCTGTCACACAAGCGGGCGGAGGAGCGGCTGGGGCCGTACCACCAGCGCTTCGTGGAGGGTGGAGTGGGGCGGGGATACTCGCCCGAGTACGTGGACACGTTGTTCCGCCAGTTCCGCGGGTTCGCGCACTACGGCTTCCCGGAGAGCCACTCGGCGAGCTTCGCGCTGCTGGCGTACGCGTCCTCGTGGCTGAAGTGCCACTACCCGGCGGCGTTCACGGCGGCGCTGTTGAACTCGCAGCCGATGGGCTTCTACGCGCCGCACACGCTGGTGGCGGACGCGCAGCGGCATGGGGTGAAGGTGCTGGGCGTGGACGTGAACCACTCGGGGTGGGACTGCACGATGGAGGAGGGCGGGGCGCTGCGGTTGGGGATGCGGATGATACGAGGGCTCCAGGAGGCAGCGGGGAGGCGGGTGGAGTCAGCGAGACAGGGAGGGCGCTACGCGAGCATCGGCGAGCTGGCGAGGCGGACGCGGGCACCTCGGCACGAGCTGGCACGGCTGGCGCTGGCGGGGGCGCTGGGGAGCATCAGCGGCTCGCGGCGGGACGCGCTGTGGGAGATCCAGGCACTGGGCCCGCTGGAGGAGACGGACCTGTTCTTCGGGATGGCGATGGACGGGACGCAGGTGGAGCTGCCGCAGATGAACGTGGCGGAGCGGGTGAGCAAGGACTTCGAGACGGTGGGGGTGTCGCTGGAGAAGCACCCGCTGGAACTGTTGAGACCGGCACTGCGTAAGAGGGGCGCGGTGACGGCGGCGGGGCTGGAGCGGGTGCGAGCGGGGGCCCGGGTGGCGGTGGGCGGGATGCTCATCACCCGGCAGATGCCGCCGACGGCGAAGGGGTTCTGCTTCCTATCGCTCGAGGACGAGACGGGGATCGCGAACCTGGTGGTGGCGCCGGACGCGTACGCGCGGTTCCGTAAGGACATCCATGGCGCGTTGTTCCTGGTGGGGCAGGGGGTCCTGGAGAAGACTGGGAAGGTGCTGAACGTGAAGGTGCAGCACCTGGAGCCGCTCGCCCAGGGGCTTCCGGGCTGAGTTTGGTTTCAGAGGACTCGCACCAAGCCTACAGCGAAATACCCTCCACCGACTTGACGATAGGCCGCAATATCCGTTGCGAAACTTCCAAGGTAAATGGGGGTAACCTGGTTGAATTGCTCACACCCAGCCAGCATTGCTTCGCGATCTTTGCCGTAATCGCTTCGACGGCCATACCAGATCGCAAGCAGGAACCGTTCTTCGGCAGGGCTCCAGGTTCGCAGTTTGTCTAGATCATCTCGCAGCACATTCAGAGTTTTAGCGTGGTTGTTCTGCCACCACTTCATCTCGAAAACCCACTGCGCATTCCCAGATGCATCTCGCACCACGAGATCTGCTTTCTGAGCTAAATTTGATGGGTATGCCGCTTCCCACCCTACTGGCGCTACAGGCAACCATGCCTTGAAAACCGTATAGGCAAGGGCCGTTTCAAAAAGGGAGCCGACACCTTGATTGTAATGAGGGTGATATGTGGACGCGAACCCTCGAGCTGTGCCTAGCGCAAACCGAGATGAGAGGTCGTCGTCCTCTGTCTTCAGCGCGTGGAGAGCAATTTGCATCAGACTTTCCAGGCGCTCATGGTCTGATGGGATCTTGTTGAACCACTCTTCGTGCAAGTGGTACCAGCTCGGCACGGGCATGCGGTTTGCTCCTTCTAGGAGACGACAAGCCTAGCGCGCTGGGTCGCCGGACGCACTCGGGCCGTGGTTCCCGCGTTGAATGCTAAAAAGTCCTCCTCGATACCGTCGCTGAAGATGACGCCCCCCGAGGGCATCCGCGACTCCACCTCCAGTTCTTGCTGAGCGCTGACGAATCCGGCCACCACGCTGGCCGCCGAGTGCCGGCTGATGAAGGGCTCGCGCACCACGAAGGCCAGCCGCGGGTCCTCCCAAGTCATTCGCCAGGGCTGGCCCGGCTGTCCACCCGTTGCCGCCGTGAGTCCCTGGGCGAGCGTGAACACCGAGGACAGCCAGCCGCTCGAGCCCGCGCCCGTGGAGACGATGATGCCGCTGGAGGACTGGGACTCGGCGCGCTTCTCGTAGTGCAGCATGTATCGCGCGGAGACGTGGGTTCGCGCCCCGAGGAACAAGTCGTTGAACCCGAGCAGCCGCTGGCCATCGCTCAGCACCACCTCGGCGAGCGTCACTTCGCGGAAACGGGCGTGTGACTCCAGCACATGGCGCACCGCCACCCGCGCTTTGTCGACGCCGAAGGGCAGCAGTACGCCATCGAAGCGCTCGGGGTCCGGGTTGACGCCGACGATGGGCTGCGAGCCCACGTACTTGGCCACGTTGGCCACCAGGCCATCCTGGCCCACCGTCGCCACCAGTTCCTTGCCGGTGAAGAGGAAGGTGGGCACCAGCGAGCGGTCCACCTGCTGCACCGGCAGGCCGAGCTCCAGCAGCTTGTGCAGCGCATCGAGCGAGCGGCGGTAGGTGTCATCCTCCCGCGCGTAGTCCTCGAAGTCCTGGCCGGCGTGCTCCAGGTAGAAGCGCGCCTGCGAGCGCGTGTTGAAGCGCTCCACCAGCTCGGCGAGCCTCGTCTTGCGGGTGACGAGGACAATCTTCTCGTACTCAGCCATGGCGGCCCTGGTTGCCGGACGGAGCCGAGAGCAGCGAGCGCAGCAGGTCCGGGGACACATTCAGCTCGCCAATCTTCCCCGCGTTCTCCGCCATCTCGCGGAAGGCGAGCGCGATGTTCAGCTTGGGATCGTTCCCGCCTCCGGCCGCTGCCATGAGCACCTTCCAGTCCACGTCCCGCACCGGGGCGAGCGTCTTCTCCAGCGCGTAGGCCTTGGCCTCGGCGGCCTTGCGCTCATTCTCGCTCCAGCGCTCCATGAAGGAGGCGCGCTGCTCCTCCACGGCGATGTCCGCGGCGATCTGTGCCTCGCGGATCTGCCGCTTGCCGGCCTCCACGGACAGCTCGGTGGCGATCTCGTTCTCCTTGATGCGGCGCTCCTGCTCCACGGCGGCGTTGCGGCGGGCGTAGATGGCCTCGTCCGCGCGCCGCTGGAGGGCCTCGCGGGCCTCGGCCTCCAGGGCTCGAGCCATCTCCGGGGTAGGGCGGGCCGAGAGCAGCGAGAAGCCCTGCACTTCCACACCGAGCATCCGCACTGCCTCCGTCTCCCGCAGCGCCGCGAGCACCTTGCCTTCGATGGTGGCCGCTTGCACGAGCACCTCGCGCAGGGGCATGGACTGCACCACCGTGCGGGCGCGCACCTGGGCAATCTGGACGAGCCGCTCCTCGAGCTTCGAGGGGTCTTCCGAGGCGTACTCGCCCGAGGGCTTCACCGAGTAGTCGAGCAGCCCGGCGAGCAGCTTGGGGTCGGCCACGCGGTAGGTGAGCTGGCCCTGGAGGGTGACGGCCTGGAAGTCCTGGGTGATCTCGTTGAAGGCGAAGGGCACGTCCGAGCTGGCGAGCGGCACGGCGACCACGGTGGTGGTGGGTGCCCAGTAGAAGAAGGAGAGGCCTGGCCCCTCCCGCTTCACCCGTCCATCCTTGAACTGCATGACGTACGTCGTCGGAGGCGCCTTCATGTACCGGATGCTCATGGCCGGACTCTTCCTGTCTTCGTGTTTTATTGACACCAACATAGTGTCCATAAGACACTGATGCAACAGGGAATGAATCCGTGGATGCGCTCTCTCCCTCTAGGAGCGGGCTGGGGTGAGGGTGTATGGCCCCAGGGGTTGTGCCGCACGTAACCAATCCGGCTCCCTGACGGAGCCGTCGGCTTGACAGTGGGACTCGTGACCACCTGACATCTGGACCCCCAGGTAAAGAGAGGTCCAGCCATGTCTACTCATCATGCTCCCTCGAGTGAGCGGCGGCGCTCGCGGGTGGGGGCGTTGGCCCTGGTGGCGCTGGTGCTCCTTGGGGCGTGCACTCCGGTCGCGTCCTCGGGGGGACGGCTGATGGCACAGCGCGACCAGCCACCAGGGATGCGCCAGCCCTCGGAAACCCGGGAGTGGACAGAGGCGGCCTGGGGAGGGGCGGGTCATGACGCGCTGCTCTTCGCCAGGTTGCCCACGGACTTCGCGCCGGTGCGACTCGGGGAGGCGGAGTTCAAGGACGCACTGGTGAGGATGGTGCTGGACATGCCGCTGCGGGTGGTCTCCTCCGCCCCTGAGAGACGCGGCGGCCAGTGGATGCCCGGCACTGGGGGCTCGGACGGAGAGGCGTGGCAGGCAGAACTGACCCGGTCCTACATACGTCACTGCGAGCAACGCGGAACGCCGGGTGACTGCTTCATACGTCTCGAGGACGGGCCCCTCCTCCAGGAGGATGACAAGCGAAGCATCGCCATGGCCCTGGCGGTGGGCCCGGCGCTGGAGGGCGTGGACGCGGAGGTGCGGGCCATGCTCGATCCGACGCGAGTGCTGGCGACGCTCAGCATCTCCATCACGGCCTACATGGCGCTGTTGGCGGCACCGGATCCGGTGATGACCAAGGGCGTAGCGGCGGGGGCTGCATTGCTCTTGTGGGGCTATCTCGGGTTCGAGTTCTTCGATCTGATCCGAGCCTATAGGCGGCTCTCCGAGGAAGCGGCGCGGGCCACCACGTTCGAGGAGCTGCGCGAGGCGGGCGAGCGGTTCGGCCAGGTCATTGGCCCCAACAGCGTGCGCATTCTCGTTTTGGTGGGGACGGCGGCGGTCGGGGAGACAGCGGCACTCATGTCCAGGGCGCCGAAGCTGCCGAGCTTCGGGCAGGCCTCACGTACCGTCGAGCTCAACACCGGCTGGAACCTGATGGAGGCGGCGGTCGGAGCCGAGCGGGTCATCGTGTCCGTGCCCGAGGGAACGCTCCGGGCCGTGCTGCCCATGACTGCGGTGGCCATGGCGGCCCGGGGCGGTGGTGACAAATCCTCTGGAGGAGGGAGCGGGACACCCAAGGAGGGCAGAGTGCTTCCGAGTGGGCACCGGGCCTTCAAGTCCTTCGACGACTTCAAGGACTTCGTGGGCCCTGCGGGCGAGGGCAAGCAATGGCATCACATTGTCGAGAAGCGCGAAGCCAATCTGAAGCGGTTTGGCTCTGAAGCTCTGCACAATACAGAGAATGTCGTTCCTTTGGAGGAGGGTTTGCATGCTGACGTGAGCGCATTCTATTCGTCAAAGCAGGAATTCATCACCGGCTCTCCAGGCTTGACCGTACGGCAATGGCTTAATACGCAATCCTATGAAGTCCAACGTCAATTTGGATTGAGAGCCATCGAAAACATCAGGAGTGGAGCTTGGCGAGGTCGAAAATGAGTCTCGAAGAGCTTGTTGAGGCATTTGCCCGCCATACGGCAGCACAGACCGACGCGATTTTTCGCGGAGATGCCAAGGCAGGAAACAAACACGCCAATAAGCGCCTTGCCGCGTTCAAGAAGTTGCGCGCTCATGGGGATGCCGGACGGGATGCGCTCGCTGTACTCTTCAAACACCCGCGCATGGATGTTCGCGTCATGGCTGCGGCATATCTGCTTCGTCACCGAACAGCGGAGTCTAAAGCTGTTCTGGCGGATATATCGAAGGGAGAAGGGCTGGCTGCGTTTGGAGCGTCCGAGGCATTGAAGCGTTGGGAAGAAGGAGTCTGGGCCCTGGACCCCGCAGACCCCCCTGTAGAGGAAGGTGGCAATGAGCCAGGTAACCCGGCCACATGGGGCTCCTCTAGCAAACGTTGAAGCGTTTCAAGCCTATGCCATGAAGAAGACGCAGTTGAAGAAGCTTTCGGTTGAGCAGTTGATTGAAATGACTAGGACCGCTTCCGCCGAGAGGTGGCGTGCCATTGAGGCAGGCAGGCCTAAAGACGGGAATCGCATGTTTGATCTTCTCGTTGCAATTCGCAGGGAATTGCGAATGAGAGGTCTGGACGCCCAGCTCCAGTTTTTGAGGTTGCTCGATGATCCAGAACCGGGGATTCGTTGTTGGGCTGCGGTATCTGTTTTGGAGTTCGCTCCGAGTGAGGGGGAGCGAGTGCTTGCGGAACTCGCTAAACTGCCTGACAGCTTGGTGGGCTTTTCCGCAGAGTTGACGCTGGAGCAATGGAAAGCAGGTACCTTCAAACCTCTTTGATGCTTTGGCGGAGTGGACGTTGGAGGAGTGGAGGGCGGGAACTTTGAAGCCACTATGAGGAGTTCTGACGTGGAGACCGGTCTGGCGTAAGGTACCGCCATGGATCGTCTCCTCCGAGGAGCGAAGCGGATGTTGCTCCTGGTACTGGTCACGGTGGTCATCGCGTACGTGGGCATCTGCCTGCTGGTGTTCCTCAATCAGCGGCACATGGTGTTCCCGGTCCCTCCAGGGGCTCGTGAGCCCTCGCTGCGTGGGGCTACGCTCCTGCGCATCCCGGGACCCGTCGGCTCGATGGTCTACGCGTTCCATGTACCCGCCCCGGCGGGGGCGCCAACCGTGGTGCACTTCCACGGCAATGGCGAGCAACTCGCGGACGGGGCGTGGCTGGCGCAGCGCTTCCAGGAGGCGGGACTCGGGTTCTACGCGGTGGAGTACCCGGGCTATGGGCTCGCGGCCGTGCAGGCGCCTTCCGAGACTGGCATCTACGCGGCTGCTGAGACCGCGCTGGAGCACCTGCACCAGCAGCTGGGTGTGCCTCGCGAACTCACGGTGCTGCAGGGACAATCACTCGGCTCGGGCGTGGCGGTCGAGATGGCGAAGCGGGGCCACGGCTCGCGGCTGGTGCTCATCACACCCTACACCTCCATCGTGGAACTGGGGGCGAGGCTCTTCTCGTGGCTCCCCGCGAGCCTGCTCGTGAGGGATCCGTTCGACAACGCGGCCAAGGCTCCCGGGCTGAAGCTGCCGGTGCTCATCGTCCACGGGACGCGGGATGAGGTCGTTCCCGTGGACATGGGGCAGACGTTGGGAACCTTGTTCCCGAATGCCACCGTGCGCCTGCTCGAAGGCAAGCGTCACAATGATGTGCTCGATCAACCCGCCACTCTTCAAGAGCTGGTGCGGTTCGCACAGGGTGGTTCGTAGCCACCCTCGCGGGGAAGACAGTCAAGACACCAGCAGCCGCGCGTCGTCCAGGTCCATGTCGGCGATCAGGTCCACGCCGTTGCGCATGAGCCGGCGCGCCGCCGCCATGGCTCTCGGGCCGTGTCCATTGTCCAGGCACCATTGCGCGTGCTCCACCAGCAGCGCCAGCTCGTACGTGCGGCCTAGCGTCAGTGAGAACCGCCTCGCCCCGGCCTCCACCCCCGCCGGGTTCTCCATCGCTTTCATCACCCACGCCCGCGCCTTCTCCAGCGAGTCTTGCGCCGCCGCCACGCACGGTCTCAGCCCCGCGTCCTTCGCCGCCCCCAGCCGTCGCTCCGCGTCCGCGTACAAGGCCTCCAGCGCGCCGCCCTTCGCCATCGCCCTCAGCGTGTCCAGCGAGAGCACGTTCGTCGTCCCCTCCCAGATGCTCAGCACCTGCGCGTCCGCCAGCAGCCTCGGCAGCCCCGTGTCCTCCACGTAGCCCGCTCCGCCGAAGCTCTCCACCGCCTCCGACGTCACGTGCACCACCTGCCTCCCCGTCGTCAGCTTCGCCAACGGCGTCACCAGCCGCTGCAACAGCAGCTCCTCCTCCGTCGCCGTCCTCGCCTCCATCTTCCCCAGCAGCTCCACCGCCCGGAACGCCAGCAGGAACCCACCGTGGAACTCGGCCTCCAGCCCCGCCAGCGTGTCCACGTGCAGCGGCTTCTCCGCCAGCGGCGCCCCGAACTGCACCCGCCGCTTCGCGTAGTCCCTCGCCAGCGCCAGCGCCCTCCTCATGCTCCACGCGGCGCCCATCGCGTTCCACGTCCGCGTCACGTTCAGCATCCACGCCATGTTCCGGATGCCGTCCGTCAGCCCCGCCACCGGTACCGCCAGCGTCCCGTCCAGCGTCAGCTCCGCCGTCGGCACCTTCCTCGTCCCCAGCTTGTCCTTCAGCCGGTTGATCTGGATCCCGTTCAGCCTCCCGTCCGCCCCTCGCGTCTCCACGTAGAAGATCGCCAGCCCCTTGCCCCCGGGTCCGTTCCCTTCCGGCCTCCCCAGCGTCAGCGCCATCTGCGCCGTCGTCGCCGAGGTGAACCACTTCGTTCCGTACAGCCTCCACCCCTCGGGTGACTGTCTCGCCGCCGTCTGCGTCAGCCCCACGTCCGAGCCGCCCGTCCGCTCCGTCATCCACTGGCCCGACGTCCAGAACGTCTTCGGGTCCCTCGACGTCAGGTGGGGCAGGGCGCGCTCGATCAGCTCCGGGTTCCCCAGCGACAGCAGCGTCCGCGCCGCCCCGTCCGTCATCGCCAGCGGGCACGAGTAGACGTCCAGCGACGGCTGCACCAGGTAGTTCAGGGCGAACTGGTGGATGCGCGAGCGATCTCCGTTCTTCTGCTCGTACGCCACCGCCACCAGGCCCCGCTTCGCCGCCAGCGTCTCCGCCTCCTTCCACAGCGGCGACACCTCGATGTGGTCCACCCGGTGGCCCCAGGCGTCCCACTGCGTCAGCTCCGGCTCATTCAACCGGTCCCCGAGCTGGAACTGGTACAGGGGCCCGCCTCCCAGCTCGCCCAGCTCCCGGAACTCGTCCTCCAGCCCCGTCCGCATCTCCTTCGGCAGCACCCGCTCCAGGTAGCCGCGCAGCAGCGCGTCGTCGTCGTACTGGTTTCCAAGCCTCGGCGGTTCCTGGAAGAAGCTCATACCCGGCAAGCTAGCATCGAGCCGCGCCTGGTTCCTGCTAGACTCGTCCGTCCCAACCCGGAGCAACCATGCCCGAGCAGCGGAGGCCAGGGGCGAATCCCCCTCCATTCGAGTCCCCCGAATTCGAGACCGACACGGGTCACACCGCCAACCCACGGGAGACTCCCCCCGTGGGCAATGTGCTCTCCGCGCCTCCCAAGCTCCGGAACCCCTCGGGGCAGGGTCCCGCCCAGGGCGGCCCGGCGCGGACTCCCCCCCAGGGCGGTGCCCCCGAGCGCCGTCCCCTCGGTCCCAGTCCCTTCCTCGAGCGCCGCGCCCCGAGCCCTCCCAGCCCCGAGGCCCGCCGCGTCATCTCCAACCTTCCCACGGAGCAGCTCCCCCCCGTGCCCGCGGAGCTGCGCCGCCAGGCTCCTCCCGTGCCCAGCATGGACCTGGCCGCCGTTCCCCTGGAGAAGCGGTCCGCGCCTCCCGTGCCCAGCATGGAGATGGCTCCCGTCCCCATGGAGCAACAGCGCCGCCCGGCCCCGCCGGTGCCCTCCATGGATCTGCCCTCCGTCATCGTGGATCAGCGCCGTTCCGCTCCCCCCGTCCCGACGTCGGAGCTGCCTCCCGTCCCCGTCGAGATGCGGCGGCCCACGATGGGTGGCATGGCCGTTCCCGGCTCCGAGCGCAGGATGACCGGCACCATGCGCCGCGCCGCCATCGCCGACGGTGGGGGCGCTCCGAGCTCCGCCGGCTTCTGGCCCGCCCAGCCGCGCACCCTCTCCGAGACGGGGCTCACCGCCTCCATGGTGGAGGAGCTCGTCCTCAAGGCCATCTTCTACGCCGGCGAGATGCGGGGCATGGACATCGCCAACCGCCTCAAGCTCCCCTCCACCATCATCGATGAGGTCGTCGAGGGCCTGCGCCGCCAGAAGTACATCGACATCCGCGGCGGCGGCGGCTCGGGCGTGGGCAAGTCCACGATGATCTACCAGCTCACCACGTTCGCCACCGACGTGCTGCGGCAGATCCTCGATCGCAACCGCTACAACGGCCCCGCTCCCGTCACCCTCCAGGAGTGGATCGACTCGGTCAAGAAGCAGACCGTCCGCGGCAATCGCATCACCCGCAACCGGATGGAGGACCAGTTCGGCGACCTCATCATCCGCGACTACATCTTCGATGGCATCGGCCCCGCCATGAACTCGGGCCGCGCCATCTTCTTCTACGGGCCCCCCGGCAACGGAAAAACCGCCATCTGCCAGGGCATGGTCAACTGCTTCGACGGCGAGATCTTCGTCCCCCACGCCATCCTCATCGACGACTTCGTCGTCCGCATCTACGACAGCATCCTCCACAAGCCCATCGAGGACGACGACACCACCCCCTCCTATGATCGGCGCTGGGTCCGCTGCCGCCGGCCCCTCGTCGTCGTCGGCGGTGAGCTCACCCTCGAGATGCTCGACCTCGTCTACTCCCCCGAGGTCAAGTACTACGAGGCCCCCTTCCAGATGAAGGCCACCAACGGGATGCTCCTCATCGACGACTTCGGCCGTCAGAAGGTCTCCCCGAAGGATCTCCTCAACCGGTGGATCGTCCCGCTCGAGAGCGATGTGGACATGCTCACGCTCCACACCGGCAAGAAGATCCAGGTCCCCTTCGACGTCTTCGCCGCCTTCTCCACCAACCTCGATCCCAGTGACCTCGTCGACGACGCCTTCCTCCGCCGCGTCCGCTACAAGCTCGAGGTCCAGCCCCCCGATGAGGAGCTGTTCCATCAGATCTTCGACGTCATGTGCCGCAAGCGCGGCGTTCCCTATGACTCCGAGATGGTCCAGTACCTCATCGATACCCATTACAAGCCCGTTGGCCGCCGCTTCGCCGCATGCCAGCCTCGTGACCTGCTCGATCAGATGATCGATATGGCGCACTACCGCGGAATGGCGCCGCAGTTGGATCAGGACCTCATCGATTCCGCGGTGCGGAGTTATTTCGTCCGGTTCGACAAGGAGCGCGGGGGCGGGCGCTGACGGAGGCGGGGAAGGCCGTAGACCCTCACCCTAACCCTCTCCCAAAGGGAGAGGGGATGGGGCGAAGGGGCCCCAGGGGCTCGGCTTGAGCCACTCGCGCACTTCGTCCACCGGCACGTTCGACAGCACGTCCACGATCGACAGGCCCACGACGAAGCGCTCTCCCTTGCGCCCCTGGTCGTATGCCGGGTAGCGGAACTTCTGCCACAGCAGCCGTACCCCCGCCTCCCGGAATGGCCCCGGCTTCAGGTACAGCGACCCCACCGCCGAGTAGTACGTCCCCATTCCCAGCTGCGTGCAGTACGACGCCAGCCTCCCCGTCTTGTCCGGGTGCGAGCGGTCCAGCTTCGATGCCAGCTCCACCCTCGGGCTGATGCCCAGCGGCTCGTTGAAGAGCGCCATGCTCGCCAGCAACGTGCGCAGCAGCGAGCCCGGGCCCTGTTCCTTCTCCGCCTCCGCGTAGAAGCCTTCCAGCCTCGGCAGCACCTGGCTCCGGAAGTAGGGCCTCCTCCCGTACAGCATCGTCAGCGTCGCCAGATGCTTGCGCGTCCACCGCTGCCCCGTGTCCACCGCCAGCTCGGAGATCCGCGTGTCCCGGTGCGCTCCCTCCAACGGTATCGTCAGCCACTGGAACGCCGGTTCGGTGGGGGCGGGCAGGGGAGTGCCCGGCGGGAGTGCCACCCGCGCCCTCCGCTGCCAACCCCTCCTCAGCCACTGCACGTTGTCCAGCACCAGCAGGGTGTCCGCCCTCGCCACCTGCTCGTAGAAGTCCAGCCACGGCAGGTAGTGGGGTTGCTCGGCGACCAGGACTCCCGCGTGCGGCTCCGTCACGGGTCTCAGTGTAGGTGTCACATGCGCAGGCGCGCCACCACTCCCGACAGCTCCGGCTTCCACGGGCTGAACCGCTCCTCCAGCGCACCTCCCACTCCGTACGCCAGCACGGGGCCCATCCGCCGCGGGCCCGGCGCCACCGGCTGGCGCACCAGCACCAGCTCGAGGCGCTCCGGCATCGCGAGCGGCAGCTCCGCTCCCACCAGCCGCGTGCGCCCCGGCCGGTGCGTCCACACGTCCACGTAGCCCGCCAGCAGCAACTCCCGGTACGTGGGCGCCCCCATCAGTCCCAGGTTGGCCGGCGTGTTGAAGTCCCCCACCAGCACCACCGGCAGCGACTCGCCGCGCAGCCTGCCAATCAGCTCGCCCACCTGCGCCACCTGCACGCGCAGCCCCTGCTCGTCCGGCGCCGGCTCCAGGTGCGTGCTGACGAAGCGGTACTTCCGGCCCTCCACCTTCGCCGCCACCGACACCCAGCCCCTCGGCAGCGCCACCGGCTCCTGGCCCGGCCGCCGCACCTCCCGGCGCGCCACGTAGTTGCCCGCTCGCGCCTCCTTCACCTCCACGTCCGCCCGCGCGAGAATCACGTCGAAGTCCGTCAGCCGCACGTCGTCGAACGTCGGCGCGCCACTCGTGAGCAGCGGCAGCTCCACGTCCGCGTTGCGCACCCGCGCCACCTCGCGGTAGTGCAGCCCGCGCGCCTCCAGCTCGCCCAGCAGCACCGGCAACACGTCCAGGTGCAGCGCCTCCGCCGGCCGCGTGCCTCCGAAGATCGCGTCCCCCGGCGACTGCCGCCGCACCTGCGTCACCTGTTGCAGTCCGATCAGGTGCGGCCGCGCGTATTGGATCTCCTCCGCCAGCTTGCGCGCCCGCGCCAGGACGTCCTCCTGCCGCAGTGCATCGAGCAGCTCCGCGGCGCGCACCGGCTCCTCCGCGAGCGGACCCTCCAGCACCTGCTCCAGGTGACTCCCACCCGACAGGCCGCGCGTCATCACCGTGAGGGAGCCCCGATCGAAGAGCTCGGACGTGGAGCGCTCCTCCCGTCCGTCCACCACCTGGGGCAGCGTCGCCACCTGACAGGCGCCGAGCGCCACCATCCATAGCCCCACCGCGATGCCGTACTTCATCTGCGACCCTCCCCCCCGGACCGACCCCGCCCCGAGCAACCCGTGCCCGCGTCCGACCTCGGCGGACCACCCCGAGGAGATAGGCCGCTCTTGCTCGAATGCCAGGGGACCGAGCCCCTTCTTCCACCCGGCCGACCACCATTGAGCACGTCGAGGTCGCACAAACGTTGGACACGTGGCAATAATGGGGGCTGTCCGCCCGCTGCACGGGCGGCCCATGGTGCCCCTCTTGCGCCTCCCAACCCTCCCCCGCGCAGAGCGAACGAGGGTAGGCTTCCGTCCAACGGAGAGCGGTTCTCCCCGGTTCGGGCGCTCATGGTGGACCGGAAGGGCCTCGATCTAGCAATCTTCTGTTCCCTTAGAATCCGCTCCTGCCTCCATGCGCTTTCTCCTCCTCAGTCGCGACGGTGACCACCCCATCGGGGCGGAGCTCTCCCGGATGGGACATGAGGTGGTGGTCGCCTCGGGCCCCGAGGTCACCGCCGCCACCATCTCCCTGGTGGATGTGCTGGTCGTTGGCGCCGAACAGGTCCGCGAGAAGTCCGATTGGTTCAACCGGCTGCGCGCGCAGATCCGCGCCGCCGAGGTGTCCGTGCTCGGCATGGCCGACGGCCTCTCGGAGGAGGACATCGCCCCGCTGATGGAGATCGGCGTGGACGACTACCTGGTCGCGCCCTTCAACCCGGTGGACGTGCGCGCCCGCATCGCCCTCTTCGAGCGCCGCTGCTACGCCTTCATGCGCCGGCAGTCCCACGAGGAGTCCGCGCGCGGGGAGATCGAGCGGCTGGCCGCCATCATCCAGACGCAGAACGACATCGCGCTGGCGGGGTTGGATCTGGACGTGGTGATGCGGCTCATCGCCGAGCGGGCGATGATCCTCTGCGGCGCGGGTGGCGCGGCCGTGGGCATCATCGAGGGCGAGGAGATGTACTACCGGGTCTGCACGGGCTACTCGAAGCAGTTCGAGGGCGCGCGCCTGCCCATCGCCAACACCATGGCCGGCAGCAGCGTGCTGCGCGGCGAGGTGATGCGCACCGACGACACCGAGCGGGATCCTCGCGCCAACGTGGCCGCGGCGCGCCGGCTCAAGGTGCGCTCGATGCTGAACGTGCCCCTCAAGCGCGATAACCAGACGGTGGGCGTGCTGAGCATCGCCTCGCAGGTGCCGTTCGCCTTCGTGGACTCGGACGAGCGCACGCTGGAGTTGATGGCCGGGCTGCTCGGGGCCGCCATGGGCAACGCCGCCGAGCACGCGGCGAAGCAGGCGCTGATGACGGAGGTGGCCTCCATCGTTACCGCGCTCCAGGAGAGCCAGCACCTCTTCGACTCCTTCCTCAACAACAACCCGGCGCTCGCGTACATGAAGGACGAGGCGGGCCGGCGCGTCTTCGTCAACGAGCCCTTCCGGCGCTTCTTCGGCCTGTCGCCCGGCGTGGACGTGAGCACCATCCCCGACGAGCAGCTCATGCCGGCGGAGACGGTGGCCCACCTGCGCGAGCAGGACGAGCAGGCCTTCAAGTCCGGCCAGCCCTCGGTCTCCGAGAGCATGATGCCCACGCCGGAGGGCGAGCCGCGTCAGTTCCTCACCTACCGCTTCATCGCCCGCGACAGCTCGGGCCGGCGCTTCCTCGGAGGCGTGTCCTTCGACATCACCGAGCGCAAGGCGGCGGAGGAGGCCCTGCGCCGCTCCGAGGAGAGCTTCCGCGCCCTCATCGAGGGCTCGCCCGAGGCCATCTTCGTGCACCGTGGCGGGCCGCTGCTCTACGTCAACCCGTCCGCGTCCTCCTTCCTGCGGCTCAAGGCCAGTGAGCTGGTGGGCCGCTCGCTGCTGGACTTCGTCCACCCGGAGGATCGCGGCGCCGCCGCCGGCACGCTCGATGGGTTGCCCGGCCGGGGCGCCTCCAACCGTGTGCGGGAGATCCGCTTCCTGCCTCCCGGCGGCGGTCTGCTCACGGCGGAGATCAGCAGCCTGCGGCTCGTCTTCGCCGGCCAGCCCGCCACGCTGGTGAGTGCGCGCGACCTGACCGAGCGCAAGCAGATCCAGGCGCGCCTCGTCGTCGCCGACCGGCTGGCCTCGGTGGGTACGCTCGCCGCGGGCGTGGCGCATGAGATCAACAACCCGCTGGCCTTCGTCATCTCCAACCTGTCGTTCCTCTCGGAGGAGCTGCAGGCCATCAACCCGCTGCTGCCCGAGGGGCGGCTCGGCGAGGTGGAGGAGGTGCTCCGGGAGACGAACGAGGGCGTCAACCGCGTGCGCCTCATCGTCCAGGACCTGAAGACGTTCTCTCGCGGCGACGAGGAGCAGCCCACGGCGGTGGATCTGAAGCGCGTCGTCGATTCGGCGCTGATGCTGGCGCGCGGCGAGCTGCGCCACCGCGCCAACGTGGTGAGGGAAGTGTCCTCCGATGTGCCGCTGGTGGAGGGCAGCGAGGCCCGGTTCGGCCAGGTGGTGCTCAACCTGCTCATCAACGCCGCCCATGCCATCAACGCCGGCCAGCCGGACAAGAACGAGATCCGCGTCACCCTGCGCGCGGAGAGCAACCACGCCATCATCGAGGTGAAGGACACCGGGTGTGGCATGCCCCGCGAGGTGATTGATCGCATCTTCGATCCGTTCTTCACCACCAAGCCGGTGGGAGAGGGCACGGGGCTCGGACTGTCCATCTGCCACGGCATCATCACCGGCTTCGGCGGGGAGATCACCGCCCACAGCGAGGTGGGCCGGGGCAGCATCTTCCGCATCAGCCTGCCCGCCATCCGCAAGAAGCTGAAGACGGCGTAGGGCGCCTCAGCGCGAGGCGTGGCGGAAGAGCGGGAAGAAGTCCCGAGGCGCCTTCTTCTTTCGCACGCAGCGGGTGTCCGCGCTCATGTAGCAGGCCGAGAAGCCCCGCCGCCGCTGGCCCGTGCGGCTCTGCCCCGAGCGGTGCCACACGGAGTTGTGGAGGAGCAGGACTTCCCCGGCCTCCACCGGCAGCGGCACCGCGAGCCGGTCCGCCCCTCGCGCCGCCACTTGATCCGGCGGCACCACGCCCCCGAGCGCCGTGGCCAGTCCCCAGCGGTGGCTCCCCGGCACCACCTCCACGCAGCCTCCGTCCAGGGGCGCGTCGTCCAGCGCCGTCCACAGCTGGAGCTCGGGATCCTTCGTGAGGCCCCACAGCTTGCCGCCGTCCTGGTGCCAGGGCAGCTCGCTGCCGCCCCGCTGGCCCTTGTGGAAGAGGATGGCCCGGTAGAGGCAGATGTCCCCGGGGATGAGCGTCCGCGCGAGGCGCTCGAAGAGGGGGTTCTCCATCCACTCGAGGAAGCGCGGATCCTTCTCCAGCTTCTCCAGCTTGCGGTAGTCCAGCGACGGCCCCTGCCAGCCGAGCCCCAGCGGCGCGTCCTCGTAGCGGCCCGTGGGCGCGTCCATCTGCCAGAAGAAGCCCGGGTAGCTCACCCGGCCCAGCATCAGATCGTCCGCGCGCTCGCGTAGCGCCTCCAGGCCCTCGGGGCCGAGCAGCCGGCCCAGGCGTGCGTAGCCGTGCTCGGCGTAGTGCGCCAGCGGCCCGGCCAGGTCGAACGTCTCCGCATCCACCGCCAACATGCTCACCTCGCGTACGTGGCGTCCGTGCCCAGCCACTCCCGGGAGAGCTCGTCCACGCGCGAGGCCACCTCCGGGGGCAGCGGCTTCGCGCAGGCGTCCAGCGCCGCGTCCAGGTGCTCCACCGTCGCCGGGCCGGCCAGCACCGAGTCCACCCCGGGCCGGCCCGCCAGCCACGCGTAGGCGAGCCCCACCAGCGTGAGGCCCGCGGCTTCCGCCACCTCGCGCAGGCGCACGGCCTGCTCCAGGAGGCGCTCGGACCAGTAGCGGCGCTGGTAGAAGCGGTTGCCGTCGAAGCGGGAGCCGGCGGGGATGGTGCCGCCCGGCACATGGCGTCCGGAGAGCAGCCCTCCGGCCAGCGGGTTGTAGACGGTGGTGTGGATGGGGTAGCGCCTCGTGAAGGGCAGGTACTCCACCTCCACCTGGCGCACCAGCACGTTGTAGAGCACCTGGGACACCGCCGGCCGGGGCATGCCGCGCGCATCGCACAGGCCACGCAGCTCCAGCAGTTGCCAGGCGGCGTGGTTGGACACGCCCCAGTGCCTCGCCTTGCCGGCGCGCAGCAGTCCGTGCACGGCCTCCAGCGTCTCCTCCACCGGCGTGGCGGCATCCGGGGCATGCAGGTAGAGCACGTCCACGTAGTCCGTCCCGAGCCGCTTCAGGCTGTCCTCCACCGCACGCACCACCTGTTCCCGGGCGAGGCCCTCGGGTTTGCCCCGAACGCGCGCCAGCCCCACCTTGGTGGCGATGCCCACCTCCGCCCTCCGGCCGCGCAGCGCCTGGCCGAGGAGCCGCTCGGCCTCTCCGTTGCCGTACGAGTTGGCCGTATCGAAGAAGGGCACGCCGCGCTCCAGGGCCCGGGCGATGAGCCGCTGCGCCTCGGGCGCCGGGGTGCGCGCCCCGAAGTTCATCGTTCCCACGGAGACGGCGGCGGGTGGCGCTCCGGACCCGGATGCACGGGGCTCGAGCCAACGCGAGAGGGGAAGGGGAGGGGTCATGATAGCCACTAGTGAACGCCGGACCTTGCGCCAATGGGGGAGCGGCCGAATGGTGGGTGCACTATGCCCTACCTCCGCCTCACCCGCTTCGTGACCGCTCCCGATGGCACCCGCGTCGCGTATCACACGCATGTGGGCAATGCCCCGGAGAGCGAGGCGGAACCCACGCTCGCCTCCCGTCCGTCCGTGCTGCTCACCAACGGCATCGGGACGTCGGAGAACTTCTGGCGCTACCTCGTCGCGGATCTGGAGCAGGACCACCGGGTGGTGCACTGGGACTACCGGGGCCACGGCCGCAGCCAGTTGTCCGTCAATGGCGACTACGCGCTGCGCGTCCACGTGGATGACCTGGAGCGCGTCACCGAGGAGATGATGGTCCGGGGAGATGGGCGCCCGCCCCACCACGTGGCGTTCTCCATGGGTGTCCGGGTGGTGCTGGAGCTGTACCGGCGGCGGCCGGAGCTGGTGCCCGCCATGACGCTCATCGCCGGCAGTCCGTCCTCTCCGGATCCGAGCGCCTGGTTCATCCCCTTGCCGGGTGGACACGCCACCCTCGGCCGCGCCCTGAAGACGCTGACGCCGCTGGTGCCCCGGGTGGCGCCGCTCGTCCATCAGGTGCTCGCCTCGCGGCTGGCGTATCCGCTCGGGCGGGTCTCGGGTCTGCTGAGGGCGCGTGCTCCGCGCGCGGACATCGTGGAGTTCCTGCTCGCCCTGCGCCGGATGGATCCGCAGGCCTTCTGGATGATGATGCGCGGCCTGGTGGACTGCCCGCCATGCTGGGACGTGCTGCCGGAGGTCCGGGTGCCCACGCAGATCATCGCCGCGAAGAACGATCTCCTGATACCCCTGCGCGAAATGGAGCGGATGCGCACGCGGATGCCCGCCGCGGAGTGGATGCTGGTGGAGGACGCGGGCCACGCGGGCCTGGTGGAGGCGGGCACGGAAATCGCCGAGGTCGTGCGCGCCTTCCGGCAGAGATGCGGGGTGGGCCCGGCGTACCCGGTGCTGACGCACTGAGAGGGGAGTTCCGCCCCGGGTGGAAGGGCGCGTATGTCACTGGGATGACCTCTCGGGCATGATGGGCGCCGATCCGGTCCCCTGCCTTTCGCGGGACTCTCCGTACCGGAGCAGGTGTTCCCGATGCTGCCAGCCCGCCGTCTCGGAATCGTTGCCTTCACCGCCTTGCTGTTCGTACTCACGGGGTGCGTTGAAGGGGAGGAAGCGGAGCGCTGTGGCGATGGCGTGGTGACTGGTGCCGAGCAGTGCGACGACGGCAACACCGTGGGCGGTGACGGGTGCGAGAACAACTGCACCCTGCCGGTCATCATCGGCACGGGCTTGGACGCGGGGCCGGGGACAGGGACGGACGCGGGGTCGTGGACGGACGCTGGCTCGGACGCGGGCACCCCAGCGGATGCTGGCCTCCCCGAGGATGCGGGCACCGTGACGGACGCGGGCAGCCTCGCGGATGCTGGCTTCCCCGCGGATGCGGGCACCGTGACGGACGCGGGTACCCCGACGGACGCGGGCCATGACGCGGGGACGTGGTGGCCGGATGCGGGCCATGACGCGGGAACCGGCGACGCGGGGACGTGG
>NZ_JPMI01000007.1 GCF_000733295.1 Archangium violaceum Cb vi76 | reverse complement strand
GGGTCTTCCCACCAGTTCGCGCAGGACACTCCATGTGCCGATGTGCGTCTTGTCGTCGGTGGTGTTTCCGTGCTCTACGCTGCACCAGATTGGGACGGCCCCCTCCGCCGTGGTCGTCAGAAGGTAGAGCAACTGCTTCAAGTCGGGCCGGTGGTCCTTGTTGTAGCCATGGGTAATGCGACGGGTAGACTTTCCATTCCTCCGCTGCCCCTTGGCGTCTCCGTACTCCCCGGACAACGTGACGGTCGTGCTGTCGTTGTGCAACTCCTCGAGATTCACTTCGAAGCCCCGTGCGGCCTGGACGACAGCAGCCGTCATGAGCGCGGCACGGTCAGCCTCGAACAACTTGTCCAGGCACCTGCCGAGCCGATCGTCGTTGAGCAGTTCCGCCCCACTGCCAGGCAGTCCCAAGAGGCAACCCTCAACGCGACGACACCACTCCCGCAGGCTGTACAGCGGCTCGCGAGATACCAGAATGTTGCGCAGCAGGATGCCCACTCCTATCGCGGGCGACAGTCGGTCGCGTGAGCCTGGCTGGGGCAGAAAGCGCTGGAGAGCCTCGTCCACCCCCGTCAACTCGAGGAAATGGTTGATGATAGGCAACGCCCCCACCACCTTTGACTCCAGACCAGGTTCATTGGCATCAGCGGCGGCACCTGGCCCGTGGTTGTCAGCCTTCCTTCGCACGTAGGAATGATGGGCCCACTTGCGAGGTGGGGCAAGTCTGTTCTTGGATATAACTCTACCCCTGACCCTCCCACAGGGTGCGGAACGAGGGCTGGGTCGCTCATTGCCGGAGGGATTGGACAGGTACCGCTGCAGCAGGAGCGCTCGTCTGGAGACTCTTCGGTGGATACATGATGGGTGAACATCAACCCAGGAGTGCTCGGCAACAGGCAGCTCTTGAACATCAGCGAGATTGGACCAGTCCGAGAGGGGGCCCTCATGAAGTCCCCCATCATCATCGAGCTTCAAGCGGAGGCGCGATGGCTTGAGGCCTGCCCTGATTGAGCCGCATTTGAAATCAGCATGAAATCAGCATGAAATCAGCTTCGCGATGTGCGGAAAGTAGG
>NZ_JPMI01000006.1 GCF_000733295.1 Archangium violaceum Cb vi76 | reverse complement strand
CTATCCGGCTTTTGAACCCATTATTGAAGTCACCATCCCCGAGGAACTCCGCGGTCCCGAGGTGAGCGACGCTCGCCAATTCGCGGATGCCACACGACAACTCCGGGAAATTCTTGAGATCAGGCCGGAGGCTGTGCCCAGCTTGACCGCTGAGCAACTTGAGGCCATCGAAAGGGGCTGGTCACGCATTCCGGGGTTGACTTGGCATCACCATGAAGACGGCATGACACTTCAACTGGTCGATCGTGACACGCATGCCAGAACGGGCCACTCTGGAGGCCGGGACGCTTCCGGTGGACGCCCCAAATAAGGAGAGGAGAAGACGTGCGTTGCACCATCTACAGCCCGGTCGTTGACCATCCGGCCATCCACTCCATGCGGGACGTCCTCCCTGGGTGGTTGCTGCACTGGGAGGGAGAACCCGAGCGATGGAACTCCGCCAATTTCACGAGTGCCCAGGGAACACTCACGTTCAATTCCCTGGAGTACACCGAACCGTTGGATCCGTTCAGCAGGATCATCCTGGGTACCAGCGGTCACTTCTGGCGACGTGAGGATCTTCCTAAATCCACCAGGAAGGACCTGATTCACTTCGTGGGAGGAACCAAGTGGTTGGTCGGTGTTGTGGGTACGTCGGAGGTCCTCTCCGAGGAGTTCTTCCTGAAGGCCGCGCTGGAACTGGCGCGCCGTCTGAATGGTCGGGTCTTCAACGGCATGGACCTCATCTCCGCCGAACCACAGGGCTAAGCGACTGCTACTGCCTGCTCTACACCTCGCGTTGAGAACTGAGAAACGTCCGATGCGCGTCCCTGATGGAGAGAGCAAGCAACGTGCGCTGCACCATCTACAGCCCGGTCGTTGACCATCAGGCCATCCAGTCCGTACGGAGCGTCCTTCCCGGATGGTTGCTGCATTGGGAGGGCGGACCTGAGCAATGGAGTTCCGCGAGCTTCAAGAGCGCCCAGGGAACGCTCACGTTCAACTCCCTGGAGTTCACCGGACAGATGGATCAGTTCGGCAAGATCATTCTCGGTACCAGCAGTTATTTCTGGCGACGTGAGGATCTCCCTAGATCCGCCAAGACCGAACTGATTCGCTTCGTGGGAGGAACCAAGTGGTTGGTCGGCGTCGTGGGAACCTCCGAGGTCCTCTCCGAGGAGGTCTTCCTGAAGGCAGCGCTGGACGTGGCGCGCCGCTTGAACGCAAGGGTCTTCGTCAACGGGACGGACCTCATCTCCCCCGAACCACAGGCATAGGATCGCTCCATCCCCGCTCCTCCCCTCCAGGCGGGCAGTCAGGGGATCGACGGGTATCCCACATTGGAGCCTCCTCCACGGGCATCCAGTGAGGGCGAACGGGGCATAGAAATCCCCCCGTCCAGGGTTACAAGGGGTCCTCACCGGCAGTACCGGCGAAATCCACGTGTCGCGCGCCTTCCGGCCGCCTACCCCTTCCGCTAGAAAGCGCCCCCCATGTTCACGATTACCAACGTCTCCAAGGCCTACGGGCCCAAGAAGCTCTTCGAGGAGGTCAACGTCGCCTTCTCGCCCGGCCGCCGCTACGGTCTCACCGGCCCCAACGGGGCGGGCAAGTCCACCTTCATGAAGATCCTCGCGGGAGACGAGGAAGCGGACATGGGCACCATCTCCCGGCCCAAGAAGCTGGGCATCCTCCGCCAGGACCACTTCCGCTACGAGGACAACCGCGTCCTCGACGTCGTCCTCATGGGCAACAAGGCCCTCTGGGACGCCATGAAGGAGAAGGACACCATCCTCGCGAAGTCCGACATCTCCGAGGAGGATGGCAACCGGCTGGGTGACCTCGAGATGGTCATCGCCGAGGAGGACGGCTACAGCGCCGAGTCCGAGGCGGCCTCGCTGCTCGAGGGCCTCGGCATCCCCGAGTCCGGCCACGAGGGCCCCATGAAGCAGCTCACCGGCGGCCTCAAGCTGCGCGTGCTGCTCGCCCAGGCGCTCTTCGGCAAGCCCCAGGGCCTGCTGCTCGACGAGCCCACCAACAACCTGGACATCGACTCCATCCGCTGGCTGGAGACGTTCCTCATGGCCTTCGAGGGCGTGCTCATCACCATCAGCCACGACCGGCACTTCCTCAACTCCATCTGCACGCACATCGCGGACATCGATTACGAGACCATCATCCAGTACAACGGTGGCTACGACGACATGGTGCGCCAGAAGGCCCAGGTGCGCAGCCGCGTCGAGTCCGAGGTCTCCGAGAAGAAGAAGAAGATCCTCCAGCTGCAGGACTTCGTGGCCCGCTTCCACGCCGGTACGCGCGCCTCCCAGGTGCAGAGCCGCATCAAGCAGATCGACAAGCTGAAGACGGACGATCTCAAGCGCTCGAACATCGCGCGGCCCTTCATCCGCTTCGATGTGAAGCAGGCCAGCGGCAGGCAGACGCTCCAGTTCGACGGCCTCACCAAGAGCTACGACGGCCAGTCGGTCATCAAGCCCTTCAGCGGCCTGGTGTGCAAGGGCGAGAAGATCTGCGTCATCGGCCGCAACGGCGTGGGCAAGTCCACCCTGGTGAAGATGCTCGCCGGGCAGATCGAGGCGGACGCGGGGAAGATCACCTGGGGCCACCAGGCCGCCATGGGCTACCTGCCGCAGGACCACCACGGCACCATCCGCAAGGGCACCACCGCCTTCGAGTGGCTGCGCGACATCAACACCAAGCTCACCAACGAGGAGATCTCCGGTGTGCTCGGCCGCATGCTCTTCTCCGGCGAGGAGCGCATGAAGCCCACCGACACCCTGTCCGGTGGTGAGACGGTGCGCCTGCTGCTCTGCAAGCTGATGCTCAACATGGACAACATGTTGATCTTCGACGAGCCCACCAACCACCTGGACCTGGAGTCCATCAGCGCGCTGGCCGAGGGTCTGCAGAAGTACGAGGGCACCGCCATCGTCGTGACGCACGACCAGGAGCTCATCTCCGAGGTGGCCACCCGCATCTGGAGCCTGGAAGAGGGCAAGCCGGTCAACGACTTCAACGGCAACTTCGCCGAGTTCCTCGAGAAGAACCCGTACCACGCCGCCCAGCGTCGCTAGGCACCCTCTCCCAGAGGGAGAGGGCGAGAGGGTGAGGGTCGTCCCCGCGTGGAGACCCTCACCGGTTGCCGCGGCGCAAGAGGAACAACCCCAGCCCGAAGCCCGAGGCCCAGGTGGCCGCCGCCCCCAGCGGCGTCATCCGGGCCGGCGCGGGCCGCGGCGGAGGAGAGGGACGCAGGCGCTCCTCCAGCTCCTCCTGCTCCTGCTCCCGCTTCTGCCCCTTGGTCACGTTCGGGCCGCCCTGGCCCGGCCGCTTCTGGCCGGGAGACTTGCCCTCGGGCGACTTGTGCTCGAGCACGGCGTTGATCTCCGCGCCCAGCAGGATGACCTGCGAGGAGATCCACATCCACAGCAGCATGACGATGACGCCGCCGAGCGCGCCGTAGTTCGCGTCGTAGCTGCCGAAGTTGCGCACGTACAGCGAGAAGCCCCAGGACGCGATCAACCAGACGACGACGCCCAGCACCGAGCCGGGCGTGATGAACCTGAAGGACTGCTTCACGTCCGGCAGGAAGTAGTAGACGAGCGCCAGGATGAACATCATGAGCAGGCCGGCGAAGGGCAGGCGCAGCCACATGACGACGGTGCCGAGCGGCTCCCCGAGGAACTTCGCGACGGCCGGGGTGGCCACCATGGCCAGCGAGGCGAGGATGGAGAGCACCGCGCCGCCGATCGTCGTCAGGATGGCGGTGCCCCGCACCTTCCAGAAGGGCCGGGTCTCGTTCACGTCGTAGACGGTGTTGAGGGCGTCCATCATCGCCACCACACCGCCCGAGGCCGCCCACACCGCGCCCAATGCACCGACCGTCAGCAGACCCACGTTGTTGCCCGCCGCCAGGTCTTTCAGGCGCTGGCCCACGATCTCCGTCACCGCCTCGGGAGCCACCCGCCCCAACTCCTGGATGAGCACCTGGGCCTGGGCGGGATCGATGACGAGACTCGCGAGCGCCACGAGGAACAGCAGGAACGGGAACAGCGCCAGCACGGCGAAGAACGTGACCGAGCCGGCCACGTTGCTGATCTTGTCGTTCGAGTATTCGTTCTTCACCTCGGTGAAGAACTCCTTCCAACTCATTCCCTTGCCCGGGAGCACCATCCGCGCCTCCTCCTAGGTGACAGTCGAAGGATGCGCACTCCGCCCCCCTGCCCCACCCCGGTCCCGCGGCCATGGGGCCACGGCTGCCCGCCCCCTCCTTGAGCATCCGGGGCGGCGGCTCCCGGGACGTCCAGTGACGGCCCGGGGATGGCGACGGGCTCAGCCCTCGTAGACGGGCAGCACCGGCATATCCTTCAGGCGCGGCGCGCCCACGTCCTTGGGCGACAGCAAGGGCGACGTCACCGGCCAGGGGATGGCCAGGTCCGGATCGTTCCAGGCGATACCGTGCTCGGACGCGGGCGTGTAGACCTCCGTGCACTTGTAGTGGAAGTCCGCACTCTCGGAGAGGACGCAGAAGCCGTGCGCGAAGCCCGCCGGCACCCAGAGCTGGCGCCGGTTGTCCGCGCTCAGCTCCACGCCCACGAACTTCCCGAAGGTGGGCGAGCCGCGGCGGATGTCCACCGCCACGTCGTAGACGGCACCCGCCAGCACCTGCACCAGCTTGCCCTGGCCATGGGGCTCCTGGAAGTGCAGCCCCCGGAGGATGCCCTTCGCCGAGCGCGAGAAGTTGTCCTGGACGAACGGCCCGGGGATGCCGGCGTCCGCGTAGCGCTTCGCATGGAACAGCTCCATGAAGAAGCCGCGCTCATCGCCGAAGCGCTTGGGCTCGAGGATGAGGACGCCGGGCAGCTCCGTCTTCAGGACATTCACGTCCGGGCACCCTTGTTCTCGATGAGATCCAGCAGGTAGCGCCCGTACTCGTTCTTGCGCATGGGATGCGCCTGCTCCGCCACCTGGGCCGCGGTGATGTAGCCCATGCGGTAGGCGATTTCCTCGGGGCACGCCACCTTGAGGCCCTGGCGGTGCTCGATGATCTGGATGAAGTTGGAGGCCTCCATCAACGACTCATGGGTGCCCGTGTCCAGCCAAGCGTAGCCGCGGCCCATCAGCTCCACCTGGAGCTGCTGCTGACGCAGGTAGGCGATGTTGACGTCGGTGATCTCCAGCTCGCCGCGCGCGGAGGGCTTGAGGTTCTTCGCGATGTCCAGCACCTGGTTGTCGTAGAAGTACAGGCCCGTCACCGCGTAGTTCGACTTGGGCTTCGCCGGCTTCTCCTCGAGGCTGAGCGCGCGGTTGTTCGCGTCCAGCTCCACCACGCCGTAGCGCTCGGGATCCTTCACGTAGTAGCCGAACACGGTGGCGCCCAAGTCGCGCGCCGCCGCCCGCTGCACCAGGTCGCTCAGACCGTGGCCGTAGAAGATGTTGTCACCGAGGATGAGCGACACGTTGTCGCTGCCCACGAACTCGCGGCCGATGATGAAGGCCTGCGCCAGTCCGTCCGGGCTGGGCTGCACCGCGTACCGGAGGTTCACACCCCACTGCTCGCCGCCGCCGAGCAGCTCCTCGAAGCGAGGCAGATCCGTGGGGGTGGAGATGATCAAGATGTCCCGGATGCCCGCCAGCATCAGCGTGGTGACCGGGTAGTAGATCATCGGCTTGTCGTAGACGGGCAGCAGCTGCTTGCTGACGACTCGCGTGAGCGGATACAGCCGCGTGCCGGAGCCACCGGCCAGAACGATTCCCTTCATGACTTCCCTCGCAAGGTTGGGGCTATATCCGGCTCGAAGGAGCGGGTTCAAGCACCCCGCCCGGCCTTCCACGCGGCGTGGAAGCGGGACAGGGACTCGGCCAGCGGCAGGGGCTGCGAGCGGAGCTGCGAGCGCACCTTGTCCACCACGAGGCCACTGCGCAGCGGGCGGGGGCTGGCGAGCTTCATGTCCGCCAGGCGGATAGGCGTGAGGAGGCCCGGGTCGAAGCCGAACACCTCGCAAAGGGCCCGGCCGAAACCAACGCGAGACACCACCTCCGCGCCGCAGGTGTTCCAGATTCCGCCCAGCTTGCGCTCGCCCAGTTCCACCAGCATGGCGGCCACGCTATCGGCGAAGCTCGCGGAGACGAACTGGTCCTCGAAGAGCCGCACCGGCTGCCCCTTCTCCAGCGCGCCCACCAGCCAGGCGCCGAAATTGGCGCGGCCCGCCGCCGGCCAGCCGTACACCACGGCGGTGCGCGCGACGGCGCAGCCGGGGACGAAGGTGCGTGCCGCCTGCTCGCCCATGTGCTTGGTGAGCGCGTAGACGCCTCGCGGGTTGGGCAGTGCCTGCTCGTCGTAGGGCCCGTGCTCGCCGTCGAAAACGTAGTCCGTGGAGACGTGCACCAGGTGCGCGCCCAGCTTGCGCGCGCCCCGGGCCACCGCCGCCACCGCCGTGACGTTGGCCGCGAAGGCCTGCTCCGGCTCGCGCTCGCACGTATCCACCTCCGTCATGGAGGCCGGATGAATGATGACCTCGGGGGCCGCGGCCTCGATGGCGGCGGCCACGTCCTGCTCACGCGTCAGGTCACACTCCACATAGCGGTAGTGGCCCTCCGTGCGGCGCGGCCCACGCGCCAGCCCCACCACCTCGTGCCCGCCCTGCTCCAGCAGCGTGCACACCCGGCTGCCCACCAACCCATTGGAACCCGTGACGAGGAAGCGCAAGGGAAACCCTCTCAGCCGTTGAGGCGCGTACGGTATTGCGTCTCGAAATACTGCCGGTAGGCGCCACTCATCACCCGCTCCCACCAGGCGGCGTTGTCCACGTACCAGCGCACCGTCTCCTGCAAGCCCTGCTCGAAGGTGTGCGCCGGCGTCCAGCCCAGCTCCGTACGAATCTTCGTCGGATCGATGGCGTAGCGCCGATCATGCCCCGGACGGTCCTTCACGTACTTGATGAGGGACTCGGGCTTGCCCACCAGGCCGAGGATCGCCTTGACGATCTCGATGTTCTTGCGCTCGGAGTTGCCACCGATGTTGTAGACCTGACCGGCGCGACCCTTCTCCAGCGCGGTGAGCAGCGCCGAGCAGTGGTCCTCCACGTGGAGCCAGTCGCGCACGTTGGCGCCGTCGCCGTAGACGGGCAGCGGCTTGTCGTGCAGGGCGTTGACCACCATGAGGGGGATGAGCTTCTCGGGGAACTGGTAGCGGCCGTAGTTGTTGGAGCAGCGCGTCACCACCACGTCCAGGCCGAAGGTGTGGTGCCAGGCCAGCGCCAGCAGATCCGCGCTCGTCTTGGACGCCGAGTAGGGGCTGGAGGGCTGGAGCGGCGAGGTCTCGGTGAAATGACCGGTGGGGCCGAGCGAGCCGTACACCTCGTCGGTGGAGACCATCAGGAAGCGCTTGAGGCCACGCACGCGGCTGGCCTCCAGGAGCTGCTGGGTGCCCAGCACGTTGGCCTGGATGAAGGCCTCGGGGCCGAGGATGGAGCGGTCCACATGGCTCTCGGCCGCCAGGTGCATGACGGCGTCGATGCGGTGTACTGCCATCAGGTGCTCGACGAGCTCGCGGTTGGCCACGTCCCCGCGGACGAAGACGTGCTTGGGGTCTCCCTCGAGTTCCTTGAGGTTCTCCAGGTTGCCCGCGTACGTGAGCTTGTCAAGATTGACGAGCGCCCAGTCCGGGCGCACGCGCCGCAGGAACTTGACGAGGTTGGAGCCGATGAAGCCGCAGCCTCCGGTGATCAACACGTTCATGGACGACACACTCGACGAAATGAGGGACGGAAGGGGCGTGAGTAGTGGAGGGGCCACCACGCCGTCAATGGTGTCCTTGTGTAACGAGCGTGGCGGGGGTAGAGGCTACGGGCATCGTGAGCATCCTGAGAAGCAACCGGACCACCGGGCCATCGGCGGCCCGGGCGGTGCACCAACTGGTGCCGCGCTTGGCCTGGGGTGATGCCGTGGGCAACCAGGCCCGCTATCTGCGCGAGCTGTTGCGCGGCTGGGGCTACGCCTCGGAGATCTACGCCGAGCAATGGGACGAGGAGTGCCGGGAGCAGGTCCGCCCGGCGAAGGACTACCCCCGGGAAGCGGGGGCGGACAGCGCGCTGCTCATCCACCACAGCTTCGAGTCGCGGCTGGTGCCACTCGTCGCCCGCTCGCCGGGCCGCAAGGCGCTCGTGTACCACAACGTCACCCCGGCCCGGCTCTTCCAGGGCTTCGAGCGCAAGGTGGCCCAGGCCTGCACCGCGGCGCGTGAGGAGCTGCTCGCCCTGCGGCCCCTGGTGGAATGCGCGTATGCGTACTCGGGCTTCAGCGCCGAGGAGCTGGTGGCCGCGGGAGTCCCCCACGTCTCCGTGCTGCCCTTCGCCATGGACTGGCGCGCCTTCGACACCCCGGCGGATCCGGTGCTGCGCGCCGAGCTGGAGGACGGGTGCGCCAACGTCCTCTTCGTGGGCCGGGCCGTGCCGCACAAGCGCGTGGATGACGTGCTGCGTGTCTTCACCGCCTACCAGCGGCTGTACCAGCCCCGCGGCCGGCTCGTCGTGGCCGGCTACCTCAACCGGGAGACGCCCTACGGGGGCTACCTCCATGGGCTGCGGGACGCCCTGGGCCCCGAGCGCGTCCTCTTCCTCGGGCGGGTGAGCGCCGCGCAGCTCTCCGCCTGCTTCGCCACCGCCACCGCCTACCTCTCCATGAGCCGGCACGAGGGCTTCGGCGTCCCGCTGCTGGAAGCCATGCACCGCGGTGTCCCCGTGGTAGCCCATGGTGCCGCCGCCGTCCCCGAGACGATGGGAGGCGCGGGGCTCACCACGCTCTCGAGGGACCCCGTCGAGGTCGCCGGATTGCTGGCCGTGCTGGAGCGCAACCCGAAGCTGCGCGGACAGGTGCTGGAGGCGCAGCGCACCCGGCTGGAGGAGCTCGGGCAGGACGCGGTGGCCCTGCGGTGGAAGCAGGCCCTGCTCCCCTTCCTCGAGGGCACGCTCGAGGCCCCCCGGACGCCCGAGGCTCCGGCGTCGGTGGACCTGGTGTGCCCCGCCCTCGGGCCTCACCCCGACTCGGACATGGCGAGGCTGGCCCTGCGCGTGGCGGAGAAGCTCGGCCGGGCCCGCGTGTTGACACTCCGTCCTGGCATCCCCTCTCCTCGCGCCGCTCCCGAGGTGGTGCAGGATGGCGGCATCGAGACGTGGCGCTTCACCCCGGACGAGCCGCTCTCCCGCGAGCCCTCCGCGGAGCTGCCGGGCGCCTCCTCGTTGGAGACGGCCGTGGTGGGCTCCCCGGCGGTGCCGGTGCTGCTGGGCGTGGACACGGCGAGCGCCCGCGAGCTGCTCGCCCGCCTCCCCTCGCGCACCTGGGGCGTGGAGGACTCCACCCGGCCCGACTCCTCGCGGGCGGAGGTCCGGCGCCTGCTCGACACCCGCCTGTTGGAGCTGAAGCCCTCCTCCCTCGCCACCACCGCGGCCCGGCTCGCCGGGCTGCTCGCGCGTACTGGAGACGCCCATGCACGCTGAGGATCTGCTCACCACCTCGCCCACCCCCGAGGCCGTGGCCGCCGAGGTCGCCGCGCTGCCCCCTCCCCCTCCCGAGGCGCTGGAGGCGTTGCGCCGCAAGTTGGAGTCCACCGAGCAGGCTCCCGTCGAGCGTGAGTGGCCGCCCATCCTCCAGGCGCCGCGCAACAAGAAGGACAGTCGCTACGTGGAGCCCGCCACCTCGCATCGCCCGGTGGTGGGCCCCGTGCTCGTCATGGCCAAGCGGGCCTTCCGGCTCACCTTCCAGCCCTTCATCAACGAGGTGCTGCGCCGCCAGGTGGAGTTCAACGAGGCCATCCTCGACTCGCTGGCCACCCTCTACGAGCACCAGCAGGTCCAGGCCCGCACCCAGGCCCTGTGGCGCAAGGAGATGGAGGAGCGGCTCGCCCGGTTGGAGGGGCGGCGGGATTGAGGCGGACCGCCGGGGGGCGCTGGCTTCCTCTGGCTGGTGCCCCATGTGCTGCCGCTCCAATGTGGCTGGCCACCCTCCTGCACCGGGTGGGGCTCGGCCTGTGGAGGCTGGTACGCGGAACGGTGTCCGTGGCCTACTCCCCGCTGGCGCGCGTCCGGGCGGTGGACTCTCGCGCCGGGAGCTGCTCCGCGGCTGGCGCGGGCAGGCTGACGACCGGGGGATGAGCCGCCTCCCCCCGGTCGCGGAAGAGCGTGCGCATCCGCAGCCCGAGCAGCGCCGACGTCAACTTGGTCATGAAACGTGCGCTCTTCAGGCCGCTGATGCTCGAGGTGCCCAGCATGCGCGGCATCATGGCGACGTGCGTCTCCTCGATGCGCAGCCGCGCCAGCGCCACCAGCGCGATGGCCTCGGGCTCGGGGTATTCGTCCGGCATCTGCCGCAGCAGCGTGTTCATGGCCCGGCGCGAGTAGACGCGGAAGCCGGACGTCGGATCCTCCACCCGCGCGCCCCGGAAGAGGCGCAGGGTGGTGCTCACCATGATGCCGCCCAGGCGCCGCAGCTTCGTGGTGCTCTCCAGCCCGTTGCCGTCACTTCCGGGGGCGAAGCGCGAGCCGATGAGCATGTCCACGCCCCGCTCCTGCGCGATGCGGACGAGGTCGGGAATGCGCTGGATGGGGTGCTGGCCATCCGAGTCGCACTGGATGGCGTAGTGGGCGCCGATGCGCCGGGCGATCTCGAAGCCCGTCCGCAGCACACCGGCCACGCCGATGTTGGTGTGGTGCGTGACGTGGTTGGCGGGAGCCAGCTCCCCCAGGATGGCGGGCGTCGCGTCGACGGAGCCATCGTTGATGATGCAGAAGTCCAGTTCCAGCTCCTGGGTGGAGCGCTTGAGCGCGGTGAGCTGCGGCACCAGGTGGGGCAGGTTCTCCGCCTCGTTGTAGCAGGGCAGCACCACCAGCACCCGGGGACGCTCGGAACGGGACGAGGTGGGGAGCGGAAAGTTCTGGGCGGCCAGCGAGGCCACGAGCCGGACCATCTGCCGCTGGGAGCGGGTGGACTCGGAGTACTGCTCGAGCATCTGCGCGAACAGGAACATCGTCAGCACGGCGAGCACCAGGTTGCTGATGAGCTGGATGCCCATCAGATCCGCCAGGGGCCGCAGCCACTGGGGCCGCACGGACGCCACGAAGATGAAGGCGCTGATCAGATACCAGGAGACGGAGTGCCGGGCAGCCAGCCGAGCTCCGAACTGGTAGAACACCAGCACGAAGAAGCCAATGAGGACGGCGATGAAGAGCGGCGACATGCTGCGGGCTCCAGAGGCGGAGGAACGTTGCTATTAGCGCCGTACGGGAGAGTCAAGCCGTCCCCCGCCTCCAAGCTCGCACTGGAGGTCGTTCACCGAGCCCGAAGGCTTTCCAGCAGGCGTGCGACCGAGCGTGAGAGATCGAAGGAGATTCGCCGTCCCCACACGCGCTCCAGGCGCCGGGTGTCGCCCACGCTCACCGGCACGTCACCAGGGCCGCGGAGCAGGTTCGCGGCGGTCCGGACTTCCACTCGCACGCCCACCTGCCGGAGGATCTCCTCCAGAAGCGCCCCCATCCGCACGGGCTGGCCGGAGCAGACGTTGAGGATCTCCTCCTCCGGCTCGCGCTGCCCCAGCGTCCAGAGGGCATCCACCACGTCCGCGACGTCCACATAGTCCCGAACGGGAGTCAGGTCCCCCACGGTGAGGCACCCACCGCCCGCGGCGGCTAGGGCAAGGGACTCGCGGGAGAAACGGGCCGGCGCCAGCGAGCCGGGCATACCAGGACCCATGATGTTGAAGAAGCGCAACACCCCCACGGGCAGCCCACGGCGACGGGCCAGGAGCGCCAGCCGCGTGCTGGCGAGCTTGGCCACTCCGTACTCACCCACCGGGCGCTCGCGGGCGTCCTCGGAGATGGGCTCGGCGCCCAGCTCTCCGTACTCCGCAGCGGAGCCCGCCACGAGGACGCGAGGCTGGTAGCCCGGCACGGCCTGCACGGCCTGGAAGAGGTGGAGCGTGGTGGTGACATTGGACGCGAAGATGCCCCGCGCCCCGCCTCCGGGACCGCCTGCCAGGTGGTAGATGAGTGACGGCCGCTCGCGGGAGAGCAGCTCCGTCAGGGAGCCCGCCTCCTCGGCGAGATCGATGGCGTGGTACCCCAGCTCGTCCCGAGGCGTCCGTCCCACGCCCAGACACCGAAGCCCCTCGGCACGGACTCGCGCGGCGAGCGCCCGCCCGACGAAGCCGGCGCTCCCCGTGATGAGGACGGACTCAGCCATGGCGGGGGAGGAACTGCTCCCGGCGCTTCTGGAACTCATCCGTGGCGACGGCGTAGTCGTCCGTGCGGCCGATGTCGAGCCAGTAGCAGTCCTGACGGGCGCAAGCCACGCGCTCACCGGCCTGCTTCAGACGCATCATCAGCTCGGGGATGTCCAGCCGCTTGCCACGCTCCATGTAGCGCAGCGCGCCCCGGTTGAAGAAGTTGATGCCCATGCTCACGCTGTAGGAGAGCGTCGGCTTCTCGATGTAGCGGCCAAGCTGCCCGGCGGGTTCCTCCTCCACCACACCGAAGTCGATCTTCACATCGCGCTGGTAGAGGCTGATGGTGGCCATGGCTCCGCTGGCCACATGCGACTCGAAGGCCTTGCGGTAATCCATGGTGGTGAGCAGGTCACCGTTCATCACCAGGAAGTTGTCGTCGAGCCGATCCGCGACCAGCGACAGCGGTCCGGCGGTCCCCAGGGGCTCCTCCTCGTGGGAGTACTCGATGCGCACGCCCCACTTGGCTCCATCTCCGCAGAAGACGCGGATGAGCTCGGCCAGGTGGCCGGTGGTGACGATGAGCCGGTCGAAGCCCGCCCGCGCCAGTTGCCGCACGACGATCTCCAGGATGGGGAGATCATCGATGGGCATCAGCGGCTTGGGAAAACTGGTGGTGTAGGGCCGCAGGCGCGTGCCCTTGCCACCGGCGAGAATGATGGCTTGCAAGGTGGTGTCCTACCGATTGTAGATGTCGGACCGGAAGCGGTCGGCGTGGTTGCGGATGAAGGCGATCGTCTCGAGCAGGCCCTGCTCGAGCCCCACCCGGGGCTTCCACCCGGTGAGTGCCTCGGCCTTGCGGGCATCCGCCAGGAGCGTCATGACCTCACTCTTCTCGGGGCGGATGCGCTCGGACTCGCAGACAATCTCCTTCTTTACCCCCGCCAGCTTGAGGATCAACGTGGCCAGATCGCCAATGCTGATGGCCTTGCCGGAGCCCACGTTGATGACCTCGCCCAGCGCCTGGTCGCTCTCGGCGACGGAGATGAAGCCCTCCACCGTGTCCGCTACGTAGTTCAAGTCACGCAGCGGAGAGAGCGCGCCGAGCTTCACCACCGGCGAGGAGGACAGGGCCTGGCTGATGATGGTGGGGATGACGGCGCGCGCCGACTGCCGCGGGCCAAAGGTGTTGAAGGGGCGGATGGTGGCCACCGGCAGCCCGAAGCTCAGGTAGTAGCTCTCCGCCAGCTTGTCCGCGCCGATCTTCGAGGCCGAGTAGGGAGACTGGCCCTGCAGCGGGTGCTTCTCGTCGATGGGCGTGTGGAGCGCGGTGCCATACGTCTCGGACGTGGAGGTGTGAACCACGCGCTTCACCTTGTGCGTACGCGCCGCCTCCAGGACGTTGAGCGTCCCCTCCACGTTCGTCCGCACGTAGCTGGCGGGCGCCACGTACGAGTAGGGAATGGCGATCAGCGCCGCCAGGTGGAAGACGATGTCCTGGCCGGCCACCGCCGATGACACGAAGAACGGATCCTCGATGTTGCCGGAGAGCACCTTGAGCTTCGAGCGCACCTGGGAATCCGCCATCTCCAGGTTGGAGAGATCTGGCCGGGCATCGTAGTGAACCATGGCCGTCACCTCGGCGCCGCGCGCGACCAGCGCCTCCACCAGGTGGCTGCCGATGAAGCCTCCCGCCCCCGTCACCAGTACCTTCGCACCCTGCACTTTCACGTCATCCCCTCCCTTGCACGACGCCGCTCGCCGCCCCTTGGGACGCCAGCTGGCGGAACACTTCGTAATACTTCTGACGCGCCGTTTCGATGGAGAAGCGCACCTGGACGCTGTCACGGCACGTGCGCGCCAGGCGCATCCTCCGCGAGTCCAGGCTCAACGCCTTGCGGATATCGCGCACGAACCCCTCCACGTCCGTAGGCGGCACGACGAAGCCCGTGCGGCCGGACTGGATGACCTCGGGCAACGCCCCCACCTTCGACGCCACGACCGGTGTGCCCAACGCCAGCGACTCCAGGCACACCAGGGGCAACCCCTCCACGTCCGAGGGGATGACCACCACGTCCGCCCGGCGCAGGTAGGGCCGCGCATCCTCCACGATGCCCAGCAGCGTCACGCGGTCGGCCAGCCCGTGCCGGTGGATGAACTCCTCCACCTCCGGCCGCTGCGGCCCATCACCGGTCATCGCGAAGCGCACACGCTGATCCCGCCGCATCCGGCGGGCAATCTCCACGAAGCGTAGGACTCCCTTCTCCTCGGAGAAGCGGCCCGAGTACAGCACCAGCCGCACACCCGGCGCCAATTCCAACCCGGGCGGCCCTCCGGGCAGATAGGGCACCGACTCCTGCGAGAAACGCTGCATGTCGATGCCGTGGTAGATGGTGCGGATGCGCTCCGGCGACTCGCCGTCCCGGAGCAGCGCATCACGCACCTCATCGTTGGCGACGATGTGGAAGTCGATCTCGCTGGCGTGGCGGCGGTTGTTCGCCAGGTGCCCGACCGTGTTGTACAGGTGATCCACCACCCGGACGTGCGGCAGCTCCCGGCGGATGCGGGGCAGCAACGCGTAGGTCCGTGCCGAACCGACGAGCATCAGCACGTTCACCTGCCGCGTTCGCAACAGGTGCAGGATGGCCTCGTCGTGGGCGAACTCGGGCAGTTCCTTGGACAGCTCGAAGACGTCATCGGTGAGGCGCTGGAAGGCGCCCGCCGAGCTGCCCATGCTGGGAGGCGTCTCGATAGAGGAATAGACGGTGAGCCGCGCGTCCTCCTGCTGGCTGGTGGCGAACACCTGAAGCATGAGGCTGTCGGAGCCGCCCATCACCATCCATGGCTGGGCCAGGGCGATGCGCAGCGGATTGCGTGCCGGCAGCACGCTGCGCGAGAGCTCCCGCGACGGCGCCGCCTCCTTGAGGGGCTCGGTCTGCTCGCGCGAGATGCGCGCCACGTACAGGGGCCCCAGGTAGCGCCGGTGCTTGGCCAACGTCTTGCGGTAGGCCTGCTCCAGCCCCGGCCGGATCGCGTCCGACAGGCTGTTGCCGTGGATGCGGTAGAGCATCAGCGGCTCGCGGATCTTGTATCCCCGCGCGCCACGCTCGGCGAAGCGCAGCCAGAAGTCCCAGTCCTCGATGGAACCGTCCTTGTTGCTGCCGTAACCGATGTCGAGCGACTTCCACGTCTCATAGCGGAACATCGCCACGGTGGACACCGTGTTCGTCTTGCTCAAGTTGGCCAGCGAGAACTCGTCCGCCGTCTCCCACACCCGTTGCTCACGGCCAAAGAGCTGCACGGAGGGATAGACCACATCCACTCCCAGCAGCTCGAGCGCCATCACCGCCTTCTCCAGATACGTGGGGGCGAGCATGTCGTCCGCGTCCAGGAAGGTGATGTACTTGCCACGAGCCTGCCGCAGTCCCGCGAGGCGGTTCTCCCCCACCCGCGTGGGCTCGGACTGGAAGAGCTTGCGAACCTTCGGATGCCGCAGCGCCCGCACCTGCTCCGTGGTGGTGCCGTCCGTGGAGCCGCCCTCCACGAGGATGATCTCGAAGTCTTGCAGCGTCTGCTTGTCGAGGCTCACCAGCGCGTCCGGCAGGAAGCTCCCATAGTTGAAGCAGGGAATGATGACCGACACGAGCGGCCTGCTCTCCGGCCAACGCTCACGGTCGGTCCCCGTGCCAAATACGTCCTGCGCCACCTTGCGGTAGAACGTGGTGACCCCATCCACCAGCGCTTGGGAATCCGGCAGGTGCCTGAGCGGCTGCTCCACGACGAATTCCAGGACGTAGTCACCGGCCCGCCGCACCGGCTCCATCACCGTCTGGCCGAGCCACTTCCGGGTAGACTTGGGCACGACCAGCCGTGCCATGGCCAGGGGCAGCCGCCAGACGCGCGTCGGCTCGTCCTTGATGTCCACCAGTTCCTGAGCGAACTCGAAAGCGCGGTGGGTCTTGTAACTGTGCACCTGCGCCTCTCGCTCGCTGAGCTGGGAGCGGAGCTGTTGCTGGGTCTCCTGGAGCTGTTGGACTTTCCGCTCCATCTCACGCAGGCGTTCCTTCAGGCGTGCGGCTTCCTCCTCCGCCCCAGGCGAGGAGCGCCGGCGCTTGCCAGCCCGCTTGGGTTTGGGAACAACAGCCTGTGCCTGGCGCAGGGGCAGCACATCACCCAACGGCGCATCCGATTGCTGCTCAGATGAGGAAGAGAGCTTGCTCTCCACAACCGTGGCGTCCAGCGATTGCTTGCTTCCCTGGCGATTCATGACCATTCTCACTCACCGGCGGCACACCCGCCCTCACCCGGTGCGAGGGATGACGAGTGGCGCTGGGACGGACAGGGTCCAGGCCATCGCCGAGCGCTACCACGTGGAGAGCCGACCCCACCTACATGTCCTGACGTGCTCAACTCCCCCGACCCGACAGGCCGCGCGTGTGTTACGGGATCGGTGCTAGAGTGTCAAGGCAGACCACCCGGGCTGGCAAGCTGCGCGGCGCCCCTGTTTCGTGACCTTGAGCGCATCGGGCAAGCCCCTTCGTCTCCCCCACAAGCCGCTGGATTGATTGGACTTTTCTTCCAGGAGAGGAACTGTCCTCCCGTCTTGCTCCCCCAGGTGACCCATGGGTTACAAGGTTTGCGAATCCAAGAACCTCCTCGCGAGCGCGAGCCGATGTTCGTACAAGGGACGCGGAACAACTCGATGACAGTGCATGAAACTCCCCTGGTGATCCTCCTGCCCGAGTTGGCGCTGGGAGGATTGCTGCGGCACGCCAGCGATCTGGCGCGGCAGGCGAAGCGGCAGGGGCAGCCAGCGACGATCGTCTCGATGCGAGGCGAGCACGACATCTCCGAGCACTTGGCCGGGCTGGACGTGCGCCTGGTGGAGTCCTGGAGCGGGGCCGGACAGAAACAGGTGCTTCAGTGGATGGAGGGAGCGGACGTGTTGCTGCTGAGCTCCCCGCAGACGGCATTGCTGGCGCCAGCGCTCTGCGTGGCGCGGAGCGCGGCGGTGGGGGTGCATGGCTCGCCTGGAACCAACCGGAAGTGGCTCGGAGAGGAGCGCTTCGTGGTGCTGGCCACCGCCGTTGGCGCGCCAGGGGGGCCCCAGGTGCTCGTGCCCGGGCAGGCCTACGTCGACGGCGTTGCGCGGGAGTTCGGCATCTCCACCGAGCAGGTCTCCGTGTTGCCCAACGCGACGCCCTTGCCCGAGGGCCCACCCCGCCCCATGCCCGGGATGGGCTCCGTGCTGACGACGATGCGGCTGGCTGGCGACAAACGGTGGGTGCTCGAGGCGGCGGCGCGGCTCGCCATCGCAGGGCACGTGCCACTCAAGGTCGTGGGCAAGGGCCCGGCTGCGGCCGAGTTCCGTGCCTGGCTTGGCTCCCGCCCCAACCTGAACGCCGAGCTCATCGAGACAGATGACTTCGACACCCACCTCGAGGACGCCGACGTGGTCGTGGCCGTGGGACTGACGGCGCTCGAGGCCGCGGCGCGAGGCCGCCGGGTGGCCGTGGCGGCCAAGCCTGGAGGAGGGCTCGCCGGAGCGCTCACTCCGGGCAACTGGGCGGCACTCCAGGCCACCAACTTCGCGGGGCGTGGGCCTGCCGGAGCAACCTCCCACCGAGGTCTGGACCGCGCTCGGGGAGATGACCGCGAAGGACCTGGACGAGGTGACCGGACTCGTCGAACGCACCGCCTCGCCCCTGGCGTTGCTGAAGACCCTGCGGCTGCACCTGCGGCCCGTGCGGCCACCCGCACCGGACCGTCTGATGATGGCCTTCGCGAACCTGACCGCCTCACTCGAACAGCGCATCGCCAGACTCGCTCACGACAACAGGGAGCTGGAGGAGGCGCGCGACTGGTGGCATCAGCAGGCCCAGTCCGCGGGCGAGCAACTCCGGGAGCTCACCGACTACCTGGGCCAGGTGGAGAAGGCGCGCGACTGGTGGCATCAGCAGGCCCAGTCCGTGGACAAGAATCCCCACACCTCCTGAGACCGCGACCTGAGACCGCGACCCCGGTGTATCCATTTTCCGGGCCCAACCCTCCGTGGCATACAGCGCCACGTTGCACCCTCAACCAGCTGAAGAGGTTCCACCCGTGTTCGCGCTGCCCCCCCACCCGCCAGAGCGCTCGGAAGCAGTAGCCGCTCCGTCCTCCCCTCCTCGGGAGGAAGCACCCCTCGCATTGCCACTGCTCGGTGCGCTGTCCCGGAGGGAGCTGTTGCTGTTCGCGAGCACGTTCTGCGTCCTGCTGATGACCTGGACACCCAGGCTGTCGCAGACGTTCTACTCGGGAGACGACTATGTGATGTCCCAGACCGCCCACCGGGTGCAGGAGACGATGCTGGGCCAGGGGCGCTTCGGACTGGCCCTCTTCCTGAGGTTGCAGGAGGCGCTCGGGGCACCCCATGGCCGTACGATCACCCTGTACACGTGGCTGGCGCTGCTGTTGATGGCACTGGGAGGCGTCCTGCTGGCCCGGATGTGGCGGATGACGAACGAGCGCTGGCTGCCCTTCGTCGTCTGCCCCCTGGTGTTCATCCACCCCTACTTCGCCGAGCTCTGGGCCTTCCGGGGCGTGCCAGCGCTGGCATGCCTGTCGCTGCTGCCCGCGATGCTGGCCGTGGAACAGACCCGCCTCCACGGGTGGAGGGGAATGCCGGGAGCACTGCTGCTGCTCACCTTCTCCCTCAGCATCTACCAGACGAGTTTCAACGTGCTGGTGGCGCTCATCGCGGTGGGGGCACTGTTGGAGTTGGGGCGCTCGGAGGGAAACTGGGGCGAGACGCGCCTCATCCTCGCGAGGTGGTGGCCGGCCGCATGCGTGCTCCCCCTGGGCAGCCTTTGCTACCTGCTGGTGAACAAGGGGGTGCAGCTCATCTTCCGGCCGCCCGCGCTCGCGCGCACGCAGTTCCTGAGCCTGGAGGGCATACCGGAGCGCCTGGGGCAACTGAAGCAGCTGTTCAAGATCATGCTGCGCGACGAGGCCTTCAGTACGCGGCTGGTGACCGGGCTGCAGGCGGCACTCGTCCTGTCGGCGCTGGCGCTCATCGCGCTCCAACTCTGGAAGCAGAGGAACCCGGCCAAGAGCGCATGGATGGTGCTCCTCTCCGGTATCAGCCTGCTGGCCACGGTGGGCGTGCTGATGCTCCTCGAGGAGTGGTGGCCCACGCCCCGGACGAGGATCGCCTTCGCCTTCGCCATGAGTGGACACCTGGCACTGGCATACATGCTCGCCCCTTCCCGCTTGCGCCCCCTGCTCGCGACGGTGGCGGGCCTGCTGCTGTGGGGATTCGCCGGCATCGACCAGCAGTTCTCGGCCGACCAGTTCGTCGTCAATCAACTCGACCGGGTGACCGCGCAGAAGGTGGCCTTCCTCCAGGAGCAGGACCCCCAGCTGAGGGATCTGCGGAAGGTGGCCTTCGTGGGCCATCCGTTCTCGTACCCGGGCACCCGGGTGGACAGCGACACGAACGTGTCGGCAATGGCCACGACCTGGAGTCACGCCGGGCTGATGCGGATGGTGACGGGGCAGGTCTACGTGCCCCTCGTGGGGGAGGAATACGCCCTGGGTGTCCAGGAGTGCGCCAACGGTCCAAAGTGGCCGGATGAGCGCGCCTTCCGAAAGATGGGCGAGCTCCTCTTCGTCTGTTTCTAGTCACCGCCTACGCGCCCGCTCCTCCGCGCGGACCGAGCGCCCGGCTCCAGGTCATCGAGGAGGACTGGGCGATGCCCCCCAACCGCCACCACGTCCGCTGGACGGCGAGTTGCTGCAGCTGGGTGACCACCTCGACGCGCTCCGCGCCATGCCGCCAGGACTCGGCCAATGCGGCGCGGACGAGCTCCAGGTACAACCCACGGCCGCGCCAGCGGGCATCCACCGCGTTGAGCGGCACCTTCGCCACGCCGTCACGGGGAAGGTTCAGCGTCAGGAAGCCGGCCAGCTCGCCCTCCTCCTCCACCACGAAGGTCACGTCCGCGGCCGGGCCGCCGATGGACGTGCGTGCCCAGTGGGCATACACCTCGCGGACACCGGCGCGAGGCAGGTGGGGATCGTTCAGATAGCGGTTGTAGGAGTCGCCGGGGGTGCTGAAGCAACGGGCGGAGAGCTCCGCGAGCCGCTCCGCATCCTGCTCCGTGGCGCGGCGCACTCCAGCGGGGAACGCCCAGGGCTCGCGCGGGCGCGTCACGGCCAGCGTCACCAGCAAGTCCCTCAAACAGAAGCCGGCCCCCTGGAGCGCCGCCGCGCCCGTGTAGTCCCGGCTGTCCAGACGGCATGTCAGGTGGACGAGTCCCTGCTCCCTGGCCTTCTCCACCGCTCGCAGGAGCAGTTCACGGCCGCCCTGCTCGGAGCGCGCGAGGAGCAACTCCAGCTTTCCCGCCTCGAGTCCCAGCCGCTCGCAGTCCCACGCCTCGCGGCGCACGGCCACGACGCCCCCCTCCCCCTCGACGAGCTGGCCCGCCTCGCGCCGCCGTTCCAGGTCGCGCACGAGCCGCTCCGCGGCTTCACGCCGGGAGCCCCCCGGCTGCACTGGAAGACATGCCCAGCCCTCCAGCCACTCCATCCATCCCACTTCACGGTTGTCAGTTGGCACGGTGCGGCACCTGATTCATGGAGAGGACCCCTCTGGCCTCTGCAGCACGGCCAGGACCGAAGTCCCCCAGGGAAATAAAACGTGATGGCCCAGCGGCGTCTCGAGGCTGAAGACAGCCCGCAGCAGCGCGTTCACCGGGGGGGACGGAACGCGGTGGGATCGTTCCACCAGGGCCCAGAGCTCGTCCCGCGACAACTTGGACAGGTCTGGCTGTCCCATCCACCGGCCGAGGACGAGCAGTGGGCTGAGCAGGAACATGAAATAACGCGTGTCCAGCACCCGGAAGCCCAGCTCGTGCCCGAGCCGCTCCAGGTCCTCGCGGGTGTAGCGGCGCTGGTGACCCACCACGGCATCGTTCCAGGACCAGAATCGCTGGAGCGCGGGGGTGGTGATGAAAACGAGCCCCCCGGTGCCATGGCCTGAAGGACTTGCCGCAACGCGGCCCTGTCATCGGGGATGTGCTCCAGCACATCCAGCAAGAAGACCAGCTCCCAGCGGTCCCGCCAACCGAGCCGCTGGAGGTCCACCTGATAGCGCGAGACCGAGGCCGGAAGCAGCGTGGAGGCGGTCTCGAGCGCATGCAGTGACGAATCCGCGAGGGCCAGCTCCCCGAATGCCGGGCGGTCCCGCTCCGCGAGGAAGGACACCCAGCCCCCCACTCCGCCTCCCAGATCGATGGCCCGCGGCCCCGGGCTTCGCGCTGGCACCCGCCCGAGGTGCCGTTGCAGGGCGTGCCACAGGAAACGGCGCCGGCCGAGATACCAGAAGTGCCTCGACTGCATCTGGCGGAGGAGCACGACCCCACGCGAATCGTACGTGTCCTCCTGGTGTCGCACCCGCTCGCGCGGCCGGAAGACGCCATCCGCGAGGACGTACTCCGCCTCCGGCACATCGCCCCGCCCCTCTGACGAGTCAACTCCGGACATGAGCCTCCACCTCGGATTCTACGCCCAACCGCTCAAGCAGCCTGGCTCGCTCCACCTCGCGAGGCCCGTTCGCCTCCGCCGATATCCGAGGACGGGCCTAGCCCACCCGAGGAGCGGAGCCAGTCCTGCCCGCGCGCATTGAGCGAGACATACATCCGCCCCAGGTAGGTGCTGATGATGCCCAGGAAGGCGAAGAGCAGGCTGAAGAGGAACGTCAGAACACAGAAGAGCGAGAGCCAGCCCGGAGGAGCCTGATTCAACATCAGCGCGCGGACGACCTGAACCACTCCCAGCAACAGGCCGAACAGCGATGCGCAGAAAGAACCCCACGTCGCGAGCTGCAACGGAAGCACCGTCAGGGTGCTCATGTGCGACAACCACAACCGGAACAGATCGCGGAGGCGATACGTGGACTCCCCCGCGTCGCGACGCCTGTGGGGCACGGTGACCTCACCCACCCGGCGGGTGCTGCGGAAGATCATCGAGTCGATGTACGGGAAGATCTGCTCGGACCGCCCCAGCATGCGGGCCAGGTCTCCGCGGATCGCACGCACGTTGGTCACCCGGATGCCCGTACGGTTGCCCATGGTGTGCTTGAAGAGCCACAGGTTGAGCCGCGAGACGAGTCGGCGCGGCAGATTCTGCTCCGTGGTCTGGAAGCGGCCATACACCACGTCGTGGCGGCTGCCGCGCAACGCCCGGGCCACGGCCAGCCCCGCCTCTGGAGGGTTCTGCCCGTCATCGTCGAGTGTGATGACGACATCGCCCCGCGCGATGGCGAAGCCCTTGAGCGTCGCCGCGTGCTGTCCACGGTTGCTGCCCAGCTCGAGGAAACGGATGCGCGCATCCTTCGCATGCAGGCGCTCAATGACCTCCTGGACGTCATCCGGAGAGCCGTCGTTGACGAGGATGATCTCGAAGGCTTCCTCGGGCTCGAGCGCCGCCACCAACTCCGACACGGTCTTCTCCAGGTAGCCCTGGGAGCGGTAGCACGGAATGACGACGGACAGCAGCCGTTCAGAGGGCACGGAGGAACTCCTGCGCCCGCCCGATGACCGTGGAGAGCTCCGCATCGGTCATGTTGAAGAACAGCGGCAGCCGCACCAGGCACCCGGTCAACCGCTCGGAGGCGGGCAGCTGGGAGCCGTCATGGAAGCGCTGGCCCATGGGAGACTGGTGCAGGGCCACGTAATGGAAGGGCGCGATGATGTCGTGCTTGCGCATGTGGGCGATGAAGCCCGTGCGGTGCTCGGGCGAGCGGAAGACCACGGCGAACAGGTGCTGGTTGCCGGTGTTCCGGGGCGAGCCCTTGATGACGTAGCCGCCCACACGCTCCACCGGCCCGGTGAGCGCCTCCTCGTAGGCCGAGTAGATCTGCCGGCGGCGTTCCTGGATGCGCGACAGCGCCTCCAACTGCGTGCTGAGGTAGGCCGCGTTGAGGTCCGACAGCACGTAGCTGGAGCCGACATCCACCCACGTGTACTTGTCCACGAGGCCATGCTGGAACTTGCGGCGGTTGGTGCCCTTGTCGCGCATGTACTCGGCGCGGTCGATCAGGTTCGGGTCACGCAAGGTGAGCGCACCGCCCTCGCCACAACCGATGTTCTTCGTCTCATGGAAGCTGAAAGCCGAGCACACGCCGAAGGTGCCCAGCGGACGGCCATCGAAGCTGGCCGCCAGGGCCTGCGCCGCGTCCTCCACCACCGGAACCTTGCCGCACAGCTTCAGCAGGGCCTCCATGTCACACGAGTTGCCAGCGTAGTGGACCACCACTACGGCCTTGGTGCGCGGCCCCAGCAGCCGCTCCACATGCGCCAGGTCGAGATTGCCCTGGGCGTCCACGTCCGCGAAGACGGGCCTGGCCCCGCGCAGCACGAAGGCATTGGCCGTGGAGACGAAGGTGTACGACGGCACGATGAACTCGTCGCCGGGCCCCACCTCCAACAGCAGCGCGGCCATCTCGAGGGCATGCGTGCAGGACGTCACCAGCAGGGTGCGCAGCCCGAGCATCCGCTCCAGCATCTCCTCACAACGCTTGCCGAAGGGTCCCCCGCCCGCGACATGGCCATTCTTCAGGATGGCCTCGGCCATGGCGGTGAGTTCGGTGCCAAGATGGACTGGTTTGTTGAACGGAATCATGCAACCCCCGCGATGGCGCGTGAAGACGCCGCTAGGTAGCAGAGCCGAGGGGAAGGCGTCAAAAACCCGAAATCCTCCCAACGTGGGTTCACGACTCCGCCCACACCGCCGGGGCGAGGCAGCCGCACTGGTGGACTTGTGCGGCGTGGCACCCGGGTTGTAAGGGAGCAGGCGCCTTGAGCTACCCGAGCAGAGACCCGAGCCACGCTCCGCCCCGGCGCTCCCCCTTCGAGCACCCGGGGGAGCAAGTGCGTCTCCAGACCGCTGGGAGGAAGCCATGAAGATTGCCTTCCTGGCGGGTGACATCGGCAACATCTCGGGCGGAGCCAACGTCATCATCGAGTACGCGTGGCGGTTGCAGGCGCTCGGCCACGAGGTGGTGCTCGTCACCCACCAACCGGTGCGCCTGTCCCCGACGCCGTGGCACCCGCGGCTGCCAGAGCTGCGCTTCCAGTCCTTCACGGAGGCGGCGCGGGAGCGCTTCGACTTCGCCTTCGCCACGTGGTGGCTCACCTGGTTCGACCTGTGGCGCCTGGACAGCGCCGTCTACGGCTACCTGAACCAGAGCCTCGAGTCGCGCTTCCACGCGGAGGCCCACCTCAAGCACCTCAACCGCATCACCTACTCGCTGCCGCTGCTCTTCGTCACCGAGGCGCGGTGGCTGGCCGACTTCATCCGCACCGTCCAACCAGGGGGGCAGGTGCTCTACGTGCGCAACGGGCTGAGCCGCGAGCACTTCCCCTGCGTCGAGGCGCCCGCCCCGCGCACGGGCCCGCTCCGGGTGCTCGTGGAGGGGCCCTGGGGCATCGAGTTCAAGGGGGTGGCCGAGACCTTCGCGCTGCTCGAGGAGGCACGCGGCCGCGTGGACTTCGAGGTGGGCTGGCTCACCTCGAGCGGCGGCGGCCAGACGCCGGTGGTGGGCGGCAGACCCGTCCAGGTGTACGAGCGCCTCCCCATCGATCGCGTCCGCCACGTGTACCAGCGCCACGACGTGATCCTCAAACTGTCGCGCGTCGAGGGCATGTTCGGCCCGCCGCTGGAGATGTTCTCACAGGGAGGCACCGCCATCACGTACACCGTGACGGGCTCCGACGAGTACATGGTGCACGGAGAGAACTCGCTCCTGTTCCCACCGCATGACCGCCGGAGGCTCACGAACTACCTACGGGTGCTCTCGGCCTCGCCCGCGTACCTCGAGCGCCTGAGGGCCGGGGCCCTGCGCACCGCCCGCGCCTTCCCGGATTGGGAGGCCAGCATCGGGCTGCTAGAGGGCGAGCTGCGGCGGCTCCATCACGAGGGCCTGCGCAACGATCACCTGCGCCCCGCGCTGGAGGCGGTGGCGACGCTCAAAGAGCACTGGCTCGACGAGGTCCGGCACGTGACGGAGGTCGCGCTGGATGCCGGCCCCGGGGAACGGCTGCTGCTCGATCGCTACCGGAGGCTTAAGCGGAGCACCGGTCTCCAGGGCTTGAAGCGGTTGGTGCCGGACGGCGTCAAGCAGTCCGTGCGTGCGTTCTTCACTCGGAGGCTGGAATGAAGGTCCTCCCGCCATCGGCAGGGATGAGGGTGGCCATCCTCGGACGGCCCATGTTCGAGCCGCACGTTCCGCGCACCGCCGACTGGGCCGAGCTCCGGTTCCTCGCCCTGGGCGAGGAGGATGGAGCCTCGGCGGCGGACGAGGCGCGCACCTGGGGCGCGGAGGCATGCCTCGTCCTCGAGCCGCAGCGGCTCGCGCAGGGCGTCGTGGCGCGGCTCCCCGGGATGAAGATCGGCATCATCCCGGTCCCTCTCGACGGAGGCGAGACCTTCGAGAAGCTGTCGGCGCTCGTGCGGCCGGGGGGCTCGGGGTTCCGCTGGCTCACCTGGCCGGAATCCCCCGTGCCATCCGGGCTCGCCGCGCTCCCCTGGCTGCAGACCCTCCCGCTGCCGGTGGACACGCATCGCTTCACCGAAGGCCCCCGGCTGCATCGGACCCGCATCCTCGTCCCCGAATGGGCCTCGCCCGCCACCTCCGTGCTGGACCGGATTCGCGAACGGGCGGACATCGAGCCGCTCCCCCGGGGACTGGAGTCCTCCGCGCTCCTGGAGCGGCTGGAGGGCGCGGGTGTGCTGCTCTACAGCACCCACGAGCCCCTCGGCCGGAACGATCCGCTGCCGATGCTGGCGCTCTCGCGGGGCCTGCTGCTCATCACCGACACGCCCTTCCCCTCCGACTGGTGCGTGGAGCCCGAGGATGAATTCCTCGTCCGCGGCGGAGAGGCCATGGTGCGCGCGATGGACGAGCTGGTGCGGAGGCCCGGCTCCTTCCACGCGGTGCGCGTGCGCGCCTGGCAGAAGGTGCGCGAGTCCTTCGAGGCCTCGGCGCTCTTCCAGCGGCTCCTCCACGACGCCTCGCTGCTGAGCGGCGCGGAGGAACGCGGACCCGCCAGCGCCGGGCCCTCAACGGGCTGAGCGCATGACACGGGGCCTTGCACGGGGCCTTGGTGGCCATGGCGTCCAGCCTGCCCTCGCTGGACGTGCGCGGCTCACCGCACCAGCCGCCCCGCCAGGGACTTCAGCGCACCATGCAAACGCGGCACGCGCTCGCGGAAGCGGTTGTTCAGCTCGTCGATGACGCGGTGGCGCATACCCTTCGCGCTCGCGCCATCAGCCCGTGCCCTCTCCACCCTCTCCTCCAAGATGTTCAGCGAGGTGAGCATCTGAAGTTCCGGCAGAGGTCCCGCCGGCCCTTCTTTTTCGGAGCCGGTGAAGCGTTGCTCGCAGGAGGCGATGCCGCCCAGGAAGAGGGGCTCGAAGAGCGCCGCGAGGCGCAGGGGCAGCTCGGAGGCACGCTCCACGGCCTGCTCCAGCGAAAACGGTCCCAGCCTCGAGCGTTCCACCACCAGGGCGAACAGCAGCGACGGCTCGCGGTGAAGGTGCGCCGGCTCAAGATGCTCGCCGAGCGGCAGTGGCCGCTTGTGGGGCACGAACCGCTCCAGTCCCTCGAGGGGCGTCCGGCGCGCGCGCGACACCGCCCAGGCGGCCTCTCCGTCCCGTAGCGCCTGAACGAGCTTCACGTAATGGTCCGGGTAGACGATGCACGCCGATTCGAGGAAGGCCAGATACTGACCCCGGGCACGACGGATTCCCTCGGCGAAGGCGACCCGGGCCTCCGCCTCGACGAGCTCGAACGTGTAGCCACCGATGGCCTGGTAGCGCTCCAGCAACTCACGCGCGGCTTCATCCCGGAAGGGAGCGACGAGGACGATCTCCAACGGCTGCTGCTCCTGGCACGCGAGCGAGAAAAGCGCCTCGTCGAGCAGCGGGCGAGCCTGGGACTCCCCGGCCCACAGCACCACACTGAGCAGCCCCGGGACGTGGGTGCGCGAGGCGGATTCCTCGGAAGCCCCGGAGGGAGCGAGCGCGTAGAGCAACACATCGGCCCCGGTCACCGGGGAGAGTTGCGAGAGGAGACCCCTCAGCGCGGCCTCCGTTCCGGCGGCGAGTGGTGTCGTCCGGGACTGACAGGACACCGCGCGCCGCTCCAGCACCTTCAGTCCGAGCGCGGAGAAGCAACGCGTCAAGGACGCCTCGGTGGTTGCGGGTACCTCGGGCGCGTGGCCGGAGAGCACCTCCAGGAGCGCCGTCGAGGAGGCCGCGTTGCGCGCGCCCACCAGGAGCGTCGCGGAAGGCACGGACTCGGCCACGGTCCGCAGCGTCTCCTCGAAGACCGGCGGAGAACCCTCCGCGGACAACACCACGTGGGTGGGCGCCAATCGGCCCAGCCGTTCCGCCAGCGAGCGGTCCGGTGCCGAGGCCCCCTCCAGCTCGAGCACGGTACACCCGGCGGCCATCAGCCGCTCCACCAGCACCTCGTCGCGTGCGAGCAGCAGCACACGAGCCCCCGCCCCCACCTGCTCGAGCACCCACGCGTGCGGCGGCACCGGATCCACGGCGGCGGGCAGTCTCACCAGCGTCCCCTCGCGAAGTCGAAGCCGTGGGAGAAATCCGCCACCCGGGCGAGCGCGCGGGCGGGACGCTCCAGGGCGGGCGCGGAGAACGGCGGCCCACCCAGCTCCTCGTACTTCATCAGGCAGGAGTTGGCGAAGGCGGCATTGCCATACTTCGCACCGAGCAGCGCACCGCTGCGGCGCACGCTCTGCTCGCGCCGGCTGCTCACCTCGCGCGTCACCGTGTAGTGGTGGGCGAGCGCCGCGGGCGCCACGTGCGTGGAGAACCCCGCCGCCCGGGCGCGCCAGGAGAGGTCCACGTCCTCGCAGTACATGAAGAAGCGCTCATCGAAGCCGCCCTCGGCCTCGTACAACTCGCGGGTGATGAGCAGCACACAGCCCGAGCACCACGGCGTCTCGTGCGTGACGGGGTGGTAGGACTTGGGGTGCTCGTCCGGGAACATGCGGGCCTCCACCAGGCCCGTACGCGCGTGGCGCTCGGCCTCGACCGCCAGCTCGCGGATGCAGTCCGGGTGCAGCACCGCGTCGGGGTTGACGCACACGTAGTGGGCCACTCCGGGCTCGGAGAAGGCCCGCGCCATCAACTGGTTGTGAGCTAGGCCGAAGCCCAGGTTGCCACCAGAGGGCCGGTAGTCGGCCCCGGGCTCCAATTCCGCCAGCACCGCGCGCAGCGACTCGTCCGGCGAGTTGTCGAGCCACATCACCTCGAACGGAGCCACGCCCGGCGAGCGCCGGTTGAGCCCGAGCGAGGCCACCAACCGGCCCAGCTCACGGCGGGAGTTGCGGTACAGCACGACCCCCAAGCGGACGTCCCTGGCCTGGCGATTCACCCGCACCTCCTGCCCCATCTCACGAGGCCGCGCTGCGCTGGGGTACCGCTCCCGGCTCGATGATCCACCGGTGGGGCGGACGAACCAGACCCTCGCCTCCAATGGGTGAGCGCACCTCGAAGGTGCTCGGCTGGAGGCCGTTGGAGTACGCGGTGCCCTGCGAGGAGCGGGCCGACACGTCCAGGGTATAGCGGCCCGGGGACAGGCCCACGCGCTCGATGACGAAGCGCACCGTGCCGTGCTCCGGCAGTGGCTCCGGCAGCGGAACCGACTCGAGGAAGGTGTTCGTCGCGTACACCTGCGTGCCATCCTCGCGCCGGATGTCCACCGCGAAGCCCGCATCCGACAGCGGCCGTCGGGTGGTGAAACCCACGCGCACTTCCAGGCCCTGCTCGGTATCCACCACGACACCCGTCTCCCCCGTGGGGGCCACGAGGTCCACCGACACGAGCTCCACCGGGAGCGGGGCATTGGCCTCCTGGGTGCCGGACACCGTGGCGATGGAGGTCTCGGAGCCCTGGAGCGCCGGGAGTGCCCCGCCGCCGGGACTGAGGGCGGGGGCCGTGAGTGGCGTGCCCTGGGCCTCGGCCAGCCGCAGCGCCTGCTGGTAGTGGCGAATGACCTTGGCCGGCTCTCCCACCTCGCGGATGCGCCCGCCATCCAGCCACGCCGCGCTGTCGCACCAGTTGGACACCGTTTGCAGGTCGTGCGTCACCAGGACGATCGTCTTTCCCTGCTTCTTGAACTCCGTCATCTTCGCGAGGCTCTTCTTGCTGAAGTGCTCGTCGCCCACGGCGAGGATCTCGTCGATGATGAGGATGTCCGGGTCCACGTGAGTGGCCACTGCGAAGGCCAGCCGCATGTACATGCCGCTGGAGTAGGTACGCACCGGCTCGTCGATGAAGTCGCCCAGTTCGCTGAAGGCGATGATGGCATCCATGCGCTCGCGCACCTCGGCGCGGCTCATGCCCAGGATGATGCCGTTGATGAGGATGTTCTCCCGCCCGGAGAAGTCCGGATGAAAGCCCGCTCCCAGATCCAGCAGCGCGGAGATGCGGCCGTTGATCTCCATGGTGCCGGAAGTGGGCGCGTAGATGCCGGTGATGAGCTTGAGCAGCGTGCTCTTCCCCGAGCCGTTGCGCCCGAGGATCCCCATGGTCTTGCCCCTGGGGATGGTGAGGTTGATGCCGCGCAGCGCGGTGATGAGGCGGGCCTCTTCGGGCTGGCGCTGACCGCGCAGCCAACGCAACAGCTCGGACTTGAACGTCGTGTACTCGCCCCGGATGGTCCGCTTCCGGAAGCGCTTCACGACATCACGGATGACGATGGCGTCCATGGATTCTTGCATGGGGGGGACTAGATGGACTCCGCGAAATCCTCACGCCGCGACTCGAAGATCCACGAGGCGGTCCAGAGCAGCCCCACCGAAGCCACCGCCAACGACAGCAGCGGCAGCCCATCCGGCAACCGGTGCTCGTAGAAGATGGCCTGGTACGAGGTGATGAGGATGGCCAGGGGGTTGGCCAGGGTGAGCAGGGTCCGAGCCTCCGCGTTGGCGATGGTGCTGGCCTGATAGAGCACCGGCGTGGCGAAGAACCCGAGCGTGAGCAGGTTCTGCACGATGTGCTGCAGGTCGCGGAACGTCACGTTGACGGCGGAGACGATGTAGACGAGCCCCAGGGTGAAGACGAGCTGGATGGCGACCACCAGTGGGAAGGCCACGATGTGCCAGGTGGGCCACACGCCATAGAACGCCCCCAACACCAGCATGAGCGGCAGCGACAGGACGTAGTTGACCAGGTTGGTGGCCACCACCGTGGTGGGCAGCACCTGCGCCGGGAAGCGCACCTTGGTCATCAAATCCCGCCGATCACTGATAGTGCTCGCCCCAGCGCCCACGGAACTGGAGAACCAGATCCACGGCAGCAGGCCCACGAACATGAAGAAGGCGTAGTTCGGGATGTTCTGCCGCATCACCACGGTGAAGAGCAGCGCGTACACCAGCATGTGAAGGGTCGGGTTCAGGAACGTCCAGAAGAACCCGAGGATAGAACCGCGGTAGCGGGCCTTCAGCTCGCGCTGAACGAGGCTGATGAGCAACCCCCGGTATTGGTACAGCTCACGAAAATGGCGAATCATGGGGCGGCCTTCATATAGCAGGCCAGAATGAGGAAGCGAGGCAGGCGGACACACGGGCGCTCGTCCATCTCCTCCTGCGCTGACACCTTCAGCCGATGAAGGGGATGTAGACCAGGCCCGTCCCATCCCGGAAAACAAAAAAGCTCCCTGGCTTCCCAGGGAGCTTTTTTCTGGAGCGGGAAAAGGGATTTGAACCCTCGACCCTCGCCTTGGCAAGGCGATGCTCTACCGCTGAGCTATTCCCGCATCAGAGGAGTGTGTGGAGCGGGAAAAGGGATTTGAACCCTCGACCCTCGCCTTGGCAAGGCGATGCTCTACCGCTGAGCTATTCCCGCGTCACTCGTCCTGATTGCTCCCGGCGTTGCCTCGCGGCGACGTCGAAAGCGAGGGGGGATATACAATCCGCTCCCAGGTGCGTCAAGCGTTCTGTGCGTCGGTTCCGCTCCCCCGTCTGGCCAGCATGGAGAGGAAGGCGCGGAAGTACACGACGGCGCTCCACACCGAGAACGCCCCCGACAAGTAGACCAACAACTGGCCCACCTTGTTGAAGTCCACGGGCGCCCCGTAGAAGCCCACGTCGATGACGTGCTCGTAGTGCACGCACAGTGAGATGATGCCCACCAGCTGGAGGGAGGTCTTCCACTTGCCCTCCTGTCCGGCGGCGATGACCATGCCCTCGCTCGCCGCGATGGTGCGCAGGCCGCTGACGATGAACTCGCGCGCCAGCAGCACGATGACGACCCAGGCGGAGATGCGCCCCAGCCGCACCATCATCACCAGGGCGGCCATGGCGATGAGCTTGTCGGCCAGCGGATCCATGAACTTGCCCACCACGGTGATGAGGTTCCAGCGGCGCGCCAGGTAGCCGTCCACCACGTCGGTGATGGAGGCCACGGCGAACACCGCGGCCGCCAGCAGCGAGGAGAGCGGATCCGCGTCGTAGGTGAGCCAGACGAAGACGGGGATGAGGAAGATGCGGCCCAACGTCAGGATGTTGGGGAGGTTCCAGAACTCCTGGACGAGCACGCTCGGCTGGCGCGCCGCCCGACGCCGCGCCCGCTCCTCTTTCTTCTGCTTCCTCCGCAACGCACGCTCAGCTCGATCCATGGCGGGGCCTTCTACCGGACTGGCAGGGCGATGAGGGCAAATCCTTCACCGCTCAGTTCCACGGCGACACGGGGAGCGTCCTCCGCTCCCAGCAGCGACACCACTCGGGGCGACACCTTGCCCTGCCAGCCCACCAGGTGGGACAGGGGGACCGTCACCGGCGTCTCCTGCGCCACGAACACCGAGCGCAACGTCCCGCCCAGGCTCAGCACCACCCTGCCCTGCCCTCGCAGGTGCACCAGGTTCAGGTCCGACGCCATCTCCGAGGGCACCCTGCCATTCTCGAAGGCCACCGCCTCCTCGAAGGCGAAGAGGCACTCCTCGCGCACGTAGGCGCTCACGTCCCCCAGGTCCACCGCCAGGAAGGAGCGTGACGCGGGCGGCTCGAGGAAGAGCATCCCCTGGCCACTGGCGCGCACGAAGCGGCCCGGGCCGTCGCCGAAGGGCTCATCCGTGGGCCGGCCCCGGAAGCGCTTCACCTCCGGGTGGAACTGGATCTGCCCGGTATAGGCCACCAGCCCCTCCAACCGCGTGAGCAGCTCGCCCTCCACGCGCGCGGAGAAGCCGCCATTGCCCACCCGGAAGGGCTGAGCCTGGCTCGCCAGCGCCAGCGCGGGCACCAGCTCCGCCAGCATGGGCACGTCCGCTCCCGGCCGGAAGGCACCGACCCGCGACGGCAGCTCGGGAACGGCCTCATCCAATGACTGCGGCAGCGGCTCGCTCGGCGTCACCGCCTGGGATGTCTCCGCGAAGCCCGCTTCCGACTCCGCCTCGACGGAGTCCGCCCGGGTCCGCGCCTGAGCGCCGGCCGCGCCTGGCGAGCTCTCGGTGAGGGCACCGGGCCCCTCGTCCTCGGCGAACCGCAGGTCGTCCGGATCCTCCGCCGGCGCGGGCTTCGGCGCGGCGGAAGGCGTCTCGTCCAGGCCGAACTGCGTGCCCCACTCCCCTTCCACGGGAGCCAGCGGACGCGGGGGGGGCGTGGGAGCCCGGGGAACGACGGGCATGGACCTGGAGGGCCGGAGGACCCTCTCCCCCGCGATGGCCTTGGCCATCTTCTCCGCCATCGCCTCGCTGCCCGCCTTGACGAAGTGCTCGCGGGCGCGGCCGTACTCCCCGGCCTGCGCCAGGGCCAGCCCCAGGTAGTTGTGCGCCTTCTGGTGATCGGGCTGCAGGTCCGTCGCGGCCTCGAACTCACGCATCGCGCGCTGCAGGGCGTTCGTCTTCAGGTACACGAGGCCCAGGTTGACGCGCAGCGTGGCGTCCACCGGGTTGTCGCGCACCAGTGCTTCGTAGATCTCCGCCGCCCGATCGAAGAGGCCCAGCTTGAAGTAGGCCAGCCCGAGCAGGTTGCGGCCCTTCTCGTTCCTGGGTTGGAGCTGGTGGGCCCGCTCGAGCAGTTGACGCGCCTCGGGCACGCGGCCCTGAGCCAGCAACTCCCCCCCCTGATAGAGCTGCTTGAGGAACTCCTCGTCAACGGGGCTCTTCTGCCCCCGCCCCGTCACGCGCGTCGTCGCCATCGGAATCCGTCCCGCGGGGCTCGTCCTTCGTGAGCCGTTCGCGCTCTTTATAATGGTAGTAGAGCTGGAGCACCTTGCGAACGTACGCCTGCGTCTCCGCGTACGGCGGTACCTGGCCCCCATACTTGCGCACGGCCTCCGGGCCCGCGTTGTACGCGGCCACCATCTTCACCATGTCCCCGTTGAAGAGGTTGGCCAGCACGCGCAGGTAGCGCACCCCACCCTCGATGTTGTCCCGGGTGTCGAAGATGTCCTTCACGTACATCTCCGAGGCCGTCGCCGGCATGAGCTGCATCAGCCCGCTGGCGCCCTTGGGGGACAGCGCGTTGGAGTTGAAGTTGCTCTCCGTGTGCATGATGGCCCGCACCAGCGCGGTGGGGATGCGGTAGCGCTCGGCGGCCTTGACGATGTGCGGCTCGAGCTCCGCCGGCGTGCGCGACCGGCCCCTCACGGGAGCGGTGGGCGCGGGCGCCTCGCTGAAGGTGCCCTTGAGCTTGCTCGCCTTCTTGGCGCCGCCGGGCGGGACGTTCGTGTAGACGATGGTCCCGTCCTTCTCCACGTACCGGTAGATGCCCTCCGCCTGGGCTCCCAGGGGGGCAAGCAACAACGCGGGCAGCAGCAGGAAGGAAATGGCTCGCATATCGGCCCCCCAACCTTAGATCCCCCGCCAAAAGTCCTCAAGAAATCGCCTTGTTTCCGGCACTTACAGCCATTAAGGGGCTGACACATGCCCCATCGGTTCGACTTCCTGGTTTTGGGCGGTGGTGTGGCCGGTCTCTCGCTGGCCCTCCAGGCGGCCCGGCACGGCACCGTCGCGGTCCTCACCAAGAGGGACAGGCACGAGGGCAACACGGCCTATGCCCAGGGAGGCATCGCCAGCGTGCTGTCGCCCACGGACTCCTTCGAGGCGCACATCAAGGACACCCTGGAGGCCGGTGCCGGCATCAACCACCTGGACGCGGTGGAGGTGACGGTGCGCGAGGGCCCCGAGCGCATCCGGGAGTTGGTGCAGCTGGGGGCGGATTTCAACCGGCGGGCCACGGGCGAGTTCGACCTGACGCGCGAGGGCGGGCACTCCCAGCGCCGCATCATCCACTCGGGCGACATCACCGGGCGCGAGGTGCAGCGGGCGCTGATGGACGCCTGTGACGAGCAGCCCAACATCACCTTCTTCCAGAACACCTCGGCCATCGATCTGATCCTGGATCGAAAGGCGGGCCCGGGCACTCCGGGCCGGTGCCTGGGGGTGTACGCGCTCACGGCCGAGGGCCACATCGAGCGTTTCCTGGGAAAGGTGACGGTGCTGGCCACGGGAGGGGCGGGCAAGGTGTACCTCTACACCTCCAACCCGGACGTGGCCACGGGTGACGGCGTGGCCATGGCGTACCGGGCGGGGGCCGAGGTGGCCAACATGGAGTTCTACCAGTTCCACCCCACCTGCCTGTACCACCCGGAGGCCAAGAGCTTCCTCATCAGCGAGGCGCTGCGCGGCGAGGGCGGCAAGCTGCGGCTGCGCAACGGTCAGCAGTTCATGGACCGCTACCACCGGATGGGCGAGCTGGCCCCGCGCGACGTGGTGGCGCGAGCCATCGACGCGGAGCTCAAGCGCACCGGTGACGACAGCGTCTTCCTGGACATGACGCACCTGGGGCGCGCCTTCATCATGGAGCGCTTCCCCAACATCTACACCACGTGCAAGGCCTTCAACATCGACATGGCCGTGCAGCCCATCCCCGTGGTGCCCGCGGCCCACTACATGTGCGGCGGCGTGGTGACGGACCTGTACGGCCGCACCAACGTGCCGGGCCTCTACGCCATCGGCGAGGTGGCCCACACCGGCCTGCACGGCGCCAACCGGCTCGCCTCCAACTCGCTGCTGGAGGGGCTCGTCTTCGGCCACCGCGCCGCCGCCATCTGCGCCGAGGAGCTCCGCGCCCTCTCCCCGCTCAAGGAGGATCCTCCCGAGTGGGACGAGGGCAGCGCGGTGGCCTCGGACGAGAGCGTCGTGGTCACCCACAACTGGGATGAGATCCGCCGCCTCATGTGGAACTACGTGGGCATCGTCCGCACGGACAAGCGGCTGATGCGGGCACGCCGCCGGCTGGAGCTGCTGCGCGAGGAGATCCGCGACTACTACTGGCGCTTCAAGGTGACGCGCGATGTGATCGAGCTGCGCAACATCTGCGAGGTGGCCAGCCTGATCGTCGACTGCGCCAGCCGGCGCAAGGAGAGCCGCGGCCTGCACTTCACGCTGGACTACCCCAACACGGACGAGCACCACTGGAAGCAGGACACCGTCGTCCGCCGTGAGCTGTGAGCGCCCTGGAGGAACGTCCCGAAATGGAACTGAAATCGGTCTGTGTCTTCTGTGGCTCGCGGATGGGAGCCCGGCCGGAGTACCTCGAGGGGGCCAGGGCCCTGGGCACGGAAATCGCCCGGCGGGGGCTCACCCTCGTCTACGGCGGCACCAGCGTGGGGTTGATGGGCGCGATGGCGGACGCGGCCCTCGCGCAGGGGGGCAAGGTGGTGGGCGTGCTGCCCCAGTTCTTCCTGAGCGAGCGGGAGCGCGCCCACAAGGGGCTCACCGAGCTGCACCTGGTGGACTCCATGCACACGCGCAAGGCGAAGATGGCCCAGCTCTCGGACGCCTTCATCGCCATGCCCGGCGGCGTGGGCACCTTCGAGGAGCTCTTCGAGATCACCACCTGGGCCCAGCTCGGCCTCCACCACAAGCCCATCGGCCTGCTCAACGTGGCGGACTTCTACGGGCCGCTGCTGGCGATGATGCGGCGCGCGGTGGACGAGGGCTTCATCCCCGAGGCACGCGCTCAACCCTTCGCCTGCGAGACCTCGCCGACCGCGCTGTTGGAGCAGCTCCAGCGGGCCGGGCAGCCGCTCGCGCCGGACAAGCCGGTGCTGCGGCCCGATCAGACCTGAGACACCGGGGGCACGTCAGCGCGCGTGCACCCGCATCTCCACCTTGCCGAGCGACGAGGCCATGCGCAGCACCACGTGCCCCATGGCCTCGGAGATGACGGGCCTGCCATCCGGGTAGGCGGCGGGGAAGCGCACGCGGTAGCCCACCCAGAAGGTGCCCATGTACGGGTAGAAGGAGCGCATCTCCAGGTCCGCGCGCCCCACCCGCTCCACGCTCACGGGCTTCAGCTCGCCCGCGGGCGTCACCATCACCAGGTTCCAGATGGACGACGGACGGTCGAAGTCCTCGTAGCGGTAGTTGAAGACGTGCACGCCGAGGAAGAACTCGTTCGTCCTGGCCGCCTCCGCGAACTCCTGGGTGAGGATCTCCTGCACGCGCTCCTGCGTCAGGGCCTTGAAGGAGCCCTCGCGGCGCACGCGGGCCTCGCGGAAGGACTGCGTCTGCAGCGTGGCCGCGGCGAACATCACCGTGTCGAAGCCCGCGTAGAGCTCGGCGCGATCCGTGTACTTCTCCAGCACCGACTGGTAGCTGAGCTCCCGTTTCTCGTCCTTGAAACCGGGCGGCGGATCTCCCAGCGTGGGAGGCGTCGAGACACAGCCCGCGAGCGCCATCATCAGCGCGCCGAGCCGCAACTGCATCTTCATGGAATGAAGTCCTTGCGGGTGTACAGGGTGAAGAGCCGGTGTCCGGCGGCCTCGACCGCCTCGCGTCCGCCCTCCAGTCTATCCACCAACGCGAACGCCCCAAGCACCCGGAGTCCTTCCAGTTGAGCCCGCTCGATTGCCTTGAGCGTGGAGGCGCCCGTGGTCACCACGTCCTCCAGGATGGCCACCGGTGCTCCGGGAGCGAGCGCCTTCATGCCCTCGAGCCACTGGCCGGTGCCATGGCCCTTGGGCTCCTTGCGGACGATGAAGGCATGCAGGGGCGTGCCCGACAGGTAGCTCGTCAGGCTGACGGCCGACGCGAGCGGATCCGCGCCCAGCGTCAGCCCGCCCACCGCCACGGCCTCGGAGGCCTCGCGCCGCACGGCCTGCAGCAACAGCCGGCCGATGAGGAAGTGCCCCTCGGCCAGCAGCGCGGTGCGCTTGCAGTCGATGTAGAAGTCCGACTCCTTGCCGGACGACAGCACCACCTTGCGCCGCTCGAAGGAGCGCTCGGTGAGCACCTCCAACAAACGGGCCCTGTCCCGCGCGAGGGCGTCCACCGTCACAGGCGCTCCAGCCAGGCCACGAGATCCGAGGAGTAGCGCAGCTGGGTGAGCAGCTCCTGCTTCCGCGTCTCATCCAGGTCCGCGAACACGTCCGCCAGCAGCGCGAGATCCTGGTTGATATCCACCAGCCGCTGGGTGGCCTCGGCGGCCAGCTCGTCCGCGTCGACCTCCTCGTCCACCGTCTCGGAGGCCAGCGACTCGTCGGGGGACACCAGCGCCTTGTCCAGCATGTCCCGGGCGATGGGCGTCAGCCGCCCCTCGGCCTCGAGCCGCGCCTTCAGGGACTCCAGATCCTCCGGGTCCACCGGCGAGGCGTGGATGGCCGAGGCCAACGCCATCAGCAGCGCGTCCTCGTCCGACAGGTCCGTGTGCAGGCGGGCCAGCACCCGGTCCCGCTTGAGGAACCGCATCGCCGCCACCCGGCGGAAGCCGGAGATGATCTGGAAGCGGTCCGGCGGCTTGAAGCGCACGTCCACCGGGAAGAGCTGTCCCAGCCGCGCCAGATCGGTGGCCAGTGCGGACAGATCTCCCGGCGGGCGGATCTGGAAGGTGGTGTCCTCGTCGATCCGTTCCAGGGGAATATGCGCGGGAGCCACATGCCCCCGGCGGCGCGGCGCCACGGCTTCCATCCCCTCGGGAGGAATCGCGGACTGCGCGCTCTCTGACTGCTCATTGCCCCGCGCCCCACCCTCCTGCTGCTCGGAGGTGGCGGCCTGGGCGGTCTCGGACGCGGAGGCCTCCGCCGTCCCCTCCTCCCTGGAGGAAACGGCGGACGACTCGGGAGCGGACTCCCCGGGCGACGACTCCTCGGCCGGGGTGCTCGGCTTCGCGTCCACCTCGTCGATTCTGTTCTCGGCGTTCATGGCGTTCATCGGCACCCTTGGATCGGCCCGTCGTAGCGCCGGGACGGCGGTGCGGTGGCGTACGAGCGCCACCACAACGCTTTAACGACCCTTCTTCTTCACCACGACCTTCTTCCTGGCGGCCTCGGCCACGGTCGGCGGGACCGGTGCGGCGACCGGCGGCCGGGGAGGCTCGGGGCGGGTAGGCTCGGCGGTCCTGGCCGCGGGCGGCGCAGGGGGTGCCGGGCGGGTCGCCGCCGGAGCGGGCGGAGGCGCCGGACGAGCCGGAGCCGCGGCCGGACGGGCCTGGGCAGCGGGAGCGGCCGGCGGCGTGGGACGCGCACCCGGCAGCGCCGGACGGGCCGGAGCGGCGCCCGGACGCACCGCGGGACGCACGGTGGCGCCAGTCGGACGCGGCAGGGCCGAGCGATCAGACGGCATGCGGCCCGGTTCCACCTCACCCATGTCCACGCGGCCGCGGAAGCTCGCACCATCCACGATGATCACGCGGGGGGCGTGGATGTCGCCCACCATGCGGCCCTCGCGGGTGAGCTCCACGCTCTCGGTGGCGTTGATGTTGCCCACCACCACGCCGCTCACGATGGCGTTCTTCACCGCCACGTTCGCCTTCACCACGCCCGTGGGCTCCACGATGAGGGTGCGGCTCAGCGTGAGCTCGCCCTCCACGCGGCCGCGCACGGTCAGATCCTCATCACCCGTCAGCTTGCCGCTGATGAGGATGGACTGACCGACCACGGTGTTGTTGACGGCCCCAGGGGCCAGTTCCTTCGCAGTGGCCAAGGATCAGCGCTCCTTCGGAATGTCCATGTCGACGTTGCCCTTGAAGGAGGCACCATCGGCGATGAGGATGCGCGGGGCCTTGATGTCGCCCACCACGCGGCAATCCGTCTTCAGCTCCACCTTGTCCGAGGCCGCGATGTTGCCCGTGACCCGGCCGGCGATCTCCACGTTCTGCGTCTCGATGTCGGCCTCGACCACGCCGCTCCCCTCGACGAAGAGGCTCTCCTTCAAGGAGATCTTCCCCTTCACCGTGCCCTGGATGACCAGGTCCTCGTCGCCGGAGATCTCACCATCGATGACAATGCTCGAACCAATGACCGTATTCGCCATGAGTGTTGTCCACCCCTCCCGAAGGGTGCTGCGGGCCCGGGGGCCCGTTTAGATGTCGTCCGGCAGCTTCACGTCCATCTCGATGGAGCCGTTGAACACCGCTCCATCTTCGATGACCACGCGCGGGGCCTTGATGTCCCCCGCGACCTTCGCCGAGGCGTTGATGGCCACCCGGCCCGAGGCGTCGATGTTGCCGCTCGCCTCGCCGTTGATGGTCAGCTCCTCCGCGCGGATGTCCGCCTGAACCTTGCCCGTGCCCTCGATGGTCAGGTGGTTCTTCAGGGCGATCTGCCCCTCCACCCGTCCCTCGATGATGAGGTCCCCACCACCCGTCAGATTGCCCCGGATGATGATGCCCTTGCCGATGATGCCCGTCTGCTCGCCCTGTGCCATGCGGTGACCCTCGGAAAAGCGCCCTCGCGATAACGAAGTTTGCTCTGTAAGGAATTTGAACCTACGTCAGAGATGCGCGGAGATCCAGTTGGAGATATCGCCCTGGACCACCTCTTTGCCGAGCTCGTTGAGCGGCTCGTGGCGCATCCCCGGATACACCTTGTACACCTTGTCCTTGGAGCCAACGGCCTCGAAGAAGGCACGTCCGGTCTCCACACTCGCCACGCCGTCCTCCGCTCCGCTGAGCAGGAAGAGCGGCACCTTCACCTCCGGGGCGAGCGTCATCACCCGGGCCTGGGCCTCGGTGGACTGGATGAACCAGCGCGGGGTCACGATGTGATTGTAGAGGGGGTCCTGACGTACCGCCTCCTGCACCGCCTCGTCCCGGCTCAGATCCTTGGGCGTGAGCTCCGTCTTGATGGGCATCCACGGAAGGACCCGGCCCACCGCCCGGGCGGCCACGAGCTTCAGCGCCGGCGGCGTGATGGCGAGCTTGAAATAAGGTGCTGACAGCACCATGCCGCTCACGCCCTGGAGGCCGCCGCGCCCCAACAGGTGCACCGACATCAGGCCGCCATGGCTGTGCGCGAGCACGAAGACCTTGCGCCCACCGGCCGCGCTCCGCACCCGCTCCCAGAAGGCCGCCAGGTCATCCAGGTAATCAGGCCAGCTGGCGCAGAAGCCGCGGCGCCCATCGGCGCGGCCATGGCCCCGGTAGTCGAAGCCGTGCACGGCGAAGCCCTGGGCCGTGAGGGCGTCGAACGTCGTGCGGTAGCGGCCGATGTGATCTCCGTAGCCGTGCACCACCGCCACGTGCGCGCGGGGTTCATCCGGCTGCTCGGACATCCAGTACAGCCGCAGCCCGTCCTTCCCGGTGAAGAAACCCTCGTCGAAGCGCGCCATAGGATGCGGGGACATTAGCGATCCGCGGCACCCGTGGATAGCAACTTCAGCTTGCGCTCGAGGAGCACCCGTTGATCCGGCGGGTCGGCGGCCTCCGGATTGAGGGCCAGCACCTCGAGCGCACGCCGCCAGGCCCCCGCCGCGTCACCGGGCCGGGACACGCGCTGGTAGGCATCTCCCAGGTGTTCGAGGATGACGGGCTCCTCGGGTTCCAGCTCCGCCGCCCGCTCCAGCGACTGCAGCGCGCGCGGGTAGTCGCCCCGCTGGAAGTGGATCCACCCCAGCGAGTCGAGGAAGGAGCCGGTGTCCGGGCGCAGCTGGAGCGCGCGCCGCACCAACCGCTCCGCCTCGGCGAAGTCCCGGCCGCGCTGGGCCAGCACGTAGCCGATGAAGTTCATGGCCGCGGCATGCTCCGGGTCCAACTCGAGCACACCGCGCATGCTGGTGATGGCCCCCTCCTCGTCCCCCCGCGCGAGCAGCACGTTGGCGAGCACGTAGCGCAGGGCCGGCTCGCGAGGCTCCCGCGAGATGGCCGTCCGCAGCAGGCCCACGGCCTCGGCGGAGCGCTTCTGGCGCTGCAGGGTGGAGGCGAGCGCCTCGTACAGCTCCGCGGACGGCTTGCGCTCGAGGGCCTCCTTCAGCATGGCCACGGCGCGCTCGGGCTCGCCGGCGCGCTCCTGGGCCCGGGCCTGGTGCACCCACAGCTCCGCGTCGTCGGGATGCTCGGCCAGGGCCTCGCGCAGCAGGGCGAGCGCTGTCTCATGCTCTCCCGCCTGCGAGAGACAGACGGCGCGGCGGGCGCGCGCCTCGGGGAAGAGCTCGGAGGTGAGGGGCACCTCGGCGTAGGCGATGGCGGCCGCGTCGAAGTGGCGCAGCCGCTCGTGCACCAGGCCCGCGTAGTAGGAGATGCGGGGCGACGCTCCCCTCCCCTTCCGCGCGGCGTCCAATACCTCCACGGTGGAGGTGGGATCCTTCGCGGACAGGAAGGCCAGCGCCACCCGCACGGTGAGCTCCGGATCCGAGGAGATCGACAGCAACCGATCGAAGTACGCCCGCGCCCGCACCGGCGAACCGAGCCTCAGTGCGAGCCGGCCAGCGCTCATCAACACCGCCTGGTTGTCGGGATCCCTCTCCAGGGTCCGCGCCAGGGCCTCCTCGGCATCGGAGAGCTGCCCCGCCTTCTCGTGGAGCTGCGCGAGCACGGTGAGCGACTCCACGTCACCGGGGTCGCGCTCGATGGCCCGCGCCAACAGGTGCCCGGCCCGCGTGGAATCGCCCCGCTCGGCCAGTGCCAGCCCGAGGCGCCGGAAACCGGAGGCCTCGCCGGGCAGCGCCGCCGCCAGCGCCTCCACCACCTTCACGGCCTGCTCGTTCGAGCGGCCATCCAGGTAGAGCTGCGCGAGGACGAGGTAGGCCTCCGGCTCGCGGGGCTTGAGCTGGATGGCGCGGCGCAGGTGCATCCGGGCGCGCGCGGGCTTGCCGGCCTCCATCAGCACACGCCCCAGCATCAGCCGGCCGGCGTAGTGCGCCGGGTAGACCTTCACCACGCGCCGCAGCTCGCGCTCGGCCTTCGTCAGATCGCCCAGGCGCGCGTACTCCTCGCCCAGCTGCGTGAGCAGGTGCGGGTTGTTCTCGTCCGTGGCGAGCGCCAGCCGCAGGGAGTCCACCGCCCCCCGGTGCTGGCCCTGGAGGCTCAACAGCTTCGCCCGGAGGTAGTGGGCATAGCTGGCGGGCGAGGACATGCCCTCGTCCTGGGCCCCCGCGGAGATGGCCTCGCGCATGGCCTGGGTGTCCACCTTGGGCCGGCGCGAGGCGGGCGCCGCGACCGCACCCAGCCCCACGAGGGCCAGGAGCGGTACGGCTCGGGTGAGGAGTCGACTCGGGCGCACGTCCCGAGTCTAACCCGGGCCTAGAGCTTCGGCACGGGGGGCGGCGCGCCCAGCCGCTCCAGGATGCGCTCCACCGGCTCGCTGTCGTGGCTCACGTCCGCCACCGCCGAGCGGTACTCCATCCCTGTGTGCTTCTCGACATCCGGCAGCAACCGGCCGATGACGTTGCGTCCCGCTTCAACATTGCACTCGGGCAGGACGACGGCGAGCACCCCCTCGCCCATGTGGCCAAGGATGTCCTGGGTGCGCAGGCGCGCGCGCATCACGTCCGGAATCCCGCGCAGCGCCTCGTCGAGCACGGGGCGATCCGGGCGGAGCACCGCGAGGCTCACCGGACGGCTGTAGCGCCGCCCACGGCTCACCTCGTGGTCCAGGCGCAGCATGAGGCCGCGCCGGTCGTAGACGCCCGTGAGGGGATCGTTCCCACTGCGGCGAATGAGCGAGGAGGTGCGCTCCAGCTCGTTCTCGGCCTTGCGCAGCTTGAGGGCGCGCTCGGTGCGGCCCAGCAGCTCCATGGCGTTGAAGGGCTTGCTCATGTAGTCCACCGCGCCGAGGTTGAGCGCGCGGACCTTGTCGGCCACGCCCTGGTGGGCGGACAGCAGGATGACGGGGATGTTGGCGGTGTCCGAGGAGGACTTGAGCGCCACCGCGGCGTCCAGACCGTCCAGCTTGGGCAGGAAGACGTCCATCACCACCAGGTCCGGCTTGGACGTGCGCGCCCGCGCCAGGCCCTCGGCGCCGTCGCGCGCCACGTCCACGCGGTAGCGCGAGCGCAGCACCTCCACCAGCACCGCGGCGATCTCCGGCTCGTCCTCCACCACCAGCACGCGCGGCTGCTCGGCCGTCTCCTTGGCCGGGAGGTTCTGCACGGCGCGGGAGACCTCCTGCGCCAGCGGCAGGGTGAAGATGAACGCGGCGCCACCCTCGGGCGGGGCCTCGGCCCAGATCTCTCCGCCGTGAAGCTCCACGAACTCCTTGCAGATGGCGAGCCCCAGGCCCGTACCACCCCCGCCCTTGGCACCGCTGCGGTAGCGGTCGAAGACGAGCGGCAGCTCCTCGGGCGGAATGCCCTTGCCGTCGTCCTGCACCACGATGCGCGCCACGTCTCCGTCCGGGCGCGGCAGCCGCGAGGCCTTCACCACCACCTCGCCCGCGTCCTGCGCGTGGTGGATGGCGTTGGTGATGAGGTTCTGCAACACCTCGTGCAGCTTCAGCTCATCACCGATGAGCATCATGATCTCGCTGGTCTCGGCCCGCAGGGCCACGCCCCGCTCGGCGGCGAGGATCTCCAGCTCGGTGACGCTCTCCTTGCAGAGCGTCGAGATGTCCAGCACGCGCGGCTCGATGGACAGGCGCGCCACGTCGCCCTTGCCCCGCTCCAGCAGCGACTCGACGAGGCCGAGGATCTTCCGGCCCTGGCGGATCATCGCCTCGGCGGACTGCTTCTGCTGCGGATCCAACCCGCCCTCGAGCAGCAGCCGGCCATGGCCCAGCAGCACCTGCAACGGCGCGCGCAGGTCATGGCTGCACACGGCGATGATCTCGTCCTTGAGCCGGTTGAGATCCTTGAGGCGGCGGTTGGCCTCGGTCAGCTCGCGGTAGCGCTCCACGTAGGCCAGCTCGAGCTCGTCGCGCTTCTTCTTGAGAGCGGTGTGCAAGCGGGCGTTGCGGATGCAGTTGGCCAGCGCCGCCGCCACCGCCTGGGCGAACTCCTGCTCGTCCCGGCCGAAGCCCTCGGAGCCCCGGGACATGCGCAGGAAGAGCGCCCCGAGCAGCTCATCCGAGCACACCAGCGGCTGCACGAGGATGGAGCGCACCCCGAGCGACGTCATGGTGGGGCGCACCTCGGCCATCAGCGGATCCCGCTGGGCCTCCTCCACCAGCACCGGCTGGCGCGTCTCCAGCGCGCGGCGCAGCTCGGGGTAGCGCGCCAGGTCCACGTCCAGCGACAGGCCCGGATCCTCCAGCGTGGCCACCACGCTCGCGGTGCGCGAGTTGACGTCCTCCACCAGCACCACCGAGCACCGGTCGGCGTTGATGACGGCGCCCACCTTCTCCACCGCGAGGCGGAGGATCTGCTCCAGCTCCAGCGAGCTGGTGGCGGCCTGGGTGATCTCCAGCAGCCGCTCCATGCGGTTGCGCGTGCGCTCCATCACCCGCCGCTCACGCAGCGCCGAGTCCAGCCGGGAGCTGAGCTCCTCGAGGCTGCGGACCCACTCGTCCACGGGCAGCTTGCGCAGCACCTCCGAGCGCGAGCGCGTCAGGTCCGCCAGCACGCGCACCTCGCGCAGCCGGGACTCCTGACGCACGGCGCTGAGCGCCTCGGTGGCCTTCTTGCCGGTGGCGGACATGAGCACCGCGTCCGGCCGCAACGACTCGGCCAGGCTCGCCAGCTCCTGCATGTCCTCGGTGATGGCCCACTGGTAGCCACTGACGGACAGGTGCGCGAGCAGCGCCTCGCTGCCCTCCTTCGCGCCGATCACCAGGACGCGGCCACGTGACTCCGCGAGTTCCGCTCTCACGAGCGCCCCCGCTGTGCCTGGCCTTGCATGGTCGTGTAGAGAGACCGGAAAAATTTCAAGAAAGCGTCAACCTTCATGCGCGGTTCCGAATCATGCCGCTGAAGCTGCCCGGGGGCCAGCGTGTCGGACTCAGGGGGTCCCGGCAAGAATTGTGAGGCGGGTACCCCCGCGTATACTCGGCTCCCGTGCGACTTCCGCGACTCCCGCTGTCCCCCTCCCCCCCTGCGCTCCCTCCTGCTGACGGCCCTCCTCGGGGCTGGCGCGGCCGGGGCACAGGGGTCCGCCGCGCCCACCGCGCCCCCTTCCCACGCCCCGGCCCCCCTCCCCCGGCCGAGCAAGCACTCGCTTCCTCGTCCGCTCGGGAAACGACCCAGATGGTTGGGTACTCAACACAGCCGGGCCCCTCCACCCCTTCCCCGGGGTTGGATCAGACCTATCAGGCGCACAGCCCCGCCACGCTCGGCAACTCCTGGATGGATGCGCGCAACCTGCGCCATGGCTCCACCGCCACGGGTGGCGTGGGACTGCTGCGCCTGGCCGGAGCGGACCTCGGACGCAAGGGCGTGCTGCGCTTCTCGGCCACAGGCGAGTTCTTCTCCACCTCGGACTTCCCCGTCCAGGGCGCGACCAACACGCGCACCGGCGGCACCTTCGCCGTCGGCTACGTGCCGCTCGACTTCCTCGATCTCTCGCTGTCCTACACGGCCTCGACGAACACCAACACGCGCTCCTCGCCCAACCTCATCCAGGCCCTCGGAGACGTGACGCTGGGCGCGCGCGCCACGAAACAGTGGCTCCCCGGACTGTGGGCGGGCGCGGACGTGCGCGTGATGACCTTCTCCGGCGTGGGCAGCAATCAGATCGCCTTCGGCTTCTCGCCCCGCGCGGTGGCCACCTATGACGCGCGCTCGCTGAGCCCGATGCTCCCCCTCCGCCTCCACGCCAACCTGGGCCTCCTGCTGGATGGCACGGGCTCGCTGGTGGATGCCGGACGGCTCAACGCCGCCGAGGAGTACGCGCTGGGCATCAACCGCTACGCCCGCCTGGGCGTGGGATTCGGGCTGGAGGTGCCGTTGCCCGTCGTCACGCCCTTCCTCGAGTACGGGCTGACCTCGCCGCTCGGCGTGCCGGACGGACAGCTCGTCGCGCCGGATGGGAGCCTCGTGCCCGTGGGCAGCGTGGCGCCCCAGACACTCGGACTGGGTCTCAAGGTGACGGCGGTGCAGAACCTCACCTTCACCGCCGCGGCCGAGCTCGGCCTCACGCGCATGGTGGGCCGGGGCGTGCAGCCCGTGCCGCCCTTCAACCTGGTGCTCGGCGCCTCCTTCAACGTGGATCCGGCGCTGCAGGCCAGTGGGACGCGGGTGATTGAACGCGTGGTGGTGCGCGAGCCCACGCCGGTGGAGCAGACGACCCCCACCCCGGTCCGGACCGAGACGACCCAGGTGGCCCAAGTGCCCCAACCGACCCAGGCGCCTCAGTCGACCCAGCCGACCCAGCCGACCCAGGTGGTCCAGCCGACCCAGGTGGCCCAAGTGCCCCAGCCTACCCAGGCGCCTCAGTCGATCCAGGTGATCGAAGCGCCCCAGCAAGCGCCCCAGATGGTCATGGCCCTGGCCGTCACCTCCAAGCGCAAGCCCGTGCCGGCCACGCTGATCTTCTTCGGCGGTCCCACGCCGCGGCAGGTGAAGTACTCAAAGGCCGACGCGGCGTCCCACCAGATTCAGCTGCCAGCCGGCCGCTACGTGGTGGAGGTCACCGCCCCCGGCTTCCTGGCCCAGACGCGCACGGTGGAAGCCGCCGATGGCGCCTCGCTGAAGCTGTCCTTCGACCTGGTGCCCGAGCCGAAGCAGCGGCAGGTGAAGCGCGAGAACGACAAGCTGGAGCTGCTGCAGCCGGTGCGCTTCGCGGATGGCAAGGCCGTGCTGCTGCCGGACAGCCACGCACTGCTCGCGCAGGTGATGGACCTGATGGTGCGCAATGGCATCCAGCGCGTCCGCATCGAGGGGCACACCGACAACCAGGGCGACAAGACGGCCAACCTGAACCTGTCCAAGGAGCGGGCGCGCGCGGTAGCGGACTACCTGATCAAAGCGGGGTTGGATCCCTCGCGCATCGAGTCCGACGGCTTCGGCGACAGCCGGCCCGTTGCTCCCAACATGACCCCCAAGGGCCGCGAGCTGAACCGGCGCGTGGACTTCGTCATCCTGGACCGCTGATGTCCGGCGGGTGGCGCCCGGGCTAGACTCGGCGCCACCATGCATACCCCCCCCTCTCGCCGGGCCTTCGTCCGCCCGGCCCTGCTGCTGCCGTTCCTCGCCCTCGCCTGCAACCCGCCCCCTCCGCCCACCACGCCGGAACCTCCCCAGGTCAGCGTCGTCGTGGACCAGCCGAACACCGTGGGAAAGAGCCTCAAGCTCTTCATCACCGCGACCGGCTGCGACGAGGTCCAACGGCTGGAGCTGCTCGACAACAACGAGCTGATCAAGCAGGTGACCTACAACGCCACCCCCACCCCGGTGGAGCTGGCGACGAATGAGCTGCGCTACACGAGGGGGCTCGCCACGAACCTGTCCCTCACCGCGCGCGTCACCTGCGCCGACGGGCGCACCAACGTCTCCCAGGCCCAGTCGGCCACGTACTTCCCGGTGGAGGAGGTCATCGAGCCCATCAACTCCACCACGCCCGCGGTGCCGGACTACTTCGTCGTCGATGGCAGCGGCGCCAACGCGAGCTTCATCGGCTGCACGAAGGAAGGCTCGCGCTCGTTCCTCTACAAGGTGGAGAAGAGCAACCCGGCGAACCGGAAGTCCATCGAGATGGACTTCCCCTGCGAGCCGAGCACGATCATCACCGACCGCAAGCCCGCGACCACCGGCTGGCGCTGGGTGTGGACGAGGGGCCAGGGAGCCTTCGCCATCAACAAGGACTTCGAGGTCACCGCCAGGACGGCCCTGGCCGTGAAGAATCTGTCGGTGGCCCCGGACGGCAAGGCCTTCATCTACGACGTCATCAACCTCACGCTCCTCAAGCCCGAGGGCGGTGGGACGGCCTGGGCTCTGGAGATCGGAGATCCGGAGGGCATCATCACCAGCCTGGTCCTCTCCGATCCCTTCGTGCGGCCCGATGGCCGGGTCGCCATTCCGTTCTACGACGAAGGTGTCGACGTGACCCACATCCGGGTGGGGACCGTGCGGTACAGCGACGGGCAGGACCTCAAGATGTACGACGTCGATACGATCGCGCCCATCCAGGAGCCGCCCGTGGCGTTCGATCCCACCGGGAAGGTGCTGTACCTGGCCACCCAGACCACCAGTCCGAAGATCTTCGCGACCGTCCGGGCCTGCGGCTTCGAGGAGGGCAGGTGCATTCCCTCGGAGAAGCGGCTGTGGATCAGCTCGGAACTGTCGGGATACATGGCCGGGCTGGTGCCGTACAACAACGGCACCCGTCTGGCGGCCATCGGCTCGCAACGCTTCTGGTTCCTGGAGGCGAGAGACGGCCAGCCCAACGAGGGGCAGGCCGTGAACAAGGATCAGCAGCCGCTCATCGCGAACGGGTCACTGGTGGCGCGCTTCGCGCAGCCGGGGGCGGGCGACACGTTCTACATGTTCACCAGCGCGGGCTGGGATGCGGACGACCCCCCTCCCTATCCCGTGGAGATCGTCGCCACGGACGCGGCCGAGAGGGGTGAGCTGTTCCGCTACCGGGTGCCGGGCGGCAGCCTCTACGGAGCGCTGGATGACTCGGAGGCGCTCTGGCTGCGCGTGGGTACCAGGCTGGTGAAGCCATTCACACCGGCGCAGTACCGCTCGATGCGCTGAGCGTTCCGCAATACCCTCCCCTGTCCTCTTCGTTGGAGCCTCCATGTCCAAGCCCCAGGAAATCGCACGTGGTCTGACGGAACGGCGGGCGACCCTGGGCGAGGCCGTCCCCGTGCTTCGCAGCGCCGGGCTCCAGGCCGCCAGCGATGCCGCCCTGCTCGCGGTACCGGGATTCCAGCGCCTCCATGCCGAGCGCTGGGATCCTCCGATTCCGGAGCTGGAGACACTCGCGGCGCTGCCGGTGGGCTCGTTCGGGCACGCCTACGCGGGGTACATGGAACACTACCGGCTGTCTCCCGACTTCTTTCCCATCCAGACACGGCTCGGCGCGGACGCGACCCCCACGCAGTACGCCGTCCACCGGCTCAACAAGAGCCACGACTTCATCCACGTGCTGGGAGCGTACGAGACGTCGGACACGGACGAGGTGGCCATCCAATCGTTCGTGTTCGGCATGGCTCCGGTGGCGCTCGCCACCTTCCTGGCGGAGGCGGCGGTGCACCCGGACATCCGGCAGGCCCGGTACAAGCACCTGCGCGACATCTACGCGGGGCAGATCCAGGCGGAGGATTTCGAGCGGGGGGCCGTCGCCTCGGCCCTGCTGGGTGAGCGCCTCGAGACCCTGTGGGAGGTGCCGCTGGAGGAGCTGCGGCAGCGGCTCGGCATCGCCGCGCGAGCCCCCGAGTACCTGGGACGTGGCGGAGAGAATTCCTGCGGTGGCTTCACGGCCATGCCGTTCTTCACCGCGACAGGAGCCACCTGAGGGACACCATCCGGCCTACACTGCCCTCATGAGCGTTCGGAACATGATCGTCATCGGTGGGACCGGTGAGATCGGCAAGGCAGTCATCGCCAGACTGAGGGCCGAGGGCGTGCGCGCCGTGTGCGCCTCGAATGACGTGAAGCAGGAGACGGCGGACGAGATGCGGGTCGACATCACGGACGAGGCCTCCGTGGCGTCGCTGTTCGAGCGGGCGGAAAAGGAAGTGGGACCCATCTCCGTGCTGATCAACTGCGCGGGCGTCGGGGTCTTCACGTCCATCGCGGACACCTCGGTCCAGGATTGGCGCAGGACGCTCGAGGTGAACCTGACGGGGGCCTTCATCTGTTCGCGCGAGGCGTTCAACCGGATGAAGACCCGGGGCGGCGGGAGGCTCATCCACATCGGCTCCATCAGCGATCACCTCACGCTGCCCATGAACGGCTCGTATGCCGCGTCCAAACATGGGGTCCGGGCCCTGACGGGAGTGCTGAACGAAGAGGGAAAGCCCTACTCCATCCGGGCCACGCTCATCTCCCTGGGCGCCGTCTACACGTCCTTCTGGAAGACGCGCCCGGAGTTCAGCGCGGCCGACATGCTGTCCGTGGAGGACGTGGCCCAGAGCATCTGGGAGATCGCCCAGAAGCCCTTGAACGTCCGGGTCGATGAGCTCCGGCTCCTTCCTCCGAAGGGGGTGCTCTGATGGGAGCGCGATTGGAGGCGAAGCTGGCGCTCGTCACCGGAGCCAGCCGCGGCATTGGCGCGGCGATCGCGGAAGTGCTCGCGGAGAATGGTTACCAGGTGGCCCTGCTGGCCCGTGACGCACAGGCCCTGTCCAGGCTCGAGCAGAAGCTGACCGCCTCCGGGGCCCGGGCTCGGACCTTTATCTGCGATGTCGCGGATGAGGCAGCGGTGGATGCAACGCTCGCCCGCATCGAGACGGAGCTGGGTGTCCCCGGTGTCATCGTGAACAACGCGGGCTATGGCGGCCCCTTCCATCGCGCGGACGAGGTTCCCACGGAAGAGTGGAAGACCCTGTTCGGCGTGAACATGGATGGCGTCTATTACATCTGCCGGTGGGCGCTCCCTCGCATGAAGACCGGAGGGTATGGGCGGATCGTGAACATCTCCTCCATCCAGGGCCTGTTTGGCGGAGCGCAATCATCCACCTATGCGGCCACCAAGCACGCGCTCATCGGCTACTCCAAGACCCTCGCCGTGGAATGGGGCGCGTACGGCATCACCTGCAACGCCATCTGCCCGGGTTACATCGACACGGAGATGCTGGCGAAGGCGGACCCCGAGGTGAGGAAGGCGTTGTTGCGAAGGATTCCCGCCGGGAGGTTCGGAACCGGCGAGGACGTGGCCAGGATGGTGGCCTTCCTCGTCGGGCCCCATGGGAGCTACATCAACGGCAGCGCGCTGGTGATCGACGGCGGCCTGTCGTCGCACCTGGCCAACGACGTGCCTTCATTCTGAGCCCGCGGCCCTGCTCCCTCCGTCTTGGGGGCTTGAGCCACTGGGCTAACACGCTGGATACTGGCTCCCCTGTGTGGGAGGCACATTCATGCCCGGCATCCGTGAAAGGACATTCCCCACCGTGGTCCAGGGGCAGATCTTCTCGCACTCCTCCAAGAGCAAAGGCGGCGAAAAGAACGGACTCGAGTTCACCAAGGACACCGGTGAGGACGGAACGGTCATGAAGGCCGAGATCGAAAATCTCGCGCCGCTCGACTGGGATCCGAGGCAGGGCCATCTCATCCTGTCCGGGTGTAACTCCCGCCTCAAGGGCACACGCAAGTGGGCACCGGCGGAGGTCTTCGCGCGTTCGCAAAAGGTGACGACCACGGGACAGAGCGGCTACGCCTACTTCTCCACCGACCCGAGCAAGTACGTGGAGATCGACGAGAGTTCCACGACCATCTACCTGTGGGCCTTCGAGCGAATGCGGAATGGGTGGGCAGGGAATGGCAACAGGATGGAAGGCCTGATGTTCAGCCCATGAGCGGGACCTCCTCGATGCAAGCCGGATCGATGCGTTGGCTCTCCTGGCGAGGACTCCTTGGACTGAGCAGCGGTCTAGCGCTCGTCCTCTTCTGGAGCCTCGTGGCCGCCCGGCTGGCCATGTACTCGGAGAACCACACCGGGGTGAGCGTGCTGTGGGCGCTTCCTCTGGCCTTGGTGGCGATGCTCGCGGGAGGGCTCTGGCTGGCGGCCCATCGCCGTCGCGCGGGGACCGTGCTGTTGGTGCTAGGCCTGCTGACGGCTGGAGGGGCCGTGCTGCTCGACCGGCTCGACATCCTGGTCGAGTACGAAGAGTGGCTGGAGCGAGGAATGCCGGAGCGCCCGTTCTGAGCGCCGCAAGACGGAATCCGCCATCAGCGTTGATTCGTCTTATGGGCGCTCGGTCTCTTGCTCTTCTTCCTCGTCAACGCTGGCCATGGAGAGAGGATAGAGGACACGGTGATTGATATTTGGATAGTACGCCGCGAGGTAGAACTCACGCGCGATCATCACCCATGTGCGCCTGGCTGGAGTGGGCTGCCCGTTCAGCCAGGCTTCCGCCTCCTCACGAGTAGTGAATGAAGCTGTGGCAACGGGCGGCTCCACCCGCTTGAGCCACGCGAGATAGCGCTCGAGGTGGCGATTCCATGGCAGGCAGCGAAAATCCGTTTCGCGCTCATAAACCACATCATGGTACCGGCCGCCGATCAGGATATCAGCGAAAGCGGGCGGAGACGGATGGGTCTCAAGCCAGGCTTCCGCCTCCTGCTGTGTTTCAAACGAGGCCACTACAAATGGCGGAGCATGGGATTCGACATGCTCGACGAAATCGCTGAAGGCCTCATGCTGCCCGGCTGAAGAGACGAAGCGAAGCGCGTCGAGGATGGTCTGGATCGGCACCTGCTCTCCAGCGGCCTCGGGGTCATCGAGAAGCTTCCCGAAGAAGCGCTCTGTCTTGCTCAGGAGTTCTCGCAGCCCCGTGGAGCCATTCTCGCCAATAGCCTGGGCTTCACGAGACCCGCCGTGTGCTCGAAAATCCTCGAAGGGGTACCATTGGCCAGTGGCGGAGATGAAGTCCAAGGCGTCTCGTGTGAGGCTGAGAATCCGCGCCTGCTCCGGAGGCTGCCCCTTGCGCCAACGCCTCCCAATCACCTGCTGTGCATCCGAGAGGATGAGGGGACTCGTCATGGAGTCACCGCCAAGCGTCACGGTTTGTCCGCAATGAGCAGGGCCTCGACATTGCCGGCGGGACCAGGCACGGTCGAGTCCATCACCCCACGCACCGCGAGCCCCTGCTCCCGGACGAACGCGGACATCGAGTCGATGGCCTCCTGGCGCGCGGCCGGGTCCTTCACCACGCCGCCCTTCCCCACTTTGTCGGGCCCTACCTCGAACTGGGGCTTCACCAGCGCCACCAGCAGGCCCTTGGGCTTCAGGAATGGCAGCACCGCCGGCAGCACCTGCGTCAGCGAGATGAAGCTCACGTCGATGACCATGACGTCCACCGACTCGGGCAGGTCCTCGGCCGTCAGGTAACGGGCGTTGACGCGCTCGCGCGAGCGCACCCGTGGATCCGTCCGCAGCTTCTCGTGCAACTGTCCGTAGCCCACGTCGATGGCATGGACGTGCGTGGCTCCCTCCTGCAACAGGCAGTCGGTGAAGCCTCCCGTGCTGGCGCCAATGTCCGCGGCCACCTTGCCGCGCACGTCCAGTCCGAAGCGCTCCAGGGCGGCCTTCAGCTTCAGCCCGCCCCGGGACACGTAGGGCAGCACCTCGCCCTTGAGCCGCAACTCGGCCTCCACCGGCACCAGCGCCCCGGGCTTGTCCACCCGCTGATCCGCCACCACCACCTGGCCCGCGAGAATCAACGCCTGCGCCTTGGTCCGCGACTCGGCCAGCCCCCGCTCCACCACCAGCACGTCCAGGCGCTCCTTGCGTGGCTTCACGGCGCACCTCCCTCGGCGAGCAGCGCCAGGGCGGCTCGCCGCAGGCCCGCGGCATCCAGGCCCAGTTCGGCCCGCTGCACGCGCGCATCTCCGTGGGACACGAAGGTGTCCGGCATGCCCAGCAGCTTCACCCGGGCTCCCACGCCCCTCGCGGCGAGCAACTCCAGCACCGCGCTGCCCAGCCCACCGTGCGTCGTCCCCTCCTCCACCACCACCACGCGCCCGCACGCGGCGGCCTCCAGCACCGCCGCCTCGTCGAGCGGGGTGACGAAGCGCGCATCCAGCACGCTCCACCCCGGCTCCGAGGCAGCGGCCTCCAGCGCGGACACACCCAGCGGCCCGAGCGTGATGAAGGCCACCCGCGCCTGTGCCGCCCGCTTCAACCAGCGCGCCCCGCTCACCGGGACCGTCTCCGGCGGCGGCTCCGCGGGCAGCACCGGCAGCGTGCCCCGGGGGAAGCGCATCAGCGAGGGCCCGGGCAACGCGAGCGCGGTGGCGAGCATCTCCGTCACGTCCTCGCCCGTCACCGGAGCCATCATCGTCAGGCCGGGAATGGGCCGCAGCGAGGCCACGTCATAGGTGCCCTGGTGCGTGGCGCCATCCGCGCCCACCAGCCCCGCCCGGTCCACGGCGAACACCACGGGCAGGCCCGGCAAACACACGTCGTGGATGATCTGATCGTACGCGCGCTGCAGGAACGTCGAGTAGATGGCGCACACGGGCCTCAGCCCGGTGACGGCCAGGCCCGCGCAGAAGGTGACGGCGTGCTGCTCGGCGATGCCCACGTCGAAGACACGCTCGGGGTAGCGCTGCTTGAGGCCCACCAGCGCCGAGCCCTCCAACATGGCCGGCGTCACCGCCACCACGCGCTCGTCCCGCGCCATGGCCTCTTCCAATGCCGAGGCGAAGGCCTCGCTGAAGGTCCGCTGGCCGCCGCGCGAGCGCACCAGCTTTCCATCCCGCCACTCGTACGGCCCCATGGCGTGGCCGCGCGTCTGCGTGTCCGCCTCGGCCGGAGGAAAACCCCTGCCCTTCTGCGTCATCGCGTGCACCACCACCGGGCGCGTGGAGGCCCGGGCCTCGCGCAGTGCCCGCGTGAGCGCCCCGAGGTCATGCCCGTCCACCGGCCCCAGGTACGTGAAGCCCAGCCCCTCGAAGAAGCCCCGGGCCTCGCGCGTGCGCAGCAACGCGGGAATGGCGCCCACGTTGGCGGAGATGGACATCTGGTTGTCGTTGAGCACCACCACCAGCGGCAGGTGCGTGCCCCCGGTGTTGTTGAGGCCCTCGAAGGTCAGCCCACCGGTGAGCGCCCCGTCCCCCACCACCGCCACCGCGTGCCCGGGCTGTCCCCGCAGCTTCTTGCCCTGGAGCATCCCCAGCGCCGCGGACACGGCGGTGCTCGCATGGCCCGCGGCCAGCGCGTCGTGGTGGCTCTCCCGCGGGTCCAGGAAGGGGGAGATGCCGCCCGCCTGACGCAGGGTCCCCATGCGCTCACGCCGGCCCGTCAGCAGCTTGTGCGCGTAGGCCTGGTGGCCCACGTCGAAGACGAGCGCGTCCTGGGGCGAGTGGAAGACGCGGTGCAGGGAGACGATCAGCTCCACCGCGCCGAGCGAGGCGCCCAGGTGACCGCCCACGCGGCCACACAGGGCGATGATGTCCTCGCGCAGCTCCTCGCACAGGCGAGGCAACTCGGACTCGGGGAGCGCGCGGACATCCCCGGGAGATTGGATTCGCGGCAGGAGCCGCTCCATCACGAGCGTCGCTCCACCGAGTAGCGCGCGAGCGCCGCCAGCGGGCCATCGTGCGGCTCCAGCGTCTTCACGGCGTCGATGGCCTCGGCCACCTTGCGCGCCGCGAGCTGCTTGGACTCCTCCAGCCCCAGCACCGCCGGGAAGGTGAAGCGTCCGGCGGCGGCGTCCGCGCCCACCGGCTTGCCCATGGAGGACGCATCCCCCGTGACGTCCAGCACGTCATCGGCGATCTGGAACGCCAGGCCCACCGAGTCCCCATACGTATCCGCGCGGGCCAGCGCGTCCGCGTCCCCACCGGCGGCGAGCACGCCCATGCGGCACGCGGCGCGGATGAGGGCGCCCGTCTTCAGGCGGTGCATCCGCGTGAGGTAGTCGATGTGGGCCGGCCGATCCTCGGCGATGTCCAGCACCTGCCCGCCCACCATGCCCGACGAGCCCGCGGCCACCGCCAGCTCCCGGCACAGCACGCCGCGCACCGGCTCGGGGCCGCCCGCCACCAGGGCGAAGGCGTCCGTGAGCAGCGAGTCACCCGCCAGGATGGCCATGGCCTCGCCGTACACCTTGTGGTTGGTGGGCCGCCCGCGCCGCATGTCGTCGTTGTCCATGGACGGCAGGTCGTCGTGCACCAGCGAGTAGGTGTGGATGAACTCGAGCGCGCACGCGCAGTCCTCCACCGCTCGCGGCACGTTGCTCTGCTTCAGCACCGCCTCCGCGAAGGCCAGGCACAGCACCGGCCGCAGCCGCTTGCCTCCGGCCAGCAGCGAGTAACGCATGGACTCATGCAGACGCGGCGGCACATTCACGCCCAGCTCGTCCGAGCGCGAGCGCAGCAGGTTCTCCACCCGCTCCACCTGGGTCTGCAGGTAGGAATCCAGATCGAAGGACGACATATCAGGGTACCTCGGCGGCGGGCGGAGGGATGAGCTCACGCAACCGCTTGATGAGCGCGTTGAGATCCAGGGGCTTCACGAAATAGTCCGCGGCGCCGGCCTCCCGCCCGCGCTTCCGGTCCTCGGGCTCCCCACGCCCGCTGATGAAGATGATGGGGATGTCCCGGAACTGCTCGTTCTTCTTCACGGCCTTGCACAGCTCGAAGCCATCGATCCAGGACATGTTCACGTCCATGAGGATGATGTCCGGCCGCTTGAGCTGCAGGGAGGAGATCAGCCGCAGCCCATTGGCCGCCGCGTTGACCTCGAAGCCCTCGGACTCCAGGGCGAACGAGAGCAACTCCCGCGTGTCGCGGTCGTCGTCGACAATGGTGACCTTCGGTTTGGGCATGGCGGTCAGGATGGCTCTACAGCCGGGGACCTAGAACGGCACGTCATCCTCGGGAGGCGGCGCCGACCTGGCGGCCCCCGAGCTGCCCCGCGATGGGGCGGGCGCCGGAGTGGAGGGCAGTGCCGGGGGCTTCACGCCCGCCTGCAGGGGAACCACCGCGTCCCGCCCGTCCTCGTTCAACAGCTCCTCGATGCGCTTCTCCGCCGCGTTGAGGAGTTGCTCGCCCCGGCGTACCAGCTTGATGCCTTCCTCGAAGGACTTGAGCGACTCCTCGAGCGTGAGCGTGCCGCCCTCCAGCCGCGCCACCACGTCCTCGAGCCGTTGCACCACGTCCCCGTACTGCTCGGGGACCTCTTCCGCCGCCTTGCCCTTGCTGTCCTTCGCCACTTCCGTCCACCTCGAAAAAGAGCAGCGGACTCTAGAGGAGGCCCCCGCCCGGGTGCCAGCGGGACCTGCACCCGGACGTCAGCAATCCACCGGACCCTTCACCGAGGTGACAGTGGCTTCAATCTCCTCGCACCCCTGGAGTGTCTTCGCCCCGTTGTTGGCGAATTTGATGCCGAGCGTCTCGCCGGGCTGAACGTCCGAGATGGAACGCACCACCCCCCCATCCCGCTTGCGGAACGTCACCGAGTAGCCCCGGGACATGACCTTCAGCGGGCTCATGGCATCCAGCCGCCCTTCTAGCCGCTGGAAGTGCCGCTGTGCCGACGCCAGGGAGTCCTTCTCCAGGGCGACCAGCCGGGCCTTCCGGTCCGCCAGCCGGGCGCGCAGCTCCGCCACCCGGGCCAGGGGCGAGCCGCGCTCCAGCTCCAGCCGGGCCTGGGCCGCCCTCGCCCGCCGCGCCGCCACGTCCGCCCGCACCGCGTCCTTCAACCGCGCGGACAACTGCACCAGCCGCGCCCGCTGCTCGGCGAGCCGGGCCTGGGGCCGCTGGCGCTGGAGGTGCTCGGAGTGCCCCCGGAGCTCCTCGCGCCGCTCGCGCAGCACCTGGCGCAGCACCCGCATCATCGCGTCCTCGGCGTCCGACAGCCTCAACCGCTCCGTGGACAGCCGCCGCCTCGGGTCCACCACCCGCCCGCGCAGGGTCCCCATCCGCTCGCGCAGCTCCAATATCCGGCGCTCGGCCGCCTTGCGCAGCCGCACCGACTGCGTGGCCAGGGCGTACTCCAGATCCTGCAACACCGGGGCGAGCCGCTCCGCCGCCGCGCTGGGCGTGGGCGCGCGCCAGTCCGCCACGAAGTCGGAGATGGTGAAGTCGATCTCATGGCCGATGGCGGACACCACCGGCACCGGCGAGGCGAAGATGGCGCGCGCCACCCGCTCCTCGTTGAACGTCCAGAGGTCCTCCTTCGAGCCGCCGCCGCGCGTGACGACGATGACGTCCACGTCCGTGCGGGACAGGCGCTCGACGCCGCGGGCCACCTCCTCGGCCGAGCCCTCGCCCTGCACGCGCGCGTCGCACAGCAGCACGGACAGGCGCGGGTTGCGCGAGTGCAGCACGCGCAGGAAGTCCTGCAACGCCGCGCCGGTGCGGCTCGTCACCACGCCGATGCGCCGGGGCAGGAAGGGCAGCTCGCGGGGCGGGCGGATGCGGTTGTCGCCGATGAGGCCCTCGGCCGCGAGCCGCGCCTTGAGCTGCTCGAAGGCGAGCGCCAGGGCGCCCTCTCCTTCCGGCTCCAGCTTCTGGGCGATGAGGCTGTAGCGGCCGGCGGGCGCGTACACGTCCACGCTGCCCTCGGCCACCACGGCCAGCCCATCGCGCAGGGCGAAGCGCAGCCTCGCCGCCTGCGAGGCCCACATCTTCACCTCGAGCGAGGCCTCCGCGTCCTTGAGCGAGAAGTACAGGTGGCCGCGGGCATTGGGCCCCCGGAAGCCGGACACCTCGCCGCGCACCAGCACGCGCGGGAAGCGCGACTCAATGGTCACCTTGAGCTGCTGGGTGAGCTCGCCCACGGTGAGCACCGTGCGCGCCGGGGGCGTCCGCGAGGGCGCGCCGGGCAGCGACGGCAGCGCCGCGGACACATCCCCCAGCTCCGAGGGAGGCGGAGGCGCGGGGGGTGGGGGTGGAGGCTCGGGGGGCGGCTTGGGAGCCGCCGCCACCACGCGCCTGGGTGCCACACCGAGCGAGCCGCCGAAGAGATCTCCCTGTCCGGCGGTGTCCTCGGGCGGGGTCTCTCCGGTGCCTCGCCGTTTCCTGGTCACTTGAGCTTCTCGACCCAGCTCTTGGCCTTCTGGTGCGTCTCGTCTTCCGACGGGGTCATGGCCATGACCTCGCGGAACTTGGGCACGGCGTCCTCGGGATTGGTGTCCTTGAGGGCGTAGGCCTGCAGGTAGAGATCCTTCGCCTTGGCGCGCATCTCGGCGACGATGTTGTTGGCGCCGGCATGGCTGGGGTCCGCCTGGAGGGCGCGCTGGGCGTTATCCATGGCGCGGCCGTACTGACCCGACGCCTTCGCGGCCGAGGCGCTCTTGAAGAAGATGTTGGCCGCGCGCGTGCCCGCGTTGCGCGACAGCTTGCTGCCCTGGCCCCGGGTGATCTTCTTGTCCAGGTCCAGCAGGCGCGCCAGGCCCTTGGCGTCCAGGTCCTCCAGCTTCTTGTAGAGGGTGCCGAAGTCCCCCAGCTGCGCCATCAGCGTCTTGCACTGCGGGCTCTTGCCGGCGCAGGCGTTGGCCATGGCCATGGCGCCATTGAGGTCACCATCGCGGAAGCGGTCCACGGCCTGGTCCCACGGCTTGGGCGCCTCCTTGACCGGGGTAGGCGGAGGAGGCGCGTCGCGGATGGCGATGGCGCGCGCCGCCTCCTCGTTGATGACCTTGGCGTCGCGGTGCTCCGGATCGGCCACGAGCACGTCGTCGGTGATGGCCTTGGCCTGGTCCAGCTGCTTCTGCTCCAGCAGCGTCAGCGCCTCACGCACGCGCTTGTCGGCCTTGTCCTTCAGGGACGTGCGCAGCTGGCGCACCGTCTCGAAGAGCTGGGTGTCCTTGCTCACCTTGGCCAGGGCCGTGGCCGCCGGACCGAGCTGGTTCTTCTCCAGCGACGACCTGGCCGCGTCGAGCGCCTGCTGGTTGGGGATCTCCTTCTCCACGCGCGCCAGGTAGTCCGGCAGCTGCACGTAGTTGGGCTCCATCTCCTGGAGCTCCAGCAGCTTCGCCTTGGCATCCATCCACTTGCCATCGCGGATGGAGTTCTTGGCCTCCTGGAAGAGCGAGTCCATCGCCTCCCGCCGTTGCTGGGCGAGCTGCGCGTTCTGGGCCTCGACCTCCGCTTCACGCTGCTGCTGCACCTTCATGATGACCAGCAGGCCCGCCAGCATCACGAAGACGGCCGCGGTGAGGATCAACAGGCGCTTCTTGCGCTGCTGCGCGGCGGGATCCTGCGGCGTGACCGCGGCACGGCCACGAGCGCTGCGCACGCGGGTCTCGGGCCGGCCTGGACGGCGCGGTACCGCGCCGCTGGCCCCACTCACCTCGCCTCCGGCCTCCTCGGCGGGAGCGGCCGCGGGAGCCGAGGACCGGGTGCTGCCGCGGCCCGGACGCGGCGGGGGCGCCGTCGGCATCGGCATCATCATCGTGGCGTTGGAGTTGTCGTTGAACGTCAACTCCGTGTCGCCCAGGACGAGGGTGTCGCTGTGGGTCAGCGGCATCTCGTCGGTGAGGGGCTCGCCGTTGAGGAGCGTGCCGTTGCCGGAGCCCAGATCGTTCACCACCCAGCCCCCGCCCAGGCGGCGGATGAGCACGTGCTTGCGGGACACCGAGGTGTCCGGGATGCAGATGGGGTTGTCGTTGGCGCGGCCGATGACGTACTCGCCATCCTCCAGCGCGAACTCCTGACCGGCGCACGGGCCCGCCGAGCACACCAGTTTGGTGCCCATCACCGGCAGCGGGGGCTCGGCGCGTACGGCGGGCGCCACACCGGTGGCGGTCCTGCGCACCGCGGGACGCTGCCTGGTGGAGCCGCTCGAGGAAGCATCACCCGAGGAGGATCCCGTCGTGGAACGACGGCGTGCGGGAGGGGAACCGTTCGACATGGAAAGTCACCACTTCGTTGGGTGCACGGACGCGGGCCTCACAGCCCGTGCTCGTTGGCCTTTTCGAGCGCCAGATTGTGGCAGCGATGCGCCGGTGTAGGGAAGCGCCGGGTGATTTCATCCACCACCCGCCGGGCCCGCTTCTTGTCCTTGAACTGGATGTTCCGTTGGAATTCCAGCATCAGCTGCCCGCACTTCTGGTCCAGGTCCAACGCCACCTGGCCCATCATGTGCCGGACGTCCTCGTACAGCTCGGGCTTCTCGTCCAGGGCTTCCAGGGTGATCCACGCCGAGCGGTAGTTCTCCCAGGCCAGCGAGAGGTTCTCCGCGCCGACGTCCCTGCGCTCGTAGAAGTCGCGCGCCCGGGCCACGTAGCTGCGCGCCGTCTGCAGCAGCTCCTCGGGGCTCAGATTCGGGACGGGGATGATCTCCAGCCGCAGGTTCCACACCCGCCAGCTGTCACGGCCCGGAGGGTTGCGGACGTTGTCGAAGACCAGCTGGTTGTGCTCGTTCCGCTTGAGCAGCGAGGGCGAGATGATCTGCTGGATCTCCCGCTCGGAGGCGGTGGCCAGGTCCGGAGGCACCGAGCCCACGGGCGTGGCGTTGACGGTGAGGGTGACCTCGTCCTTGGAGATGCCGCTGGCCTGGTAGCGCAGGACGGCGACCGCGCGCGTGGGCGAGACGAACTCGAAGTCGAAGAGCTTCAGGTCCGCCTGCTCCCACGTCACGCCCTCGCCCACTCCGAACGAGTCCATCACGGGCTGGAGGCCGAGGGACTCGGGCTCCGGGCCCCGGGACAGCCCTTCCAGGTTGGGCCGGAAGACGATGGCCAGCCCCCCCACCGCGCCGGCCACCAGCAGGAGCACCACGGTGGACAGGACGAACTTGCCCCCGCGGGACAGCCCGAGCCACCACAGGGTGAGCTGGCCGCCCAGGGTCTCGCTCAGCTCACGGCGGCGCCGGGCCTTGTCGGCGGCGGACAGGCCGTCGGCGCCGGCCGCGGGGCGCTCGGGGGCCGTAGGGGTAGAGCCCCGGGCTGGAGCCGCGCGGGACAGCGGAGCCGTGGTGGGGGGCTCCACGGCGAGCGATTCCGCCCGTGTCTCCGAGCGGGCCGCCGAAGGCCCCGACACGGGCACCAGCATGGGCGGCCCGGAGGGAGCCGGCTCGAGGCGCGGGGTGGGCGCGAAGGGATCGGGCTGAAGCTGCGGCTGCGCGGACGTGGGTTGGTTGCGGCGGATGAGCCGGGTGGCGTCGTCGTCCTCATCCACCGGCATGAAGGGCCGGGTGGCGTCGTCCGCGCTGACGACCTCCTTGAAGACGAACTCCACCGGCCCCAGGGAGATGCGGTCGCCGTTGCGCAGCTCCCGCTCACCGGAGAGGGGCGCGTCGTTGACCAGGGTGCCGTTGGCGCTGCCCAGGTCCTGCACGTAGAAGCGCCCGAGCCGGTCCGAGATGCGCACGTGCTTGCGCGATACACCGGCGTCCTGCAGCACCACGTCGTTCTCCGTGGTGCGGCCGATGTTGATCTCGGCCTGCTCGAAGAGAAGCTCCTTCCCCGCTTGCAGGCCCTTGGCGATGGTGAGCTGGAAGCCCAGGGCCCTACCCCCCAACGTCTCCGAACATGAACTGGAACACGATGGGTCCGAAGAGGACCATGAACACCGTGGGGAAGATGCACGCGATGAGCGGGAAGAGCATCTTCACCGGCGCCTCGCCGGCCAGCTTCTCGGCGCGCTGGGTGCGGTCGATGCGCAGCTGGGTGGACTGGATGCGCAGCACCTTGCCGAGGCTGGTCCCCATCTTGTCCGCCTGGATGAGCGCGGTGACGAAGGTGGTGAGCGCCGGCAGGTCCACCCGGGCGATCATCGCCTTGAGGGCCTCCTCACGCGTCTTGCCCATCTTCAGCTGCTTGAGGACGATCTGCAGCTCCTCGCGCAGCGGGCCCGCCTTGCCCTTCTCCACCACCTTGGCCAGCGCGCCGGTGAAGTCGAGACCCGCTTCCACCGACAGCGTCAGCAGGTCCAGGCTGTAGGGCAGCGCCCGGGAGATCTGCAGGTGGCGCTTGGTCACCTGATCATTCACCCAGATGAGCGGGTAGTACATGCCGAACAGCGCGAAGGCGAGGGACCAGGCCAAGTTCTCGTCGAGCGCGTTGATCAGGATGAGGCCCGACAGCAGGCCGACCACGGCGCAGATCTCCTGCAGCGCCATGATGTCCTCGGGCTTGAACGCATGAGGCTCACCGCCCTTGGTGAGCTTCTTGCGCATCTTGTTCTCGTAGCCCGGCCACATCAGCCGCCGGTTGAGCGCGCCCAGCTTGCGGATGGTGACCGCGCCGATGCCCGACACACCACCCGCCGAGTCATCCCGGACCTCGGAGAGGAACTGCGAGAAGTAGTTCTGGTAGACGCCGACACCGAGGAAGCCCGCCGACGTCGCGAACATCAGCGCAGCGCCCCCCATCAACGTATTGGTGAGGATGTCGCTCACGGCCACTCCTTAGATATCGATGTTGACGATGCGCCGGATGATGATCACGCCCAGCACTTCCATGATGGCGATGACCGTCACGAGGATGTACCCGAACCAGTGGTCCATCATCGGCTCCATCAGGTCCGGCCGCATGTAGTTGAGGACGAGGCCGAGGATGGCGGGCATGGCCGCCACCACCCAGCCCTGCAGCTTGCCCTGGGCGGTGAGGGCGTCGATCTTGCCCTCGAGCCGGAAGCGCTCGCGGATCACGCTCGAGATGGTCTCGAACATCTCCGCCATGTTGCCGCCGAGCTGACGGGCGATGTTGGTGGCGACCACGACGAGCTCCAGGTCGTCACTGCCCACGCGGCGGCCCATGTTGATGAGGGCCTCCTCCAGCGGCACGCCCAGCTTCACTTCCTTCACGAAGAGGCCGAACTCCTGGGCCAGGGGCGGCTGGGCCTCGCGCGCCACATGCTCGATGGCCTGTGGGAACGTGAGACCCGCCTTGAAGGCGTTGGCCATGGCCTGCAGCGCATCCACCAGCTGCACGTTGAACTTCTTGATGCGCCGCTTGCGGTAGTGCTTCACCAGGATGATCGGCAGGAAGAAGCCGAAGATCGTGGCCACCACGCACAGGATGGGGTTGAAGATGATGTACGTCAGGATGCCCAACAAGCACATGCTGGCGATGTTGAGCACCAGCAGCTGACGGGCATCGATGAAGAGGAACATGTCGCTCAAGTCGTTCATCGACTTGACGACGTACCGCTCCTGGTACTGCTCGTAGGCCTTCGCCAGGACGGTGAAGATCACCAGGCTGAAGAAGAAGACCGACCCGGTGACGAGGAGTAGGACGATTCCGGCCAGCATGTGCGGGGACTTCCTTCAGCTTCGGGGGGAAGGGAAACGCACCGACGGGAGGGGGGAGACTACGGAGTACCCGAGGAGCCGACCGCGTTCTTCTCGGAGGAGCCGCCCTTGATGATCTGGATGATCTCGCGGCGCTTCTGCTCGAGCACGCGGGTGCGCTCACCGGAGAGCAGCGTGCTGATGGTGGCGCGGCCACGCTCCTCGATCATGTCCACGTCCTCCTCGTTGCGGAGGGAGAGCGTGAGGTTGCCCAGCTCGCTGGCCAGGGTGAGGATTTCGGCCTCCTCCGGGATGACCATGAGCGTGATGTTGGCGTACTCGCGCTGGTGCTCGGGGATGAGGTTGACGTTGGTGGTACCGGTGACCTTGCCGGTGGCGAGCACGATGACGTTCTGCAGCAGCGTCACGGCCACGCTCTCGTCCGTCTGGGGATCGCGGAAGGTGCCAATCACGTCCACGTGATCGTTGGGGCGCACCCAGCCACCCACGGACGTGGTGGGCTTGGACTCGATGGTGATGGCGCGGACCTTCTTCTGCACCTTGGTGGACAGGCGCTCGGCGGCCTTGGTGGTCTCGAACTGGCTCCACAGGAGGGGATCACCCTGCTGCAGCGCCACGAGTACCTTCTGGCCCACCACGTAGGTGGCCGAGTCCGGCTTCACCACGGAGGAGGTGACGAACTGCTCGGGGACCGAGCGCTGGTTGATCATGTCGAAGGTGATGACGGTGCCCTCGGGGATATCCGACGAGGCAACGACGACGGGCACCAGGTTCCAACCACGGCGCACATCGGATTCCTTCTTCTTGATGGCGGACCACGCGATGATGCCGGCCAGCAGGCCGAGGCCCAGCGCGATGAGGAGCGGTGTCTTACCCTTCAGCATGTCTCGGAGACCTCCAAAGCGGGGAGCGCCCGGGGGGGCGGAAACTCGTAGGTGGCGCAGCTGCTTTGCAAAGCGGGGGCCCGGGGCACCAACGGGTGGGATGTTATCCACCCACCACGCAAAGTGTCAAAGTCACGATCCCTCGGCTGCCGGTTTGTTCCGTTCTGGCGGCTCCCCGTCCCCCTCCTGGAGGGGGGTCTTCCCTCTGAGACCCCCGGCTGAACGTCCTCCCGAGTGACGAAACGGTGGCACGGATGTCGCTTCAGGGCGGCGTCCATGAGTGAACACCCCCTCCAAGGCAGGCAATCGGGTCAGGCCGCGATCGAGTCGGCCCTGGTGCTGCCGCTGATGGTCTTCCTGGCCCTGGGCCTGCTCCAGCTGACGCTGATGCAGCAGGCGAAGCTGATGACGGAGTACGCGGCGTACTGCGCGGCACGGTCCGGCATCGTGTGGAATGGCAACACCGAGCGGATGCGCGACGCGGCCCTGGTGGCGCTGCTGCCCACCCTGGGCCGCACGGACACTCCGCCGGAGCTGGCCAGGACGTGGACGCGGGCGCATCTCCAGGACGAGATGCTGCGGCGGCTGCCGTGGCCGACCCGGGACGTGGCCGTGCCGGACTCGGTGAACGGCGCGCCCCTGTTCGGCCTGGTGCGCGTGGATACGGTGAATCCGTCCGGGTCCTCGCCGCCGCGGAGCGTGTGGAAGCCGCGCTCGGCCACGAAGGGGCGGGAGCTGGACTTCGACGGGCCGGAGGGACTGAGCGAGGAGGCCTACCGCAAGGCCACCGTGCTGAGCGTGCGGGTGCGCTACTGGTACGAGCTGCGGGTGCCCTTCGCCAACCAGCTCGTCTTCACCGCGTGGAGGGCGGCCAACGCGGGCGTGGGGCTGGGCCACCAGCGGGGCTACGCCACGCTCCACCGGCAGGAATTGGACGTGCTGCGGGGGCTCGCCGCGAGCAGGCGCTACTTCCTCCCGCTGACGGCTACCTACAGCCTGCGGATGCAGTCGAACTTCCACTTCAAGTGGCTGATGCACCCGAACCCGGAGACGCCATGATGACCCGCGCGCTCCGGCGGAGCTTCGAGCGGCAGGAAGGCCAGGCGCTCGTCCTCGCGTGTCTGTTGATGCTCGTGTTGAGCCTCGCGCTCATCACCACGGTGAACCTCGGGCACGGCGTGCACGAGCGGATCCGCCTGCAGAACACGGCGGACGCGGCGGCCTGGTCCACCGCGGCCATGGAAGCCCGTGCGTTCAACTTCTATGCGTTCACCAACCGCACGCAGGTGTCCCACTACGTGTCGGCGATGATGTGGCAGTCGCTGGACTCGTTCGTGTTCTCCGTCCAGGCCTTCCTGACGGACGTCTACGGGTTCATGCGAACCATCGGCCCGTGCTTCCCCCAGGACAGCCGGGATGGCCTCTTCTGGGTGAGCGTCTGCACCCTGCTCGATACCCTCCCCTCCATCCACGCCATCATGCGGGGGCTGGACCTGGTCTTCACCGCACTCCGGGGGATGTTGCTCCTCATGAAGCCGGTGATGGAGCCCCTCGACCAGGTGATTGGCCGGGTGGTGATTCCCGGGCACCGGATGCTCAACGCGGTCATGGCGGGCGCGGCCACGGCGGTGATGCTCGCCACCTCCACGTACGTGATGGGCACCTCCCACGCCATCCTCGCGGCGAACGATCCCAAGGTGGACCCGCTCGTTCCCCAGACGCTCGCGGGCCTCATCAACCAGTGCCTCTACAGCCGCACGCACGACAAGGCCGCCAACGGGACGCCCTTCAGCCCGGTCAATCCCTTCGAGCCGTTGGATCCGACGCGGCGCAACGAGACCGACAAGACCGCCCGGGCCAAACGGGTGATGGCGGGCATCACCAACGCCACGCGCTTCGCTTGCGACGGGAAGGACGGCGCCTGTCCCGAGACCCTGGTGACCGACCGGAAATGGGGCGGCCTCATGCCCATCCCCCGGTGGCTCGCGCCGCTGGAGAGCATGCTCGATGGCATTCCCAAGTGGGGACAGACGCGCTTCCTCACCTACCGGCTCGGCGAAGGTGGCGGCAGGAGTGCCAGGGGCGGCAACAAGCTCCGCGAGTCGAAGGACCTGCCCCACCTGCCCATGGGCATGCTCGCGCAGGGCGATGTGCTCGGCGCGGACGACCCCTACTTCATCAAGTTGCCGGGGCCAGCCTCCGTCAACCTCGGGGGTACCCGGCTTCTCAACCCCTTCCGCTGTCCCAAGCAGCCGGGCCCGGGTGACACGCGAAACTGGCGCGACTGCTGGGGAGACCCGCGCGAGGACAAGAACGACACCCTGAAGACGAGTGTGTGGGCCATGAGCAGCACGGACCTGCGCGAGGGCGGCATCCACTGGCGCGTGGTGTTCCCGGGAGAGGCCTCGAAGCAGGAGGACCGGAACGTGGGCCTGTATGAGTCCAGGACGTGCCTCGCGCGCGTCCAGGGCGCGTGCTTCTTCGAGATGTCCGTGTACGTGGCCAACGTCCGCATCGACCCGAAGGACCACAACCACCCGTGGCCGGGGCTCGTCCCCTTCCCCCACTTCGAGCCCGGTGACTACGCGAAGGACTGCGCGGAGAGCCTCGACGATACGCCGAGCGTCGCGGTCATGGCGGGGCGCCGGGACGACTTCAACCAGCCCTCCACCTGGGTGCTCCTCACCAAGAGCGCGGATGCGTTCCGCCACACCCCGGGCCAGCTCAACTCCCAGGGGAAGCTCACCTTCTCCTTCGACACGTCGCCCGAGACGCTGGACCTGCGGAACGGCCGCAAGGCGGTGGGGCTCGGAGGCCCGCCGGGGATGAGCGTCATCTCCCGAGGACAGACGTACTACCACCGGCCCGGGAACTGGACCGAGCAACCCAATTTCTTCAACCCGTACTGGCGTCCCCGTCTGGCGGCGGTCTGGCAGGGCAGGGATTCGCTGCCGCTGGTGAAGGAGCTGGCGGATGCACTGCCCGGCGACCTGAAGGACTCGCCCGCCCGGTTCATCACCCACTGAGGCCCCGCCATGATTCGAACCTGTTCACGGTTGAAGCCCGTCCGGCGAGGTGCCGCCATCGTCGAGCTGGCGCTCGTGGTGCCGCTGCTCGTCTCCCTGGCGATGTTCAGCATCTTCCTGAGCGAGGTCATCCGGGCCCGTCTCAAGCTCCAGGAGGCCAGCCGGTATGTCGCCTGGGAGATGACCAGCTACCCCCTGAGCGACTACGCCACGGCGGACCACGACAAGGCCTTTGGCCTCGCCATGAAGGCCACGGTGAAGGAGGCCGCCGAGCGCTACGCGGACCTCGACTCCATCGAGCCCGACGGACGGTTCGGCATGATGCTGCGCGCCACTCCGGTGCAGGTGGGCATGCGCAACCAGGGTGTCTCGGGGATCGACCTGAGCCGCGTCTTCGCCGACGGCGCGGGTGGCAGGGGCCCCGAGGCAGCCGCCGCGATGGGCAGGACGCTCGGCGAGTTGCTCGGGCACTTCCGCTTCAACACCCGGGGGCAGGTGGAGGTGGAGACCACCAGCACACTCTCCAGCCACCTGCTGCCCCGCTTCTACCTGCAGAAGGAGCAGCACGGCTTCTTCGACGTGGACAACTGGGGTGGACGGGACCTGAGCCGCCTGCAGGTGAAAGAGCGCTACACCCTCATCGCCAACGGCTGGCATCTGCCCGATGGCGGGGATGCCCTGATGAAGCCCCAGCGCGCCGGCGTGCATGACGATGGCTCCCGGCACGGCCTCCACCTCCAGGTGGACCGGATGAAGTTCCTGGGCGTGGGGAGCTACCTGGACCAGGTGGAGCTGGACCGGCTCGGAGCAGTGGCCCGCTTCCTCCTTCCCGACTTCCAGGGCCCCTTCGTGGTGTCCCACAACTACGTGCCCGGGGAGAGCGGCCGCGGCTGCAACAAGAGCAAGCACGGCGCTCCCATGGGGCTCAACAACCTGAACGCCTACCCCGGTCTGGATGACCCCGCCCAGCGCTGCTTCGACACCGCTCCGTTCCGCGACACCCAGGCCTACGACCAGTCCCTCTACCGGAAGATGTTCATGGCCCGTGGCCCCTACTTCATGGGCTGCAAGAACCCCCAGGCGGACACGCCCTCCATGCCCGGCCTCGACCCCAGTACCTCCACCGACTCGAACGAACGGAAGATCCCATGCGAGTGAGCGCCCTCCCCCTTCTCCTGCTGCTGTGGGCCGCTCCGTCGCGGGCGGAACAGGAGCTCGCGGTCTACCCTGGCACCGTGCACACGCGGATCGGCGAGGAGTTGCTCATCGGCGGCCAGCCCCACCGCCTCGCGTACTTCACCACGACGGACCCACTGGAGAAGGTGGCGAGGTACTTCCACGGCTTCTGGACGAAGCAGGGCTACCCCGTCGTCGTGAACGGAGACCTGCAACGGGAGGCCGTGGTCTCGGCCTTCTTCACGCGCGAGGGGCTCCAGCGGGCCGTGGTGCTGCGCACCCACCTGGGAAAGACGGTGGGCTTCACCGTGCTCAAGGACCTGTGGTTGTACGAGAAGCCCACGAGCACCCACGGGAGTCCCTTCATCCAGGTGGAGGGCGCGCTCTTCAGCGCGGACGTGGGCTCACGTGGCGCGGCGGGAGGCTCGCTGCACCGCACGCAGGTGGTGGAACGCGGGCTGGACACCGTGCACCAGGAGCTCGCCGCCCGGTTCAGCGCCGCGGGCTACACGCCCGTGCGCGAGTCCGGGGGCCGGTTGGATGGACAGCGCACCCTCGTCCTCGAGTACGCGCGTGGAGCCGAACAGATGCTCACCACCCTGGTGGAACTGGCGCCCTCGCGGGTGGCCATCTCGCAGGCCTGGGTGCCCAACACCGATGCCGTGCGTCAGGCTCGCGAGGAGAAGCCATGAGCACGCTCGTCTGCGCCCTGTCGCTGGTCCTGATGGGCGCCGCTCCAATGGACGTATCGCGCGGGATGCTCTTCGAGGCCGCGCCCGAGCGGTTGGACGCGCGCGTGGGCGAGTGGGTGACGTACCAGATGGATGGAGGCCCCCAGCCGGGCTTCCTGCGGCTGGCCGTCGTCGCCGAACAGAAGGACGCCCAGGGCCGGGATGCCGTGTGGGTGGAGCTGGAGCTCGGCCAGCACCCGGCGATGAAGGCCCCGCTGGCTCAATTCCTCCTGCTGGTGGCCCGCGACACGGGACTGAGCGCCAACGGCGTCTCCCGGCTGTTCGTCACCCAGGGCTTCGAGAAGCTCCAGGAGGTGGACACCGCCGCCCTGCCCTTCTTCCTCGGTTCACCCGGGAAGCAGCCGCCCCGCCCCGCTCTTCCGCCCCCCTCGGCGCGGCTTCCCGTGGGAGAGGGCTCGACCGTTCGCCGGGGCCCGCCCGCCCGCCTCATGACGTTCGCGGGCACGGTGACCGCCGAGCCCCTGGAGGTCCGCCACCGCCAGCTCGTCCTCAAGCGCTACTGGGTCAGCCGGGAGATCCCCATCCTCCACCTGGCCAGGCTCGAGTTCCCTCCCATCCGCTACTCGATGGAGGTGCGCGACCATGGCCTGGACGCCCGGCCCCGCCTGGTCCCCCCCTCGCCCAGTGACAAGAAGATCACCCTGGAACCAGCCAGCCACCTTCCTCCCCACTTCCAACCCGTGTCACAGTCTGGTACCGCTTGGGGTACGGAGGATAACCGCCCATGAAGACCCACACGCGTCGCCCCCAGCTCCGCCGCCGTCACCGCCGCGGACAGGCCATGGTGGAGTACTCCTTCATCAACTGGGTCCTCGTGGTCGCCCTCATCACGGGGATGACCGTCAACTTCGGCAGCGGGGACCAGAAGATGAACGTCATCGACGCCTTCCTGCGCGCGTACCAGATTTATTACGACTCGTTCTACTTCGTGCTGAACCTGCCGTTCCCGTGAAGCCGTCCTCCGCCGCGCGGCAGCCTTCCCCGCTCCCGCTCCGCGTCCTTCATGGACTCGTCTTCGGGGGCTTCACCGCCATGTGCCTCGCGGCGGGCTGGCCCGAGCTGGAGCACCTCGTTCGCACCCAGCTCCAGCCCTTCCACCCCGGGCCCCCTCCCCGCCCGGAACTGCTGCTGCCCATGCTCGCGGCGCTGGTGGGGATGGCCGCCGTGCTCGTCCAGCACCTGCGAGGGCGCGCGGTGCGGCTGGCCTGGTCCCTGCTCATCCTCGGAGCCCTCGTGCTCACCCTCTGGGGCCAGCGCGAGGGGCTCGTGGCCGGACGGACCGCTGACTCGGCGAATGTGAAAATCCTCGAGGTGGCTCGGAAGCTCCATGAGGGAAACGTGAACGCCCTTCGCTCCCAGGGGGCCGTTTCCGAGAACGTGGGCACCTGGCAGTCGGCGCTGGAACAGGTGTCCCACGGGGAGCCGTCTCCCGTGCGCACGCGCTCGTTCGAGCCACTGCCCTTTCGCATCCGGAAGATCGAATCGCCCGAAGCGCTGCCCCCGGATGCTCCCCCCGGCACGCTGATGCTCTACGTCATGCCGGGAGGCTTCGCCTATGCGCTCCACCCCGTGGGGGTGTCTCCCACGGGCGAGCCCTGGCCTCTGCACGCTCCCGACGGTGCGGCCCTCGTGTTCCACGGGGCCGTCAATCCGTGAGCCCGTGAGTCACGACCGCGGGCGGCAGCACGGCTCGAGTATGGACGCAGGCACGCCCCGACCATTTTCTACTCATTCATCAATATCTACACGCATCAGGGTGCATGCGGTGGAACTCGAATCGTTCAAGGTACCACTGGCAGAACTCGATGTTGTTTTTTGAGGGTTGCAACGTCCGACGCGACAAATGCACCAACCTCACTCATCGAGCATTCCGGTTGGAGGTTTCATCTCCGTCCATGCGCACCAATCCAGCCGGCCTGCCCATACAAGAACGGTGAACAGATGATGTGAGGGATGGACCTGTCGCCACTCGCGCGCTTTGGCGAACCAATCATTCTCGGCAAGGCGGCAGGCCCCGGAGCAAGGTGAATGCCGTACCCATCCGCCAGACCACCCGGTTCTGTGTCCCTGCCAGGCTGTCGCGGAGGCTCGGCCAACGTCATAAGCCAATCTTACCCCCACATGCACGAACACTATTTCACACTCATCACATTGTTCCCTATTTCTGAAAGATAAGAGTCCCGAGCGAATTCGTGCACTCGAACGTTGATTCCCTTGCCCCGCGCTGTGAACCAACTCACAGCACCAGGCTCAAAAAAACAGTAGAGCACGACAGTCGGCCATCCAGGCGTGGATGACAAACACATCTGGCCTGGAGCGCCGTCGGCCTCCAACTTCTTGGGGGCCCAGGCCAAGGGTCATCATGCTGCGACATCTCATGAATCATTGGGTTCCCGTTGGTCGGGGACTGCTTGGAACTTGTCTTGTATCTGGTGCTGCGCTTCTCATCAGCGCCTCCGCCTCATCTGAAACCACAGAGCATCTTGCGCTCGGCAGGGAGGTCGAGGCAATTGCAAAGGTAGACGGGCAGGAGGTTTCGCTTGGGAGGTTCAACAGCCTGCTCGATGCGATGCTGCAAAAGTCCCGCCTGGGGGATGGCAGTGTCCCGGAGCCTCTCCAACGGGCGCTCAAACTCAAACTGGCCGAACGACTGATTGATGAGCGGCTGATCGAGGATGCCGCCTCCGAGCTGGGACTCTTCGCCCAAGAATCGGACATCGATATCGCTCTCGCTCGGTTCAAGGCAGACTTTCATTCCGAGAGTGGCTTCGAGCGATTCGTCGCAGAGTACCCTCTAGGACTGGAGGAAATCCGCCAGCGGTTGCGCATCCGGTGGCTCAGGAATCGTTTGATCGAGGCGGAGTCCCAACCACTGTCCGAGCAGGCCGTCAAGGCTTATTACGACAGTGATCCAGCCCGGTTCGATGGTCCCGAGCATTGCATGGCACGGGAAATCCTCGTGCGCTCCGACACTCGAGATACGACTGCCGCACGCCACACGAAGAGGGAGCGCGCGGAGAAACTACACAAGGAGGCTCAATCCTCGGGAAAGCCCTTCGAGCAACTGGCCAGGCAGCACTCCGAGGGACCCACCGCCGCCACTGGCGGAGACCTGGGACGGATGACAGCCCAAACGTCTGAGCCCAGGCTGTGGGAGGCGCTGATCCGGCTGAAGCCGGGTGGCATCTCCGAGGTCGTAGAGACCCGCGACGGATTCCACATCCTCTATCTGGTGGCGAAGAAATCCGCCGTCCGCCGCTCCTTCGCGGAGATGGAGCCGCAGGTGCGGACGGAGTTCAACGAACTGATGCAGCGCCGACGCAACGAGGCCCTACTGCCTCGATTGCGCGCGAGGGCCCAGGTCTCCAACCTGCTGGCGGAGCGGTTGGGTTCTCCACCTGTCGCTGAGCCGGATTCCAAGAGCGCTCCTGCCGATGAGCGGAAGCAGCTCGATGCTTTCGTCGACAAGGCTCCTTCTTCCACTGCTGCCGAGGCACCCACTCCCGGGTCCCAGCCATTCGATCTGTGAACATCCTGAGATGTGAAAAAACTGAGATGTGAAAAAAATGAGATATCTCTTTCTACTGATGCTCGTCATGTTGGCAGCAGGCGATGCGCTCGCTGTTGATTACAACCAGGTCGTGGTGGTCAAGGAAGAATGGACCAGCGGCTGGCAATCTGAAACTCCCGATTTTGTTCCTTTCCTGGTCAATTGCAGGCGTGATGTCTTTTCTGCGCGTTCACCCGAAGCACCTATTTCGCCACTCAGTAATGATCCTCGCGTCACGACCTCTGATTCCAGCATTTTGTACTGGCCTTCGAACGAGTGCAACCTCGGGGTGGGGCCTGATAGACGCTGGACCAAGTACTTCCGCTTCAATGCACGCTCGTTGAAGGATCTCGGCCAGCACAGGGTGGTATGCGATGGTTACTCCATTCCCGCATCAAGGTGCGCCCCGGGCCCAAACCCACCATGCAACATCATATGTGACTACAGCTACGCGACAATCGCCTTGCCAATCCGGTGGTTCGTCAACGTCATCAATATTCCCCCGGAGATCAGTCCCACCTACTCGCCCTCGAGCCCAGCCTGGAACTCGATGGTCACTTTGAACGCGAATGGCAGGGACCTGGACAACCCCTACCCGGGTGAGACCAACAAGTACCGTTGGTCGATCGCGGCACGCCCCGCGGGCTCGCTCGCCAACCTGACCAACCCCAATACAGCCAATCCCACCATCACCTTCAGTGGCGAAAAGGATCTCGGTACCTGGCGATTCCGGTTGGAGGTGGATGACAACGAAGGAGAAATCCGGATCCAGGATAGCGCCGTCCAGTTCACCGTTCCCAACGCCCCGCCAAACTTCGAGATCAGTGGACCACTGGAGGTCGTGGTACACAATCCCATCGGACTTGGCAGCAGCAGGACCACTGATGACGATGGAGGCAATCTCACGTTCGTGTGGGACATCCTCCAGACTCCGGCGCAGTCTGCGCAGAGACCCCAGAACAACTATTCAACCTCGCACAACATCTCCATTCCGACGACCAAGAACGACATCGGAGAATGGGTGTTCCGCCTCACAGCCACGGACAACGAGGGAGCCGTGGTGGTCAAGACGGTCACGGTCCGGGTGGTAAATCTCAAGCCGCGCATCGTGTTCAATGGCCCCACCGAGATCGACACTGGCCAGAACCTGCTGGTCTCGACCGCCGTGCTCAATGACGACGACGGGGGCGAGCTCACCTTCAAGTGGGAGGTAGTACAGGAACCAGGCGTCACAGGTACCCCGTTGCCCTATGTCACCTCGACAACGTCGGCGGTGAGCAAACCATCGCTCTGGAGGTATGGAACCTGGATCTTCCGGCTGACCGCCACGGACGATGAGGGAGAATCCACACAAGGGGAGTTCAAGGTGCTGGTCGACATGGGCCCCAATGTCTTCGTATCGGACGTCAACGGAGACGACTTCTACTGGCCTGAGCACCCGCTGATCGTCAACCAGTTCGAGTATCTGCGGCTCAATGGCTCAGCTGATGATCCGGACTCACCCTGTACGGATCGCGAGAGCCGTTGCCACCGTACGGATGGACGTCCTGTCTCCGTGTCCCAGGGAATCGTGAGGTATCAATGGAACATCATCGATATCCCCTATGACGTGAACGACAGAGATTACATGGAGTATTACGATACGGGCCCCGTCAGCCAGTACTTCTACGGTATGACGGATAACGGTCCCACCCTCGACTTCGGGTTCATCAACATTCCGGAGGGGCTCTGGGGGCTGGAGTTGCGCGTCTGGGATGCGGAAGGCAATGAGTCATCCTACCCGGCCTATATCCAGGTCCACCAACAGGCGGTTCCGCCGTATGTCTACTTCCATGCGACAGGCTTGCCCGAAAATAGGG
>NZ_JPMI01000005.1 GCF_000733295.1 Archangium violaceum Cb vi76 | reverse complement strand
CCCGAAAATAGAGCGACGACGCCATTGTCCGGCGTCCTGCCCACGGAGATCTCTTTCGACGGCTCTCAGAGCCGTGACCCCGACAACCAGGATTCCTACGATCCCTATTACCCCATGAACTGGTATCCAGGGATGGGCATCACAGGTTACGCGTGGCAGGCGATCCCGCCCACCCCGCAGTGCAACGGGCCAACCCTGCCGGCATCGGAGAAGTTCGTCCTCTACCCTGCGGGGGCAACCATTCCCCCCTCGTGCCAGGGACGCTGGCGCATGCGGCTCACCGTGAGCGACGATGACCGGGTCACCAAGACCTCCACCCAGGAGTACACCTTTGCTATCGGCAATTGCAGCGGCAAGCTGTGCCTCGACTCCCCCAGGCAGTTGGCTCCCGCCATCCTCTCCACGGAGGGGACCGGTGGCACCTTCATCGGCTACCACATCGATTCGGCCATGTATGACGAGACAAGCTTTGGATTGGGAGTCTACACGAAGCTGGAGATCTTCATCGAGGACAATACCCTCAATCCCATTTACAGCGCGGTGAGCGGTCCGGCGACCCAGACGAGCCGCGGCCAGCCCATCCCTCTCTACTGGAATGGAGTTACCCAGTCCGGGACGCGAGTGCCAGAAGGCAAGTACTTCCACGTCAAGATATCCCTCTTGGATGCCAACGCCAACGTCCTGGGCACCCAGATCGAGTACCGCGCCATCACCTCGGAGCCGATGAGAGCCGTCTTCAACGAGCCCTCCACCAAATATGTACACTCCATTGGATCCGGCTCCATCTCCTTCACTGTCACCGGTGTGCAGAATCCGGTGGACTCCTACCGGGGTATACTGCGTGATTCAGCGGGCAATGCCGTGGCCACTTTCACGGCTCCGGCATCCGCCATCGCAATGTCAATCAACTACTCCACGCCGGGGTTCTACTCGTTCGAGCTCTTCGCCATTCGAGGCACGTCCGCCATCTCCCTGGGCACCCATCCTCTGACCATCTATAAGCTCCTACTGTGGTCGGGGGTCAATTCCGTCAACGCGCTGGACCTGGAGATGCTCGTCAACAGTGACGACGACAACCTCAATGGATTACCGGACATGCAAGAGGCGTTCGGGGTGGATACGCTCACGTATGGTGACGACGAAGTCAGGGTGTTCCGCGCGTATTTCCAACCGCGGGAACTGGCTGGTACGCTGACGCTGGAGCATACACTGGGAGTCGGAGCCTTGAAGGCCTGGACAACGCCAACCAAGGCCGCGGAAGTCACGTTGCCGAAGGCCTGGATCTTCCCCGGGACGGCGGCAGACTCGCCTATCCTGTCTGACTACGGCTACGAGTTGTATCTGGAGGCGCACAAGGAAGCCAAGGGGGAGGTCCGACTGGTCTTCACCACGATGGATGGTATCTCGCTTCCCAAAGCCGGCATCCCGCTGAGCACAGTGGTGCTCGATGCTGTCGGGGACACGGACAACGACCATGTCATCGAGGATGAAGATGCCGTGCTGCGCACTCTGCGCCCTGGCCGCTGGGACAACGCCTACGACGGTGCCTTCAACGTGAGAAACAACATGGACCCGGATCACTTCGTTGACCTCGACCCGTCGCGCTTCTATCTGCGTGCCAAGGGACCCAAGCTCGACGTCGACCCCAGCAAGGCCGATATCCTCCAGTTCTTCCTCACAATCAGCCACCAGGTGAACTACGACACCGCCAACATCATGAGGCTTCCAGAAAGTGGACCCAATACAGCCATGATGGTGTCACGCTCCCTGATGCTGACCGGAACCGATATCGAGGGCATTTCCCGGACGGATACGGACGATGGATTCCCGGTACATGACGGGATCAGCAAGGTTGTTTCTGACGGAGCGATCGGGGATCGGACATGGCGAGCTCCCATCGATGCTCATTTGACGGTCTGGTACAATCAGCCCAACGCCGCGACCCTGCAATGGCGTTTGCCTGTCTGTGGCGCGGAACGGAGGAAGCTGCCGCTCCGGATTCATGTCTTCCTCGAGCCCTACCAGGACGTGGGGTTTGATGATGATGGAAATCCGGCCACGCCCAATGTCGGTGCACTAAATGCACGGTTCGATTACGCCGACGTGAACGGAAACGGGCAGCACGATCTCGGGGAGCGGAGCGAGCCATATGTCAACCTGAGCGATCCAATGACCGATATGGTGGCCCGTTCGGGTGATGACCCCGCCGTGCTCGATGCGCGGGGACCACTCATGCCCATCAATGATGTCTGGCGCGAGCTGCGTCACACAGACAGCCTCTGGTCACCCGCTTGTATCAAGATTGAGGTAGTAGGCGGCACGATCCTGGTCGAGGATGCTCCCTCGTACAATTTCCATAACATCCTCGCAGACGGAGTGATGACCGAGCCCGAAATCTCTCAACTCTATCGGGTGTACAATGCAAGCATGACGGAGGATGTTATCGACGTCTTCTACGGAACGACGCAAAACCTTGGAATCGCTGCCGCTGGTCTTGCCTTCCCCCCGCTGTACCAGACGCCTGCTGTGCCGCACGGAGAGAAGCTATTCACGATCATCAAAAGCGGCATGCCCTCGTATGCCACCCTTGCTCATGAACTGGCCCACCTGCTCACCAACACAGGAGACTCCGCTGGCAACCAGACGTTCTTCTATCCGTTGAACGTACCGCTGACGCCGCTCACGACCGTCAACGGTGGCCGGCGCATGCCTGGTTGGGTGGCGACGGATGCTAGGACTGTGCGGCCTGCAGGAAACCTGGCCGCGCGCGGAAATCGGCAGCTCAAGTCTTACTAGGAGGACTAGAATCCATGAGAACACATGTCATTGTCATCGCGGGGCTGCTGCTGTCAGCTCCAGTATCCCGAGCAGCAACACCTCCCCCTGAGCAGGCTGTCGAGCAGCTCATCCACGCCAATCACGGCCTCACCGAGCTGTCGGGCAAGGAGATCAAAGAGACGTGGGAGGAGGTGCGCCGCAATCCCAAACCCTACCTTCCCTTCCTGAAGGCCCGGCTCTCCCTGGAGCGGCTCGAGGCCGCGAAGGACGTCGAGCAGTTCCGAGGCATCCTCAATTCAGCCCATATTCTCATCCTCTTGGGGGGGGATGATGAGCGCGAGTTCCTGGTGACACAACTGAAGCACCTGCACCAGAAGCGGGATGAACTCTCCACGCAGGTGAAGAAGCGCGCTCCAAAAAGCGGCGCCTCTCTCTCTCCGAGCGAGGAGGCATCCTTCAAGGAGCTGGTAAGGCACCGGGGCCGGGTCACCCAGTTGGAGAACGCCATCCTGAGAGGCTTCGCAGAGGTGGGGGACTCGCGCCTGCGCGATACGGTCCTGCCGCGCCTGGACTACGATACTGACATGCGCGACAGATACATCGAGTACTTCGAGGTCACGGGCCGCAAGGATCCGGTCGTTCGGGCCCGTCTGAAGAAGCTGCTCGAGGCTCCGGGCTCTCCAGTGACGGAGCAGCACCTGCGGCGCTTCTTCGAGGAGAAGTAGCCAGAACCCCGTCTCTCCCAGCTCTGGACCCAGAGGCTGGGAGGGACAATGGGGCTTCGGGAACCCCGGCCATGGGGAACGTGGCGCACCTTCGCGGCCGTTCGGGCCGCGAGTCGCCACGCCACGCGGATGGAGGCTTCTACTTCTTGGCGGGAGACGTGGCCTTGACGTCGCTGTCGGCCTCGTCCGCCGAGGACGGCAGCTCACGCTCCAGCTGGCGCTGCGCCATGCGCGCCGCGCTCGATCCCGGTGCCTCCGCCATCACACTCTTGCAGACCTGGACGGCGATCTGCCGGCGGCCCAGCGCGAACTCCGCTTCACACAGCCGCGACAGCACATCCAATCGCTGCGAGCCCCGGGCTCCGGCCGACAACGCCGCACGCAGGAAGTCCACCTCCTGCGCCCAGTCTCCCGAACGGTTGGCCACCTCCGCCTGCTTCATCAGCTCCGCGGGCGAGGGAGAGTATCTCGTGGCGGGTCGCTCCGCGGGCTTCGGCGCCGCTTCGCCCTTCTTGAGCTCCAGTCTCGCCCCCTGCGCCACCGGCCCGGCCGAAGCCGCGGAAGGCTGGTACTGAGCAGGAGCCGGAGGAGGTGGCGGCGGCTCGGCACTCGCCACCTGGGCGCGCACGGGAGCCTGCTGCTCGTACACATCATCCGCCGCCACGTCCTTGCTCGCCGGGGCCGGACGCGAGGCGGAACCGCGAATCGCCTGCATCGGCTCGGGCGGCGCGGACTGCTCGACCTCGGCCCCGGCCATGGCGGAATCGGCGTATTCCGCGGCGGGCTCCTTGGCGGGCTCGGCACGTTGCGCCGTCGATAGGGAGGGCAGCGCCTTGCCACCCGCCAGCGTGTCGCGCTTGCTCTTCGACGCCTTCTCGGCGAATCCAGCGGGGGCGCCCTCTTCCGCCTCGCGGTCCAGCACGGGCTTCTTTTCCGGGAAGCCTCCCGCACTGCCCGCGCTCGCGTTGGACCAGTCCTCCCACACGGCGCTACGCCCCCCCCCCTTCTTCGAGGGCGCCTTCTTCGAGGGCGCTTCACGCATCGCGGCGCGCATCTCCTCGTCCATCTGCGCGTGCACCTTGCCAATGTCGGCGGGCACGGGAGTGGTGATGGGCGCGGGCACGGCGGCAGCGGGCGCCGCGGGAGGCGCCGCGGTCTCCGCCACCTCCGTCTGCTCGCCACGGCCGCGCGTCTTCTCCCGGGGAGACTCCTTGTGCTGGGCGAGCGAGGGGCTCAAGTCCACCTCGCGATCCACCTGGATGACCACGACGCCAAAGATGCCCAGGGCCGCCACGCTCAACGCGGGCGCCAGCAGGCGGCGCCACCAGCGAGGCGCCGGCTCGGGACCCGCGGCGGCCCGGCGCGCGGACTGCTGCGCATACGCCAGCAGTGACTCCAACCCCGCGTCCGGCGCGGACTCCAGCGGCAACCGGGACATCGTCGTGCGCACGCCCCGGATATCCGCCAGCGTCTCCGAGCAGCGTGAGCAGCCCTGCACGTGCTGCTCCACCAGCCGGGCTTCGCTCGGCGGCAGCTCGTCGTAGGCGAAGTCCAGCAGCCGATCCTCGTGTGCGTGGGCACCCTGGGGCTTCATCCCGCCACCGTCCTTCCATCCTCGGCCAGGTCACCATCCACCCCGAGCTCGGCCAGGCGCCGGCGCAGGCCCTCGAGGGCATAACGCATGCGGCTCTTCACCGTATTCTCGGACACCGCGGTCACCTCGGCGATCTCCTTGAAGGGGATGCCGCTGTACTCGCGCAGGACGAACACCTCGCGCTGCTCTTCCGGGAGGCTGGCCAGCGCGCGCTCCAGCAGGGGCCGCACGCGGGCGTTGTAGGCCCCGCGCTCGGGGCTCACGCCCTCGTCGGGAAGGGCCTCGCCCAGGGGCCGGCCCTCATCGCCCTCGGCACCCGAGGTGGGCGCCTCCAGCGAGGCCGCCTGCCGGTAGCTCTCTTTGCGCGCGCTGTCCACGCAGAGGTTCCTCGCAATCGTGTAGACCCAGGTGGTGAACTTCGCCTTCGCCTCGTACTCCGGGGCGCTGCGCACCACCTTCAGCCACGTCTCCTGAAGCACGTCTTCCGCCCGCGCACGGTGGCCGGTGAAACGGAGGATGAAGTTGAACACCGGCGTCCGGTGCCTTCGCACCAGCACCTCGAACGCACGAGCATCCCCCGCCCGGAAGGCGAGCATCAGCCGTTCGTCTGAGGTCTCCGGTCCCAACACTCCCCCGTTTCCAGGGCCCTATGCCTGTCCTCACCCCTCCCGCCGCATTAACGGGCGAAGGGGGATTCGGGTCTACCCGATTTTGGCCCTCTGTAAGTGGCGAGAATGACAGGGAGCGTGGGCGCTGTCACCAGGACAGCCGGGCCCGCCCGTCCGCCAGGAGGGGTCCAGGCCCAACGGCCCCGGAGAGCGAGCGGCCGAGCGGGCTCAAGGTCCCACCAGGGCCCGCATCAGGGCCCGGTACAGGCGCCAGAACGAGCCCTGTCCGTGGCCGGCCTTTGGCGGAAACGCCCGCGTGTCCATGGCCGGCAGGAACGCCGCGCCCCGGCCACTGGCGAACTGCCAGACGGGAATCGAGAGCAGCCCCATGAGCGCGTGCAGCTCCGTCTCGTACGGGGCCCGGAACCCGGGGATGGCTTCGTCGGGGCCCACGGCCTGGGTGGCGCCTCGGGGGTCCCCGAACCAGTCGCACGCGAGCCGGAGGAGCGGAGACTGGAGGGGCTCGCCTCCTCCGAGGTGCCGCGTCGCGAGGAGATCCACGGCCAGCGCATCCGCGCCCGCGTAGAGGCGGCGAGGCGTGGGGGGCCTTCCGCAACCGAGGATTCCGACCAGCCCATCCGCCGCGTGCTCGAAGGCGTCGATGAGCGCGAAGTGCGGCGGGAAGTCGAGCAGGGGCATGAGCAACGCCGTCTCCCGGCTGGCGAACCGCTCGGCGAAGAGGAACTCGTCGAACCGGGCGCCCACGCCCTGGATGGTGGCGATGGAGAGGTGCGTGAGATCCACGGGGTGGCTCCGGGCCTTGGAGAACACGATGCGGAGCTCCGCGTCCCTCCAGGAGCGGGCGATGGTCGACTGCGCCATGCCACGGCTGTAGGCGTGCGGTACCTGCTCGGCTTCGAGATCCACGACGCGGTACGCGGGCGAGGTGTAGCCGAAGTAGCGCGCGACCTCGTGGACGCTCCGCCCGTCGAAGAACCGATCGTAGAGGTTGCCTGCATCGGCGACGACGATGTCCTCGAGGCCCAGCTCGCGCAGCCGCAGCGCCAGGGCCTCGACGAGCTCCGGGTCCGTGATGTTGGAGCGGTCATCGCGGTGGTAGCCCAGCATGAAGCTGACGCGCACGAGCACCCGGAGGGAGGAGACCGGCCGGCCCAGCGCCTCGGCCCTGGCGCGGACCGCCTCCGCGAGCCCGGCGTCCTCCAGGGTCCGGCGGAGCGCCTCCTGCTTGGACTCCCCGGCCGGAGACACGTGGACGACGACACGTCCTCCCTGGCCCACCGGGTGCGAGCGCAGCGGAGCCGAGCGCAGCGCACGAGGCAGGAACAGTTCGTCGGCGCGACCCACCTCGGAGATCAGCGAGCCGGTGGGCGCGAGGACCGAGTCCCCCTCGCCGAGCGTCTCCATGAGGGCGCGGAAGATGCGGGCGTGCTTGTCCTCGTCGGAGTGCATGCGCGAGAACCACGTGCCCGCATCCGGAGGGAGCTCCGGCACCCTGGGGGCAACCTGGGCGATCCGCTTCCACCCGAGCGAAGCGCTCTCCTCTGCGTCCACCTGGAGCGCGCAGTACTCCCGGAGCGTGAGGCGCCGGAGCTTGTCGCGCATGGGCTTCGGCACCTTGCCGCCCAGCCTGCCCAGGAGCATGACGAAGGACGCGATGAGCGTGGAGATCGGCGCGCGGGAGAACGACGTGTGGTGACGGACGGCGATGGCCCAGCCGGCGAGGGCTCCCGCGACGTGAGAGAGCCACGTGGCCACCCGGACGCGCACGGAGCCGATGCGGAGCAGCACCCCACGCGTATAGGTGGCATGCATCTCCTCATCGCGCCACGCCCAGGCGAGCGCCTGACGCATGAGGGCGCGGCTCTCCTCCGGCATCGCCACGGACGCGAGGCGCTCGCGCAGCACCTCGTCCCGGTACGCCACCGCGACGATGCGCTCGCGCTCGAGGGCCAGCAACAGCAGCGCACGGAGCTCCTCCGTGGGCCGTCCACGAAACCGCTCCGCCCAAGCGTCGAGCTTGCGCTGGAACTCCCCCGCCACCGTGTCGGTACGCGGAGACTCCTCCCCCTTCGTCATGGGGTGCACTCTAGTGGAGTGTCCACGAGGTTCTTGAACATAGTCGTGTTGCGCATGCTCCCTCTCCCTCTGGGAGAGGGCGGGGGGTGAGGGTCTTCACCCGTGATCCTCTCAGCATTGAGGTCCCTCGCGACGACGTAGTCCAAAGGGAAGACCCTCACCCTGACCCTCTCCCAAAGGGAGAGGGGACATCCACAGGCGCTCCGACCATGTCCGGGAGCCTCGTGGACACACTCCACTGGCCGCTGACGAGGACCTTCGGCCCTACCCGTCCCTCGAGCTCCGGTAGGTCATGAGCAGGACGGGGAGCGCGACCACGGCCACCAGGGCGGCCTGCCACACCAGTACCTGGGGCAGGGGCTTCTGGAGGTGGATGAACAACGAGCGGCCCAGGGCCACCCCCAACAGCACGCCGGTGAGGGTGCGCACGGCGTTGGAGCCACCACCCGGACGGAAGCGCCCCACCGCCCAGTCCACGAGCGCCGGCAGGGTGAGACCGAGCACCACCGGCACATCCCACTCCCACGACAGGGGCGCTCGAGCCTTGAAGAGGGCCACCATCACGGCCAGCAGGACCGGGTACGTCCCCAGGCAGCGCGCGCACACCCGCACGCCGCCGAGCAGGTACGTGCGGTTGTACTCCTCCTCATGGTGGTGACTGAGCCAGAACACCCTGCCCTCCCTGCGTGACCTTCCGCGCCTCGTCCTCCACCAGGAAGCACGCGGCGGTGTGCCCGTTGCCCAATTCATACAGGGGCGGTGTCTCGCGCCGGCACCGCTCCATGGCGTACGGGCAGCGCGGATGGAAGTGGCACCCGGGCGGCGGCGCGAGCGGAGACGGCACATCCCCCTGGAGGATGATGCGCGAGCGCTTGCGTTCCGGGTCCGGCACCGGCACCGCCGACAGCAGCGCCTGCGTGTACGGATGGCGCGGCTTCCGGTACAGGTCCGCCGCGTCCGCCAGCTCCACGATGCGGCCCAGGTACATCACCGCCACGCGCGTGGACACGTACTCGACGATCTTCAGATCGTGCGCGATGAAGATGTACGTCAGTCCCAGGTCACGTTGCAGGTCCACCAGCAGGTTGACGATCTGCGCCTGGATGGACACGTCGAGCGCGCTGATGGGCTCGTCGGCGACGACCAGGTCCGGCCGCAGGGCGATGGCCCGTGCGATGCCGATGCGCTGGCGCTGCCCACCCGAGAACTCGTGCGGGTAGCGGCCCAGGGCGTCGCGCGGCAGGCCCATCAAATCCAACAGCTCGCCCACCTTCGCCTCGCGCTCGCGGCCACGCTCCAATCCGTGGATGGCGAAGGGCTCGCCCAGGATGTCCCGCACCGTCATGCGCGGGTTGAGCGAGGCGTACGGGTCCTGGAAGACGAGCTGCATCCGCCGCCGCAGCGGGCGCAGCTCGCGCTGGGAGAGGCCCGTCAGCTCACGACCCTCGAAGCGGATGGAACCCGCCGTGGGCTCCACGAGCCGCAGCAGCGTGCGCCCCAACGTGCTCTTGCCGCAGCCGCTCTCGCCCACCAGGCCGAGCGTCTCGCCGCGCCGCACGTCGAAGCCCACCCCGTCCACCGCCTTCACGGTGCCCCGCACGCGCCCGAGCAACCCCCCGCGCACCGGGAAGTGCGTCTTCACGTCGCGAACCCGCAGCAGGGGCTCGGTCATGGCGCGGGCACCGGGTTGTGGCACGCGGCCTCCTGGCCATCGCGCTTGAGCTCCAGCTGCGGCTCCACCCGGGCACAGATATCCAGGGCGCGCTCACACCGGTCCCGGAAGCGGCATCCCCCGGGCAGCCGGCGGAGGCTCGGCACCATGCCGGGGATCGTCTTCAACCGGGGGCGCTCCCCTGCCCCACCCGTCTCCTGGAGGGCCGGAATCGAGCGCAGCAGCCCCGCCGTGTACGGGTGCGCCGGCTGCCGGAAGAGCGCCTTCACCGGAGCCCGCTCCACCACCCGGCCCGCGTACATCACCACCACCGCGTCACAGCTCTCGGCCACCACGCCCAGGTCATGGGTGATGAGCATCACCGCCATGTGGCGCTCCGCCTGCAACCGCTTCAGCAGCTCCAGGATCTGCGCCTGGATGGTGACGTCCAACGCCGTGGTGGGCTCGTCCGCGATGAGCAACTCCGGCCCACACGCGAGCGCCATGGCGATCATCACCCGCTGGCGCATGCCGCCGGAGAGCTGATGCGGGTAGCTGTCCACGCGCTGCTCGGGAGCGGGAATGCCCACCTGGCGCAGCATCTCCACCGAGTGCTCGCGCGCGGCGGCCTTCGACAACCCCTGGTGCAGCCGCACCCCCTCGGAGATCTGCTCGCCCACCGTGTAGACGGGGTTGAGCGAGGTCATCGGCTCCTGGAACACCATGGAGAGGTGGCGCCCACGCATGCGGCGCATCTTCTCCTCGGGGAGCGCGAGGAGGTCCTCGCCCCGGAAGCGGATCCGCCCGCCCACCACCCGGCCGGGCGGCTCGGGCACCAGCCGCATCACCGAGAGCGCGGTGAGGCTCTTGCCACAACCGCTCTCCCCCACCACGCCCAGCGTGCCGCCAGGCGGGATGGAGAAGGACACGTCGTCCACGGCCAGCACCGGGCCCTCCTCCAGGGAGAGCTGGGTCTTCAGTCCACGGACATCCAGGAGGGGCTCGGACATGGGGCTCACGGCCGGGCCTCAACATCCGGCCCGGGGCATCACTTCCGGGACAGTTCCTCCAGGAACTCCTCCTCGCGGATGACGCGCTTGCGGATGAGGAGCCGGATGAGGCTGGCCACCATGCGCGCGGGCTTCACCTTCTCCGTGTGCAGCTCCGCCTCGCCGCCATCCGCCATGCGCTCGAGGTCCTCGAGCACCTTCAGGTCCTCATCCGTGATGTCCGGAGGCCGGGGCGCGGGAGGCGGCTGCGGCAGGCCCTTCGCGGCCCCGCCGAAGACGACCACCGGCACGCCCTTCTGGTCGGGCGCGGCGGGCGGAGCCGAGGGCTCGGGCTCGCCGAGCAGCTCGTCCAGGAGATCCTCGCTCTCCTGCGGAGGAGGAGGCGGCGGCGGGCTCGCGGACGCCTTGGCCCTGGGCGAGGCCTTGGGCGTGATGAGGGTGATGTCCTCGTCCTCATCATCGAAGGGCGGCGGTGCCGGGGGCGTGGGCGGCTTCGGCTTCAAAGCGGACCTCGGGGTGAGGACGGGGGGACCGTCGACAGGGGGCGGCGGCACGGAGGGCACATCCCAATCGAGCAGGGCCGAGACGGCGGCGGCGGCCGAGGACTGCGGCAGGCTCTCGCCGACGGGCTCCAACACCGGGGGTTCGCGGCCCTCCTCCTCGGCGAGCAGTCCCACCGCCCGGCCACTCACGAGATCGAGCGAGCGGTCGATGTCGTCCTCGGCGGCCACGTGCACCCGGATGGGCTTGTTGAGCTGGAAGCTCAGCTCGCCCACCACGGTCAGGTCCGAGGGGTCATCCACCGCCACGAGCAGCCGCTCGCCCCGGGCCTCGCGCTCGAGCCCGAAGAGCACGAAGCGGTGCTCGGCCTGGAAGTCGAGCGAGACGAGCTCGCGCACCTTCTGGGGAATCTCTTCCGGGAGCTGGACGAAGGGCAGATCGAACTGACGCGCCAGGGCCTGGGCCACCGCGGAGGGCTCGGTGAAGCCCAGGGCGATGATGACCGAGCCGAGGCGCTGCCCCTGGCCATGGACCCGTTGCTGTCCGAGCGCCTTGCGGACCTGATCCGGATTGAGCGCGCCGGACTCGATGAGCAGCTCGCCGATCTTCTTGCGCATGGAAGGACGGGGGGCTGGAACGGCTTAACGCTTGACCTTCGCCAGGTACTCGTCGCGGGTGAAGACGCCCTTCTCGATGAGCAGCTCCACCATGGCCTTGAGGGCGGCCACTTCCTTGCGCTGCACCTCCTCCACGCTGCGCAGGAGCTCCACGGGGCTGCCGGTGCCGCCGCCGCGCACCGAGGGCATCTCGCGCGAGGGTGAGGGCGGCATGGGAGCCGGCGTCCTGGCGGCGGGAGCCGCGGCCGGCGGAGGCGCGGTGGGCGCGTTCATGTTCTTGACGACCGTGCGGCCCTGGGCGTCCACCACCTTGAAGTTGGTGTCCGCGTCGGCCAGCTCGCCCTGGTCATCGTAGAAGCGCGCCATGGCCCGGGCGATGGCCGTGCGTCCGGCCACGTTCGGGACGATGCGGCTCTTGGTGACGGCGCGCAGCTCGTCCAGCTGCCGCACGTTGAGCGGGTCCGCGATGGCCACCACCAGCGTCTTGCCGTCGTCGCGCAACTGCAGCGGCAGCACCGCGAAGTCCCGCGCCGTCTGCAGCGGCACCTTGTTGAGCACGTGCGAGGGGATCTCCTTCACCGCGTCCAGGTTCACCGCGGGGATGGCGAGCTGCTTGGACAGCGCCCGGACCAGGATGTCCTCGGACACGAGGTTCATGCGCACCAGGATTTCTCCCAGCTTGCCGCCCCACTTCGCCTGCTCCGCGAGCGCCGCCTTGAGCTGGCTCTCCTGGAGCACGTTCGCCTTGATCAGCAGTTCACCGAGCTTGATCTGTGCCATGTCGCAGTCGCGGTGAGTCCGAACGGACCCGCCTTTGGCGTCAGTGTACCTGAAGTTCCAAGCATTGCCGCATTATCGACATGGCCCGCTCAAGAACCGGGCGAGGCAGGCGGCAGGGCAACCGGAGGCAGGGACTGGCCCCCCTCGTCCACCTCGACGACGCGGATGTCCTCGGGCGCGGAGAGATCGAAGAGCGTCAGGTCCGGGGACTCGTTGAGGGTGATGCCGGTGTAGCGCAGGCCCAGGGAGGTGTCCGCGGTGGGGGCCCGGAGCGTCACCTCGTGGGGGAAGACGAAGTCCCCCTGGTCCTTGAAGTGGTCGTACTGGAGTCCATAGGCCTGGATGCCGCGGACCTCGCTGCGCACCACCCGCAGGTGCTTGGGGTGGATGTGGAGCACCTGGGACACGTTCCCCTTGTGGAGCGTGAGGACGTACAGCCGCTCCTTCTCGTCCAGGGCGAGCGTCATGCGCTCGGCGGGGATGAAGGGCACCTTGCCGAGCATCACGGAGACCAGCTCCTCGCTCGGCAGGGCCACGGGCAGGAAGCGCGAGAGGTTCCGGGGGGTCGCCGGCCCCTGGTAGTAGGTGTTCTCCTGGAACTGGAGCAGGCCGAAGCGCTGGCCGTCCGTGACGAGCACGGCGATGGGCCGGTTGAAGAAGTCGAACATCTCCACGCGCAGCAGGCCCGGCCGGGAGGCGGCCAGGAAGGCGGAGACGGAGCCGGAGCCCTGGGGCGAGTCGATCCGGATCTTCCCGTCACCCTGGAGGGTGGCCACCCGGTCCTGGGCGACACTCGTCAGGCGGAAGAGCTCCTCGGCCTGGGTGATGGGGCCCTGGGGGCCGAAATCGATGCGCTTGGGACAACCTGAACATAAGAGAGCCAGGAAGATTGCTGCGGCTGCGCGGTTCATGGCTTTAGTCTCGCGCCAGGCCGACCTTCCTGGCCACCATTCATGAGCCTTTCCGATCTCCTCCACTACCTGCGTATCGGCGGCGTCACCCTCGCCTCCCTCCTCCTCGCCTCCGTGGTGGCCATGGGTGTGGCCATCGAGCGGCTGATCGCCCTGTGGGGGGTGAGCGAGCGCTCGCGGGCCCTCGGCGACACCGTGCAGAAGCACCTGCTGCGCGGGGACATCACCGCCGCCCGCACCGCCACCGAGCGCTCGGATGCCGCCGTGGCGGACATCTTCCTGGCCGGCTTCGATCGCCTGGAGCGCACGCGGGGCACGGGTGACGGCGTGGAGTCCGCGGTGGAGCGCGAGCGCGCCCAGGTGGGCCTGCGGCTGCGGCGCAACCTGTGGATATTGGCGACCATCGGCTCGCTGACGCCGTTCGTGGGCCTGTTCGGCACGGTGGCCGGCATCATGAGATCCTTCAAGGACCTGGGCCTGGACGTGCAGGCGGGCGGCTCGGGCGGCAGTGCCACGGTGATGATGGGCATCTCCGAGGCGCTGGTGGCCACGGCGGTGGGCATCCTGGTGGCCGTGCAGGCCATGGCCTTCTACAACTACTTCCAGGCGAGGCTGTCGCGGGTGCTCGTGGAACTGCGGCTCATGGGTGACGAGTTCGCCGAGCTGCTGCGTGAGCGGCCCATGAATGGCGCCCCGGCTTCCTCTTCCACGGCTCCGGCTCCGGTGGACGCGCCGCGTTCCCAGCCGGAGGCCTGAGGTCCACTCCCATGGCGATGGGCAAGATTCCGGGGGACTCCGAGGGCGACGGCGAGAGCGCCGGCTTCGCGGAGATCAACATCACCCCGCTGACCGACATCTTCCTGGTGCTGCTCATCATCTTCATGGTGACGAGCTCGGTGATCGTCCAACAGGCGCCGGGTGGCGCGCAGACAGGACTCAAGGTGAACCTGCCCAAGGGCGGCGCCACCGACGTGACGGCGCGGGCCACGGATATTTCCGTGGCGGTGCTCTCGGACGGGCGCTTCGTGCTGGGCGGCAACGTGGTCAACGAGGACGAGCTCAAGCGCGCCTTCGCGAAGGCCCAGGAGGAGAACCCGGACACCGTGGTCATCGTCCAGGCCGACGAGGGCGTGCCCCACGGCACCGTGGTGCAGGTGATGGAGATGGCCAAGAGCGTCGGGCTCGGCCAGCTCGCCATCGGCGTGCGCGACACGCAGTAGGCCCTGGCGTCACCCGGGCGTGGCGCGCAGCCAGCGCCACAGCGCGCCCAGGCTCGGAGAGACCCGGAACATCGTCCAGCGCACCTGCCGGAGTTGGGCCCCCTTCACGGCCTTCACCATCGGCTCGAGCAACGCCATCGCCTCGGCCCTCAGGTGATGGCGGACCAGCAGCAGCGCCAGGTCCAGCCTCGGCTCGAAGAGCGTGGGCTCCAGCGCGAGCGCCTCCTTCAGCAGGGCGATGGCCTCCCGGCGCTCGTTCTTGGCACGCAGGTGGAGCCGGCCCCGAAGGTACATCTTCACCGCGTCCGCGCGGCGCCCCCGGGCGAGGTGCATCTGCGCCACCTGCTGCCAGAGGTGCACCTGCGTCGGGAACGTCTCCGCCGCCTGGGTGTAGACGGCCAGCGCCTTGTCCGTGAACCCCTTGTCCAGATGCGCCTGGGCCGCCGTGCGGAAGCTCTGGAGCGAGGCCTCGCCCTCGTCCACCCGGGCCAGCAGCGGCGCCAGCTTCACGTGCACGGCCGGATCCTTCGGATCCTGCTCCAACGCCTTGCGGTACCCGGCAATCGCCTTCTTGAGCTTGCCCTTGGAGCGAGCGCGATCCGCTTCGACGATCAGCTCCGAACGCGTGGGCGGCTCCTTCTTTCCGAAGAGCATGGCCCCCATTCTACCGGAGCACCGCGCCCACCGGGCGAGTTGCCAGGCGGGCGGAAATTCTCACTCAACCCGGACGCGAGGCGCGCGGTTTGACGCCCAGCCGCTGCATCGCCTGCTGGAAGACGCCGTACTCCTGAGCGCCCTGCAACGCGAAGCGATCTCCGAGCACGAAGGTGGGCACGGCCTGGATGCCCATCTCCTGCGCCTCACGGACGGCGTCCTCGACGACCCGCTGGTAGCGGCCCTCTTCCACCGCCCGCTGCATCACGTCGGGATCCAGACCGGCCTCCTGCGCCGCGCCCCGGAGCGTGTCCCACTGCCACAGGTCCTGCCCCTCGCTCCAGTAGCGCCGCAGCACCGCCGCATGGAAGGGCTCGAGCTTCCCCTGCTCCCGGGCGAACTCCGCCGCCTGGTGCGCGCGCCGCGTCGAGGGGATGACGTCGCGCTCCACCATCGTCAACCCGGCCGCGGCCGCCCTGCGCTTGAGGGGGTTGTTCGGATCCTTCATCCGCTCGCGCACGTAGGCCGGCAGGGGGAGCCCCTCTGGCGGTGTCTCCGGGCGCAGGAAGAACGGACGCCAGTCCACCTGGACGTCATATTCCTTCTTCAGCTTCTCGACCTCCACGAGGCCGACGTAGCACCAGGGTCAAACGAAGTCCGACCACACCCGGATCGTCACGAAATCGCTCATGCGGCACACCTAACACCGCTGGAGCACGCCTGCCACCGATGTTCCCTCTCCCAGAGGGAGAGGAAGCATGCGCATCACAGGATGCGGCGCGAGCGCGGGTAGCTGCCCAGGACGATGAGCTCGCGGCAGTGCGTCTGGGCCTGCTCGATGGCGGCGATCATCGTCGGCTCATCCCGGTGGCCGAGCGCGTCCACGAAGAACGTATAGGTCCACCGCTCCCGCCCCTGCGGCCGCTTGTCGATGTGCGAGAGGTTGATGCCGGCGGACTGGAAGACGCCGAGCACCGACACCAGCGCGCCGGGCTTGTCGTCCGTGGTGAACATGAGCGACGTCTTGTCATCCCCCGTCGGCCGGGCGTTCTGCCGGGCGATGATGACGAAGCGGGTGATGTTGTTCGGGTCATCCTCGATGCGCGGGAAGAGGACGTTGAGCCCGTAGAGCTGCCCGGCGAGCGCCGTGCCGATGGCAGCCGCTCCGGGCTCGGCGCCGATCTCCAGGGCCTTGCGGCACTCGTCGGCGGCGATCTGCGCGGCGCGCGAGCTGCTGGCCGCGGGCATGAGCTCGACGCCGGGGTATTGGGTGCTCAGCCAGTTGCGGCACTGCTGGAAGATCTCCGGCTTGGAGTGGATGCGCCGGACCTGGCTCGGCTGGCAGTTGGCGAGCAGGGCATGGTGCACGGCGATCTGCACCTCGCCATAGACGGAGATGTGCTGGGCGTTGGCCTTGAAGGCATCGAGCGTCTCCACGATGCCGCCGCCCAGCGAGTTCTCGATGGGAACGAGCCCGTAGTTGACGTGGCCGCGGCGCACCTCGGTGAAGACGCCACCGATCTCCCGCAGGTCCTCGTAGTCCACCGAGGAGCCGAACTGCTTCACGGCGGCGGCGTGCGAGTTGGAACCGGGCGGGCCCAGGTACCCGATGCGCAGCGGCTGCTCGAGCGCGAAGGAGCCGCTCATGAGCTCACGGTAGATGCCCTCCACGGCCCGATCGCTCAGGGGGCCCTGGTTGGAGGACAGGACCTTGCGCAGCACCTCGGCCTCGCGGTGCGGGGCGTAGATGGGGGTGCCATCGGCACGCTTGGTCTTACCCACCTCGACGACGAGGCTCGCCCGCTCGTTCAGCAGCCGGACCAGACGCTGGTCCACCGCATCGATCTTCCGGCGCAGCTCCTGGAGCCGCCCCGAGTCCTTGGGCCGGGCGGGCGCGGGCTGCTTCTGCTTTCGGGTCTTCCTGGTGGCCATCGGTCTCCAGCGCGGTCGAGCACGGAAGCCGGGGATTCTCTCTCAAGAACCCCCGATGGCGCACGGGAAGTATTCAACCCGGGGCTCCCGATACCCTCACCCCGCCCCTCTCCCGAGGGGAGAGGGAAGGATGCGAGGGTGGGCCTGAACAGCATGGGAGGCCCCGGGCTTCGACGTCAGATGCTGCCGAAGGCGGTGTTGGAGATCTCCACCGACGAGGTGTCCTCCAGCGCCATCATCCGCGCCGCCTGCTCCACGTTGGGCAGCACGTTGCGCGCGTACCACAGCGCGCTGAACTTCTTGCCCTCGTAGAAGGCCTTCTCGTCGCCCGTGGCCTTCTCGCCCACGCGCTCGGCGATGATGGCCGCGTCCAGCAGCAGCCAGCCCACGGCCAGCTCCGACATCATGTTCAGGAAGCGGTTGGCCGACAGCGGGATGAGCGTCATCTTCGACGGATCCTGCGACCAGCCCAGCACGGCCATGGCGCTCGCCATCACGCCCTCCTGCGCCGCCGCCAGCTGCTTCACCGCCTCGCCGTACACCTTGTGCTCGCGGTTCGCCTCGATGAACCCGCCCACGTCCGCCATGAACTGCTGGAAGTTGGCGCCGCCCGCCTGCCCCATCTTGCGGCCCACCAGATCCATCGCCTGGATGTGGTTGGTGCCCTCGTAGATGGAGAAGATCTTCGAGTCGCGCGTGTACTGCTCCACCGGGTAGTCCTGGCAGTAGCCCGCGCCGCCGTACACCTGGATGCCCTGCGCGCACAGCCGGAACGCCTGATCCGACGCGTACGACTTCACCAGCGGCGTCAGCAGCTCCACCTGCCCGCGGTGGTAGGCCGCCTGATCATCGTCCTTGCCCGCCATCATCTGCGCCTTGTCCGTGTGCATGGCCAGCTTGACGATGAGCGCGCGGATGCCCTCCACGTGCGCCTTCATCTCCAGCAGCATGCGCCGCACGTCCGGGTGCTCGATGATGGCCACGCGCGGCGCCGACGGATCCTTCCACTTGCTCAGGTGCGCGCCCTGCTTGCGGTCCTTCGCGTACTCCAGCGCGTTGAAGTACGCCGCGCTCGCCAGCGACACGCCCTGGATGCCCACCGCGATGCGCGCGCCGTTCATCATCTTGAACATCTGGCTCATGCCGACGTTCTCGACGCCGCCCACCAGCTCGCCCACACAGCCGTCGTTCTCGCCGAAGTTCAGCACACAGGTGGCCGACGCCCGGATGCCCATCTTGTGCTCGATGGAGCCCACCGAGACGTCGTTGCCGCCCGCGAGGCTGCCGTCCGCGTTCACGCGGATCTTCGGCACGATGAAGAGCGACAGGCCCTTGGTGCCCGGCGCCGCGCCCTCGATGCGCGCCAGCACCAGGTGCACCACGTTCTCCGCCAGGTCGTGGTCACCGCCCGAGATGAAGATCTTCGTGCCACGGATGCTGTAGGTGCCGTCCGCGTTCTTGCGCGCGGTGGACTTGGCCGCGCCCACGTCCGAGCCGGCGTGCGGCTCGGTGAGGCACATGGTGCCGCCCCAGGTGCCGTTGAGCATGCGCTCCACGTACAGCTTCTTCTGCTCCGGCGTGCCGCACTCGGCGATCAGCTCCGCCGCGCCGAAGGCCAGGCCCGGGTACATGTTGAAGGCCGAGTTGGCGCCCGAGAGGATCTCCTCGATGAGCACCTGGAGCATGATGGGGCCGCCCTGGCCGCCATGGTCCGGGCTCACCGCCACCGTCTTGAAGCCCTGCTCGTAGAGCTTCTTCCAGGCATCCTTGAAGCCCTTGGGGGTGATGACCGCGCCGTTCTCCAGCCGGCAGCCCTCCCGGTCACCCGAGGAGTTGAGAGGCCCGAGGACCTCCCGGGCAAAGCGGTACGTCTCCTGGAGCACCGCCCGCGCCTCATCCGGCCCCCAGGCATCAAAGGGGGCCTGCCCCGCGACCTGGCCGAAGCCAAACTGCTCGAACAGCGTGAAGAAGATTTCCCGAAGGTCGGTCTTGTAGGTGTTGATGCCGGCGGACATGAGCCCCTCCCGTACGTTGGTGGGGCTCACGGCCGCCACATCGGCGGTCCGCGGCCCCAGTTGGGACACGCAAAGGTTACGTCGGTTGATTCGAGAGTCAATCCCGATTGACTCCAGAATCAATCAAAAGTGACGCTTCGCGTTGGAGCGGCGAGGGTTGCTCGCCGCCCCAGCAGGGAGGGGATTGAAGGGGGAAGTCCTACTTCTTGGCCTTCTTCGCCGCGGCGGAGGCCTGGGAGACAGCGGGCGCCGTGGCCGTCTTGGCGGCCGGCTTGGAGCCCGTCGTCTTCTTGCCGGACATGGCACCGGCCCTACGCTCGTCGTCCTCCTCGTCTTCACCCGGAGTCTGGGCGGAGGCCTGGAGGAGACTCTCGCGCGGCACGTCCACGACGATGGGAGACTGGCCGGCGCGCTGCCGGTTCTCGTCCTCCAGCGAGTAGAAGAGCTGGATGGTGGAGTTGCCCTTCATCACCAGCTCACCGCGCTGGTTCTCCGCCCACAGCTCCACGTCGACGAAGTAGCGGCCCCCCTCGCCGTGCCGGTCGCTCACGCGGCCCTTGCAGACGACGGTGTCACCGGGCCACACCATCTTGATGAAGCGCACGTGGTAGCGGCGCAGCTGGCCGCCGCGGGCCCAGTCGCTGATGAGCTGGCCCAGCATGCCCATGACGAGCATGCCGGGGGCATACACGGAGGGCATGCCCACGCTCTTGGCGTAGACCTCGTCCACGTGGACGGGGTTGAAGTCACCCGAGGCACCGGCGTAGCGCGACAGCTGCACGCGGTCGATGGGGGCCTTGGCCAGCGCCGGCAGCTCGTCGCCGACACGGATGCCTTCGAAATAGAGCTTGCGCGCGGGCATTACGGATTCTCCTTGGCGGCGCGGACGATGAGCGTCCGGCGGGCGCGGAACACGAGGTTGCCTTCCTCGTCCCGGCCCTCGTCCTCGATGACGGCGACATCCATCTTGCCCGCGGGGCCGGTGCGCTCGAGCACGTCCGACACCCGCGTGGCGACGAAGATGCGGTCACCGGCGAAGATGGGGCGCTCGTACTCGAAGGACTGCTCGGCGTGCAGCAGGCTCTTGATGCCCACCCCCAACAGCTCGCGCAGATCCGCCGCCGAGCTGAAGGACGCGGGGAAGGTGGGCGGGGCCACTACCGTGGGGTAGCCCGAGGCCCGCGCATACTCCTCGTCGTAATAGATGGGGTTGTAATCGCCGAGGGACTCGGCGAAGCGCCGGATGGCGCCCTTCTCCACCTCGTTCAGGAACGGCGGGGAGGCCCGGCCGATCGCGTTCTTGTCCAGCATGTCCCTCTCCCTTTTTCCTTCAACGACCGGCCGGTAGCTCGAGCACGGTCAAGAGACCGGCCTCGGCGGCCGTCACGCGCGGAGCGGCGTTCACCAGCGTGTTGGCGGTGGCCCGGTCACCGGGCACCCCTCCGCGAATCTCCAGCACCAGTTTCGGGTCCGACTCAATCTCGATGCGATCCCCAGGATTGTCAGCCCCCACCGCGATGGTGAGCTCCAACCGGACCCGCTCCTGCCCTTCCTCCAGACCCACGGCGGACTGGAAGATTCCCGCCACCCGGCCCTTCTTCACCGGGAAGGCCCCATCCAGGATGTCCTCCTCGGCGAAGACGGGGACGATCTCCTCCTCGAAGTCGTCGCAGTCCATGCCGAGCCCCAGCGCGCACAGGGCCGCGCTCTCCACCAGCCCCACGTGCCCCATCTGCTCCTTGTCCACCAGGGCGAAGAACTCGTCCTCGGACAGGCCGGCGCCCACCTTGCGCTGCAGCGCTTCCCGGCGGGTGCGCGCATCCACCACGCGCGTCACCGTGGCATGGCGCACCGGGCCGCACGCCTGGCCCGCCACCGCCACCAGCCGATCCATCACGAAGCCCGGATTGACGCCGGTGCCGAGCACCGCCACCCCGGCGGCTTGCGCCGCGCGGTCCAGCTTCTCGGCCAGCTCGGGATACTTGAGGAAGGGGAAGGCCAGCTCTTCACAGGTGGAGACGATGGGCAGCCCGAGCTTGAGGGCCTCGAGCAGCTGATCCATCACCTGCTCCAGGCGCGAGCCGGTGGCATGCAGCAGCACGGCGCCCTTGCGCCGTCCCACGGCCGCCTCCAGCGAGCCAGCCACCTTCACCTTCAGCGCGGGACCCCCGAGCACATCCGACAGGGGACGCCCCACCAACTGTGGGTTGGCGTCCACGGCACCGATCAGCTCCACCTCGGCTGAGAGCTGGGCCGCCCTGGCGATCTCCTGCCCGATGAATCCCAACCCCATGACCACCACCGGGACCGGCCCTGCGGAGGCTCTAGGCATCGGAGAACTCTCCAAAAATCAAGGAGTTACACCACAATGCAGCAATGTGGCGCACCATAGACCACCCCCAGCCGGACAGGCAAGCGGCTCGTGAACCAGGTAGAGCGTCCCCTGCCAGAAAGAAGAGAGGTTACGAGGGGTTGTAAAGCGAGCAAGAGTGCGAGCCCACCCCCAAGCGGGTGTGACCTTCGGGCGCAAAGCCGTGTATAACGGCCCGGTTTCTTCGATGTCCGTCCCCATTTCGATCGAAGGGTTGGGAGGCTGTATTCATGGACCGCATCCTGGTGGTGGATGACGATCCCCTCATTCTGGCCGCGCTGTCGCGGATTCTGCAGTCGGAGGGCTACGAGGTCGTCACCCACACGGATCCTGCCCAGGCCGCCAAGGAAGAAGGATTCCAGGTGGTGCTGACGGACTTCATGATGCCGTTGCTCAACGGCGTGGAGCTCCTGAGGACCCTGCGTGAGAAGAACCCGCGTGCCGTGCGCCTGATGCTGACGGCGGCGGCGGACTTCCGTACGGCCTCCGAGGCGGTCAACCGGGGAGAGGTGTTCCGTCTATTGGGCAAGCCGTGGTCGCTCAGCGAGCTGACCAGCGCGGTGCGTCAGGCCTTCGAGCACTTCAAGCTGGTGGAGTCCAACGAGCGGCTCACGCGCGAGGTGGCGGAGAAGAACGCGGAGCTGACGCTCATCAACCGCGACCTCGAGCGCATGGTGGTGGAGCGCACCAACGGCCTGCTGGATGGGCTCATCAGCGCGCTCGACTACCGCGATACCGAGACGCAGTGGCACTCGCGCCGGGTGTCGCTCTACTCGCGGCGGATTGGCGAGGAGATTGGACTGACGCCCACGCAGCTCGAGGTGGTGGAGCAGGGAGCCCTGCTGCACGACATCGGGAAGATTGGCGTGAGCGACACCATCCTGCTCAAGCCCGGCCCGCTCTCCCCCGAGGAATGGGTGGAGATGCGCAAGCATCCCGAGTACGGGTACAAGATCCTCGCGAAGATGCCCTACCTGCACGACGCCTCGCTGATCGTGCTGCACCACCAGGAGCGGTGGGACGGCAAGGGCTATCCGCAGGGGCTCAAGGGCAAGGACATCGTGATCGGGGCGCGCATCTTCGCCATCGCGGACACGGTGGACGCCATCACCTCGGATCGTCCGTACCGCAAGGGCCGGCCGATGTCCGTGGCGCGCGATGAAATCAAGCGCTGCTCGGGCACGCAGTTCGACCCGGAGCTATCCGAGGCCTTCCTGCGCATTCCGGACGCGGAGTGGCAGCGCATCCGCAAGAAGGTCGAGGACATGGAGAACGCGGAGAACGCGCTCTGGGCCGGCTTCACGCCGGGCAAGGTGCCCAACCGCGTCGCGAGCTGAGCGCGTCTCTCACGGGAGCGCGCCCTTGCCCACGAAGGCGCGCAGCCAGGCCACCTCGCTGCGCGCCCGTGATTCCAGCAGTTGCTCCGAGAGCGAGCGCAACGGCCATCGGTCGAGCGCGGCCCGGAGCGAAGTCATGACAGCCGCGTGCACTTCGTCCTCTCGCGCGAAGGCCTCCCGCTGATCGCGGCCGTGCCGCAGGTTGGAGGCTCCGGACGCCATGAGCGAGGTTCCCACCGAGTGCTCCAGGAGCGAGGACTGCTCGGTCAGACGGCTTCCGATGAGCCAGAGCATGCGCCCCATCCTGCGGTGCTCGTCCTCGGAGAGCCGATCCCGGGTGGCGGCGGCACGCCAGAGCAGCAGGAGCGCACCGCGATGGCCCAGCGTCCGCTCCGCCACCGCGAAGGCAGCCCCCGTGGAGCCGGGCACCTTCAGGTCCTCCAGGCATCGCCGCGCCTCATGGAAAGGCCGTGTGAAGGAGTCTTCCTTCCAGGAGGGAAGCACCGAGATGGCCTCGAGTGCTTCCAGTTCCTGGGGGCTGAACGGCTCATCCCGCTCCGTTCCAACCAGCAGGTGCAACAGGCGAAGCCGCATGGCCGAAGGTGAAGTCGCGGAGAGCTGAGCGAAGCGCTGGCGCAACACGGGCGCGGCCTCTTGCTGGACGGACGCCGAGAGCCTCTTGTCGCGCAGCAGATCGAATGCCGCGATGAGCAGCGCGGAATCATCGAGTTCCGGCACCCGATCGAGGACCCAACGGGCACGCGCCTCGGAAGGATTCGGGGAGAGCAGGGCCAGGGTGAGACGTGCTCGTGAGGAGGAAGCACGGCTCCAGGCGCTCTCGAGCCCCGGTTCATCGAGGCTGGCGAGCATGGGCTCCGGCAACAAGGCACTCTGCTGCAAGTCGGGGCGTCCCAGTTCCGTCCAGGCCTCGAGAAAGACCTGCCTCCAGCCCACCGGGGCATCACGCCGCTGATTCGCCAGGAGCGTCTCCAGAATCCGCAACTCCGGTTGCCCGGGAGCCAGGGAGCCCAGTCGGAGCAGAACCCCCTGTGCCGCGCGGAGGTCACCCGTCTCCAGTGCGACGCACGCGAGAACGACAAGCGCTGGAGCATGGCCGGGTGCTTCAGCCAGGGCCGCGGTGGCTTCCTCTCGCGCGCGCTCCAGTTCTCCCGCGACGGCGGCCCGATGGGCGAGCCGGGTATGCGGCAATGCGCTGGAGAGGGCCTGCCCGGAATCGGGTGCCCTCTGTGCCGCTCGGGATTTCCAGAGCGCGAAGCCTCCCGTGAAGGCGAGCAGCGGTGTCGCGAGGCCCAGGGACCAGAGGAGCTTCCTCCGTGTCATGCCTGTGCCGCTGCGTCCAGGGGTCAGGCTGGGAGGAACCGGGTTGACGTTCATCATCAGGACACAGCCCCGTGGTTGTTGGCCACCGTACGCAGGATAACCAGCAGGCGTTTCCGCTCATTGAGGTGGCTATCCGGTCTGTTCGAGACTCATCGCAATGGGTTCTTCCACTGCACCAAGACAGGAGGTGTCTGATGCACACCAGCAGGTCTGTGCAGTTCCGCTCGATCTTGATGGCCGCTGCAGCCCTGACACTGACGACACGGTGCACAGAGGAAGACCGGCTCGCGGGGCAGAATCAACCCATCGAGTGTCTGCCGTACCAAGAAGTCCGAAAACGATGCACACAGGCATTCAATGACTGCTTGGACTCCCGCATTCAAAGCATTCGGAGCGAAACCAGTGGACATAGCCTGTGCCATGTCTGCCAGGATGTCTGCATGCAGAGCAATGGTGTCTGGCCAGACGTACTCTGGGATGGGAGGCCGTGCCGTTGACGCTGTCCAAAAGCTCCGAGCACCGCTTCATGGAAGTGGCACGAGCGGTGGACCAACTGCTCGTGAAGACCTTTGACGATTCCTTCGAGGAGTTGGAGCCCAAGCTCAAGGCACTGGAGCGCAGGCTTCTGCATTCCGTGGTGAGGACGAAATTCGAGCGTCAGGAGTTACAGCGGCGGATTGCCGAGACGATTTTTACCGAAGCATACGGACGCAATTGTCCATGGCATGTATTCGGCCCCACGTTGCGACGTATCCGGAGGCTGGGCTACTCGAACGTCGAACGCCGCTACCACGTCGCCTGTCTGTACGCACGATGGTGCCAACGGCACCCGCAGCACGACAATCGCGAGGCCCGGCGCTTGCTGGATGAGACCGACCGGAGCATTCGCCGTCTTCCTCACAGCAACAACCTTCGCAAGTGGCTGCTGAGTGCACTGTCAGAGCTACGAGTCCAGACAGGGTTCCAGTCTGGAGCAACGCCCATCCGGTAGCCGTCTTTGCTTCAGGGCGACACCTCCACCTCCTGGATGGTGTCGCCCTCCAGCAGGCGATCCACCACCTCCATGCCGCGCGTCACCTCGCCAAAGGCCGTGTAGCGGCCATCCAGGTGCGGCTGCGGAGAGTGGGTGAAGAAGAACTGGCTGCCTCCCGTGTCCTTGCCCGACAGCGCCATGCCCAGCACGGCGCGGCGATAGGGCCGCCGGGTGATCTCACAGCGGATGGAGTAGCCCGGACCCCCCTCCCCGTCTCCGCGCGGGTCTCCTCCCTGCGCGACGAAGTCCGGCACCACGCGGTGGAAGGTGGTGCCCCGGAAGTAGCCCCCGCGCGCGAGCGCCACGAGGTTGCCCGACGTCAGCGGCGCCTCCGCGTCCAGCACCACCGTGAAGTCCCCCTTGTTCGTACGGAACGTGAGCGTGCTCCCCACCGGAGCGGGCTCGGGACGGCGCGCGTTGTCCGGCGACTCCACGTGCGCGGCCCGCACGGGCTGCCCGGTGAGGCCCGAGAGCGACTCGACCGCCACGCGGCGCACGTTGGCGTGCGGGTGCTCCAGCCACTTGCGCAGCACCGGCTCCGCGTCCTTCCCCGCCAACGCCACCAGCCCCTCCGCCACCGGCCCGGCCATGTCCGGCTCCCGAGGCACACGCTCCGCGAGCGCTCGCACTCGGGGCAGGGCCTCCGCGTCCTTCAGCTTCCCGGCCGTGCTCGCCGCCGCCGCGGCCTCCACCAGGTCCTCTCCTTCGAGAAGCGCCCGCACGGGCCCGGCGGCCTCGGGCACCGGACGGGACGCCACCGCGTCGAGCGCGGCCAGCCTCACCCGCGTGTCCGGATACGACAGGTACTGCACCGCATCGCTCGCGCCTGCCCTGCCCTTCGACTGCGCCACCTCCCGCAGGCCAAGTGACAGCCGCCGCACCGCCCGAACCCAGCCGCCTCCACAGCGCAGCGCCTCATCGAGTGCTCCCGTCTGCCGGTCGAGCGCCGCCGCCAGACGGCAATCGAGGTTCATCAAATCTCCCGAGGCCACTTCCGAGGCCGCGCCCGGTGTCGCCTCCTGAAGCGCGCGCCGCAATGCCATCAGCACCGGACGTCCCGCCTCGGGCAGGCCCTGCTGTGCCAGCGCGAGCAGTGCGTGGCCCGCCGCCGGGTCCCCTCGCGCCACGCGTCCGACCTGGGACGCCAGGGCCCGGAGCTCGTCCAACGGGGTGCAATCCCCGCTGCACCGCGAGGCCAGCTTCGCCAGCGCCCGCGAGGCCTCGGCCGCCACGCGGGGCACCTCGTCCCCCAGCAACCGGCCCACGACGGCCGCGTCCTCCGGGCCTCCCACGTCACCGAGCCCCTTCGCGCACAACGCCCGCACGTCCGGGGCCTCGTCTCCGAGGCACCGCCGCAACATGCCCAGCCCCTCGGAGCGTTTCGCGCTCGCCAGGAGATAGGCCCCGCCGAAACGGGAGGCCTCTGGCTGACCGGACTGGAGCAACACCGCCGCCCGCTCCAGCGGAACCTCCGCCAACGACGCGCCCCGGCGGGCCGCCACCCCGAGCGCCACCGCCGCCCGGCCCGCGACCTCCGGACTCCCCTCCGAGAGCCGCTCCGTGAAGCGCTTCACCGCCCCTGGCGTGGCCAGCTTTCCCAGCGACTCGAGCAACGTACGCCGCACGCCCTCGTCCTTCTCCGAGCCCTCGGCGGCGAGCAGTGCCTCCGTCATCCGCGCCTTCTCCGCGTCCGTGAGCGGCTCCCATGAGAGCGCCAGTACCCCGGCCGCGAAGGCCGCCTCGTCCCGCACGGGAACCTCGGCGGCCCCCAACCCGGCCAGCACGGCCTCCATCGTGGACGGCTCCTGGATGCGGGCGAGCGCACGCAGGGCCCGGACGCGCACCGGCACGGACCCCTTCGCCGCCAGCTCCACCAGCCGTCCCCCCGCCAGCGAGCGGCGATCCTCCCAGAGGGCGATCTCCTCCCCTCCTCCCGCCTCCGGCGCGGACGGCACGGAGCGGACACAACCCGACAGCACGAACCCCCACAGCAGGCAGACGGGCACAGCGGCGCGCAGAGCATCCATGCCGCCTCGCCTAGGCCAATTCCCCGCGAAAATCCAGGGGTTAGCCCGTAAGCCGTTTGACTTGGGCCATCGGGCACCGGAAGATGCTCGGCGCTTCCCAGACTCAAGGAGCGCCGGTCCTGAACTGCCCTGGCTGTGGCACCAAGGTCGCGGATGGCACCTCCATCTGCCCATCGTGCGACTACATCATCGACTCCTCGTTCATCTCGACCGATGCCCCCCCGGATGACGCGGAGGCCGCTCCGCCCCCGCCTCGCAGGCAGACCGCGTCCCGCCCCGCCTCGGGCGCTCGCGCCGCCACCGGTTCCCGTCCCGCGGCCCGCGCCAGCACCGGCTCGCGCCCCCGCGTCCCCACCTCCTCGGGCCGTCCCGCTGCTCCGGCTCCGGCCCCGGCGGTCGCCGACGAGGACGCCACCAACATCCGGCCCATGGAGGACATCGTCCGCAACGCGTCCCAGCGCTCGACGACGGGCGCTCGCGCCGCCACCGGACCTCGTCCCGCCGCGCGCACGGGCAGCGCTCCCGCCCGTCCGGCCCCGGCACCCGCTCCCGCGCCCAAGCGCCCCCAGCAGACCGAGCTCGACCCCGCCGACATCAACTACGTCCCCACCCGCGACCCCTACGGCACCAACACCGGCACCGGGCAGATCGTCGCCCCCGAGCAGGTCATCGAGGACTTCCGCGACTTCGTGGGCGTGCTCGGCCGCTCCGACAAGATCGCCTTCGCGGGCGGGGTCACCATCCTCGTCTCCTGCTTCCTCCCCTGGAAGGAGACGGCCGACGACGGAGAGATCCTCGGCCTGATGAGTCTCGGCCTCCTCGCCGTCCTGGCGGCCATCGGCATCATCGGCGCCATCACCGTGCGCGTGCGCCGGTTCATGCCCCACCTCAACGCGCTCGTCCCCTGGGTGGCACAGCTCGGCCTGTCCGTCTTCACCATCCTCTGGTGCATCGTCTTCATGAAGCTCTCGTACGACGCCACCGAGGTGCCCTCGCCCATGGGCAACGCCACCATCATGAACTCCACTCCCAGCTTCGGCGTGTTCCTCGGCCTGCTGGGCGCGCTGGTGAGCCTGGCGGGCTCGCTCATGGGACTGAAGGAGAAGCCCACGTGACGCCGGACCTGCGCCGCCTCCTCCAGGCCCTGGAGAGCACGGTGCTCGGCCAGCCGCAGGTGGTGGCGGACCTCGTCACCGCGTTCCTCGCGCGCGGGCACGTGCTGCTGGAGGGCGTCCCCGGCGTGGCCAAGACGCTCATCGCGCGCAGCATGGCCTCCGCGCTCGGGCTCGACTTCACCCGCGTCCAGTTCACCCCGGACCTGATGCCGAGCGACATCCTCGGCACCAACGTCTTCCGGCCCCAGGACAACGCCTTCCAGCTCGTGAAGGGCCCCGTCTTCACCGAGGTGCTCGTCGCCGACGAGATCAACCGCACCCCGCCCAAGACGCAGGCCGCGCTGCTGGAGGCCATGGAGGAGCGGCAGGTCACCATCGACGGCACCACGCACGTGCTGCCGCCCCACTTCTTCGTGGTGGCCACGCAGAACCCGCTGGAGCTGGAGGGCACCTACCCGCTGCCCGAGGCCCAGCTGGACCGTTTCCTCATGCGGGTGCGCGTGGGCTACCCGCCACCCGAGGCCGAGCTGGACATGGTGCGCGGCTTCCACCAGCGCGGAGGCAAGGCCGCCCAGATGGAGCGGGTGCTGGACGCCCCCACCCTCCTGGAGCTCCAGACGCGGGCCGCGAGCGTCGCCTGTGACGAGTCCGTGCTCGCCTACGCCGTGCGGCTCATCCGCGAGACGCGCGCCAACCCCCGCGTGCGGCTGGGTGCCTCCCCGCGCTCGGCCCAGGCGCTGCTGGCGGCGGCCAAGGCCCGGGCGGCCCTCAACGGCGGCGACTTCGTCACCCCGGACGACGTGAAGGCCGTCTGCCCCAGCGTCCTCAACCACCGCCTGCTCCTCAAGGCCGAGGCGGAGGTGGAGGGCCTCACCGCGGACGACGTGCTCCGCCAGACGTTGGAGCGCGTCCAGGTCCCCCGGTGAGCGCCGGCCGGCCCGTCCCCACGGGGCTCGCCGTGGCCCTCGTCGCGGTGGCCCTCGTGCCCGCCGCCCTCGCCGTGGCCGGCTCCGTCTTCCTGTGGCTCGCCGTTGCCCTGGACGCGGCGGTGCTGCTGCTGTGCGCCTTCGATTTCCTCTCCGCCCCTCGCGCCTCGGACGTGGAGGTGCGGCGCGCCGTGGAGCCCGTCCTCTCCTCGGGCACCGCCAACCCGGTGCGCCTGGAGCTGAGCCTGCGTGGCCCGAGGCCCGTGCGCGGGCAGGTGCGTGACGAAGTGCCTCCGGGCGTGGACGTACGCGGGCACCAGCAGCCCTTCGCCCTTTCGCCGGACGCTCCCCACGCCACCGTCTCCTACGCCCTCACGCCGCCCGCCCGCGGAGACCTGCGCCTCGGAGACGTGCATCTGCGCCTGCTCGGGCCCCTGGGCCTGTGCACACGCCAGGTGCGCGTCCCCGTCGCCCAGACCGTGAAGGTGTACCCGGACCTCACCGCTCTGACTCGCGAGGCGCTGGCGCTCGCCATGGCCTCGGACGCCCCCGCCGAGCGCACCCTGCGCCGCTCCGCCGAGGGCCGTGAGTTCGAGTCCCTCCGCGAGTACCGCACGGGCGACGACTACCGCACCGTGGACTGGAAGGCCTCGGCGCGCCGGGCCCGCACCATGGTGCGCGTGTACCAGCCCGAGCGGAACCAGCCGGTGCTGCTGCTGCTCGACTGCGGGCGCCACATGGCCGGCCGCGTGGACGGCCGCCGCAAGCTGGACCACGCCGTGGACGCGGCGCTGCGCCTGGCCAAGGTGAGCCTGGACGCGGGCGACATGGTGGGCGTGCTCGCCTTCGCCAGCGACGTGCGCGTCTACCTCCCGCCGCGCAAGGGCCACGAGCACCTGCGCCTGCTCACCGAGGCCCTCTACCGCGCCGAGGCCGCCCTCGAGGAGAGCGACTACGGCCGCGCCTACGACTTCGCCTTCGCCCGCTCCTCGCGCCGCTCGCTGGTGGTGCTCTTCACGGACCTGGTGGACCCGGACGCCTCGGGCACCCTGCTGGCCCGCACCCTCGCCCTGCGCCCCCGCCACCTGCCCGTGGTGGCCTCGCTCCTGGATCCCGATCTCCAGGCCGCCGCCACCGCCATCCCCGCCTCCGAGCAGGACGCCTACGCGCGCCAGGCCGCCGCACGCCTCGAGGAGGACTATCAACGCACGGCTCTCACCCTCCGAGATTCCGGTGCACTCGTGGTGCGAGCCCCCGCGAAGGGCTTCGGCGCCGCCGCCGTCAACACCTATCTGCACGTGAAGACGCGCGGCCTGCTGTAACTGCAATCCGCCTATACGAGGCTGCGCGGAGAAAGAGGACGAAATGAACGGACACGGCATGAGGCGGGTTCAACGCGGTACATCCGCCTTCCCGCTGAGTCTGCTCCAGTGGATGCCCCTCCTGCTGCTGGTTGCTGGGCTCTCGGCCATACCGTCCTTCGCGCAGCCAGCCATGGGAGATGGGGCAGGAGTGGCTCGAAACGCAGAAGCCACAGTACTTGAGCCTCTCGCACAAGAGATTCTGCCCGTTGACTCCGTCGCCATCGCGGCAGGAAAGAAAAGTGGAAAACCGCCTCAAAAAGGCACCGCGAATGGCGAGCGGGCCTACATGCGCTTCACGCCAAAGGGCAAGAAGGACGTCAAGGATGAGAACGCCCGGAAATACGATGGGGAGAAGCGCTGCGAGAACTGTGGTGTCACGACCGTCGATGCCCAGAAGAGCCAGAAGGGAGTCACGCCACCGGCCCATGAGGCCCAGGTGGATCATGTCATTCCGAAAGCGAAGGGCGGAGACGGAGCACCCTCGAATGGGCAGGTGCTATGCAGGGAGTGCAACAACGAGAAGAGCGACAAGCTCTGACCCTGGAGCACGGTCTCATGCCAGATGAGTACGTGAAGGTCCTGTTCAAGCTCGAAAGGGAGGACGAGGACTATCCCCCCGTCGACTATGAGCGGCTCTGGGCCAGACCCTTGGAGGATGGCTTGTTCGAGCTCGACAACATCCCCTTCTTCGTCCGAGGAATCAGTGTGGGCGATGTTGTCGCCGCGCGGCCTGGAGAGGGAGAAGTCGTGTTCTCCGAGTTGGTTCGTGAGTCGGGCAACAGCACGCTGCGTGTCATCGTCTTCGACGAAACCCACGTGGAGAAGGTGCGTCGCCAGTTCCAGGAACTCGGCTGCTCGACGGAGCTGAACGTCTCGAAGATGCTGGGCGTGGATGTGCCACCCCAGGTCGATCTCCAAGCCGTACGCACATGGCTCATGGAGATGCAGTCAGCAGGAGCCTTGGAGTTCGAGGACGCCTGCCTCCGTCACGAGGGGCTCGATTGACACGAGGGATTCCAAACCCCAGCACGCGGACTGGTGAAGCCCACTCACCGCCGTCAAGCCCTCTTTGCATCCCACCCCCGCCGCCACGCTCCTGAAGAAAAAGCGTGCCAATCGCTCCGAGGCCGATTTTTCGGCTCCGGACAAGACCCCCTTTACATGGCGATCTCACTTCCCAAAATGGCCCCTCTTTCGTGCTACACGCCTGTGGAAGCACGTTTCGTACGGTAGGGAGACGGGTCTTGCCGGAGGTCGCGAGGGAGTTCAGGGAGCTGCGGGTGGCGGTGGATGCGGCGGCGGTGTCGGGGACGGAGGTCCGCGCGAACGCTGAGCAGCAGTCACAGCCGTTGACGTCCTTCCACGAGCGGCTGCTCGCCGAGGAGCTCACCATCAAGAGCTCGGACTCGCGCGAGCGGCTCGCGGGAGCGCTCGCCGAGGCCAAGGTGGATCTCAACCCCCACCAGCTCGAGGCCGCGTGCTTCGCGATGGACTCGCTGTCGCGCGGCGGCTGCATGCTCGCGGACGAGGTGGGGCTCGGCAAAACCATCGAGGCGGGCATGGTCATCGCCCAGCTCATGGCCGAGGGGAAGACGCGCATCCTGATCCTCGCTCCCGCCGTGCTGCGGGCGCAGTGGAACAGCGAGCTGCGCGAGAAGTTCGACCTCGAGTCGGTGATGGTGGATGGCCGCACCGTGCGCGCCACGGGCAACTGCTTCGATCAGCCCTTCCCCGTCATCTGCTCGCACCCGTTCGCCGCCAACAAGGCGCAGCTGGTGGCGGAGATCCCCTGGGACGTCGTCATCATCGACGAGGCCCACCGCCTGCGGAACGCCTACCGCGCGGGCCACAAGACGGGCCAGGCGCTCCGCTCCGCCCTCAGCGGCCGCCCCAAGCTGCTGCTCACCGCCACGCCCCTTCAGAACGATCTGATGGAGCTGTTCGGGCTGGTGACGCTCCTGGACGAGCAGATCCTCGGCCCCGAGCACGCCTTCCGCAGCCGCTACCGGCTGGAGGCCGAGACGGGCGGGCTGCAGACGGACGCCGTCAACGAGCTCAAGGAGCGGCTGGCCCCGGTGGTCCAGCGCACGCTGCGCCGCCAGGTGCGCGAGTACGTGCGCTACACCAACCGCCGCTCCATCGTGGAGGACTTCGCGCCCTCGCCCGAGGAGCAGGACCTCTACGAGAAGGTGAGCGAGTACCTGCGGCGCTCCGAGGTCGCGGCCATCGAGCCGGGCAAGAAGACGCTGCTCACGCTCTGCTACCGCAAGCTGCTGGCCTCCTCCACGTACGCCATCGCCCCCACCCTGCGGCGGCTCGCGGACAACCTGGCCAAGCGCCTGGAGGCGGCCAGGCTGGGCCAGCAGGCCCTGGCGCTCTTCGAGCCGGAAGAGGCGAAGCAGTACGTCGAGGAGGGCGAGGAGTGGTCGGACGACCCCGCCAAGCCCGTGAGCATCCGCACGCTCGAGAACGAGCAGTGGGAACTCAAGCAGTACGCGGACCTGGCCGACTCCATCAAGGTGAACGCCAAGGGCGAGGCCCTCAATCGCGCCCTGGACCGCACCTTCAAGGTGATGAAGGGCCAGGGCTGGCCGGAGAAGGCACTCATCTTCACCGAGTCCAAGCGCACGCAGCAGTACCTCTTCAACCTGCTCTCCGCCAACGGTTACGCGGGGAAGATCTCCCTGCTCTCCGGCGACGCGGGCGGAGGCCCCGAGGAGCGCCGCGCGCTGGTGACGGAGTTCCGCGAGAAGACGCAGATCCTCATCTGTACCGAGGCGGGCGCCGAGGGACTCAACCTCCAGTTCTGCAACCTGGTGGTGAACTACGATCTGCCGTGGAACCCGCAGCGGGTGGAGCAGCGCATCGGCCGCTGCCACCGCTATGGCCAGCAGCGGGACGTGCTCGTCATCAACTTCCTCAACCGGCAGAACGCCGCGGACGCGCGGCTGTACGAGCTGCTGGAGAAGAAGCTGAACCTCTTCGACGGCGTGTTCGGCGCGTCGGACGAGATCCTCGGCGCGCTGGAGAGCGGCGTCGACTTCGAGCGGCGCATCCTGGACATCTACCAGTCCTGCCGCCACCCGGACGACATCAACAAGGCCTTCGACAAGCTGCGCTCGGACATGGAGGGGCGCATCAGCGCGCGGATGACGGAAGCGCGCTCGGTGCTGATGGAGCGCTTCGACGGCGACGTGCGGCGGCGGCTGCGCATGGCCGGAGCGGTGACGAAGGAGGCGCTGGAGAAGCGCCAGCAGGGCGCGAAGGCCCTGACGGGCTCGGTGCTGGGCAACAACAGCGCCTCGGGCCGGCTCCAGGTGGCCAAGGCGGCGTACGCGGTGCGAGACCGCACGCATGACGCCATCAACTACCTGCAGCTGAGCGCGGCGGAGCTGCCGGCGCGGCTGGCCCGGCTGGCGGGCAGCGAGGGCTGGTGGTTCGTCTACAAGTTCGAGACGACGGGCCTGAAGCCCGAGGAGAAGATGGTGCACCTGGTGCTGGTGCTGGACCGGGACGGCAAGGGCTTCCGGGTCCTGCCGCTCGCGGACGGCGAGCACTTCGTGAAGCTGGCGGCCAAGGAGGAGCGGCGCCGGCAACCGCCTCCGGTGTCGGTGTCGCTGATGCAGGAGCAGGCGCTGATGGCGGCCAAGGAGGAGATCCTCCGGGCGGCGGAGCGGCGCAACGCGCTGGAGATGGACCTGGCGCGGGAGCGGGCGGACCGGTACGCGGAGGACTGCCTGCTGGAGACGCGCGAGCAGGTGGAGAAGGCGCGCGAGGCCTGGCAGGAGGCGCGCAAGGTGGTGTGCGCGCAGGAAGACCCCGCCGAGCGGGTGAAGGCCCGTGGCCACGCGGAGCGGCTGGAGCGCGAGTACCGCAAGAAGCTGGCGTCGCTGCGCAACGAGGAGGAGAAGCGTTACGCGGCGAAGGACCGGCAGGTGGCGGACCTGGCCAACAAGTCGAAGGTGACGGAGAAGCGCTCGCTCATCGCCTCCGCCTACTTCTGGCTGTCGTAGCCATCCCCCAAGGTGCCCATTTCCCCTCTCCCCCCCGGGAGAGGAGCCCCCCGTCGTTCAAAGGGGGGGGCAAGCCCCCCGGGGTGAGGGAATCCGACCCCCGGGTTCCCCACGGGAAGCAGGCATCCGTCCAGGCACTCGCCGCATACATCCCGACGAAGCAGGCACCCCAGTCGCCGAGGAGACACGGGAGTCGTCCTCGCTGCCTGGCCGTGCCAGATTGAGCCCAGACGACGGAGGGCCAGGTCGATGAGCACCAGGGAGAAGGGCGAAACCGGGCGGCAGGAAGAGGTCTGGCGTTCGGCCCGGGCGGGGCGTCTGCGGGCACAACCGGGATCCCCGCGGACCGAGGGCCCGACAGGCCTGCATCCACTCGGCGAGAGCCTCGAGCACGATGGCATCCTCTACGTGCCCCCCGGCTACCGGCCGGACCAGCCCGCGCCGCTCGCGGTGATGCTCCACGGAGCGGGAGGCTCGGCCCGGCACGGATTGGAGCTGCTCCAGCCCCTGGCCGATGACGCGAACCTCCTCCTCCTGGCCCCGGGCTCACAAGGGCCCACGTGGGACGTCATCGTGGAGGACTTCGGGCCGGACGTGCACGCCATCGACGAGGCGCTCGCGCACACCTTCGAGCGCTACGCGGTGGACCCCGCGCGGGTGGCCATCGGCGGCTTCTCCGATGGGGCGTCGTACGCGCTCTCGCTGGGGCTCGGCAACGGAGACCTGTTCAAGCACATCATCGCCTTCTCACCGGGCTTCGCGGTGCCGCCGCGGCAGCTGGGCACCCCGCGCATCTTCATGAGCCACGGGACGCAGGACCGGGTGCTCCCCATCGACCGGTGCAGCCGCAGGCTGATGCGCGTGTTCGAGCGCGCCGGCTACGACGTGAATTACCACGAGTTCGAGGGACCCCACGTCGTGCCCGAGGAGATGATGCGCGAGGCGGTCCACTGGTGGTTGGAGGGGACGATCCACTGAGCAGGCCAACGGGCCCTCGCTACCCCGCCGTGTCTCCGGGAGCCAGGGGCTTCAACCGGACCCAGGTGGCGCCCCATCCCCCATCGCTCTCGGAGGCGGAACGGAACGACTCCACCTCGGGCAACCTGGGGAGCAGCGCCTGCACGGTGCGCCGCAGCGCGCCCGAGCCCTTGCCGTGGATGATGCGAACGTCGAGTACTCCCTTCTGACGGCAGGCCCAGAGGTACTCGGTGACGACGTCCTTGACGTCGCGGGGGTGGAACAGATGCAGGTCGAGGTTCCCATCCAGGGGGAGCTCGACGGGTGCTTCGGGGTCGAAATCGTCGTCCGGGTCCTGCTCAGAGGCCACGGCGCTCCCGCTCCAGCTCCTGCTTTCGACGCTCCGCGGCGAGCTTGTGACGCGCCTCGGCGTCTCTGAATTCGGACTCCAGCGTGGAAATCTCGTTACGCAGGGTGGAGAAGTGTTTACGCACGTCTTCCCAGGTGTTGCCGGCTTGCTGGCGTCGCGATTCTTCCTCGACACCAGCGCCCGCCCCTCCGGCCGCCGTCATGCGTGCCACGAGCGCTGCAACCAGGACCGATCTCATGACCGTCCCTCCAAGCAAGCTACGTGCTCAGCTCAACAGACGTTTTGGATCCCACATCCAGCACCATAGACGCACATGTGAAGGGATCAAGAGTCCACAGTCGCGGCCTTTCCTGTACGTGACATGACGCTTCGCGCCAGAAGCACGGCGGAAAGGGGTGCGCTTCCTTCGGCCTTGTTGTTGAGCGTGACGAAAACAGGCCTGCCGGAGCGCAGCGCGGCGGCACTGGCGCGGGCGATGGCCTCGCGGGTGCGCACGTCCTCGTCCACCAGCTTGTCGAAGGGGAAGTAGCGCTTGCGGGCCTCCTCGTAGTCGAGGTTCGGCGGCAGCATCCAGCGCACCACGAGCGCCGGGGCCTGCAGGGCCCGCAGACGCACGGCCTGACGCTCCACGGGGGGCATGTTCTTCCAGGCGGCGAGCACGGGGCAGACACCAACGTCCGCGAGCGCCTGGGCCAGGGCCTCGGTGAGCAGGGACTCGTTGCGCAGCTCGACGGCGTAGAGGGGGCCTCGGGGCAGCGCGGAGAGGAACGCGTACAGCCGCTCCACGAAGGGCCCGGCCCCACCGAGGTCCTGCGGATCCTGCGGCGGCAACTGGAAGACGAGCGGCCCGGCCTTCTCCCCCAATCCCTCGACGAAGGGGGCCACCACGAGATCGCGCGCGTAAGCGGCATCGAGAAAGCGCTCATTGGGCTGACCGCGCAGGTCGCCATAACGCACGTGCACGGGCCAGCGAGACAGGGTGCAGGCCTCGTGGGCCTTCACGAGGAAGCGGAAGCCGGGAGGCACCTGAGCGGCGTACTCGGCGAAGGCGGAGGCGGGGATGGGGGCGTAGAAGGTCCGGTCCACGCCCACGGTGCGCAGCACGGGGTGCTGGGCGTACGCGGCGAGCCCCTCGCGGGAGAGGCGCGCCGGGGTGGCCTCGCGGTCGTAGACGAGCCCTGGCCCCGTCCAGCCCGGGAACGTCCAGGACGAGGTGCCGAGGAACAAGCCCGGCGGCAGGTGCTCCCCGAGCGCCCTCACCTCCTCGGGTTGCTCGGCGGGGCCCACGGGCTCTCCCTGGCCCCGGCGGCGCCCCCGGGACGGCGTGGGGCTTGGGGCCCCGGTGAAGAGATCGAGCTGGGAGGGATCACGGTCTGGCATGCGCGCTCCGGCGTACTCTATTCCTAGAGTAAGTCGTAACGGCCGAACTTCCAAGGTCAAGTCGAACGCGAGCGCACGCCCGGCGCGCGAGGAGCCAGGCGCCCACCGGGATTGGAACTGGCTCCCGGGCGGGGACCTGGGACAGTGGCCCATGCAGCGGCCACCCGACGAAAGGGGTTCCCGAGGTGCGTGCTCGAATCGCGACGTGGAGCTCGATGTGTTTCCTGGCGCTCGTGACCGCCTGTGCACGCGGCCAGCTGAAACCGGAGGCGAACACGCCGGCCACCACCGGCTGCGCGGGCCCGGAGTCCTTGTGCTGGGACTTCGAGGACGGCACGGTCCCGGCCGGCTGGACGCCACATCGCGACGAGTTCAACGGGCAGTTGCTCGTGGACGACACGCGGGCCCACAGCGGCAGGTACGCGCTGCACGCCCGGCAACTGTCCGGCGGCAAGGAAGGGACGCAGGGAGGACCCAAGAAGACGCTCCGCTTCGACCTGCCCGCCCACTTCGGCCCCGTGCTGTGGGGCCGCGCCTACGTCTACACGACGCCCGAGCGGCCCGCCTCGCACGCGGGACTCTTCAGCGCGCGCTACCCGCGGCCCGGAAGCGCGGACCGCGCGTTCGACACGCTCGACTGGTACGAGGTGGCCACGTACCAACAAAAGTACATGGCCATCTGGCACCCGCCCGAGCCGCCCGGATTCCCGGAGTGGGTGCTCGTCTCCGGCACGCCCCTGGTGCTCGATGGCTGGGCGTGCCTCGAGTGGCTCTTCGACGGGGCCAACGGCTCGCACCCGGAGGCCGCGGAGCCGCGCATGTGGCTCGATGGCGTCGAGCTCGAATGGCCCGAGCGCTTCGTCTTCTCCGATCCGCCCACGACGGTGCCCCCGGTGCGGGAGAAGGCCACTGACTTCACGGTGCTCGAAACCGGGGTCGTGCTCTACCAGGGCCTCTCGGTCCCCACCGACTGGTGGATCGATGACCTGGCCGTCGGCCCGCGGCGGATCGGCTGCGGCCAGGGCCACCCACCCCGGTAGACAGCGGCCGTTCAGGTCCGGTTGCCCGGAAAAATCGCTCGCGGGTCCAAGGCTTCGTCAGCCCCACAGAGACGACACGCCCATGGGACCGCACGACATGACCCGATTCACCGGAGCCGCCACTCCCCTCACCGCCCAGGGCATCCAGGCCTGCGCCGACAAGCTCTCGGTACACCCGGCCGAAATCTGGGCCGTGCTCCAGATCGAGACCCGGGGCTGTGGGTACTTCGCGGACCGCCGGCCCGCCATCCTCTTCGAGCGCCACGTCTTCAGCCGCAGGACACACGGCCGCTTCGACGCACAGGCCGCCGACATCAGCAATCCCAGGGCCGGGGGCTATGCCAGCGGCCCGGCGGAGTACCCGAGGCTCGAGCGGGCCATGGCCCTCGACGAGCAGGCCGCGCTGGAGAGCGCCTCGTGGGGGCTCGGCCAGGTGATGGGCTACCATGCCGCGGAGCTGGGCTACGGCTCCGTGGAACAGTTCGTCAGCCGGATGATGGCCTCCGAGGACGAGCAGCTCGCGGCCATGGCGGCGTTCATCCAGCACCACGGTCTGGCCCAGGCCCTGCGAGACCACGACTGGGCCGCGTTCGCCCACGGCTACAACGGCGCGGGCTATGCGAAGAACGAGTACGACAAGAAGCTGGCCGCGGCCTGGCGGCGATTGTCCACCCACGCCCCGCCGGACCTGGGCGTGCGCGAGGGCCAGCTCCTGCTCACGTTCCTGGGCTTCGAGCCAGGCACGGTGGACGGCGCGTTCGGCGCGCGCACGAAGGCGGCCCTGAACCGGTTCCAGGGTGAGCATCACCTGCCCCTCACCTCGGGCTTCGACCCGGCCACCCTCGAGGCCCTGCGGCAGCTCGTCTCCCCGCCGCCGAGCACGGTATCAGGTGCGGAGTCCCCCGTGCGGCAGGTGCCCGTGGCCCCCACGGCGGTCGTGACGCTGGCCCCGCGTCCCCCCGCCCCCGTGGTGGTGAAGAGCCCCGAGCCCGTGGAGCTGACACCGGCCGAGCCCGTTCCCGCTCCTGCTCCAGTGGAAGTGCTGCCGGTGGAGCTGCTCCGCCAGAAGCTCTCCCAGCCGCTCGACAAGGACGTCCAGCACGAGCTCGCCAGGCTCCTGATGCTGCGCGAGAAGGCCGCACCGGTGCTCGGCCCCAGCGCCATCCAGTCCATCGATCTGGGCCTCACGGCCCTGCTGTCCTCGGAGCAGCCCAACCTCGCGTTCGTGCGGAGCATCCGCCTGCGCATCGCCTCCGCGCTCGCGGACCAGCTCTACCCCCTGCGCCCGCTCCCCCTCCTGCGGTCGGACTCTCCCGCCATCCAGGTGGTGCTCGGGCTGGGGCTGCTGATGCTCGTCTCGAACGGGATGACCGCCTTCATCCACTCGGTGCTGACCCATGAGAGCACCCAGCTCTTTGGCTTCCCCGTCCGCACGCTGTTGCTGGTGGGGCTGTGCGGCGCCATGGGCGGCGTGGTGAGCATCCTCATGCGGCTCTCGGAGCTCGAGAAGCTCCGGGGCGCCAGCCGCACCTCCATGGTGATGTTGGGGTTCTTCAAGCCGGTGATCGGCCTGTACAGCGCGCTCTTCTGCTTCGCGCTGATGAAATCCGGGCTGCTGCCCCTCCAGCCGCCGAATCCGGAGTCGGAGCAGTACCTCTACATGGCGGTGTGCTTCCTGGTCGGCTTCAGCGAGCGGCTCGCGAAGGACATGTTCGCCCGAGTGGAGGAAGGTCTCACCGCGATGGGAAATGGCTGAGCCCTCCGGGCACGGTCTCGCCAAAGTTGTCCAACAGTTGGACAAGTTCGTGAAGAGCGCGCCCGGGAGGCCGGCTGAACGCGAGAGGATGGCCGGGCATCGCAGGGCGAACGGAGGCAGCGAACCCATGAAGAAGCACTGGCTCATCAGTCTGTGGATGCTCACGTCTCTTGGCTGCATGGGGAGGGCCACGATCCCCTCCACCCGGCTCCTTCCCGAAGGGGCACGCCTGGTGGACCTGACCTACGACTTCGACGAAAAGACCCTCTACTGGCCCACCTCGCCCTCCGGCTTCGAGCTGAAACAGTTGAGCCACGGCATGACGGTGGGCGGCTACTTCTACGCGTCCAACACGCTGTGCGCTCCCGAGCACGGAGGAACGCACCTGGACGCTCCCATCCACTTCGCGGAGGGGAAGATGACGGCCGATCAACTCCCCCTGGAGCGACTCATCGCCCCAGCGGTCGTCATCGACATCTCGGCCGACGCGGCGAAGGAGCCGGATGCCCTGCTCCAGCCCTCGCACGTCGAGGCGTTCGAGAAGGAGCACGGCCGCATCGAGCCCGGAACCATCGTCCTGGTGCGGACCGGATGGGGACGGTTCTGGCCCGACAAGAAGCAATACCTCGGCGATGACACGCCGGGAGATGCCTCGAAGCTCCACTTCCCGGGCATCTCCCGGGAAGCCGCCGAGGCCCTCGTGGAGCGGAAAGCCGCTGCTGTCGGCATCGACACGGCCAGCATCGACCACGGGCCATCCAAGGACTTCATCGCCCATCAGGTCCTCATGAAGGCGAACACGCCCGCCTTCGAGAACGTCGCGGCCATGGAGAAGCTCCCCATCCGAGGCGCACTCATCGTGGCACTGCCGATGAAGGTCCGCGGCGGCTCGGGAGGCCCCCTGCGGATCGTCGCGGTGCTTCCGCCAGCGTGAGAGTGGTGCCCACGGGGAAGAACCGAGGAGCCTTCCGGCCACGCGGCGTACCAACTGGTCCAACAGTCGGACCAGTTGCTCCCCATCGCGTCCGGAACCTCCCTCCCAGACAGGATCCCCTCTCCCCTCGGGAGAGGGTCAGGGTGAGGGTATCCGGGTCCGTTCTTCAACCCGTGGACCCCACTGTGAACAGAGGGTTCAACCAGGGATGCGAGATACCCTCACCCCGTCCCTCTCCCGGAGGGCGAGGGGAAATGGGCGCAGTGGGGGGGAAATCGGCGCGGTGGGGAAATGGCCGCCACACCTTCGCGGACTCACTCCTTTCCGCCTCCCTGTCCGACGCGCATTCACTGCGGCTCCACCAGCTCCCGTTTCATCTCCACCACGGCCGTGGGCTCCTCCTCGTCCATGGAGCGCGCGGACTCCGGACTCCCCGTCACCTCGAGCATCGGCGACTCCTGGATGAGCTGGGCCAGCGCCAGCTGTCCATGCGGATAGGGTGCGTGCGCTCCCGTCAGCGCGCAGAGTTGCTCACGCAGCCGCTGCCCTCTCGGGGTGCGCTCCTCGTTCCGCCACTGGAGCAGGTCCATGATGGCGGCGTCCAACGCCGGGGGCACGTCCGGCCTGAACGCCGAGGGCGGCAGGAGTGACGGTGGAGGCGTGGGCTTCAGCCGCTCGGCGATGTCTTCCCCGCCCTTGAAGAGGGGCTGTCCCGTGAGGGCCTCGTGCAGCGTGGCCCCGAGCGCGAAGAGATCCGCGCGCCCGTCGAAGGGCTCGCCCCGGGCCTGCTCCGGTGCCAGGTAGCCCAGCTTGCCGCGCACCCGGTCCGCCTGGGTGAGGCGCACATGGATGCCCGCTCGCGCCACCCCGAAATCCCCCAGCTTCACCTCGCCAATGCGCGACAAGAGGATGTTGGGCGGATTCACGTCCCGGTGCACCAGCCGCAGCGGCACACCGTTGCTCGAGGTGCGCCGGTGCACGTAGTCGAGCGCATCACCCAGCTCCGCCCCGATGTACGCCACCACCTCTGGCGGCAGGGGCCCATGGCTCTTGAGCAGCTCTCGCAGGGACAGCCCGTCGATGTACTCCATGGCCATGAAGTACGTGTCCTTGAAGCGGCCCACGTCCAGCACCTGGATGAGGTTGGGGTGGTTGAGCAGCGAGCCCAGCTCCGCCTCGCGGCGGAAGAGCGTGACGAAGTCCTCGTCCTCGGCGTAGGCCGGGAGGATGCGCTTGATGGCCACCACCTTCTCGAAGCCACCCTCCGGGCTATAGGTGGCGCGGAACACCTCGGCCATGCCCCCGACTCCCAACCGCTCGTGGAGGAAGTACTTGCCCAGCAGATCCTTCGCGCGGATGGCGTGCAGGGCCTCCTCGGCCTTGCGCGTGATGTGGCCGGCCACCATCGCCGCCATGCCGCCCGTGATGAAGTAGTAGACGGCGCGCTGCACCATGAGCGGCGGTGTGAACATCACCGGCACGGGTGAGGGCAGCCGGGGCAGGGCCACGAAGTAATAGAGCAGCAACATCTCCGCGGCCACCAGGCAGCCCGCGAACAGGGCCAGCCGCTTGGAGCGCAGCGCCGCGAGCACGATGAGCGTGCTCCAGAGCACGGCCGCGGGATTGGACAGGGCCTGCCCGGCATCCGCGAAGAGGATGTCGTAGGCGAAGAGCCACACACCGGCGCCGGTCTCCAGACAAACGTTGAACCAGCAGATGGCGGGATGGAACCACCCGCGCCGGATCATCCGGGACATCGACCCGAAATACACGCCGTAGGCCGCGCAACTGCCGATGATGGCGAGGGCCCGGGACCACCCGAGCGACGGACCCAGCCCCACCGCGCACAGGAGGAAGAAGAAGGCCACCCCCGCGTTGAACCCGGTCACGGAGGCTTCCCGGGCGGCGACATCCGCCCCCAGGTGCTCGGCGAGCAGTTGGGTGCCAACCGGGGCGAGGGTGTCTGAACGGGGGAGCTGGGTCATACGGACCCCATTCTCGGGGAGCCGGGCGGTCAACGCGAGTCCGTGACACGGCTTCTACCCGCCATCCGATGTGATGGGTGACCTCGCCCCGCCAGTCCCCACGCGTTCACACCCCGGAAATTCTACTGAGCGTGCCACCCGGGCGCGAAGCGGGCATCCTGGCCACCTCGTTCCACCAGGAGGTCTCTTCCATGGCTCCTCGCTTCTCTACCCGGGTGGGTGCGCTCGCGGTGCTCGTCTTCCACGCGGCACAGGGTTGTGCCCATGCGCCCCCTCCGGCGGCCCCGCCCTCCGTGGTCGTCCTGGAAGGCGCTCGCGTCTTCGATGGCGAGGCCCCGGGTGGCCCGGCCACCGTGGTGCTCGAGGGCGAGCGCATCCGCGCCGTGGGGCCTCGTGGCTCGCTCCAGGTTCCGGCCGGCGCCCAGGTGGTCGACTACTCCGGCAAGACGCTCATCCCCGGGTTGCTCCTGGCGCACGCCCACGTCGGTAACGTCTCGGGCACGGAGGTGGGGCGGCGTTTCTACACCCGCGAGAACATCACCCGGCAGCTGTCCCGGTATCTCGACTACGGGGTGACGGTCATCAACTCGCTGGGGCTGAACCCGCCCCTGTTCTACACGCTGCGGCGGGAGCTGAACGGGCACACCGCGGGTGCGGACCTCCTGGGAGCCGGGCCCGGCCTTGGCGCTCCAATGGGCCTGCCCCCGGCGCGAGGCATGAACCTCGAGGACGACCAGGTCCTGCGTCCCGAGACGGCCGAGGCCGCGCGCGAGGCCGTGCGCGACATGGCCAGCAAGGGCGTCGACATGGTGAAGCTGTGGGTGGACAGCATGAATGGCGCGATGCCCAGGCTGAGCCCCGAGGTCTACCGCGCGGCCATCGACGAGGCCCATCGTCATGGCCTCCGGGCCGCCGCGCACATCCATGATCTGGAAGACGCCAGGGCGGTGGTCGAGGCGGGGGTCGACGTGATTGCGCACGGCGTGAGGGACCAGCCGGTGGATGACGCCTTCATCCAGGCCATGAAGACGCGCGGCGTCTGGTACATCCCCACCGTCAACCTGGACGAGGCGAACTACATCTACGCCGAGCACCCCGCCTGGATGGACGAGCCCTTCTTCCGCGCAGCGGTGGACCCGGCCCTGCAACGCCGTTTCGATGATCCCCAGTGGCGGCGGGAAACCCTCGCCAGCGAGGGCGCGGCGAAAGCGCGGAAGGCGGTGGCGGTCAATCTGGAGAACCTGCGCACCCTGCACCAGGCGGGCGTGAAGATCGGTTTCGGCACGGACTCGGGAGCGATGCCCCAGCGCATTCCCGGCTTCGCCGAGCACCGCGAGCTCGAGTTGATGACCCAGGCCGGCCTGACACCCGCCCAGGCGCTGCGCGCCGCGACGCGCGACTCGGCCGAGCTGTTGGGCTTGAAGTCCCAGGGCGCCATCGCGCCGGGCATGGTGGCGGATCTGGTGGTCCTGGACGCCGACCCGGCCCAGGACATCCGCAACACCCGAGGCATCCACGCGGTCTGGCGGCGCGGCGTCCAGGTCCGCGGAGCACCGTCACCCCGGCCCGCACCTCCTTGAACCCACACCGGCACCTTGACGCTCCCCCACCCGCCCTCTACTCCTCGGGTCGAGCCCGTCATCGCCTCGAGGTCCCCATCATGAGCTCCCCGCGCAAGTCTCCCTACGTCACGGGTCCCGGCGAGGACGTCGTCCTCCGCGGCACCGTCGCCCCCGGCTTCGAGGAGGTCCGCGAGGAGCTCCGCCGCAACTTCACCGCGCGCAACGAGCTGGGTGCCTCCTGTGCCGTCTACCTCCGGGGCCAGAAGGTGGTGGACCTCTGGGGAGGCTGGAAGGACGCCAGCACCCGCGAGCCCTGGGAGGAGGACACCTGCGCCCTCGTCTTCTCCACCACCAAGGGCATGGCCGCCATCACCGCCGCCATCGCCCACTCGCGGGGCTGGCTCGACTACGACGCGCCCGTCGCCTCCTACTGGCCCGAGTTCGCCCAGGCCGGCAAGGAGCGCATCACCGTGCGCCAGCTCCTCGCGCACCAGGCGGGCCTGCCCGCGCTCGATGAGCCGATGGACCCGGTGAAGATGGCCGACCTCGACTCCCTGGCGAAGGTGCTCGCCCGGCAGGCCCCCGCGTGGGAGCCCGGCACGCGCCACGGCTACCACAGCTTCACCATCGGCTGGTACCTGGGCGAGCTCATCCGCCGCGTCGATCCCCGGCACCGCAGCCTCGGCCGCTTCTTCCAGGAGGAGGTCGCCGCACCGCTCGGCATCCACTTCCACATCGGCCTGCCCCGGGACGTGCCCGACTCGCGCGTGGCCCGGCTGGACACCCTTCCCAGCCTCCAGGCGCTCTTCCACGAGCACTCCATCCCCATGAGCATGGCGCTGGCCTTCCTGTGGCCACGCTCCATCACCGCCCGCACCCTCTCCAATCCCCGCGTGCGCAAGCTCTCCGACTTCGACTCGCCCGCGTATCGTCCCCTCGAGCAGCCCGCCGCCGGCGGCATCGGTCAGGCACGCGCCATCGCCCGGGCCTACAGCTCGCTCGCCACCGGCGGCCAGGAGCTGGGCCTCACTCCCGCCACGCTCGAGGCGCTCACCGCGCCGCCCGTCCTCCCCTCCCGGGGAACCCTGGACGTGGTGCTCAAGGCGCACACGGCGTTCTCACTGGGCTACACCCGCCCCTGCCCCACGCTGGACTTCGGCCCCAACCCGCGCGCCTTCGGCACCTCGGGCGCGGGAGGCTCGCTGGGCTTCGCCGATCCGGATGCCCAGCTCGGCTTCGGCTACGTGATGAACCGCGCGGGCCTGCACCTCATGAGCGACCCGCGCGCCCGCGCCCTGCGCGACGCCGTCTACCGCTGCCTCGCGCGCCTGTCCGGCTCCGCCTCACGCGCGGCGTGAGCCGGACAGAGGCCCGCGCGGACTACGAATCCATGACCGGCGCCCGGTTGCGAACGGGCCGGGCCTCTTCCTGACCCGCCGCGACAGTGGCGGCCTTGTGACTCCGGGCGATGTACTCCAGCGCGTCGTCATACGAAGCCACCAGGCTGACGGACGGAGACTGCCGCGGGAAGCCGCCCTGCGTGAGCATCCGCTCCACCTCGCCCCACGCGACGACGACGACCACGCCCTTGCGCATGACCAGGCAGTCCCGGAGGTTCAGCACGTCCTCGAGTCCCGCCGCGTCCAGGTAGGGCACCGCGGTCAGATCGAGCACGAGGTACCTCGGGATGGGCTGGCTGGTGAGCACCGTATTGAGGACGCCAGGAGAGAGGAAGTCGAGCGGCCCGCGGACGCGGACGCGCTGGAGGGGAGGCCGCTCGTCCTGCTCGGCCACGGCCGCGCCCAGGGTGCGGAAGTGGGGACGGCCATCCAGCCGCAGGATGCGCGTCTGGACCTCCGTCCGGGGCCGCGCCTTCAGGAGCAGTCCCATGGAGGCCATCACGCCCGCGCCGAGCCCCAGCAGCAGATCCACCGAAGCGATGACGATGGCGGTCACCGCCACCACCGCCACCTGGGAGCGCTCCTGCTCCCACAGCTTGCGCAGGCCGCGCAGATCCAACAGCCGCACACCGACCACCACGAGAATGCCCGCGAGCGCGGCGATGGGCACGCGAGCGACGAGCGCGCCCGCCACGAGGCACACCACCAGCAGCAGGAGCGCATGGAGCACGGACGCCGCACGGGTGCGGGCTCCCGCCTGGATGGACACCGAGGAGCGGACGATGGCACCCATCACCGGCATGCCGCCGAACAGCGAGGACGCGAGGTTCGCCATGCCCTGGGCCATCAGCTCCTGATCATGATCGGTCTGCTGCTTCTCGAAGCCCGGGAACTGATCGATGGCGCTGGCCGACATCAGCGAGCCCAGTGACGCCAGCAGGGCGAGCGAGAGGACATCGGGCAGCAGCGCGCCCCACTCCACCCCCGCGAGCGAGGGAATCCGGGGCACGGGCAATCCCGCCGGCAGGCTCCCCACGCGGGCCAGCTCCGGCCCCAGCAGTCCGCCGATCAACGTGGCGACCACGAGCCCCACCAGCACCGAGGGCACCCGCTTCTGCACGTACGGCAGGCCCACCATGCAGACGATCACCAGCACGCCGAGGGCGATGCCTCCCGCATGCAGCATCCATCCCCCCCCCTGGGCAGGCAGGGAGGACAGCGTGCCGATCGACTTCGGCAATCCCAACAACCGGGGCAACTGGCTGTTGAGGAGGATCAGGCCGATGCCCGCCATGAATCCGCGCACCACGGGCGCTGGCAGCAGCTTCGCCAACCGGCCCACCCGCAGCACGCCGAGCAATATCTGAAGGAGTCCGGCGAGGAAGGTGGCCACGACCATGCCTTCGATGCCATGGCGCTGGACCAGGAGGAGCACGATGGGCACCAGCGCGGCCTCGGGTCCCGTCACCTGCAGCCGGGAACCTCCCAACAATCCGGCCACGACACCGGCGATCGCACCACTGATGAGGCCCACGCTGGCGGGCAGTCCCGACGCCACCGCGAGTGCCAGATTGAGCGGAAGCGCTACGCACGCCACCGTGAGGGCTCCGGACAAGTCCTGCCCGAATGTCTTGGGAGACACCATCTGCTTCCAGTCCTGCACGAGCAGGCGCGCGCGAGCCGCGGCTCCAGTCGAGTGATGTTCGAGCATGATGTCCCCCCTCTTCACATCGCGTGCCGCACCGTCCCTCCTCGGAGGACGCGCGCTCCTGTCGGCACGAGCCGACACACCCACTGCTGGAATGAACCGACACCTGTCCGTCCCTCCCGACAGTGGCCCGACGAGTGAACAACCGGGCACACTCCCTCGTGCACGAAGCTGGCGAGCGCGTTAGGAGGCGCTCTCCGGAGCCCGCTCATCTCATGCGCCTCGTCCAGCGACTGATCATCTCCCACTCACTGCTCACCGCCGTTCTGCTCGGTGCCGCCGGGTTCGCCGTGGTGGCCCTGGTCCGCATGACGAGCCTCCTCACGGAGCTCCGCGAGGAGCATCTGGGACAGGTGCAGGAGGAGGAGGCCGTGCATCAGGCCGCCTGGGGTGTCGAGGTCGCCGCCCGGCACGCCATCCTGGCCTGCGAGCGCGACCCCGCCGCCGGGCCCGACGTGGCGCCGTCGCTGAAGATGTCCCTGCAGCGGCTGGAGTCGCTGCTGGCCCAGTACGGAGACTCCATCCAGCCGAGCATCCGGAATGCGGCACGGGAGTACCTCGGTTATGCCCAGTACGTGAGCGAGGAGAACACCTGCGCGCGCCTCTTCGAGCCCGCGCTGCGGGAGAAGCGGCTCATCTGGGACGAGAACCTCACGGATGCATGGATCGCCGTCGTGCGCTCCCTGCACGAGGTGGTCCTCGCGCGCGAGTCCGAGGCCTATGCCATTGGCGCCACGGCGATCGTCATGGGGTTGATCCTCGGAGCCCTGGCGGTACTCGCCGCCTGGGGCGTGGCGCGCTGGATGGCGCGAGGGGTGACGCGGCCCCTGGAGTTGCTCTCCAGGCAGGCCCGGCAGGTGGGCCAGGGGAACTTCGCCCCCATTACGCCCGTGGGCGGTCCGCTCGAGGTGCAGGAGCTGGCCTCCGAGCTGGATCGGACGCGCGCGCGTCTGGCGGAGATCGATCAGCTCAAGGACGCCTTCGTGGCCTCCGTGTCGCACGATCTCCGGACTCCGCTCACGCGGTTGCGAGCCGCGCTCGGGCTGATGGCGGACGGCACCACCGGTCCGCTCAATGCGCAGCAGCGGCGGGTGGTCGAGCTGGCGCGCAATGCCTGTGAGCGGGAGATCCGCCTGGTGTCCGCGCTGCTCGACATGTCCCGCGTGAAGTCCGGCAAGGCGCTGCGGCTCGAGGCGGGCTGCATGCTGGATGAAGTGCTCGACAGTGCGATGGAGGGCATGCGCGGCGAGGCCGATGAGGCCGGAGTCCAGCTGGAGCTGGAGAAGGAAGGGACGCTGGGCCCCGCCTTGCTCGACTCCGCCATCATCGAGCGCGCGGTGGCCAACATCCTGGGCAACGCCATCCGCGTCTCCTCACGGGGGAAGAAGGTCCGGATGCTGCGCACCATCACCCAGGAGGGGCCTCCAGGACACACCGCGTCAGGCACCTGGGCCAAGGTGGTGGTGCACGACGAGGGCCCGGGAGTCCGGCCCGAGGTGGTGGACCGGCTCTTCGAGCACTTCTTCACCTCTCCGGTGGGAAATACCGCCAACCCCCCCGGAATCGGACTGGGACTGCCGCTGGCGCGAGAAATGATGCGTGCGCATGGAGGCGAGGTGGCGTTCGTCGACGAGCCGGGCCCGGGAGCGACCTTCGCCGTCTGGATACCGCTCGAAGGCCCCGCCGCGCTCCGCTACGCTGAGGGGACGACTCCTTCCCCCCCGTCGCCTTCCGCCCAGAGCCCTGCATGAGCCCGACCCCCCAGCCTCCCTCCGCCCCCGCCAACCGTGTGCTGGTGGTGGACGATGACCTCGAGCTGTGTGAGCTCATCTCCCTGCGCCTGGAGGCCCGGGGCATGCAGGTGACGAGCGTCTCCACCGGCCAGGAGGCGCTCGAGATGGTGGAGAGTGGCAAGGTGGACGCGATGGTGCTCGATCTGCGGCTGGGCGACGCGGATGGCCTGGAGGTGCTCGCCCAGGCCCGCGAGCGCATCCCGGAGCTCCCGGTGGTCATCCTCACCGCGCACGGGACGATCGAAACCGCGGTGGAGGCCATGCGCCGGGGCGCCTACGGCTTCCTCACCAAGCCCTTCCAGGATCACGAGCTGGTGCAGAAGCTGGTGCACGCGCTCGAGCGCACCACCCTGCAGCGCGAGGTGGATGACCTGCGCCGCATCGTGGCGGGCGTGCCGCGCGAGCGGTTGATCGGCCGGAGCCCGGCCATCACCCAGGTGCGTGCGAACATCGCCCGGGTGGCGCCCTCGGATGCCACGGTGATGGTGCTCGGCGAGTCGGGCACGGGCAAGGAGCTCGCCGCGCGGTTGCTGCACGGGCTCTCCCGCCGCGCGCACGGGCCCTTCGTCGCGGTGAACTGTGGGGCACTGCCTCCGGATCTGCTGGAGAGCGAGCTGTTCGGCCACGTGAAGGGGGCCTTCACCGGTGCCACCCAGTCGCGCGAGGGGCTCTTCGGGGCCGCGCGGGGCGGGACGCTCTTCCTCGACGAGGTGGGCGAGGCACCGCCCAGCGTGCAGGTGAAGCTGCTGCGGGTATTGCAGGAGCGGCGCTACACCCGGGTGGGCTCGAGCACCGAGGAGGAAGCGGACGTGCGGGTGGTGGCGGCCACCAACCGGGATCTCCGCGAGGAGGTGGAGGTCCGGCGCTTCCGGGAGGATCTCTACTACCGGCTCTGCGTGGTGCCGATCACCATGCCGCCGCTGCGCGAGCGGGCCGAGGACATTCCCCTCCTGGCCCAGCTCTTCCTCGAGCGGGCCGCGGCACACAATGGCATGCGGGTGCCGCACCTGACCCCGGAGGCCTTGCAGCTCCTGCGGGACTACACGTGGCCGGGCAACGTGCGTGAATTGCTCAACGTGATGGAGGCCGCCGTCCTGCTGGCCGCCTCCGAGGAGCTGCGGGCGGAGCACCTGACACACCTCGTGCAGCCCTCCCCCCGCTCCGCGTCTCCGGCCCTGGAGGAAGCCGCACTTGGCGCCGCCTCCTCTCCCTCAGCGCCCGAGAATGATGCCTCACTCCCCACCCTCCGCGAGGCGCGCGACGCGTTCGAGCGCGACTACCTGATCGAGGCCCTGCGCCGCAGCGGAGGCAACGTGAGCGCCGCGGCACGTCTGGCCGGGCGCAATCGCACCGACTTCTACGAGCTGCTGCGCCGGCACGGGTTGTCGGCCGCGGACTTCAAGGACTCGGGCCAGGGGCGCTGAGCCTGGAGCAACAGCGCTGAATAAACCGGATGACCTCGCGTTCCTATGAGCCGCAAGGAACGAGCCTTGCCGGACCCAGATGGGAGAAAGCCACCAGTGAAGAACGCAACTCGGATGTGGAGTCTCGGTGCCGCATTGCTGCTGACCGCGTGTCCTGGTCCCGACACCGATCCCAACCCCAATCCCAATCCCGACCCCGGTGGAGGCTCGACCTTCACCGTGGCCGGAAAAGTGCTGGCGGGAGAGGGGCAGCCCATCGAGGGCACCTCGATTCTCATCCCTGGCAATGGCAGACAAGCCGTGGCCCTGGACAGCACGGGCAGCTTCAGCATCGAGGGAGTGACGGCGCCCTACGATGTCATCGTGGTCCAGCGCGCGCACCGCTCCGCGACCGTCTACAAGGGACTCTCGCGCCGGGACCCCACGCTGCCTTTCATTACGAATGCCGAGGAGACGGGCGGGAGCAAGGCCACCCTGGAGGGCACCATCACCGGCGGAAGCACGCCCTATGACGACGACGTCCCCACCCATGTGGAGTTCGTCTCGGCGAACGGTAGCGGTGGCACCGAGGCGAGCCCCGAGGGCACCTATTCGACGGAGGTGAACTGGAGCGGTTCCAGCTCCATCACGGGCTCGCTCTTCGCCATCCAGCTGGAGAGCAGTTCTCCCTTCCTGCCGCCCACGGGCTATCTGGGTTATGGACGGCGCGACAACGTGACGCTCAACGCGGGCACCACGAGCTCCGCGATCGACGTCGCGATGAACAGCGTGACCAGCGCCCGTCTCGCGGGCACCATCACCGCTCCGGCTGACTATGCGCTGGCGATGATCAGCGTGGGCCTCATGCCGGAGCAGAACATCAACCTCGACCTGTTCCGCGCCTTCGAGACCAGCAGCGCTTTCGACTACGTGGTGCCCAACATTCCCCAGAGCACCCTCTCGATGGAGGTGATGGCGGTCAAGGGGGATGTGAGCGACCCCGAGAACGGGGCCATCTCCATTCTCTACAAGAAGGGATTGACCGCGGGCACCAGCAACGCGGCGCTGGTGCTCCAGGAGCCCTCTCGTCCGGGTCAGCCGGCGGATGGGGCAACGGTGGTGACACGCACCACCGAGTTCTCCTGGACGGCGTTCACGGGCGGCATCCACATGGTCCAGTTCCAGGAGAAGGAGCCAGCGGCGGGGACGTCCCCCTATACGGTGTCCGTCTTCACGAGCGGCACGCAGACCACGCTCCCGGACCTGAGCACCGTCGACATGGGCCTGCCCGCCAACACCCGGTTCACCTGGCGAGTCCAGGGCATCGCCCCAGTGGCCTCGATGAATGCCCTGGGCGATCTCGCACTGATCAACCCGATGCGGGGCACGACGGATTTCACCGTCGGCACTTCCGAGGCGCGCACCTTCACCACGTCCGCCGCGCCCTGAACCCAAGCCGGAGCCCATGACTCCGGCCTCCTACTCCCCGGCGCCCCTCACACCTTGAGGCGGATGGCGCCGGGGAGGATGGAGATGCGGCACGGCAGCCTGCCGGGCACCTCTCCATCCATCTCCAGGAACACTTCCTCGTCGCTGTCCGCCTCCAGGGTGTGGCACTGGAGGTAGCGCGTCTTGTTCCAGGTGATGTGGTCACCGTTGTAGACGCCCTTGGACTTGATGATGAAGTCGGACAGGCCGTAGTCGTGCCAGATGGTCAGGTCGAACACGCCATCATGGGTGATGGCCTTGGGCGCCACGCACATGCCGCTGCCGAAGTAGCGGCCGTTGGAGGCGGCGACGACGGTGATGCCCAGCTCCTCGGGCTCGCCGCCGTCCACGCGCAGGCGCACGCGGCGATCCTTGTACTTCGCCATGGTCTTCACCGTGCCCCACAGGAAGCTCAGGTTGCCGCCGAGCGCCTTGCTGCCGATGTTGACCTCGTGGGCCACCGCCGCGCTCACGCCGAAGGAGGCGATGTTGGCGAAGTAGCGCGACTCCTTCTGGCCCTGGTGGTTGACGTACTCGACGAAGCCCACATCGAAGGGCTCGGTCTTGTCGGTGCGCAACCGCGCCAGGGCGGAGTCCAGATCCAGCTCCCAGCCGAAGGCGCGCCGGAAGTCGCCACCGGTGCCCCGGGGGATGAGCCCCAGGGCCGCGTTGGGGTTGATGGCCTTGCCCCCGTCGAAGAAGCCGTTGACCACCTCGTTGACGGTGCCGTCGCCTCCCACGGCGGCGATGCACTCGTACCCATTCGCGAGCGCGGTGCGCGTCATGCGCACCGCGTCCATGGCGCGCTCGGTGAAGCCGAACCCGAAGTCGCCGATCACCCGGGTCACCTGGCCCGAGATCTCCGCCCAGCGCTTGCCCGTCTCGCCACCAGCGCTGCGCGGATTCACCACGAGGAACGTCTTCATCGGGGGTTACCAGATCCTACTTCTGGGGGAGCGGCACGGGACGCACGTGCACGTCGCGCAGCTGCTTGTCGTCCACGTCGCCGGGGGCGCCCGTCATCAGGTCCGTGCCCGTCTTCGTCTTGGGGAACGGGATGACGTCACGCAGCGACTCGGCGCCCGTCAGCAGCATGGCCAGACGGTCCATGCCCAGCGCGATGCCACCGTGAGGCGGCGCGCCGAACTTCAGCGCGTCCAGCAGGAAGCCGAACTTGGCCCGCGCGTCCTCGTCCGAGATGCCCAGCGCCTTGAAGACCTCGGCCTGGACCTTGGGATCATGCAGACGGATGGAGCCGCCGCCGATCTCGAAGCCGTTGAGCACCACGTCGTAGCGGTGGCACTTCACGCGGCCCGGATCCGTCAACAGGTACTGCACGTCCTCGTCGTGCGGCCGGGTGAAGGCGTGGTGCGCGGCGGCCCACGTCTTGGTCTCCTCGTCGTACTCGAAGAGGGGCGGGTTCACTACCCAGAGGAACTTCCACACGCCGCCGCTGCCGTACTCGGGGATGAGGCCCAGCTTCTTGGCCACGTGCACGCGCAGGTTGGCCATCACCGTGTGCACCAGCGACTCGCGGCCGAACTGGAACAGCAGCAGATCTCCCGTCTTCGCGTTGCACGCCTGGTTGATGGCCTGGCGCAGCGCGGGGGTGATCGTCTTGGACAGCGGGGACTGCGTCCACTCACCGCCCTCGCCCACCTTGGCGCGCGCCAGTCCCTTGGCGCCGTTCTGCTTGGCGAACTCCTCCAGCTTGTCGCTCTCCGCGCGGCTCATCGGCTTGTCCGCGGGGACGACCATCGCCTTGACGATGCCGCCCTGCTCCACCGCCTCCCACATCATCGGCACGCCGCCACCGGCGCCGTGCTGCTTGATGAGGTCCGTGAGCACGATGTGCTCCAGCGCGAAGCGCAGGTCCGGCTTGTCGTTGCCGTACTTCGCCATGGACTCGTAGAAGTCCATCCGCATGAAGGGCGTGGGCACGTCGATGCCGAGCACCTCGCCCCACAGCTTCTTGATGAGCCCCTCGATGATGGTGAAGATGTCGTCCTGGGTGACGAAGCTCATCTCCACGTCGATCTGCGTGAACTCGGGCTGCCGGTCCAGACGCAGATCCTCGTCGCGGAAGCACTTGACGATCTGGAAGTAGCGGTCGAAGCCCGCCACCATGAAGAGCTGCTTGTAGAGCTGGGGGCTCTCGGCCAGCGCGTAGAACTTGCCCGGGTTGAGCCGGCTGGGGACGAGGAAGTTGCGCGCGCCGCCCGGGGTGTACTTGCCCATGAAGGGCGTCTCGAGCTCCAGGAAGCGGTTGTCCACCATGTACGAGCGCGTGATGGCGTTCATCTTGGAACGCGTCATCAGCGACTGCTGCAGCGGCTTCCGGCGCAGATCCAGGAAGCGGTACGCCAGGCGCTTGTCCTCGGCCGTGTCGATGTTGTCCTCGACGAGGAACGGCGTGGGCTCGGAGCGGTTGAAGATGGTGAGCTCCGTGGCCTTGATCTCGATCTCACCCGTCTTGAGCTTGGGATTGACCTGGGTGCCGCGCGAGGCGACCTTGCCCTTGATGCCGATGCAGTACTCGAGCCGCAGCTGCCCGGCCAGCTCGTGGGCCTCCTTGGCGATGTCCGGCTCGAAGACCACCTGGGTAAGGCCCTCGCGGTCACGCAGGTCGATGAAGACAGCGCCGCCGTGGTCTCGCCTGTTCTGCACCCAGCCGAAGAGGACGACCTCCTCGCCGATGTTGGCCTTGGTGAGCTGGCCACAGGTATGAGTACGCTTGACCTCGGTAATGAACGGGACCGCCATGACACCGCCTGCACAGAGGGGGGTTGGAAGGGCGGCACCATAGAGAGCGTGGAAACGGTGCGTCAAGGAATCCGAGAAGGAACCCCCGGGTCGCGCGTGAAGCGGAAGGCACTCGCGGCGGGGTGCGCGGGGCTGCTGTGGCTGGCCGCTCCCGAGGCCCACGCGGGCTCGGTGATGATGGAAGCGAGCGCGGGTGCCTCCCAGCGCACCTGGGCGCTGCTGGGTGACGTGGAGCTGCGCAAGGACGAGACCTTCCTCACCCTGGGCTACTCCGGCGCGCGCCTCGAGTCGGACACCGCCCTCTCCCACCAGCTTTCCTCCGGCGTGGACCACGCCCTGTCCGATCATTGGCTCCTCTCCGGACTCGTCAACGTGGGCCTGCCCAAGACGACCCGCACCGCGCTGGCGCCTGCCCGGCCGCTGCTCGGCCTGCCAGCGATGGCCGCCGACACCGGCTACCACAGCGCCGGCGTGCAGCTCGCGGCGGCCTATGACTCGGCTGGCTTCTCGGACTTGGAGTATGGGTTGGACGGGAGCCTGGGGCTCACCCGCTATGGGCTGCGGCGGCAGATCTCCGTCCGCGAGGACGGGCGCGACGAGACGCTCTTCCAGCGGAACGAGCCGCTCTTCGTGGCCCGCCCCTCGCTGGGCGCGCGGCTGCTGCTCTTCGACAAGTGGGAGCTGGGCCTGCGGGGCGGCGTGTACCTCTACAGTGGAGATCCGCTGAGCACGGGCCAGTTCACCGAGGCGGAGGTGGAGCAGGTCATGCGCCGCTACGCCAACGCCTCCGAGGGACGCCTGCTGTTGAGAGCCCTCTCCCGGCGCCGCATCGGGGAGCTGGCGCTGGACCTGAGCGGCCGCATGCTGGGAGTGAATGCGCTCACCGGCTTCCCCAGCGCCCCGGCGCTCTTCGATCTCAAACCCTCGGTGACCTGGCGCGTCAGCACGGCGGTGCGGGGACAGCTCTCCTACGCCTTCACCCGTTACGTGCCGGGCGAGGGGTATGCCCACGTGGTGGGCACCCGGTGGACGGTGCGGCTGGCCAGGCCCTTCCGGGTGTGGGCCTCGCTGTCGCTCCAATCGGACCACCTGGAGGGGGAGGCGCCCCTGCGCTCGGGGATCGCCTCGCTGGGCTCCGAGCTCACCTTCTGAGTTGGCGGACCCGGCTTCAGGTGGCCACCGGACCCGTAGTAAGAAGACCCCCATGGTTCGAAAGCTGACAGCCGCCGCCGCCGCGCTCGCGACGCTGACCGCGTCGTGTGCGCCGCCCTCCCAGCCACCCGTCAAGGTGCGTGCGCTCGTGCTCTCCAGCAATGGTGAGTACACGCCCACGGAAGTGGAGCTCAAGACGGTCACGAACATCGTCACCATGGAAGGCCAGGTGATGAAGACCGTGGGGGGCGCCCACATCCGGTTGGACTCGGCGGATCCCGAGCTCAACGCGGCGCAGGGCAAGGGCGATGAAGCGTACAAGCTCGCGGTGCTGAAGGACGCGGGCCGTTCCGTGACCGCCAGCTACATCACGGACGAGAAGGGCGTGCTGTGGCCGGCGGACTTCCACACGTGGAACCTCGTCACCACGTACTACAACCTCGAGCGCGCCTGGGACTACTTCATCAACACGGCCGAGGTGAAGGCGGCGGAGCTGCCGCAGACGACGACCTACTACTTCCCCGAGTTCGTCCTGGCGGACCTGAACGACGAGCCGCAGGTGGACAACGCCATCTACTTCTCGCCGGTGCAGGCCTTCCTGGTGCTGCCCTTCAAGACGATCGAGAAGGCACCGATGGCGCTCAACGCCTCCATCCTCACGCACGAGTACGCGCACCTGGTCTTCAACCGCCGGGTGTACGAGGGCCAGGGCGTTCCGGCGGCCATCCAGAACTGGTCGCTGGACGGGAACACGCCGGGGCTCAACGCCCTCAAGTCGCTGGACGAGGGCCTGGCGGACTTCCATGCCTACGTGGCCTCGTGCTCGACGAGCTACAACTGCAACCCGCGGGTGCTGTACACCACGCTGGAGGGTCAGCAGGCCGAGGCGCGGGATCTGTCGAAGAAGTGGTGCATGGGCACGGAGCTGAGCCAGAGCCTGTACACGGCCAACTTCGGTCAGTTCGACCCGAGGCACTACCAGGTGGGCACCATCGTGGCGAGCGCGCTCTACGAGGCCGCGTCCACGTCGCCGGCCTGGCGCCAGGTGCTGGCGCGCGCGGTGGTGGCGTCCTACTCGGATGAGGATTCGACGAAGTACGGCCTGGCCCAGCTGACGAAGACGTACCTGGGCAACCAGTCCGGGTTCACGCTGGCCCGGGCGCTCCGGAGCATCATCCAGCACATCCCGAACGGTGAAGTCGATCTGAAGACCCGGGTGTGCTCCAACTTCGCCACGCGGCTGCGGATCCCCCTCACCGAGCTGTCGGGCGGCACGGACGCGGGTCCCAACGATTGCCCGGAAGGCGCCACCATCAACGACTGCTCGATCGCCCCATGAAGACCTCCAACCTGCATTCCTGGTTCCTTCCCTGTCTGCTGGGGGGATTGACGCTCGCCACGCCCACGTTCGCCCAGGACGAGGACACGCCGTACGCCTATCCGGACGAAGAGGAGACGGAGAAGAAGAACAACTCGCGCCGGCGCCGTACGCAGGACGAGGACTCACCGTACGCCTATCCGGACGAGGAGAATCCCGAGCGGGCGCAGCAGCGCCGCCGCCGCCAGGAGCGGGACACGGCGGATGAGTTCCGGCGGGCGGCCGAGGGGGACGAGGAGGAGAAGGGCTACGAGCGGATGTCGCGCCTGGACGATCCGAACACGGGCATCGCCTTCGAGGTGCTCGGTGGGGCGATGTTCCTGAGCAGTCCGCGGGGCCAGTTGGTGGGAGATCTGCTGCCAGCGGTGGGCGGGCGCTTCACGTGGGAGTACGGGCGGGTGTTGGGCTCGGAGGCGCTGCGCGAGGCGCTCTGGTTCGACGTGCGCTACACGTACGCGGGGGTGCGCGAGGGCACGAAGCTGATCGTCGGGGACACGCAGATCCACTACGCGACGATCGCGCCGGCGTACGAGCTGATGTTCGGCGAGTCCTCGGACTACGGAGCCTACGCGCAGGTGGGCGGAGGCTTCGTGTACGAGCACACCACGCTGGAGGTGGGCGGCAAGCTGACGCCGATAGACGGCACGAAGCTGCTCATCCAGTACGGAGTGGGCCTGAGGGGCCGGACGAAGCTGTCGATGGAGTCGAACGTGCGGTTGGCGTGGCGGGTGGAGCTGATGCGGTTCCGTCGCGGCTACCAGGACGACACGTTCGTGGGCGCGAGCCTCGGCACGGCGTTCTGAAGCGCCCTGCCCTCCCCCAGCTGTTCCCCACCGCCAATCTGTTCCCCACTGACAACAAACACCCCTCTCCCCCCGGGAGAGGGACGGGGTGAGGGTATCGAGGCCCCGGGTTGAACCCGTGTGACCGCTTTGGAGCCTGTTCATCGTCATCAAGGGCATGAACAGAAAACGCCTTCGTAGCTCGCTGCTGTTGACCGCACTCGTGCTGGGTGGATGCGCCGGAGCCCCCGAGGATGAGGAGAACCCGAACAACGGCGAGGCCACGCTGTCCGGGTCCCTGGCCTTCGAGGTGAAGGCCGCCCAGGTGGTGTCACGAACCCTGCCCGATGGGAGTCCGGACCATTCGCGGCTGGCGGTCGTGCTGACGAGCGTGGAAGTCCCTTGCGAAGAGCTCACGAGGCCTGTCACCGGGCCCGGTTGGGGACTGGTGCTGGAGGCGAGGAATCCGGCAGGCGCGCCCGCGAAGGGAACGATCGCGTCCACGGGCACCAACATCTACCGGGTCCAGTTCAACCCCGACGGAGGGGCGGCCCTGGGAATCGATTGGCTCGAGGGTTCCTTCACCGTGCAATTCGACGCGGACCCGACGGCGGGAGCCACCGGTACGGTCGATCTGAGCTCCACGAACGGGGGGACACTCCAGGGCAGCTTCACCGCGACCTGGTGCGGGACCTATTAACGAGCGCGCACACTGGTTCGGAACTTGCTCTGGACGCCTGAACACCTCGACGTCCGGAGAAGAGCATGAACCTGTTCCACGGAATTCAGAACGAAGCACGGCATCGGTGTCATGGATTCGGGTGGGCGGTGCTCGCGCTGACCGCGCTCCTCCTGCCCCTGACGGGCTGCGAGGACGGACCCTGCGTGAGCTCGCTCCAATGCGCGAAGGGCTACAGCTGCGTGACCTTCAAGACGACCCCCGTCGACCACTCTCAGCGGTGCGCGATGACCTGCGGCGTGGAGCAAGACTTCTGCGCCGATGGCTCGCACTGCTACTGCCCGGACTCACCGGCGAAGGCGCGGTGTTTCGACGATAAAGGCGACTACACGGGCGTCTGCGGGGGCTGAGCGCCCGCTCAATCGCGGACTTCGATCTCCCCGGTGTAGACCTTGTCCAGCCAGTCCATGCCCTTGAAGCCGAGCTTCTGCGCGGCCAGGGTCAACTCGTCGCGCTTCGCGGTGTTGCCGGCGTAGTGGTAGGCGATGGCGAGGTTGGCGGCGATGGTGGGATCGTTCTTGTCGAGCGCATGGGCCTTCTCTCCGTGGGAGATGGCCTCGTCGTACAGGCCGCGCTTGAGTGACACCACCATCATGCTCGACCAGGCCTGGGCGAAGGACGGGTCGATGGCGGTGGCCCGCTTGTAGGCGGCCATGGCCTGCTCGTACTGCTTGTGCATGCGGAAGATGCGCCCCTGGCCGGTGATGGCCTCGATGCGGCGGGGCTCGATCTCCAGGGCCTTCGCGTAGGCGGCCTCGGCCTCGGCCGTCCTGTTCAGGTCCACCAGGACATGACCGAGCAGGGTCCAGGCCAGGTCATCCCGCGGCTCGGCCTGCAGGTGCGCGCGCAGCCGCTTCTCCGCCTCTTCCACGGCGCCGCCGCGGTACACGTCCGAGATCTGCTCGATCGGCTTCTTCTCCTGCCTGGCGGACCGGGACTCACACCCGGCGATCAGCAGGAAACAGACCAGGGCCAGCAAACGCTCAGCGGACATGACGGACTCGGCGGAACGGGGGGAAGTGGGTGGAGTCTATCGCCCCCGAGTGAGATCCCACACAATGTGAGGACTGGCCCCCGGGACAAGGAGCGTGTCGGCCATGTGCCATCCGCGCCCGTGGGTTGGGAAAAGTTTTCACCCGCTCGGGTGGGCCCGCCGCCTCTCGTCCGAGGCCCCGGCCCGCAACCCCGCGAATCCACGAGGCCGGGCGCTGGCATGCGTGCTGCTTTGAGCCGGGGCAGGAAGGTGAGTCTGGCGGGGAGGCGGGGAATGAAGGAAGTGGCGAAGCGACACCTGGATCCGGTCTGTGGCAAGCACCTGGAGGCGCCCGAGGGCCGTCCGTCCACGGAGTACAAGAAGCGGCGGTATTTCTTCTGCTCGGAGCGGTGCCGCACGGCGTTCCAGAAGCAGGCGGAGCGCTTCCGGATGAACGACCTGGCGCGAGCCGGCGCGTTGCTGACACCGGGCCGGGTGCGCTGGGGCATCGCCTGAGCCGTCAGGCGGCGATGCGCAGATCCTTGAGCTTGAGGGACAACCGCCGCTGACCGCGGAAGGTGTCGAAGCTCGCCTGGAAGGCGAGGTCCACCGGGCCCTCGGTGAGCGACACGCGGTCCGCCATGCCGAAGCCGATGGCGTCCACGGAGGGCGCGTCCACCAGGGCCAGCTTGAGGTGGCCGGCACCGCCGGACTTGTGCGGGAGCACGCGCGGGCGGGCCACCTGGTGGCGCAGCACGAGCACGGGCTCGGGGTTGCCCTGACCGAAGGGCCCCAGCTTCTGGAGCGCCTCCACGGCGCGCTCGTCCAGCTCCTTCACGCCCACCACCGCGTCCACCTTGCAGCGGGGGATGAGGTCCTCGGGCGTCAGCCGCTGCCTGGCAATCCGCTCGAAGGACTCGCGCAGGGCGGGCAGGTGCCTGGCCTCGATGGTGAGGCCGGCGGCGTGCTTGTGCCCACCGAAGCGGGCGAGCAGGTCCGCGCAGCCGCTGAGCGCGTCGTAGAGGTGGAAGCCCTCGATGCTGCGCGCCGAGCCCTTCCCCACCCCGTCCTTCACGCCCACCATCACCGTGGGCCGGTGGAAGCGCTCCACCACGCGCGAGGCGACGATGCCGATGACGCCCGGGTGCCAGCCCTCGGAGTAGAGGACGAAACCGCGCGCGTGCTCGGCCCGCTCCTCCGCCTGGGCGAGCGCCTCGGTGAGGATGCTGCTTTCGATGCCCTGCCGCTCGGCGTTGGCGCGATCCAACACCTGCGCCAGCGAGCGCGCCGCCTCGAGGGTCTCGGAGCACAGGAGCTGAAGCCCCAGCGAGGCGTCATGGAGCCGGCCGGCGGCGTTGATGCGGGGCCCGAGCCGGAAGCCCACCTGCCCGGCGGTGACGGGGCTGTCCGCCTCGAGGCCGGCGACCTCCTTGAGGGCGCGCACGCCGTAGCGGCGGCCCGCGGACAGCTCCTGGAGGCCGTGGTGCACGAGGATGCGGTTGGCGCCGGTGAGGGGCACCACGTCCGCCACGGTGGCCATGGCCACCAGATCCATCAGCGCCTTGAGGTTGGGCTCCTTGCGGGTGGCGAACCAGCCGTCCTCGCGCAGCTTCTTGCGCAGGCCCATGCAGAGGTTGAAGGCCACGCCCGCCGCGCACAGGTGCTTGGTGGGGTACTCGCAACCGGGCTGGTGCGGGTTGAGCACCGCCACGGCCGGAGGCAGCGTGGGCGGCACCGTGTGGTGATCCACCACCACCACGTCCAGGCCGAGATCGCGCGCCCGGGAGATCTCCGCCACGGAGGTGACGCCGCAGTCGAGCGTCACCAGCACGCGCGTGCCGTCCGCGGCGATCTTCTCCACCGCCTGGAGGTTGAGGCCGTAGCCCTCGTCCATCCGGTGGGGGATGTAGGTGGCCGGCCGCGCGCCCAGTTCCCGGAGGAACAGGGCCATCAACGAGGTGGAGCACACGCCATCCACGTCGTAGTCGCCGTAGAGGGTGATGTGCTCCTTCTCGCGGATGGCGCGGAAGAGCCGCTCCACGGCGGCGACCATGCCCTTCATCCGGAAGGGGTCCGGCAGATCCGCCAGCCTGTCGGACAAGAAGGCCGAGGCGGCCTCGGGGGTGCGCAGGCCGCGGTGCACGAGCACGCGGGCGGAGAGCGGATGCAACCCGAGCTCAGCGGCCAGCGCCGCGGCCTGCTCCTGGGGTACCTCCGGCATCAACCAACGCACGTTCACCTACCCTCCTCGGATGACCCGCGTGGGGCTCCGGGCCAATACACCCACAGTCTACTTTGGAAGTCTGTCAGAGGAAACCCGACCTGCCTCTCGTCCTCCCGTCCACACAGCGGACGAGCGGACGAGCGCTCCTGGGATGCGCTGCCGGCACACGCGTCGCGCGGGATGAACAGCTTGCGATGCACGGCGGTGAACAAAGGAGGGCTGCATGACACGCAAGGGCATCCGGTGGGCGGTGCTAGCGCTGGGCTTCGGGGTGGCGGGTACCGCGATGGCGCAGGACAAGCAAGGAGATGTGAACGTCTTCGTGAACGGAGGCATCGGCGGGTACACGGGCGACCTGGGCGAGCTGTCCGCGACGGGGCCCTCCTGGGGTGCGACCCTCAACCTGCAGCCCTTCTCGATGCTGGGCTTCGAGGTGGGTTACGAGGGCTCGAAGAACGACGTGACGGACGACCGCTTCCGGGCCTCGGAGGCGCCCTCGTTCATCCGTCACGGCGCCACCACCCTGGTCAAGGTGTCGCCACCCTTCGAGAAGGTCCGTCCCTTCGTGGGCGCGGGGCTGGGCGTCTCGTACGTGTACGTGCGGGGCGGCACGGGGGATACGTACAGCTCGGACCTGATGCAGGAAGTACCGCTGGCGGCGGGCCTCGAGTTCAACGCCGGAGCGCTGACGGCGGGCATCCGGGGCACGTGGCGGGTGCTGGTGGACGACAACTTCGCGGACGGGGCGGTCTCCGGCGACGCGAGCGGCGCATTGGTGGACGGCACCCTCACGGTGGGTGGCCGCTTCTGAGCCGGTGCCCCTGAAAAACCGAAGGCCCTCGTCCCCGCGCGAGCGCGGAGCACGAGGGCCTCGGGGTCAGACGGTCCGCCGTGGCTCAGGCCGTCTTGGGCTGGTCCAGGCGGGCCTTCTCACGGGCCTGGCGGGCGGCCTCGCGCTCATCCAGCCAGATGGTGAGCGGGCTGGCGATGTAGATGGTCGAGTACGTGCCCACGATGATGCCCACGAGCATGGCCCAGGCGAAGTCGCGGATCTCTCCCACGCCGAAGATGAGGAGGCCGATGAGGGAGAGGGCCGTGGTGCTGGAGGTGAGGATGGTGCGGCCCAGGGTGTCGTTGATGGCGATGTTGATCACCTCGGCGAACGGCTTGCCCTTGAACTTGGCCATGTCCTCGCGGATGCGGTCGTAGATGACGATGGTGTCGTTGACCGAGTAGCCCACGATGGTGAGCAGCGCGGCGATGGCGGTCAGGCCGAACTCGGCGCGGCTGAACAGGTAGAAGCCGGCCACCATCACCACGTCGTGGAGCATGGCGAGCAGCGCGCCCGGGCCGAACTTGAAGTCGAACCGGAACGCCACGTAGATGAGGATGGCGATCATCGAGTACAGCAGCGCCGCGACGCCGCGGTTGCGCAGCTGCTTGCCGACCTGCGGACCCACGTACTCCACGCGGCGCATCTCGAAGTCCGGCGTCTGCACGCCCGTCATCAGCGCGGCGCGGATGCGGTCCGCCATGCCGCTGGCGACGATCTGGTAGTCGAAGCCACCGGCCTGCGCCTGGCCCAGCTCACGCACCTCTTCCACGCCCGTGCCCGTGGCCTCCACCGCCTTGCTGAGCTGCTCGGAGGTGAGCGCCTGCTCGGAGCGCAGGTTGATGATGCCGTTGGCCAGATCCGGATAGATGCTCTTCACCGGACCCAACGCCTTGATGGCGTCCTGGGCCTTGACCGCGCTCTCCTCGGTGAGCTGGGTGACGCCACCCAGCCGCAGGAGGAACGAGTTCTCCCCGGCCGCGCCGATGCTCTGCACCGACACGTCGGGCAGCCCACCCGCCTCGGCGCGCTTGCGCACGTCCGCCGCGTTGATGTCGTGGTTGAACTTCACCTCCACCACCGTACCGCCGGCGAAGTCCACGCCGAGGTTGAAGCCCCACACGGCGATGCCCACCAGGATGATCAGGTTGAGCACCGTGGAGATGAAGATGGCGGGCTTGCGCTTGCCAATGAAGTCGATGTTCGTCTGTTTCTTGAGGATTTGCATCTGCTGTTCCCCGGGGCCTGCTAGACGGACAGCGTCTGGGCGTTACGGCTGTGGACCAAGTAGTTCATGAAGACGCGCGTCACGAGGATGGACGTGAAGAGCGAGGCGAGCAGGCCGATGATCATCGTGGTGGCGAAGCCGCGCACCGGGCCCGTGCCCGTGAAGAAGAGGATGAAGCCGGCGATGAGCGCGGTGACGTGGGCGTCGAAGATGGTCCAGAAGGCCCGGTCGTAGCCCTGCTCCACCGCCATGCGCACCGTCTTGCCATGGGAGAGCTCCTCGCGGATGCGCTCGTTGATGAGCACGTTGGCATCCACCGCGACGCCCAGGGTGAGCGCGAAGGCGGCGATGCCCGGCAGGGTGAGCGTGGCGTTGAAGAGCGCCAGGCCGGCCAGGATGAGCAGGCCGTTGAGCGCCAGCGCGATGTCCGCGATGAGGCCCGACAGCTTGTAGTAGATGACCATGAAGACGATGACGAGCAGCAGGCCCACGGTGGCGGCCAGGCTGCCCTTGCGGATGAGCTCGTCACCCAGCGAGGCACCCACCTGGCGGATCTCACCGGTGGTGACGGGGGCCGGCAGCGCGCCCGCCTTGAGGGCCAGCGCCAGCGTCTGGGCGTCGGCCAGCCACACGTCCAGGGGACGGCCACCCGAGCGGCCCATGGTGATGCGCGCCCGGCCACCGCCGATGCGCTCGTTGATGCGCGGGGCGGACTGCACGTAGTCGTCCAGGACGATGGCCATGCGCCGGCCGGTGCCCTTCTCGGTGAGCAGCTCGAACTCGCGAGCGCCGGCCGCGTCGAAGCTGACGTTCACCTCCGGCTCGTTGAGCTGGCTGAGCGAGGCATCCGCGCCCGTCAGGCTCTCGCCGGTGAGCGGCACTTCCTTCTCCACCAGGTAGGTGCGGTAGCTGTCGCACACGCCCTTGCGGGTCGCGCTGGGGATGCACTCGAGCAGCACCTGGCGGTCCGCGGGCGCCTTGGGCTGCACGTAGGCCAGCAGCGCCTCGCGGTTGGGGCCCACCAGCTGGGGGAAGCCCTCGGAGGTGTCCAGGGTGATGTTGCTGCCCGTCGGCGGCGGCGTCTGGGTGAAGGTCTGCCGGAAGAAGTCGGTGGAGTCATCCACCATGCGGAACTCGAGCTGCGCCGTGGTGCCCACCAGCTCCTTGGCCTGCTCGGGATCGCTGCGGCCCGGCAGGGAGATCTGGATGGCGTCGGTGCCCAGCTTGCGCACGTCCACTTCGGCCACGCCCCACTTGTCGATGCGGCGGCGGATGACGAGCATCGCCTGGTCCACGGACTCCTCGCGGAAGCGGTTCACCTGGCCCTCGTCCGGGGCGAGCACCAGCGTGGCGCCATCGCGCGACACCTTGACGAAGTCGGTGAAGGTGGCGAGCACCTCCTTCTCGATGGCGTCCATGGTGTTCGGGTCCGCGGCCGTCAGCGACAGGCGCAGGGCCTCGGGATCCGTGTTCACGGTCACCTGGCCAATCTGCTTGTCGGTGTTGATGTAGCGGGCGATCTGATCACCCCGGCGCTCGGTGCGCTTCTGCAGCGCCGTCTTGGTGTCCACCCGCATCACCATGTGGATACCGCCCTGGAGGTCCAGCCCCAGGTTGATGCGGTACTTGGCGGGGGGCGCCCACTTGGGCATCCGCTCCTCGAGCAGGGCGAGGTTGTTGCGGTCAGCCCTGTCCAGCACGAACAGCGAATAATAGGAGGGGACGAGGAGCCACACGGTCAGCAGCGTCACGCCGATGACCAGGCCCAGCCTCCAGTACCAGCCGCGATCCATTACTTCTCCTCCTTCTTATCTTCGGTCTTGGCGGCAGCGGCGGGCTCACCCGCCGTCGCATACCTGCCGGCCACGGAAGTCTTGAGCACGCGGATGCGCACCCCATTGGAGACCTCGAGCGTGACCTCACGCTCTGACACCAGATGGATGCGCCCGATCATCCCGCCCTGGGTGATGACCTCATCGCCCTTCTTCAGCCCGGAGACGAGCTCGCGGTGCGCCTTGAGCTGCTTCTGCTGCGGCCGGATCATCACGAAGTACATGATCACGAACAGGCCGATGAAGAGCACGATGCTGGGCACCGGGCTCTGGCCGCCCGCCGCCTGGGCCAGGATCAGAAAGCTGTCTGCCACAAACCGCCTCGTCTCGAGAGAGGGTTCCGCCCACGCCGCCGTCCACCACTGGACAACGGACAAACCGGAAAGGGGGGCCTCTTAGCAGCAGGCCCACACCCCGGGCAAGTGAACGGCGAGGAGCCCCCGGCCTTTCCGTCTTGCGTCAAGCCCGTTTGCCTCCCTCCTGGCCGTGGGCTGCCCAGGAGGGAGGTGCCGTCCGGCACGCTGGAGAGGCCCCGGTGGACCCCAGGAACCGGCCGTCTGGATGGCCGCCGGGGTAGTACCGGGAGCCCCTACTTCGAGCGGGTGCGCTCGGACTCCTGGGCCCGGGCCTTGTCGCGGAAGTCCCGGGCGAAAGCGGTGTACCGGTCCTCGGCGATGGCCTGGCGCACGTCCTTCATGAGGTTGAGGAAGTAATGGAGGTTGTGGAGGGTGTTGAGCCGCATGGCCAGGATTTCGCCCGCCACGAAGAGGTGGCGCAGGTAGGCGCGGCTGAAGTTGCGGCAGGTGTAGCAGGAGCAGGCGGGGTCCGCGGGCCGGGGATCCTTGGCGTAGGTGGCGTTGCGGATGACGACCTTGCCCTCGGAGGTGAAGAGCAGACCGTTGCGCGCGCACCGGGTGGGCAGCACGCAGTCGAACATGTCCACCCCGTGCTCCACGCAGGTGACCAGGTCCACCGGTGTACCCACCCCCATGAGGTAGCGCGGCTTGTCCCGGGGGAGCAGCGGCGCGGAGAAGGCCACGCCCTCGTGCATGGCCTCGGGGGTTTCCCCCACGGAGTAGCCGCCGAGCGCGTAACCGGGCAGGTCCACCGCGCACACGTCCTCGGCGTGGGACTTGCGCAGGTTCTTGTCGAGGCCGCCCTGGACGATGCCGAAGAGCGAGGAGCGCTCGCGGCTCCAGGCCTTCACGCACCGCTGCAACCAGCGCGTGGTGCGCGCCAGGGACTTCTCCAGGTAGGCCCGGTCCTCGGTGGAGGGCGGGCACTCGTCGAAGGCCATGATGATGTCGGCGCCGAGCGTCTCTTGAATCTCGATGGAGCGCTCGGGCGTCAGGAGGATGTGGCGCCCGTCCAGGTGCGACTGGAAGGCGGCGCCCTCCTCGGTGATCTTGCGCTTCTCGGCGAGGCTGAAGACCTGGAAGCCGCCGCTGTCGGTGAGCATGGGGCGGTCCCAGGAGATGAAGCGGTGCAGGCCGCCCATCTCCCCCACCAGATCGTCTCCGGGCCGGAGCATCAGGTGGTAGGTGTTGCCGAGGATGATTTGAGCGTCGAGCGTGAGCAGATCATCCGGGCCCACGCCCTTGACGCTGCCCACGGTGCCCACGGGCATGAAGATGGGCGTCTCGATGAGACCGTGGGGGGTGTGCAGGCGTCCCCGGCGCGCGCGCGAGCCCGAGGCGTCCTCGTGCAGCAGCTCGTAGCGCACCAGACTCGGTGGGACCCGGGTGTCACCCTTCTCCTTGCGCGGCTCTCCCATTGCGTCGTGTCTCCTACTCCGTCACCAACATCGCGTCGCCGTACGAGAAGAACCGGTAGCCGGCGGCGACCGCCTCCCGGTAGGCCTCCAGGGTCCGCTCGCGGCCGAGCAGCGCGCTCACCAGCACCACCAGCGTGGAGCGCGGGAGGTGGAAGTTGGTGAGCAGCACGTCCACCTGCCGGAAGCGGAAGCCGGGGCGGATGAAGAGGGTCGTCTCGCCCGTGCCGGTGCGCAGGGCACCCGAGTCCGGGTCCGTGGCCGACTCGAGGGTGCGCACCACGGTGGTGCCCACCGCCACCACCCGGCGGCCCTCGGCCTTCGCGGCATTCACCGCCCTGGCGGTGGCCTCGGGGACGAAGTAGCGCTCCGGGTGCATGTGGTGCTTCTCGAGGTTCTCCTCGCGCACGGGGAGGAAGGTGCCGGGCCCCACGTCGAGCGTCACCTCGACGCGGTGGATGCCCCGGGCCGCGAGGGCCTCGAAGGTGGCCTGGGTGAAGTGCAGGCCCGCGGTGGGAGCGGCCACCGCGCCCGAGGCCCGTGCGTACACGGTCTGGTAGCGCTCGGCGTCCGCGGCCTCGGGAGCCCGGGTGATGTAGGGCGGCAGGGGCAGGCGGCCGGCCTTGTCCAGCCGCTCGGCGAGCGAGGTGCCCGGCGCGGCGTGGAAGCGCACCCGGTACTCCCCTCCTCCGAGCGCCTCCAGCACCTCGGCCTCCAGGCCCTCGGGGAAGGAGACGCGGGCGCCGGGCTTGAGGCCCTTGGAGGCCTGGCCGAGGCAGATCCACTCGAGCGCCTCGGTGGCACCGCCGAGGGCCTGCGAGGTGAGCGTGGGGGCCGACGGACGGACGACGAGCAGCTCCACGCGGCCGCCGGTGCCGGCCTTGCTCCCGAGCAGGCGGGCGGGGATGACGCGGGCGTCGTTGACGACGAGCAGGTCGCCCTCGCGCAGCAGGCCGGTCAGGTCGGAGAAGTGGCGGTGCTCCCGGACGCCCGAGGAGCGGCTCACCACCAGGAGGCGGGAGGCATCGCGGGACGCGAGGGGGGCCTGGGCGATCTGCGCCTCGGGGAGTTCGAAGTCGTAGTCGGAGAGCAGGGAGGACACGGGAGGAGGCGCTTGTAACAGCCCGGGCGCCCCGACGAAACGGGATGTGTCAGTAGAGCTGCTGGAGCTCGGTCCCCGGGTAGTAGTGCAGGAGGATGTCGCGGTAGGTGAGGCCCTCGTCGGCGAGCGCCTTGGCGCCCCACTGGCAGAAGCCGGCGCCGTGGCCATAGCCGCGGCCGGTGAAGTGCCAGCTGCCGCCGGAGCGCTCCACGTCGAACTCGAGGCTCTTGAGCTTCGTGTAGCCGAGCTTGCGCCGGAACGCCGCCCCATCGAGCGAGAGGCCTCCCGAGGTAACCACCCGGTTCACCCGATCGGTGGCGGTGCGGGAGGTGACGTGGAAGCCCTCGGTGGACTGGCCGAGGGCGGCCCGCAGCTCCGAGTCGGAAACGGTGGCGCTCCAGCGGCTGGCGGGGAGGCTGCCGCAGGGACAGTCCACGGCCTGCAGGTAGGGGAGATTGCGCTGGAGGGCATCCTGGCCGGACTCGGTGCGGCCGCCACAGGAGGCGTGGAAGTAGGCCTCGATGGGGGCGAGCTCGTAGGTGATCACCTCGCCGCGGGTGGCCTGGACGGCGGCGAGGGAGCGCGGGTCCTCGCGATTGACGCCGCCGTAGACCTGGTGGAGCACGCTGCTGCCCATGTGGAAGGGGCTGCCGTAGGTCTCGAGCTTCTTCTGGAGGGCGTAGGTGCGAGCGGCCACGGCCTGGGCCTTGAGGGCCTCGGGGGGAAAGGAGACGGGCATCTCGCTGCCGAGCACGGCGGCGAGGTAGTCCTCGAGGGGGATGACGTTGATGAGCTGGAGGCCGTCCTTGTAGAGGCGCACCACGACATCACCGCGGACCTGCATGTCACCGGCGCGGAGGGGCGAGGAGCCGGGGACACCGGCATCGCGGGCCTCCAGTCCGGCGCGGAAGCGGACGGCGGTGCCCATGACGGGAGCGCCATTGAGCTCCAGCCGGGAGCCACGGCGGCGCACGACAGCGCTGTCCTGGTCGAGGGGAGTGAAGCGGGCGTCCTCGGAATCGGAGCCGAAGGAGAGACCCTTGCCACTCACGCGCACCTGGCCCTGGGAGTCGCCCATGGCGATGCGCATGGTCTCCACGGCGAGGGCGTGGAGGGGCGAGAGCAGGAGCAGGAGGAGTGCAACAGGACGCAACATGGCCCCAAGTGTAGGGGGTGGTGCACGTGGCTCAAGAAATCGGCCGGCGGATGACGGAGAATGAGGCCTCCGTGTCCCCTCCTCCTGACGTCTCCCACCTGTCGGCCGCCGAGCTCGTCGCGGCGTTGAGAGCGCTGCCGTATCGCCAGACAGCCTTCCTCATGACGCGGCTGGTCCAGGACCGCTCGATGCGGGAGAGCGCGCTCTTCTACGGCATCACGCCGGAGGCCTTCTGCGTGCACCTGCTCCGGGCGGGGCTGGCGCTGACCCGGGAGGCGGCCCTGCCTTGCCGGGAGCCGGAGAACGACGTGGAGGAGGACGTCTGGGCGCGAGCGCTGGCCGAGGCGCTGGAGCGAGAGACGGCGGCGGTGCCTGGGGCGCTGGCGGGGACGGTGGCGCTGTGCCGGAGGCTGGGGGCGTTGGGGAGGGAGGTCGCGGCGGCGCTCGAGGCGGCCGAGCGCGAGCAGGAGGAGTCACAGAAGGGACAACGGGAGGAGTGGCTGAGGAAGCTGGCGGTGGCGGCGCTGCTGGTGCTGACGGCGTTCCTGTACTGCAACCGCTCCGAGGAGACGCCGGAGCGGCGTGTCCAACCGCGGTCCATGGAGCGCTGAGACCCTGGACGGAGGGGGTGGTGGGGCATAAGGGAGGGGGATGCGCATCGCGAACCTTGCCCTGCTCACACTGGCGCTCATGGGTTGTCCCAAGCAGGTGGACACCCGGGTAGCCGGCTCGGACGATGATCAGCTGACCACCTACGAAGCGAGGCTCGAGGAGCTGCGGGCCCGGGGAGCGGCGGGAGAGCTGTCCTGTGCGGACCAATGCACCCTGGCCACGCAGACGTGTGACGTAGCGGAGGGCCTGTGCGGGGTGGTGTCCCGCCATCCGGACCGAACGGATCTGCCGCCCCGATGCGCGAGGGCGAGGGAGTCCTGCGCGGAGAAGACGGACAACTGCACGCGCTGCCGGAACCGCTAAAGCACAACCCCCACCCCACCACGCCAACGCCAACCCACTGCGCCAACTCCTCCCTCGCCCTCCGGGAGAGGGTCGGGGTGAGGGTATCCGTCTCCCGGGTTCACCCCCGTGGACTCGACTCCCAGTGCCCCACCGGATTACCCGCGGACCCCGGACCTCCCATACGATGGAAGGGCCCATCCAGGAGTGCCCATGTCCCGCCGTCTGTCCGTGCTGTTGCTGTCGACCTGGCTCATGACACCGAACCTCGCGTTGGCGGGGGATCTCACGCCCGAGCAGATGGCGCGCATCCGCCGAGCCGAGAAGGCGGCGGTGGACAAGGTGAACGCGGCGCACGGGAACAAGAAGTCCTCCGAGATGAGCAACTCCGAGCGCCGGGAGATGATCCGTGAGCAGCAGGAGGCGGTGCAGAAGGTGATGGACGAGCACGGCGTCTCGCCGAAGGACTACGCGCGCCAGTCGGCGCGGATGGGCCCGAAGCAGAACGAGCAGGTCGCGGCGGCGGAGAAGGCGCTGGAGGAGAAGGCCGCGGCGTCGGCCAGCTCCCCCCAGGGCAAGGAGCCCGGGGAGATTCAGCTCCAGGAGGGGTTCAACGAGGACAACCCGGTGATGATGGAAGAGCAGGAGGGAGCACCGCCGGTGGTGGAACACGGCCTGCCGGCGGGAGAGGAAACTCCGGCCGTGGCGGAGTGAGCGCCCTGCCCTACCCCCAGCGCCGGGCCTGCCAGACGGAGTCGTAGGGGCAGGAGCAGTCGGTCTGCTCGGGCTCGGGGTAGAGGTAGCGCTCGCCCTTGTAGTTGCGGAAGACGGTCTCGTGCTCGCCGCGCTCCAGCACGTAGTCGGGCTGGAGGGTCACCTTGCCCCCGCCGCCGGGGAGGTCCACGGCGAGGTGGGGAACGGCGAGCCCGGTGGTGTGGCCGCGCAGCTGCTGGAGGATCTCCATGCCCTTGGAGATGGGGGTGCGCAGGTGCTCGCAGCCCTGGGCCACATCCATCTGGTGGAGGTAGTAGGGGCGGACGCGGATGCGCAGCAGGGCGTGGGAGAGCTCGCGGATGATGCGGGCATCCGAGTTGAGCTGGCGCATGAGGACGGCCTGGTTCTCCACGGGGACGCCGTGGTCCACGAGCCGCTCGCAGGCCTCACGGGCCTCGGGGGTCACTTCCTTCGGGTGGTTGAAGTGGGTGACGACGTAGACGGGGGCGTAGCGGCGCAGGAGCCGGGCCAGCGAGTCGGTGACGCGCATGGGCAGGCACACGGGCACGCGGGTGCCAATGCGCACCATCTCCACGTGGGGAATCTCGTGGAGGGGGGCGAGCAGTGCCTCCAGCCGCTCCTCGGAGAGGAGGAACGGATCTCCGCCGGAGATGAGGACATCGCGCACCTCGGGGTGGTTGCGGATGTACTCGAGGCCGCGGCGCATCTGCTCCTTGGTGAGCTCGGCCTCGCCGCCCTTGGTGATGCGGCGGCGGGTGCAGTGGCGGCAGTAGACGGAGCAGGTGTCGAGCGCGAGGAAGAGGACGCGGTCCGGGTACTTGTGGACGATGGCCTCCTCGGGCCGGGTCTTGTCCTCACCGAGGGGGTCCTCGAGCTCACCGGGGCGGATGCGGGCCTCGGCGCGAACGGGGATGGACTGCATCCGGATGGGGCAGAACGGATGGTCGCGGTCGATGAGGGACAGGTAGTACGGGCTGATGCCGATGCGGAACAGCTCGGAGGTCTCCTGCACGCCGGCGCGCTCGTCGGGGGTGAGGGAGACGTACTTCTCCAGCTGCGCGAGGTTGCGCACGGCGTGGCGCTGATGCCAGCGCCAATCGGACCACTCGGCGTCGGTGGCGTCGGGAAAGAGGGAGCGGCGCCCGGCCTCGGAGGCCGGACGCACGGGGGCGCCCTTGGAGGGCGGCGGTGGGGGGAGCATCACGCCGCCTTGGCCTGCTCACGCCACCACTGCTGACCGGACTCGGGCAGCGTGTAGATCGGATCGAAGTACTCGTACTTGCGCGAGAGGGCATCGGGGTCGTTGCCCTCGATGCCGGTACGGTAGTTCTTGGTCCAGTAGGAGATGCCGCGCTCCTTGTCGTACTCGGCGACCTGGTGGATCCACCGCTTCCCGACGAAGGGCACGTCGCAGACGATGCGCGGGGTGGCGAAGCCGGGCATGTACCCCATGATGTCGTGCTGGAGCTGCTGGGCCTCGGCCACGCTGAGCCGCCAGTGCTCCGAGTTGGGGATCATGTCGCACATGTAGAAGTAGTACGGGAGGATCTTCGCGTGATCGAGCAGGGTGAAGCACAGCTCGAGGAGATCCTTGGGGGTGCTGTTGACGCCGCGCAGGAGGACGCCCTGGTTGCGCACGTCGCGGAAGCCCATGTCGAGCAGCTTGCGAACGGCCTTGCCCACGAGGGGGGTGAGCTGGCGGGCGTTGTTGACGTGGGTGTGGAGCGCGAGGTCCACGCCGCGCTCGTTGGCCTTCTTGGCGAGCCGCTCCATCCCCTGGAGGACGGAGTCCTGGAGGAAGTGCTGGGGGATGGCCATGAGGCCCTTGGAGGCCAGGCGGATGTCGCGGATGTTGGGGATGTCGAGCAGGGCGCTGACGAAGGGCTCGAGGGACTGGATGGGGAGGTTGGCGATGTCACCGCCGCTGACGACCACATCGCGGACGGTGGGCGTCCGGCGCAGGTAGTCGAGCATCTGCTCGTAGCGCTCTTTCTGGCCGAGATTGAAGCGGTGCTTCTGGACCTGGGGGACGTCATTGCCCACGAGATCCATGCGGGTGCAGTGGCCGCAGTACTGGGGGCAGGTGGGGAGCATCTCCGCCAGCACCTTGGTGGGGTAGCGGTGGGTGAGACCTTCCACGGCCCACATATCGGCCTCGTGGAGGCTGTCGCGGCTGGCCTTGGGGTGATTGGGCCACTCGGGGTGGCGGTCGTCGAAGGCGGGCAGCATGTAACGGCGGACCGGGTCGTTCCACAGGTCCGTCTCGTCCATGGTGTTGAGCATCTGGGGCGGGACGAGGATGGACATCGTCGCCCGCTCCTGCTGGTCGCGCTCCATGCTGGCCAGGAGATCATCCGGCAGCAAGTGGCCGAGGGCGGCCTTGAGCTCCTTGAGGTTCTTGACGGTGTGCTTGCGCTGCCAGACGGAGCTCTCCCACTCGGCCTGGGAGACGTCCTTGTAGCCGGGGAGACGGCGCCAGTCGGGCTCCACGAACTCACGGCGGAGCGGATAGGAGAAGGGCTGCTGCGCGGGTCCGGCCGAGGCGGGCTTACCGCGGATGGGCGTCGTCGTCATGGCGATCCACCTTGAAAGGGAACCAGGGCCCGGAAAGCGGGCACCCGGATGGAGGTCCCTCTTTACCCAACAATGGAAAGAGGGCAACCAGTGCGTGACTATTCGAGGGGGATGTTGATGAGCTTGGCCACATCCCCCTCGGAGATGGTGACCTTCTGGGGCTTGCTCTGTTTGCCGCCGAGCTTGAAGACGACGGTGCGGCTGCCCACCGGCAGGAGCAGCGGATTACCAAGTGCCACAGGGGTCTGACGGCCAGTGTTCTTGCCATCCACCCAGATCTGGGCACCGGGGGGACGGGAGCTGCAAGCGAGCTTGCCCTTGGCCACGGAGCGGGGAGCAGAACGGGTGGTCTTCTCGGGGGCGGGCTGCTTGGCGACAGGACGCTCGGTGCGCTCGGGGGCGGGCTCTTCCTTCTGGAGCTCGAAGGGGACCTCCACCTCCGTCTCGCCCTCGGAGCTGAACTTGCCGGTGTAGCGCTTGTAGCCGGCGCGCGTGACGGTGAAGGTGTAGGTCTTGCCGATGGTGAGGTTGGCGAGCTTCGCATCGGGCGTCTTGCCCACGCGCTTGCCGGCCACCTCGATCTCCGCGCCGGAATCCCCCACGAACACGGCTTCGAAGGTGGCGGGCTTGGGCGGCTCCACGGCCGCGGGCGGAGTGCCGGTCCCCTGCTCCGGAGTGGAACCCGTCGCGGACGCGGTCTGCGGGGCTGGCTCCTGGGTGGGAGCGCTCGGCTCGGTCTGGGAGTCGGACGGAGTCTCCGCCCCGGTGCCAGTCCCCGTGCCGGTCCCTGTTCCAGTCCCCGTGGCGCTGGCGACCTCTGTGTCAGTCGCGGCGGGCTTCTCGGGCTGATCGGGCGGAGGCTCGGCCTCCAGCGTCACGCGCAACACCTCGGCGCGCTGGCCCTTGGTGACGGTGACGGACTGCGCCACAGGCAGATGACCTGGGGCGGTGGCGGTCAGCTTGTGGACGCCCTCGACGAGTTCGATGACCTGGTTCTGCGCGACCAGTTGCCCGTCGATCCGGACCTCCGCGCCCTGAGCGGGCTGGACGGAAATCATCACGCTGCCGGTGTTGGGCCCGGAGAACAACACGACGCCCAGGAGCACGAGGAGCAGCACGGCGCCCGCGGCAATGCCGATGACGGCCTTGGGAGGCAGTTTCTTGCCAGCCAGGAGAGCACGAGGAGCCGTCTTCGGGGGTGTGGGCTTCGACTTCTGGGGAACGGGCTCTTCGGCCTCCTCGGCCCCCTCCGGAATGGCGACAGGGCCGGTGGTCTCCTCTTCCTGGGGATCGTCCACCTCACCCGGCGAGTGCTGCTCGCCATACTCGTCCTGAGCTTCCTCGGACAGGTGCTGCTCGTCCTGCTCGGGCTCGTCGTGAGAGGAGTCCTGCCGCTCCTGCTCCCGGGTCAGCCGCCTGCGATGGCCGGTGGGCATCGGGCTGAGCATGGTGCTTCCCGATTCAACCTGGCCGACACGGGTGGCATTGGACTCCTCGGGCTCGGAATCTGGACGTGCCGTCGGGGCAGGCCCGACGACAGTCGCCCCCGCGTAGCCCTCTCCTTCCCCGTCGCCGATAACCACCTGCTGCCTGCCACCACGACCGCGAGCGGAGGGCGGCGAGGTCTCTTCTTCTGGAGGGTAGCTCGTCTCACCCGTCAGGCTGTCGTCGACCAGCACGCTCGAAGAAGCCTCCTGCTCGGAGGCACCCGGCCGTGGGGCCACGAGGGACGGATCGAAGATCTGCGTCTTGTCTCCCGCTCCATCGAGCTCGGCCAACTCTTCATCGGTCGGGGGAGGCACATAGCCGCTGCTCACCGCGGGCTGGGCGGGAGCAGTGGGAGAGCGGCCGGGCACTGGCATCGCGGGGAGGGACTGCTGCCGACGTGACGAGCGGGGGGACAGTTCTCCCGTGACGCCCGTGACCTCGATCTGTTCCGGTCGCTCGATGGAGGCGTAGCGCTCCATCTTCTCGGCCTCGCGGACGATGTCCTCGGCGAAGGCCTCCTTCATGTAGGCCGAGAGGTGCTTGGACGAGTAGATGGCGTCGCCGGCCAGGAGGAAGCGCATCAGATCCTCCTGGAGATCCGACGCCCACTGGTAGCGCTCCTCCACATCCCGGGCGAGACCCTTCATCAGGACCTTCTCGAGGCCCGCCGGGATGTTGGGATTGAACTGCCGGGGCATGGGAACGTCGGCGTTGCGGACCTTCTCCAGGGTGGAGAAGTCCGACTCGCCGACGAAGAGCCGCTCGCCCGTCAGCATCTCGTAGAGGATGACGCCTACGGCGAAGACATCGCTGCGGCGATCGATGGGCAGGCCGCGGACCTGCTCCGGGCTCATGTAGCCGAACTTGCCCTTGAGGATGCCGGCCTGCGTCTTCTGCGACCGGTTCGCCGCCTTGGCGATACCGAAGTCGATGATCTTCACCTCGCCTTCGTACGAGATGAGGATGTTTTGCGGAGAGACGTCGCGGTGGATGATGCCCAGGTCCTGCCCGCGCGCATCCTTCTTACGGTGCGCGTAGTCGAGGCCCTCGCACATCTTCGAGGCGATGAAGACGGCCTGGGCGGTGGGCATGATCTCCTTGCGCCGCCGGTAGCGCTCCAGGAGCGTGCGCAGATCGCGCCCGGCCACGTACTCCATGGCGATGAAGAAGGTGTCCTCGTGCTTACCGAGCTCGTCGATGCGCACGACGTTGGCGTGATTCAGCTCGACGCTGATCCGCGCTTCGTCGATGAACATCGTGATGAACTCTTCGTCCTCGGCCATCGTCGGGAGGATCTTCTTGATGGCGAGGATCCGCTCGAATCCCTCGACGCCGAAGGCCTTGGCCGTGAAGACCTCCGCCATGCCGCCAACGTTGATGCGCTCGAGGAGGAGGTACTTCCCAAATGAGGTCGGCTTCTTCATTGCGTGGATCCGCCCGCACCCGGAAGGCCACAGCTCCACTCGGAGGAGAGCAGTGGGTGGAAAACCGGACGAACCCGGGACTTTAGACGGAGCACGGACGGCGAGTCAAACCACCCCGCATGGCGGATTCCTCAAGAGTTCCAGCCACTTGAGCCATCCAAGCCACCTCGAGAGGTCTGCCGGGAGAGCGGCGGACGATCGCTGCGCCTGGTCCCTCTCGGCGACACCTCGAGCGGCAG
>NZ_JPMI01000004.1 GCF_000733295.1 Archangium violaceum Cb vi76 | reverse complement strand
TCTTCACCCGCGCGTTCCAAGAACCAGGAGGGAAGACCCTCACCCTAACCCTCTCCCAGAGGGAGAGGGGACATCCACGGGCCCTCGGACCACACTAGTAACGCACGTCCAGACTCGGCAGCAGCAGCTTCGCCTCGCCGTGCGTCTGGAACGACTGTTTCAGGTCCAGGTGCACCACCGCGCGGCCACGCTCGGACAGGTACGTCAGCGGCGCCTCGAAGCGCAGCGGCGCCACCCGCGTGTCGATGACTCCACCGCCCGAGCCCTCCTCATACCCGCCGAAGTCGTCGAACGTCACCTCCACCTTCACCCGCTCCACGCCCTCGGGAACCAGGAAGAGGCCCACCAGGTGCGCCTGCTCCGCCTGCGTGAGCTCCATCGGGAAACGGGACTTGAGGCGCACCGGCAGGGCCTCGCCCGCCACCGTGGTGACGGAGATGCGGCGCACCTGCACCAGCGCCGAGTCATACCCGGGGTTGTTCACCCCCTTGAGGCGCAGCTCGAAGCGCTGGCCCTGCGCGTCCGAGGGGAAGTCCTGACCCGGGCCCGTCGTCTCCGTCCGGGACGCGCCACCACAACCCCCGAGCCCGAGCGCCACCGCGCCCAACACCGACAGCATCCGCTTCTTCATGGTGAGTGTTCTCCTGGAAGGTGTGTGAAAGCAGTGGCCCTACCGGCGGCCCGGCTCCACCGGGTCCACGGCGATGCTGGCCGCGTGCGCCGGCGTGGCGCGCCCCGCGTCGAAGCCCCCGGGCAACGGCTTGCCGAGCCCCGCGTCATTGTGGCGGCCCAGCTCCCGCCCCAGCCGCTCCAGCCCCGTCTCCCCCGAGCTGCCCCGCAGGGTGCGCAGGGCCTCGTCCAGCGCCCGGCCCCGCTTCTCACTGGCGCCGAAGAGCCGCTCGTTGCACGTGGCCACCAGTGCCTCGCGTGCCAGCTCGAAGCGGAGCACATCCGTCTCGGTGCGCACCCCGCCGTTGCGGTCCAGGCCGGGGCTCGCCCACAACAGGCCCAGCGCCTGCTCCAGCGACTCCACCCGCGCCACGCCCAGGTCCAGAGCGCCCCCCGCGAGGCACTGCCCCAGCGCCTGCTCGTGCACCTTGAAGAAGCCCGCGTTGCGCGAGGGCCCCGGTGCCACCGGGCTCGGCGTCTCCACGCAGTGCGGATCATCCGGCGGACACGTCAGCTCGCAGTCCACGAAGGGCTCGCAGCAGGTGACGCGCGCGGCGCACTGCGTCTCGCCCAGGGCCCACTTCACCCGGAGCGCGCTGTCGAAGCTGTCATCCCCCCGCCCATCACTGGCCGCCAGCGCCTGGCAGGCCTCGGGCGTGTCCAGCTTCAGCTCGAAGGTGGCGTCGCGCGACTCCCCCACCCCCACCGCCATGGGCGTGGGGAAGGGCGTCCCGAAACCGTAGCGCGCCAGCAGCGGATCCTCCACGAAGTCCGCCACCGACTCCCCCGTGGGGTGGACGTTCCTCAGCTTGTAGTGGAAGCGCAGCGTGGCCGGAAACTTCGTCACCCGGGGCGCCACACCCGGGGTCTGCCCCTCGCCCATCACCTGGACGCGCTTGTCACAGGTGAACTCGTGAGCACTCGCCGCCCCAGCCCCCGCCAGCACCACGGCCATGGCCGCGGCCTTCCATCCCCTCTGCATGTCGCTCCTCCAGGTGTGGACCCGAGCGCCCTGCCTGCTCGTCGCTCCACTCCCATTCACGACCCATACCGGGCACCCGCCACCCCACTTCGTCCACCGCAAGTCGCTCCGTGGGTACAGCGTGCGACAGGGGTGCTTGCCTGCCTGCCCTGGGTTGGGAAGCGGTGCGCCATGGAGTGGGAAGAAGGTTACCCACCATGGGACCAGACAGTTCCACATGAAGGAAAAGTGAATCGCGAGGGAACAACCCGTTAGAGTCCCCCTCGCTATGAAAGCGCCTGAGACGGATGAGGCCTTCTGCCAGTGGTATGAGGACTGCTGGGCGGATCGTGACGAGGTGGAGTACCCGAAGCTCTTCGGGGCCATCAGCGAAGAGGTCTACACGCTGGAGCAGTCTGGTGCGTTGGAGGCCTGGCTGGAGAGTGAGCTGGCCGAGGTGAAGGAGCTGGATCCCAACTGGGGAGGCATGGGCGTGCGCGTGGCGCCGCCGAGTCCCGAGTACCCCTACTGGACGTACGTGACGAGTGGCCTGTCCAACCCCATCACCCTGGCCCCGGGAGAGGAAGTGGACGCCAACTCCCCCAGCGGCGTCGGGTACGAGATGGTCATCCACACGACCGAGGAGGCGCAGTGGCCGGTGCTGCGGCTGCTGGACATGATGGCCTACAACCTGGTGTGCATGCGCGCCTTCGCGGTGGGGCACCGCTACCCGGTGGAGGGCACGCTGACGGGCGGTGAGTCCAAGCTCAACGGCTTCGTCTTCGTGATCGACCCCTCGCGCCCCACGCACTTCCAGCTCGAGTCGGGGAAGGTGCAGCTGCTCACTCTGGTGGGCGTGACGAAGAACGAGATGGCCTTCTCGCGCTCCAACGGCATGGACCGGCTGATGGCGAAGCTGGTGGCCGCGGGCACCGGCTACATCACCGATCCCGGCCGGGAGCAGGTGCAGCTCTAAGCCACCCGAACTAAGTTCGGTCAGGGGGTACAACCGCTGAGGCCGAGAAATCGGGCCTTGGCGCTGGGCCCCCTGAACGGAATTACTTCTCTTGGCTTAGCCGCCAACCTCATTCCCCTCCCGCCGGGAGGGCACACCCCTCTCCCGCTGGGAGAGGGGCGGGGGTGAGGGTCTCCCGGCATGGAGACCCTCGTCACCCCACGCGGCCGTAGATGCCGCCGCGGATGTCCACGCCGAGGCCCCACTCGCGGCCGGCGATGTCCACCTGAGGCCCGAGCGGCAGCGAGTAGCTCGCCCACGTGCGGCCCCCGTCCTCGCTCACGTGGAGCGCCGGATCCGGACCCTTGGAGGGGTCCACGCCCCGGGTGAGCAGGCGCAGCGCGCCCTCGGAGGCCACGAGCCGCAGCGGCTCACGGCCCAGGGGCAGCGGCTCCAGCCAACGCACCTCGGAGCCCTGGCGCTCGCCCACGCGGGCCTGGCCGTCCACCACCGCGGCCACGAAGGCCCCGTCCACGTCCACCACGCGCGCCGCGCCCACGTTCAGCTGGCTCCACGTGGAGCCCCCATCCGTGCTGACGGAGAGCGTCCTGCCCAGCAGGGCCACACCGCCCTCGACACGCCGCAGCCGCTCCGTGTGCGGGTTGCGCTCGCCCTCCAGCTCCAGCTCCATCCACGAGGCACCGCCGTCCGTGGTTCGCCCGAGGAAGAAGGCCCCCAGCACCCAGACTTCCCGCTCGCTGATGGCGAGCACCTGGCCGAGGCTCGGCGCGCCCACCAGCCCGCGGCCCTGCCACTGCTGGCCGCCATCCGTGGACACCAGCAGGTGGTAGTCCGAGCCCGAGCCCGAGGGCTTGAGCGAGCCGCCAATGGCGACGCCCAGCGCCCCGTGGCAGTCCAGGGCCTGAATCCAGCCCGGCCCCTCCCAGGTCTTCGTCACGGCCCCGGCGGCGGCGCGATGAATCTGGGCGCGGCGGGCCTTCATCCGCTCCAGCAGGCTGATTCCGGGCGGCTCCGCCACGGCGCCGATGAGGCCGAAACCCTCACGGCTCGTGGCCACCGCTCCGGCCTTCAGTCCCTCGGACAGCTCTCCCAGCTTCTCCCAGTCTTTCTCCGGCACGCGTCAACCTCGGAAGCTCGAATCCGGCGCGAAGATGCCAGCCCTCGCGCTACCAGGGAAGTTTGGGCCGCTTGATGAGGTCGCTGAACGTGCTCTTGACGTCCTTCCACGCCTCCTTGGCGGACTCCTTGACCACGTTCGCGGCGTCCCCGACGTCCATCTTGCCCAGCGCGACGAAGATCTGCCGGACGCCGTCCTGTGTGAACAGGTCCTTGAGGTCCGGCGTGGTGCCGATCTTCATCAGGTCCTGCGCGGGCAGGTTGTAGAGGCCGGACTGCACGTAGGCGTCCGGGTGCGAGTCGTAGGCGAACTTCTTGAAGGCCTCGGGGTCGCGCTCGAGCTGGGCGAAGCCGACCGGGTCCTCCATGCGCCTGGTCTCGATGGCCTCCTGGAGGGCCTTGAGGCAGCGGTCGCGCCACTCGAGACCCTGGGGGGTCAGGTCCTTGGGCCCGAGCTTGGAGAAGCGGTCGCAGTACTTCTGGCCGTACTCCAGGTAGTAGTCGGGCGGCTTCATGCCGGGGTTGCGGCGGACGAAGTCGTCGTAGCGCTTCTTGTAGTAGTCCCGGGTGCCGGTGGGAATCTCGGCGGGGAGGTTCCGGGCGGCGTTGGTGCGGCCGGGGGTGAGCGCCCGGGCCGTGGCGCGGGTGGTGGTCTCGAAGGCATCGCTGGGACGCGCCGGGGCGGCGGGCGAGGCGGTGGCCGGCGAGCGGACGGTGTTCTTCTGCACGACCGTGGGCTCCGTCTGGGCGGCCTGGGTCCGGGTGGGGGAGAGCCCCGGGCGTTGAATCCTCATGATTTCCAATTATCGAGAGTTTCGCCCGGAAGTTTCCACCCCCGAGCGAACTCATACCCCGAGTGTGCGCCAGGACACCGGGGAGGCCCAGGCTGCCCGCTCGCCGGGCGGCCGTACGTCCGGGTAGTAGGGAATTGTCCTCCAGGGCCGCTTGAGGCGCCCCACCCGCCTGCCCAGCTTTGCGCGGCGTGGGAGTTCCCGCGTCACACAGGAGGAGGACGGCATGGCGGCGATGGATCTGAACAAGATGATGGATCGGCTCAATAACCTGATCGCACTCGATATCGACGCGGTGGGGGCGTACGAGGCGGCGATCAACCGCATCGACGTGGAGTCGCTGCGCATGAGCCTGAGGGAATTCCAGCGGGACCATGAGCGCCACATCCAGGACCTGACGCGGGTGGTGGTGAGCCTGGGTGGCACGCCGAGGACGAAGCCGGACGTCAAGGGCTTCATCCTCAAGGGCTTCACGGCGGTGACGTCGATGATGGGCAACGAGGCCGCGCTCCAGGCGATGCGGGGCAACGAGATGCTCACCAACCGCACCTACCAGGCGGCGCTGGAGGTGGAGTGGGGCGACGAGGCGCGCGCCATCATCGAGCGCAACTACTCGGACGAGCAGCGGCACCTGGCGTTCATCGAGAACGCGCTGCGCACCCGCATGTGGGAGCAGACGCCGGCGCAGCCGTAGGCACACGGAGCGCCCGGGCGGCCACGGTGGACACCTGGCCGCCCGGCGTCCCGGCCCCGGGGATGAGAAGGTAACGGGGACGGTTGCACGCTCCCTCGCGTGTTTTTCCATCTGTTGGGAGGCGGGAGACCCCCGCCCCACGGGGAGGGAGACATGCGAGAGAGCGAATATCCCGCGCGCTGGTGGCATGCGCTGGAGGACGGGCGCATCCAATGCGACCTGTGCCCGCGCGACTGCAAGCTGCACGAGGGCCAGCGGGGCATGTGTTTCGTGCGCCAGCGCACGGGCGAGCGGATGGTGCTGACGACGTATGGGCGCTCATCGGGGTTCTGCGTGGACCCCATCGAGAAGAAGCCGCTGGCGCATTTCCACCCGGGCAGCAGCGTGCTGTCGTTCGGGACGGCGGGGTGCAACCTGGCGTGCCGCTTCTGCCAGAACTGGGACATCTCCAAGTCGCGCGAGATGGACCGGCTCACCGACATGGCGAGCCCCGAGGGGATTGCCCGGGCGGCGGAGCAGTACGGCTGCCGGAGCGTGGCCTTCACGTACAACGATCCGGTCATCTTCGCCGAGTACGCCATGGACGTGGCGGACGCGTGCCATGCGCGAGGAATCCAGACGGTGGCGGTGACGGCGGGGTACATGCACGCCGAGCCGCGCCGCGAGTTCTACGCGAAGATGGACGCGGCGAACGTGGACCTGAAGGCGTTCACGGAGGACTTCTACTTCAAGCTCACGGCGGCGCACCTGAAGCCGGTGCTGGAGACGCTCGAGTACCTGCGGCACGAGACGAAGACGTGGCTGGAGATCACCACGCTGCTGATTCCGGGGAAGAACGACTCGGACGCGGAAGTGGGGGCGATGAGTGAGTGGCTGCTGAAGCACCTGGGCCCGGACGTGCCGTTGTTCTTCACGGCGTTCCACCCGGACTACAAGCTGCGGGACATCCCGGAGACGCCACCGGAGACGCTGAGGAGGGCGCGGGAGATCGCGCGCAAGGCGGGGCTGCGGTACGTGTACACGGGGAACACGCACAACTCGGAGGGCGAGACGACGCTGTGCCCGGACTGCGGCGGAGAGCTCATCGTGCGGGACTGGCACGACATCCTCAGCTACCGGCTGACGGAGGAGGGCAAGTGCCCGGACTGCGGAACGAAGATTCCGGGACACTTCGACGCGAAGCCGGGAGACTTCGGCCGCCGTCGGCGCCCCGTCGCGGTGATGTAGCCCCCTATCCGCCCCATTCCCGTGCGCCATGGTGGTGCACTCACGGGAAAGGTGTCAGATGGATCGTTCAGCTACACCTCGACAGGAGCCAGTACTTCTGCTTCGACCCGGGGCTTAATCGCCGCGTACACACCGGGGCCGAAGACGGAGACAGCGAGGGAGAAACGCATCTCCTGCGTCTTGAGCGTTCGTCGTTGATCCCACCAACCGAGGACCGGAACGATGGCTATGAGCTTGTCCCCGACGAGTTCGGACATTCTTCCTCGCCATCGGTCGCTCTGGACGGTGCCGCGGCTACGCGGTTGGATGCCAATGTCCCAGTTGAAGGACTTCTTCATAGAAACCTTCAACGGCTTCCCATTAGGTCCCTTCGGACGCTTCAGGACGTTGATGCGCTGTAGAAATTCATCCTCTGACTCCTGAGGACCTTGCATGTCCCACTTCAAATCGAGCCCGTAAAACACGGTCCGGCCGAACTTGTTCGGCTCGGCGAAGTACGAGAGCGTGACGCGCAATTCGACGTCCGCATCCGAATCCGAGAGCAGGCTCTCCGGGAGCGGCAGGCGGTACAACTTTACCTTGCGCCGCGCCTTCGACACCGTCGTCCTGGTCGTCGGACGCTTCGGTGCCTCTTTTTTCGGCTCCTCTTCCACGACCACGTTTGGCATCACGTCCTCAACAATGACCGTGGCCCATCCCTCCGCGCATTCGGAGGCGACACGCTCATTCGGGACACCGTAGCCACACGCCTGGAGACGGTCATTGATGCCGGTGAATTGATCTCGCATCGTCGGCGTCCAGCTTGCCGAGTGGACGATGAGGCCACGGACGGTCTCGGGACGGAGCTTTGGCTCAAGCGCCCAGATGCGCGCGGCAAGGTGGGCCGCACGAGCCGTGGCTTCGCTGGTCATCGCCAGCTGCCCGAGCGGCCAGCCAAGCGTATGCCGGTGACTCGTCGTCAATGCGCAGAGGGTTGGTACGCTTTCGTTCGGGAGAGTTCCTGAGAGTGCCAGGTTTCCCCCCTCAAGAACGACGTCGGGCTTGATCGGCCACTCGTTACCTGGGAGGCCCGTGCTCGTGAATGGCGAGATGCCTCCGGGTCGCGTCGCGACGACGCGCGCTTCAGCATATTGCTTTGTGCTCGGAAGCTCGACGCGCTCGGTGTACGCGCCCACGGTAAGGGCATTAGTCGCCTGCGCTGGTTGGTGGATCTTCTCCGAAAGCTGCAACTGCGGATGCTGTTCGGCGAGCGCGAGCCACTGTTCGTCACGCGCGTTTCCCGCTGACACGACCATCAGCCGTCCATGGCCCGTATGAAACGCGAGCTGATCGACGGCATGGCTCCACAGGGTAGGTACGAGCCCATCGAGTGGTGCGTCCTGCATGGTCCGCGTCACCGCCAGCGTGAAGACCCGATTGCGCGGACGCGGATCGGCATCCTCGGCAGCACGCACGGCCCGCTGGGTCAGGGCAGGCCACTTCTCGTAGTTCTCGTCGGACGCCGTTCCAAATCCCGGCTTCACAAGCAGCCTGCTACTCTGCAGCCAGTGGGGTGCCACCGCCCCGCCGCGCTCGATGGCTGCTCCCAGGTCGTGGTAGAGGGCAAGCCCGGCCATCTTGGTGCCGTGCCCGTAGGTGTCCTCGGCCGATGGAATCTCGGGGCCTGCCGTCGTCGTAGTTAGGATGGCGGGCTTAAGCAGCGGGTGCCCCGTTGCGACTCCGGTGTCGAGTACAACAACGGAGGGAGCGTCCTCTTCCGGAGGCTGGAGGGCGAAGTCCCTGATGTCCTTCGTCGTGACGTCTTCGAGCAGTTTGAGGTCGCGTAGCGGTGGCGGTGCAAGCTCGACCTCATAGATGCAGTCGGTAGCTGCTCGGAGTGCGTCGAGTTGATGGCGCGTGAGCCGCACGAAGAAATAGACCTGCTCCGGTCCAACGAACTCATCCAGGTTCTGTAGCGCTCCGATTCGGTGGAGTTGCCGCGAGATCTGCGCGCGACTGCCGGTCGTCTCAGCGAGCGGTCTCCGATAGCCGCCTCGACATGCAATCTCGAACCAGTAGGTACGGTCTGCGACGAGTGTTTCCGTACGAAGTCGTGCACCACGCATATCATCGAGCGTGGCTAGACGGATGGTATCCACGGGAGCAATAGCGCGCTCTTTGTCACGGTGGGTCGTCGTGGTGCCATCCTTGTGCGTCTTGACCTCGACCTTCGCGTCGTCGGCGAAGGCGTCGAGCTTTTTACGGAGATAGTCGAGGTCCGCATTTGCGACGTCGAGCAACACAGTGCCCGTCTCGGGAACCACTCCGATCAACCGAGCGTCGGAGCGCGAGTCATCGAGCTGGGTGGCGGCCAATTCCGTGTCGGGCGCAGGTCGCACGGCAACGATTTCACGTGAAGCAAGTTCGTCCCGTACTGTCTCGGGACGCGCTTGCACTTGATTGCCGATCGCATCGAGCTGTTGAAGCAGCTTCGCGCGATGGGCCTTTGGATCGAGCGAAGGAATCTTTGGTGGCGAGCCCCCCTGCTGAGGTGCTTGGTACGTGTCCACCGATGTGATACGTCCTCGAAGAAGAGGGAGCCGGTTTTCGGCCATCGATCAGTTCCTGGTTGGGAGCTCACGCCGCTTCAGTTCCGCCAGTGCCGCAACGACGTCACGTTCGGAGATCCGCTCGCGGTCGTCGAGTGCCATCGTACGCACCGCGTCGTCACATGCACGAGCCACATCGGCGAAGCTCCAGCCCTCGGCGCTCCCAGCGAGACGTTGCGCCTGTTGCTCGTCAAGCCCGAGTGTTCCGAGCCTCAGTTGCAGGAGTGCGACCAACTGCTCACGGCTCGGCTTATCGAAGGGAACGATTACGTCAAACCGGCGAAACACCGCACGGTCGAGCAACTCCACGTGGTTTGTCGCGGCGACGAGGATGCTCCCGCTGGCGTCCGCATCGACGAGTTGCAGGAACGCCGTCACGACCCGGTTCATCTCACCGACGTCCTGCGAGTCCCCGCGCGCTTTCGCCACAGAGTCGAACTCGTCGAACAGGTAGACGCCCGGCCGACGTGGCATCTCGGCGAAGATGGCTCGAAGCTGGACTGCCGTCGCTCCGAGGAAGCGGGAGAACAGCGCGTCGAATCGCACTGTCATGAGCGGCAGACCCATCTCGCCTGCCAGCACTGCTGCTGCGAGTGTCTTCCCGCAGCCCGGCGCGCCGTGGAAGAGCAGGCGACGTCGGGGCGAGACACCGAAGCGCTCAAGACGACCCCGTGAGCGATTCTCGGAGAGCACACGCAGCAGCAGGTCTCGTACCTCAGCGCGCAGCACGATGTCGCGAAGGCGCTCGTCGCGATGACCGCCTTCGAGGACATCCGCAAGCTCGCCCCGCGGCGCGGCGATGTCTACGACGGGGCCCGTCCTGCGGACGCTCGTTGCTGGCAGCTTCGCGATGATCGCGCGAATGTCCTCCGCGACACGCACGTGCCCGGCAGCGCTCTCCGATGCAGCCAACTGCAATGCCGCCTTGCGGAACGATGTTTCGTCGCCGTTCGCATGGGACTGAAGCAGCAGCCTGAGGATGTCCGCTTTCATGATGCTGCCTCAGCTTCGTGGATCTTCCTCCGCAGTTCGAGCACCTGACCGCGAGAGTACAGTCGGTATCCGTTCATCGGGTGGCGCTTCGCGCGAAACTTCCCTGCCTTGTCCCAACGGCGCAAGGTCTGCTCACTCACGCCGAGCACCTCGGCTGCCACCTTGATGGTCAGGAGTTCAGGCTGGTCTGGCGTGAGCGCACCCATGATCAAGGCTTATACAACCTTGATCATGGGTACAAGACATTCTGTGGGTTGCTGTTCATGAGGATGACGACCCGTGCACCCTGCTGGAGGCAGGATGGGGCGGTAAAAGGGTGGGGGCAAGTTGCGGGGAGCGGGAGGGCGCAGAGGGGCCGGGGCCGCAGACGGGTGCCCCCTGGCTGAGCCCAAGGCTGAAGGAGAGGCCGCGCTGTTCCCTTGGGGCACATGCCGGCCAGACCATCCTCCCTTGAGGGCATAGCAGGGGGGCGCGGCCTCCACGCCTCAAGGAAGGTGTCAAAGACTCATTCCGACACCTCGTTTCCTACGAAGCGTCTGACCTCCCTCCTGGTCTACGAATTAGAATGCACGACCAAAGCTCGCACGGAGAACAGGACGAGCGAAACCGGGCCTGACGCAAGCAGCTCCGCGCCACTCACTGCCCGAGCGACGAAGCCGGTGGCTTCGCGCTGAAGGAGGGTAGGTAACACTCCCCCTGGTACTCGAAGAGGGTATCCGGGCACGGGGCCTTGAGTTTGTGAGGTGCCCAGCAGGCGCCCACCAGCTCGACCTCGGTGTAGCGGGTACAGGGCGGGCGCTTCTGTCCCTTCAATGGCTCTTTCGGCAGAGGTCGGGCGAGCACGGGTTGCCCCGGCGGGGTCGTGTCCGAGAGCCACGCGTCGAAATCCGACGTCTCGACTGCCGTGGGCACCTCGTGGCTCAGGGGCGCTGGTGGGGCGCTCGGCGGCTGGGACAAGGGGGCCAGACGCACCAGCACGAGGAGAAGGGCGCATCCCGTGACGGCGCTCGCCACGCCCCAGCCCAGACGCCACCGCAGGCGGGACTCGTGGGAGTCGGACATGACGCGGACCATGCGCCGCACTTCCTCGAGCGCACCTTCCAATGTGTGCAGCAACGACTCCGCCGTCTGCCTGTCCTGGGCCTTGGCCCAGTCGGTGTGCTCCACTTCCATGACCGAGTAGCCTCGCGAGGCCCAGGAGCCGAGGAACACCCGCCAATCCTTCCGCAGAGCGCTGGCCTCCTCGGCGGCGTGTTTGCGCACCAGGGCCGTGGCCCCGCTCGTCTCGTGCGTGGCCAGATAGAGCTCCTCCTGGCTGTCGTTGGACTGCTCCACCTGCTCCTCAATCAGGTACGGCCCCACCCGCGCCGCTCCCTTGCCGCTCGCTCCCGACTTCTTCTCCTCGTCCATGCGTCCTCCTCCCTGGCCTCCCCCCTCGCGGGTGGCCAGATGCTCTTGTTCGCATGGACCGAGCCCTACTTCCAGGAGGTACCCGGTGCGTCAGGTGGGGCCCTACTCACAGGTACGCCGGGGAAGATGTCAAAGGAGTCGCTCCGACACCTCGTCTCCCTCCTACTCCGCTACATAGCAACCATTTATTCCAAGCAAGCTCACCCCAAAGTGGTGGCCAATACCCAGCTTTTGAAGCACCTGATCCACGGTGGCGATGGTTCACCTGGGGCCAAATCGATTCTTGTCGGACCCAGTGACTGGTTTTACGACTCTGTCGAGCGCCGCCTCTGCCGCCTGCTCTTCGCGAGCGCGGCACGGAGCATCTCTCGCCGCTGCCTCTCTGCATCGTCGGGCGGCGGTGGCTCTTCGAGGCGGGGAAACGACAACACGACCTTTCCGCCGAACGGCGCGAAGACCTTGTTGAGCGTTTCGAGCGTCGGGTTCGCGTTCGGGTCGTCCTCGAGCGTCGCTACGACGCTGGTGGAGAGCCTCACGGCTTTTGCGAAGGTCTTCCGGTCCATCCCCAGCATCGTGCTGCGGAGGATGCGCGAGGCGTCTCCGAGGCCGAACTCTCCGGTGGCGACCATGGCGGCGAGCTCTTCCAGCAGCGCCTTGCGTTCGAGCGCAGTCAACCGGGCGACGTCGGCGCGCTTCATAGGAGACCCCACGTGCGGAGGCGCTTCTCGGTGCCGCGGAAGTCGAGCCCCGCGAAATTCAGCGTTTCATCCGGCAGCCCGAGGTCCGCGAGGAGCTCGAAGAGATTGCGAAGGCGCGAAGCGAGGTCGTGGAGACCCTCGCGCAACGACGTTTCAGCCGGGCCGAAGCTTCGAAGGAGCCCATCCCAGTCGACATCTCCGCCGGCTTCGTACCCTTCCCACGTCGTGGTGCGGGTGATTCCTTCGAGGTCCATCCTCATCGGCGCGAAGTCGAAGATGGGCGCGAGGCGGACAATACTGTCCGTCTTGAGCACGGCGATGTTCCTGCAGTGGTTGTCCGAGTTGCCGAACACCAGATTCAGCAGGTCGCGCTTCAGGTACTCGAGGCGCACCGCCGGCCAGACCGTCGCGGGAATGACGTCTTTCAGTGCACGCAATGCCGCTTGATGCTTCTGGAAAGAGCCTGGCTCAGCCTTGAGCAGCGAGTAGAGGGACTCGAGTCCGTACCGGATTTCGCGGCCGTCTCGGCGCGCGACGTCAAAGCGGGGAAGCCAGAGGCTCGGGCCCGAGGGGCCTTCGTGAAGCGCGAGCCCGTCTTGCGGAATGGTTTCGACTCCGAGTTCCGCGAGCGCTTTGTAATACACGTACTCCGACCGAAGGATGTTCCGGTCGCGTTCGTTGCGGCTGCGCGCGAACTTGACGAGGTAATGCCGATCTGGACAGGCGGGGTCATCCTGCCAGACGTCGATCCACACCTGCTCCGCGGCGTCGCAGCGGAGCAGGACCTTCGGCGAATCGCCGCCGGCACCTGTCGCGCCTCCGACCTGCACGCCGGCATTGGCGGCGTACTCGATGAAGGCGTACTCGCGGTCGATGACGACCTGGCGAGGGAACCGCTTGGGAGGTTCCTTCTTCGCGGGAACCGACTCCTCGATTCGAAGATTGCCGACCGGCGCAATCGTGCCACTCCGCAGGATTTCGAAGTCACTCGCCGCCTCATCAGCGAGGCCCAGTCGCCGCAGCCACCAGCCACGGGCACTCCCCATCGGTCGCAGGTCATCGAGGAACGCCGGCCAACGGCGCCAGACCTTGGGGCCGAACTCGACCGGTAGATTGAGACTGACCGCCGCAAGCGGCGGCGGGTCGGCGATCCACCGAATCAGGTACTCGTGCTCGTACTCGAAGGTGCATCCTCCGCGCCGGCCCTCCCTGACCGTAGGGAACTCGAGCAGCGCTGCCCGCTGCCACGACCCGTCGATCAGCGCCTGGAGATGGAGCTCCATATAATCCTTTATAACGGATCTAAATCGCGCCACCGGCGCTTTTTAATCCGGTGGACCGGATTATTCAGCCCATTGGAGGTGTTTTGCGCAGTTCGAGCGAGGGGCCTGCCCCCGTCAGAAAGCGCGCGTCACGACGGCACGGTCGAGCCGGTTCTCCGCGAGGTCCGCCTCCTCGACGTACGGAACGCCGCCAAACTTGCTATCGACGGGCGCGAGCACCGGTTTCGCGGCGTCGCCTACGAGCAGGTGGCCCAACCAGGAACGGCGGAGCGCCGCACGGGCAACACGTTCCGACCGGATGTACGTGCATCTCCTTGGTGCATCGGCGAGGAAGCGCTCGACGTCGGCCAGGAGTTCCGCGGACCGCGAGCGAAGCAACTGGCGCAGTTCAGCGGGCAGCTCGAGGGACGGTCTCATCGCCCGCGTCTTATCGCGTCACTGCTCCTGGGGACCATCACTGCCTGGCTGCCCTCCGGTCTGCCCCCGAGGGGGGAGGCGGAAAGACGGTGGCGCGGATTGCTGGCATCCTTCGAGCCCTACATGCGAATCGACCGACTTCTCGCCGGCCTGTTCCTCGCGACTTCGGTTGCGTGTGCCTCCTCCTCGTCATCCCTGCGCGCTGACCCGTCGCCGGAGACGCTCTCGGACTCCGGGGCCCTGGCGGACCTCGTGTCCACGCGGACCGGGGGCGACCTGCGGGTGATGACCTTCAACATCCAATCGGCCATTCGCGGTCTGGACAAGGTGGCCGAGGTCATCCGCTCCGCCTCGCCCGACATCGTCGCGCTCCAGGAAGTGGATGTCGGCTCGTGGCGTGCCCGCGGGCTGCACCAACCCGCCGAGCTGGCCCGGCTCACGGGCCTGAAGTATTACGCGCACTTCCGCACCACCCGGCTCTTCGGCGGGGACTACGGCGTGGCACTCCTGTCTCGCTACCCGCTGGAGTCCGTGGAGCAGCACCCGCTGCCGGTGTTGCCAGGCACCGAGCCGCGCACCGTGGCCCGCGCCCTCATGAAGGTGAACGGGCAGGACGTGAGCGTCTACGTCACCCACCTCACCCAGCGTCCCTTCACCGGTGGCATCCGCGTGCGCCAGAGCGCGGCCATCATGCGGCTGATGGCGGCGGATCCCCGGCCCAAGCTGCTGATGGGCGACATGAATGACACGCCCGACGCGGGCTCGCTGCGGCTCTTCAGGCACGCGCTGGCGGACGCGTTCGACCTGCGGGGGAAGGGGCCCGCCATCACCTATCCGCTGCCGCTCATCTCCGGCCTGCGCATCGACTACGTGCTGGCGTGTGAGCACTTCACGCCGAAGAGCAGCGAGGTGCTGCGTGTGAATGCGTCCGACCACTACCCGCTGGTGGCGGACCTCACGCTGTTCGAGCCCGCGAAGGCGCCCACCCCCGAGGTGATGGCGCGCCCGCCGGAGACGGTTCCCGCCAGCGGCCCGTAGTCACTCGAGCCGCGGCCGGGAAACCTGACGAAGTCCGCCGCCGTGACTGCTCGCCGCGCCTGAAAATGCGTCACTCACGAAGCCGTAGTACAGGCGGAACAGCGAGCCGCCGTGGCTGAGGCTTCCCAGGTTCGGGTCCGATGCGGCGCGAGTCGACCATTGGACTTCCACGCCCAGGACGTGGCCGCCGACGATTCGCAATTCGCTTCCGACCCAGCCATACGAGATGAGCTCCGTTCCGGGCTCACCTGTGAACCCTCGAATGAAGTAGTTCCGGGCACCGGCGTTGATGGAACCCGAGTCCCGGAGCAGCAATCGCAGCTCGAGAAGGCCCTGCGCACCGCCTCCGGCGCGGAAGTCCCGCTCTCCGCTCGTGGCCGTGATGGCGCCTGCTCCCCCGAAGAAGATGGGAGCCGCCAACACCGTGCCCTGAAGCGTCACTCCCGCGCCCATGTCCACGTCCATCGCCAGCCCCGGCCCCACCGCACTGGTCGAGACCCTCAAGAGAGGGAGCGTGCTGTAGTCGTAGCTTCCAAAAACGCCGATGAGGCCATGCGCCCAGGGTTTGGGTTGAAAGGCCTTTCCGAACAGCAGCCCACGCAGGAAGAACCCGATGTAGGGGGTCCTCGGCAGGGAGAGCTCGAATCGCAGGTCGTAATAATCGAACGGGCCGTAGTCGAGGTCGCCGGACGTTCCCGGAAAGCCCTGGGTCAGACTGACGCCCAGGCTGAGCTGCTGACCAAAGCCGAGGAGCTCCGTGCGCTCACCGGTCTGGTCGCGGATGCTGCCGCCGTAGCTCGATCCGATCCATGTTCGATAGAAGAGATTGGACTCGGCCAACCGGGCGCGCTGCTTGAACACGTAGTAGTTGAAGCTCGCGACTGGGGACAACGGCGCCGCGGCGATGTGGCGCAGGATGCTGTTCTTCTCACCTCCATGCCCGATCAGGTCGTTCCATACCCGGAACAAGGCTTCGCCAAAGAGAGCTCCGGCGAAGCTCGTGGTGATCTGATCGTTGAGGGAGGGCGGCTCCGCTTCTCCTCCCACTTCCCAGAGCAGACTGCCAGCGGCCACGTACAGGAAGGACTCCCAGAACGAAAGTCCGCTCGACCGAGCGGCCGAGAAGTACAGGGACCCCTGGTAGGGATGTCCGAGCTGGTTGATCTCGAAGTTGTCGTCGTCGATGACCCAGGGGCCGTCGAGATTGTCGCGAATGGAGCCTGGCGTGACGTGCGTCCACTCCTCGTCATGAAAGGCGAGCCTGTTGAACGCGACGAATCCGCCGTAGATCGCGAGGACTTCAACGGAAGGAATCAGATAGCTGGCAACGGTCTTCCGGGGGGCCGATGTATCGACGGGAGCATCCGTGTTCACGGAAGAGACCGCTCCCGGCGGCACCTGCGACGAGCTCGATAAGGAAACCGCGATGTCCGCTGCTGTCGGCGCGTCGAACGAGACTGGCGATGTAGCGACAGCGATGAGAATCAAAGCGAACAACATGTCCCTCCCACTCCAAAAGGCTTCTCAGAAGCGGAAGCCGGCCGACACGCCCCCACCCTGAGGCGTCACCATCGGCATCACCATGAACAAGGGTCCACCCTTCGCCGACACCCCACCCCTCGAGGCGCGGTGCTTCACCACCCATTGGCCGATGGCGTACCCCATGGCTCCGCCCCAGATGACATCGGAGAGGAAGTGGTAGTCGTCCATGACGATGGTGGCCGCGAAGAGCAGCCCGAAGGCATGCAGCGCCAGCGTCAGCGGCATGTTGTCCAGCCAGGCCGTCGCCACGCCCATCATCGCGTAGAGGCTGGACACGTGCCCCGAGGGCGTTCCGGCCGGAAAGAGGTCGAGCGACCTGGAGGGGCCGAAGATGCGGCCGAGCCCCTGGCCATCCATCGGACCCTCGCGGCCCAGCAGCAGCTTGAAGGTGAGATGGAAGGCCTGCGTCACCGCGAAGGCTTCCACGGTCAGCGAAAACAGCTGCACGGGCCCTCGATCGTCATTCGCCAGACCCCAGGCGAGAAGACCCACCAGCGGGGCCCAGAGCGCCGTGTGGATGATCGCGTCCCCCACCGGCGTCCAGATCTTGAAGTGCTCCGGCCCGAGCGCACGGTGGATGGCGTTCTGGAGGTGCGCATCGAGCGGATGGTCGAGCGGGAGCATCAACGCGCCCGTCGCCAACGTCACCAGGGAGAAGGCGCCCCAGTCGTGAGGCTCCCAGAGCGCCATGCCCGCCGGAATGGCGGCGAGGTCGGAGAGCACTCGCAGGGGGAGCATCATGTTCCCATAGCGGAACTCGTCACCGAGGAAGAGCCCGGGTCTCAGCCTGTCGCCCGGCTCCTCCGGGAGGAAGGGAAGCTGGGCTCCACCGGGACCGCTGGCCCTTGCGTCGTCCGGCGCCTGCGTCGGGGCGGCACGGGGCTCCTCCGGCGTGGGTTGCGCATGCGCCATGCGAGCCGACATCAGGAGCAGGGCCGCCACATACCTGGCGAGCCGGGACTGCCTTCGTCGTGAAACACTCACCGTGAATACCTCTGAAGCTCGGCCCGCGGCACCCGCCCGGGCGCTCCGGGCATCGCACCGCTCGAGACTCCGTCACGTGAACCGGCCCCTGGCGCAACAGCAAGACTGTCCAGGTTCGGCCCCGGCTCACCGGGTAGCATCGTTTCGGATGGCCGTACAGACAATCCTGAAGACGGGCCAGCTCACGATCGTGGCCTACAAGTGCGAGGCCGGCCCCTCGGCGGCGCCCTTCACGGAGTTGCACGAGACCACGAGCATCTCCTACGTGCGCACGGGCAGCTTCGGGTACCGGGTCGGCCGGCGGGTCCGCGAGATGGTTGCGGGCTCCACCTGGCGCCCAACGTCAACGACCGCTCGCGCCCGCTGCACGAGAAGATCCGTCAGTCGTGGAACCTCGACTCGGTGCTCGGCCTGCTCCCGGCCTCCTTCGACCGGAACAACATGGGCACCATCAACCGCATGCTGTCCATGGAGTTCCCGAACGATCAGCTCGCCTATTCGGGTTACTCGCGCGACTACAACTACTCGCGCTTCTCCTACGAGCGCTTCTACTCGCCCAACGACAAGGAGACGGTCCTCAACTACTGGAAGGAGGACCAGGACAAACTGGTCGCGGAGCTGAAGCTCTACAACAACTACAGCTACTTCATCCCGCATGAGCGGGCGATCAACGCCAGCCACTGCAGCACGATCATCACCTTCATCGGCGCGCACGCCTGCCAGCAGATGGAGAAGAAGCGCAACTGGTGGGAGTATCTCGAGTGGCCGTGGGGGCAGACCTATAAGTGCTACAGCGAGTTCGTGCCGATGGAGACCTTCCTCCACCGCTTCCTCAACGAGAACCAGCGCATCCGCATCTACGAGCCCGTGAACGGATACAACGCGGAAGACCCAGGAATGGGCATCGTCGCGCCGCTCATCAACGGCGCCCTCGGTGGCTAGCTTCAGCTGACTGAAAGCTCGCGACGCTTGACGTACGCTGCGCCCCTTTCGAATCCACCGGATGCAGGAGGGGTCGTGCGTTCCATCGTCACCAGGTTGTCGTCACTGCTCGCGCTCGTCCTGGGCGCGAGCGCGAGCGCCCAGCAGGGTGCTCCGAGCACTCCGCCCAGGCTCGTCGTCGTCCGAGCCGCGCGGATGCTCGACGTGCAGGGGGGCGCGTATGTCTCGAATCCCGTCATCCTCATCGAGAAGGGCCGCATCTCCGCGGTGGGCCCGGGTATCCCCGTGCCCGCCGGAGCGGAGCTCGTCGACCTCGGCGGCGCCACGGTGCTTCCCGGATTGATCGACAGCCACACCCACCTGATGGCGCGCTGGTCCGATTCGCCCACCGGCAATGCGTACGAGAAGGACCTGCTCACCAAGTCCCAGGCCTTCCGTACCCTGGAAGGCGCGGCCAACGCCCGGGCCACGCTGCGTGCCGGATTCACCACCGTGCGTGACGTGGAGAACGAGGGGACCGGCTACGCGGACGTGGACCTGCGCAACGCCATCCGCCAGGGGCTCGTCGAGGGTCCCCGCATGCTGGTGGCGACCCGGGGCATCGCCGCCGTGGGCAGCTACCACCCCTTCGGAATCTCCCCCGACCTGAAGGACTTCCCCACGGGCGCGCAGATGATCAGCGGTGTCGAGGAAGCACGCCGCGCCGCGCGGGAGCAGCTCGGCCAGGGCGCGGACCTCCTCAAGGTCTACGCCGACTGGCACCGCCCCACCCTCACCCTCGAGGAGCTTCGCGTCATCATCGACGAGGCGCACAAGGCCGGCCGCAAGGTCGCCGTCCACGCCACCTCGAGCGAGGGCATCCGCAACGCACTGGAGGCCGGTGCGGACTCCATCGAGCACGGGCATGAAGCGGATCGCCCCGCGCTCGAGTTGCTCAAGAAGAAGAAGGCCTGGCTCGTGCCGACGGTTGGCATCCTGGAGGCCCTCGTGGAGCAGGCGCCCAACGACGGAGCGCGGAGCCGCCTCCAGTCGAAGCTCCAGACCGCTCGGGGGGTGGTGAAGCAGGCCCACGCGTTGGGAGTGAAGATCGCCACCGGCTTCGATGCGAGCACCCCTCGGGACCAGGGACGCAACGCGCTGGAGATCGCCGCGCTCCAGCGTGCCGGACTCCCGCCCCTCGAGGCCATCCGGGCGGCCACCTCGCGGGCCGCGGAGCTGCTCGGCCTCCAGGAGCATGTCGGCTCGCTGGAGAAGGGCCGGTACGGCGACCTCATCGCCGTCTCTGGAGACCCACTGGGCGACGTCACGGAGCTTCAGCGCGTGCGCTTCGTCATGAAGGGGGGAGAGGTCGTCCTCAACGACCTCCCCGCCCAGGGGAAGCTCACGCCTCCGGGTTCTCCATGATGGGCTTGCCCCGGTGACGCCGGGGGCAGGCTCACCCTCGCACATGCCGGACGCGGTCGTGGTGCCACAACTGATGCACGGCAACCACGGCCCGTCAGGGGTGGACCCACCCAGACCGGCCTCCGGAGGGGGCATGGCGGTTGCCCACCTGTCGCGCGGAAAGGCGATTCATCATGAGTCTGGTTTCAGGGAGGCAGCCCGTCCGCCCTCGAGGACGACGCGTCCGTTCATCAGGCCCGGGCGATTGTCGGTTGCCAGACGTCCTGGGGACTCGCCCATGCCGCTGCGCTCACGGCAAGAGATGCTCGCTGATAGCGAGAGGTACCCCGAAGGAGGCACGGCCATGGCGTCGAAGGGCAAGTCGAAGATTTTCACGCACCTCTGGTATGCGAAGGAAGCGGAGGAGGCGGCGAGGTTCTACGCTTCCATCTTCCCGGACTCGCGCGTCGACCAGGTGACGCCACTGCTCAGCGACTCGCCGAGCGGTCCGCCAGGCTCCGTGAAGGTCGTGGACTTCACGCTCCTGGGCCAGCGCTTCCAGGCGATCACCGCCGGGCCCCATCACGAGTTCAATGACGCCATCTCCATCGTCGTGCAGTGCGACGATCAGGCCGAGCTGGACCGCTATTGGAACGCCTTGCTGGAAGGAGGCGGCAAGGCGCAGGCCTGCGGCTGGCTCATCGACCGGTTCGGTCTGAGGTGGCAGATCGTCCCCGCGAGCATGGACGAGATGATGCGCGACAAGGACCCGGCCCGGTCGAAGCGGGTCTCCGACGCGGTCATGAAGATGGTCAAGCTCGACATCGCGGCGCTCGAGAAGGCCTGGCGCGCCTGAGGCGGGATGGCCGCTCCGCGTGCAAGACTGTCGACGAGCCCACGTCGCGCGGAATGCGCGTTCGCGCCCCGAGCCGGGCTGTTATGGTCCCGGCCATGCCTCAGCTCATCGTCACCGCGGTCGGTCCCGATCGCCCCGGGCTCGTCGCCGATCTCACCCAGCATGTGTATGACGTCGGCGCCAGCCTCGCCGACAGTCGCATGGTCAATCTGCGCGGCCACTTCGCCCTGCTGGCCCTCATCGAGGGCTCCCCCGAGTCGCTCACCTCGCTCCGGCGCAAGCTCGAGGGCGACGGTACCCGGATGGGGCTCCGCCTCGAGATGTATGAGGCGGACACCGCCACCACCCGTGCTCCCGGCGGCGTTCCCTACCGGCTCAAGGTCTACAGCAACGATCAGCCTGGCATCGCCGCCCGAGTGACAGCGCTCCTGCGCCAGCACTCCGTCAATGTCGAGGAGCTGGCGACGCGGATCGAATCGGCGCCCTTCGCGGGGACGCCACTCTTCGTGCTCGAGGGCGTGGTCACCCTTCCAGCGGGCACGAGCGTCCGCAAGATGCGTGAGGAGTTGGTGACGCTCGGCGAGAAGATCGGCTGCGACATCGATCTCGACACCATCTGAGGCAGGGGTTCCCCCTGACATCCTTGCCCGGTTCAACGGGACATCGTCCGTGACACCGGCGTCGCGGTTTGCTCCAGGGCGGGTGCGCGGCTCCTCTGGAGAGAGGGCTGGAGAGAGGGCGGCATAGGGGTTGCTAACGCTTACAGACGCTTGCCTCCCACTTCCCCGGCAAGCTGTCAGGCCCACCCCATGCGAACCCCCGAATCCCATCACATCCATGCCAGCGACCGCTGGCATTCGAAGCTCCGCCACTGGGCAGTGAAGTGCTCGCTGCTGATTGCCGCCGTTGGCTCCATCGCGACCTCTCCGGTGAGCTCTCCCTCGTTCGTCTCGCAGTTCCAAGGCACCCCCTTCGTGCTGACCCACGAGACGCCGAAGGTGTCGCGCACGCTCGTCGTCTCCATCTCGATGGGGGAGATCGAACATACGGAGAACGATGGATGGCTGACCCTCGAAGGCACCGCACGATGGAGGCCGGCGAATCCTTCCGCTCCTGGCCAGCCCTGGGTGATGGCCCGGGCCTCGAGCGGCGAAGGGGAACCCAGGAGTGCGGCGGCCGTGCTCGATACCGCGGACGCGCCGGTGCCGCTCCAGGTGATGGAGTCCCTGCACGTGAATTGCAAAACGGGGGACGTGTGCGAAATCCCCGTGACGGTCGAGTTCGAGTTCCAGAACGGCGGGATCGAGGGCACCGTGGAGTTGGAGTGGAGCGCGACCTCGTCCATGGAGATCTGGAACGATGACGAGCTTCCCCAGGGCTATTCCGTCACGATCACCGAGCGCGCAGAGGAGCCCACCCCATGACAGCCTTCATCTCGAAATCGCTGCCCGCCACTGTGTTGCTCCTGTCCTGTGCGGTGGCCGGATGCGACGAGGGTGTGGATGTGAATAACGCGCTGGCGGAGAAGGTGCTCGACGGCTCGCCCGTGGTGCTCGGTGTCTCTTCTCCCACGGCTCGCCGCCAGATCACCGTGGATGTTCGTCCCGCGAACGAGGAGCGCGGAGACATCCAATCCCTCTCACTCGACCTCTCCATCAAGCCTTCGTTGCAGGGGGTGGGCTCCGAGGAGCACGGCCGCCCCTGGTTGCGAGCGCGTGTGCTTCAAGCGAGCGATGGGCGGCTCGTGACCGAAAGCCTCTGGGTTCTTGGCGAGCCGGGCTTCGAGGGCTATTTGAACAACATCTACATCTCCGGGTGCACCCGGAAGGAGCGGTGCGAGGCGGCCTATGTGCTCGAGCTCGAGCGACAGGGCCCACCCACCGCGGGTGAGCTCCATCTCACGTGGAGAACCCAGGCCCGTCTCATCTGGACGGACCCCGACGAGAGCACCGTCGCGATGACGTTGAGGGAAGAGTAGGCCGTGGCGGAAGACCGGAGCTCCATTCAACGCATTCTTCCTGGCGATGGTCTTCTGCATCCGCTGGTGTGCGCGTCCGTGGCGCTGCTCGTGGTGAACGACCACGTCTTCAAGCTTCACTGCCCCTCGTGGTGGACGGGGAAGCTCTCGGACGTGGCGGGCCTCGCCTTCTTTCCCCTGCTGTTGCAGGGACTGTGGGAGGTGGTGACCACGAGACGCGAGCGTCCCTTCCTGCCTTCCGTCCCCGTGCTGCTCACCTGCGTCGTCCTCACGGGCGTGGTGTTCTCCGCGATCCAGGTGTGGGACGTGGCGGGGCGCGGATGGCAGTGGGGGCTCGGGAGCCTGCAGTGGCCGGTGCGCGCGCTCGGCGCGCTCTGGCGCGGCACCCACGTCCCTCACGTGGCTCCGGTGGCCCATACCGCGGACGTGGGCGATCTCCTGACGCTCCCGGCGCTCGGACTGCCGTTGTGGCTGGGCCGGGCACGTTGCCGTCGCGCCGGTACTCCGGCCTGACCCTCACCCTAGCCCTCTCCCAGGGGGAGAGGGGACATCCACGGTCTTCGTGGACACTCCACAGCGCGGCAGGATTCGCTCTGCCGCCGGGCAACCGGGCGCTCTTCGCCTCACTCCGGCTACCCGTCTCGAATGTGTATCTAACTTGTGGACATGTCCGAGGCATTCACCCACCTGGAAGTCGCGGGCCGTCACGTGCGCATCAGCCGGCCGGACAAGGTCTTCTTCTCCGCGCGCGGCGAGACGAAGCTCGACCTCATCGAGTACTACCTCGCCGTTGGGGAGGGCGTGCTTCGCGGCGTCCGCGAGCGCCCGTGTGCCCTCAAGCGCTACCCGGACGGCGCCGAAGGCGCGTTCTTCTTCCAGAAGCGGGTTCCAGCCGGCGCGCCCGAGTGGCTCCAGACCGCCGAGGTGACTTTTCCCAGCGGCCGCAGCGCGGACGAGCTCTGTCCGGTGGACCTGGCGCACCTCGTATGGGCGGTGAACCTCGGCTGTCTGGACTTCAACCCGCATCCGGTACGCCGGAGCGACCTCTCGCTCCCGGACGAGCTCCGCATCGACCTCGACCCGCAGCCGGGCGTGCGCTTCTCCTCCGTGCGCGAGGTGGCCCTGTGCGTGCGCGAGGTGCTCGAGGAGCACGGGCTCGTGGGATACCCGAAGACGTCCGGGTCCCGGGGCATGCACATCTATGTCCGGCTCGCACCGCACTGGGACTTCACCGAGGTCCGCCACGCCGCGCTCGCGCTCGCTCGGGAGGTGGAGCGGCGCATGCCACGCGAGGCGACGAGCGCCTGGTGGAAGAAGGAGCGCGGCCAGCGGGTGTTCGTGGACTTCAACCAGAATGCGAAGGACCGGACCATCGCGTCTGTCTATTCCGTGCGGGCCACCCCCGAGGCGCGCGTGTCCTGCCCGCTGCGCTGGGACGAGGTCGCGGACGTGGAGCCCGAGGAGCTCACGCTCGCCACGGTGCCCCGGCGCTACGAGAAGCTCGGCGACGTCTGGGGGGAGATGGATGCGCGTGCCTTCACGCTCGACAGCCTGCTCGAGCTCTCCGAGCGGCAGAAGGCCGAGGGGCTCGGTGAAGCCCCCTTCCCTCCTCACTTCGAGAAGCAGAAGGACGAACCCCTCCGTGCGCCGCCCCGCGAGGGCGCTCTCCGCGCGAAACCGGCGCTCGCGGCCCGTGCGAAGCGACAGCCGCGTCGCGGCGGAAGCCGTTGAGTCCGGGAACGACGCATTCTAATGGGCAGGGGCGGCCTCGCCCTTGGAGGCGAAGACCTCGGCGAGCTCGGCCGGAACCGAGCGCTCCAATTGCGCGTAGGTGCACGAGCGCGGCGTCCGGTCCGGGCGCCACCTTCGGAAGTGCGTGGCGTGACGGAAGCGCATGCCCTGCATGTGGTCGTACGCCACCTCGACGACGAGCTCCAGGCGCACGGGCTCCCAACTCAGGTCGCGCCGCGCGCTCCAGCGGCTCTGGGCCCCCGGCATCCGGACGGTGGCGTCCTCCACCTCCGCCCACTCGCGCCAGGGGTGCGTCTCCATCGCCCGCTTCCGGTACGGCTCGAGCTTCTTCGCGAGCTCCACCCGCTGCTTCGCGGCGAACCCCGTGGCGACGCCCGCGTGCTGCAGCGTACCGTGCTCATCGTAGAGGCCGAGCACCAACGAGCCGATGCCCTGGCCGTCCTTGTGCCAGCGGAAGCCCCCGACGACGCAGTCCGCGGTGCGCTCGTGCTTCACCTTGTACATCTCGCGCTTGCCCTCGAGGTACGGCAGGGCGAGCGGCTTGACGACGACGCCATCGAGCCCGGCGCCCTCGAAGCGGCTGAACCAGGCCTCGGCCACCTCGCGGCTGCGCGTGGCGGGCGTGAGGTGGATGGGCGCGCGGACACCCGCGAGCGCTTTCTCGAGCAACGTCCTGCGCTCGTGGAAGGGCAGCGGCCGCAAGTCCCGCTTGTCGAGCGCGAGCAGGTCGAAAGCCACCAACGAGGCGGGCGTCTCCACGGCGAGCTTCCGGATGCGTGAAGCCGCCGGGTGGATGCGCTGCAACAGCGCGTCGAAATCGAGCCCGCCGTCCCCGCCCACGATGACGATTTCACCGTCGACGACGCAGCGGCGCGGCAGGTGCGTGCGGATCGACTCGACGAGCTCGGGGAAGTAGCGCGTCATCGGCCGCTCGTTGCGGCTGCCGAGGATGACCTCGTCCCCGTCGCGGTAGACGATGGCGCGGAATCCATCCCATTTCGGCTCGTAGAGCACCTCGCCCTCCTCCGGGAGCTCTCGCACCAGACTGGCGAGCATGGGCGACACCGGAGGCATGACGGGCAGTTTCATGAAGGAAAGCTGGGCCCGGCCAGAACGGCGATCAACCCGGAGCAGGGGCGGCACCGCCGTCGAGGCCTGCTCGCTCGGCAACCCGCCCTGATGAGAGGGCGGGAGGCGAGCTCGCCGTGCGTCAGTACTGGACGGTCGCGGTGTAGGCGAAGTGGTCGGAGCCGTACTTCTCCAGGCGCTCGGCGGGACCGGTGCCGATGCCACGGGTGACGTAGATTTGATCGATGGGCACGCCGTCGACCCCCGCCGTCCGCAGGTGGTTCATCCCCGGGATGTCCTGCGAGAGCTGACGGTTGAAGTCGCCCACCAGGACGACGGGCAGCCCCCGCGAGAGCAGCTCCGCGACGACCTCGTGCACCACGGCGTTGTGCGTCCGCCAGCGCTCCTGACGCTCGGGGTGCTCACCGTTCCAGGCGCCGGAGATGTAGTGGGTGTTGATGAACGCCAGCTTCGCGCCGGTGTCCAGGTTCCTCAGCACCACCCAGTTCACGAAGCGCGAGGGCGTCACCCCTGCCTCACCTCCGTGCGTGAGCCGGGAGCCGCCTCCCGTCCTCTCGTACTTGTTCTTGCGCCACGAGATGGCGATGGAGTTGCGCGCATCGAGCCGATTCTCACCAGGACGGTAGTGGTCGTAGTACTCGAGCGCGCCGAGCTTGGAATGGCCCTCGTCGGTGTTCACCTCCTGCCAGCCGATGACGTCCGCGAGCGGCCTGAAGTTCGCGCTCCCGCGAAGGGTGTTGTGGGTCGCGACGGTGGTCGTCGTGGCGGCGAGTGCCACCGTCTCCTCCGGACTGGTGGAGGGCATGAAGCCCAGGGAGATGAACAGGCTGAGGAAGGCCGAGGACAAGAGTTCGAACATGGTGGAGTTACTCCGGGCTGAGGAACTTGTTGACGACCGGGTTGTCCTGGGAGTCCCAGCCCAGCACGCCCAGGTACATGCCCCGGCGGCCCCCGTCGTCGGTCTGCGCGTCGAAGTTGATCGGGCAGGGGCCGCTGCCGCACAGCCAGCCGTGGAAGAAGATCCGCTGCCCGCCGTCGAGCGCCTCGGCGATGTCCGCGCCGCCGGGGCCGCACACGCCGCCAGTATTCCCATCCGTGAGCAGGGTGTGCTGCGTGACGTCGTTGAAGGCGTTGGTGCCCACGCCGTTGGCCCGCATCCAGATGGTCTCGTAGGTGCACTTGTTGTACGGCCCGCGCGAGGCGAACAGGAAGTAGTCCCCGGCGCGCTTCACCAGGACCGGGTTCTCCACGATGCGGTCCGAGCGCAGCAACTGACGGCTGGTGGCGCCGCTGGCCACGTGGGTGCCGGCGGCGTTGAGCCGGACGATGCGCAGCGACGAGGGCAGTTGCTGCGTCTTGTAGAGCAGGAAGCGCGTCCCGTCGCTGTCCTTGAACCCGGACGGGTCGATGACGCCGGCGTTCGTGATGGGGCGGTTGGGAACGGTGTCATCCGCGGTGGGGACGTCCGCGAGCCCAGGGCAGACCAGCGGTCCGCCCGCGACCGGGGTGAACGGCCCGAGCGGCGAGCTGGCGGTGGCCGCCCCGATACAGCGCTGGTTGGCGCCCAGCCCATCCACGGGAGCGGCGAAGTAGAGCACCCACTCGTTCGCGCTGATCCGCTCCAGGTCCGGGGCCCACATGCCGCCGCCCGTGGCCCACGAGGGCTTCGAGGTGAGGGCGGGACCCTCGGCCACCCAGGGACCGGTGCCGATGTTCCCCTGGGCCGACGGAACGAGGCTTCCCGTCGACATACCGTAGAACTGGTTGTTGTGGCTGACCACGGACGGGTCGGCGAACCCACCGCCCGGCGCGTACACGGGCCGGGGAGCGGCACCTGCCGGAAGGGAGACGTTGAGGCAGACGGCGAACGCGGCGGATGCGCCAAGGGAGCGACGGCGGAGTGGCGTCATGGGGGGGAGAATCCTTTGAACGCCTCTTACCAGTTTTACGGCTTAAATTGAATAGACAAGATTTTCCGCTTTTGAACATACGGGGAACCCGCTCCCCCCGGAGCGTCATTCCTCGTGGCGCATTTGTATCAGACTGATATATAGGCGACAGGAGGACACCGTGGCCCGAGAGAACACCTGCCAGTTCGCCATCCTGGGGATGCTGTGCCGGGAGCCCATGAGCGGCTACGGCCTGCGCCAGACCATCGAGCGGACGGTGGGGCACTTCTGGCAGGAGAGCTACGGCAACCTGTACCCGACGCTGGAGCGGATGGAGGCGGAGGGGCTGGTCGCGCTCGATCGGGAGGAGCATTCGCCGGGCGGGCGGGTGCGCAAGGTGTACCGGGTGACGGCGGACGGGCGGCGGGTGCTCTCGGAGTGGCTGCGGCGGCCAGTGGTGCCCCACGTGGAGCGCAACGAGCTGCTGCTCAAGCTCTTCTTCGGGGGCCGGGTGGGGCCGGAGGACTCGCTGGCGCACGTGGAGCGCAGCCGGGCGGAGGCAGAGGGGTTGCTGGCCACGCTGCGGCTCATCGACGAGGACGTCCGCCACTCGCGCGAGGGCCACCCGGAGCTGCCCTACTGGCACCTGTCCATTCGCGCGGGGTTGCTCGGCCTGGAGGCGCACCTGCGCTGGTGCGACGAGGCCCAGGAGACCCTCCAGCGTCTGGCGCACACGAAGGATTCGAAGAAGAAGAAGAAGGGGGAAGTGGGATGAGCGGGAGAGAAGACTCGCGGCGCGTGCAGGTGTTCCTGCCATGGCTCGCCCTGGTGGGCGGGGCCGGCATGTCCATGCTCTTGAACTCGCGGGGGTCGCTGCTGCCCGGCTGGTTGATGGGCGCCTTGTTTCTCTTCTTCGTCCGCCAGCAGCGGCCAGGAGTGGGTTTCGCTGGCATCCTCTGCGTGAGCACCCTCGCCACGGGCCTGGCGAACCTGGAGGTGTTCCCCGGGTCCGTCGCGGGCAGTTTCGGGATGGCGTTGGGTGGCGCGCTCTTCATGGCGCTGGTGTTCCTGGCGGACCGGCTCATCGTGGGGCCGAGGGCGTCCTTCGCGGGGACGCTCTTCCTGCCGGCGGCGATGACGTGGCTGGAGCTCTTCAGCAGTCAGGGCAGCCCGTTCGGCACCTGGGGCTCGCTGGCCTACACCCAGGCGGGCGCCCCCGTGCTGGTGCAGCTCGTGTCGGTGACGGGACTGTGGGGCCTGACGTTCCTCCTGGTGTGGTTCGCCTCCGTGGCCAACTGGGCCTTCGAGCACCGGGACGAGGGGCGCCGCGTGCTGCCGGGAGTCGCGGTGTTCGCGGGCGTGCTCGGGGTCATCCTCGCTTTCGGCGCGCTGCGGCTCGCGAGGGCGGGGAGCGTGGGCGAGCCCGTACGGGTCGCGGGCATCACGGTGGCGGGAGAGGTGGCCGCGGGACGCGAGGCGGGGCTGTCCCGGCTCATCCAGGGAGGGACGCTGGGTGACGAGGACTGGCGTGCCTTCGCCGAGGCCTCGGGGGCGGTGAACGAGGAGTTGTTGCGCCTGTCGGAGCGCGAGGCCGGGCGAGGGGCGAAGCTCATCCTCTGGTCCGAGGGCAACGCGGTGGTGCTGGCCGGGCAACTGCCGGCCCTGCTCTCCCGGGGGAGCGCCCTGGCGCGCGAGCGGAGCGTGTGGCTCGGCATGGCGGTGGCGAGCTTCGAGCCCTCGGAGGAGCGCATGTTGCGCAATGAGCTCATCCTGGTGGGGCCGGATGGGAAGGTGGCCTGGCGCTACGTGAAGGCCCGGCCGGTCCCGGGGTGGGAGGCGGACCACTCCATCGCTGGGAGCAAGGAGGTGCCGGTGCTGCGCGACTCGAGCGTGGGGAGCGTGGGGGGCGCCATCTGCTTCGATGGGGACTTCCCGGCGGACTTCGCCGACCCCACGTCGCGTGGGCTCGAGCTGCTCCTGCTGCCAGCGAGCGACTGGCGAGGCATCAGCTCGCCACACATGCGGCAGGCGGTGTTCCGCGCGGTGGAGCAGGGCTTCAGCCTGTTGCGGCAGGCGAACCAGGGCCTGTCGGTGGCGGTGGATGGTTACGGGCGCGTGTATGGCGAGCTGGACCACTTCACGACGGAGGAGCGGGTGTTGCGCGCGGAGCTGCCGGTGGGACGGGTGCCCACGCTCTACTCGCACATCGGCGATTCCGTGGGGCTGCTCTCGGGCCTGGTCACGCTGGGGTGGGTGGGCTGGGCCGTCGTGAGAGGGCTTCTCCGGCGGTGGCGTGCACATGAGGGGCTTCACGCGCAGCCAACACCGGAGCTGTAGCCCGGCGGCTCACCCTGGAGGGAGCGGAGCGGGCTCCCCGATGGGCTGATAGGGCAGTTCCAGCGTGAACGTGGCGCCACGCCCGGGCCCGTCACTGTGGACCGTCAGCGAGCCTCCCAGCTCCTGGGCCGCCACGGCACTCGAGTGCAGACCGAAACCGTGCCCTTCCTTCCGGGTGGTGAAGCCGTACTGGAAGATGCGCGTGAGCAGCTCCTGGGAGATGCCCATGCCATGGTCCTGGACGGCGATGCGCACACGGTCGGGCACGGGGCGCTCCAGCGTCACGGTCAGGATGCGCCGCTCCGACGGTGTCCCATCCATGGCGTACTTCGCGTTGCTGATGAGATTGACCAGGATCATCAGCACCTTGTGCTTGTCCGTCATCACGGGAGGCAGGAAGGACAGTTGCCGGACCTCCTTCACCTGGTGACGGGTGAGCGCGGCCGCGTTGATGCGCAGCGCATCGTCCACCAGTGATGCCAGCAGGACGGGCTCGCTCATCCGCGGGGTCCGGGCATGGTTCTGCTGCACCTTGACGATGTCGCCGATGTGCTCCGTGTACCGGCCCACGTCCTCCAGCAGGGTGCAGATCTCCTGGCGCTCCCTCAGCAGGTTCTGTCCCAGCTTGCTCATGAAGGGCAGCACGTTGCGCCCGCGCTCGTCCTCGGTGATGAAGCGCTGGAGGTCCGTCTGGTTCTCATCGAGCAGGGTGGCCACCCGGCTCACGTGCTCCAACCGCAGCTCGCCCACCCGGCTCCGTGCCAGTTGGGAGGAGGTGTAGACGCTGTTGAGCACATTGCCCACGTTGTGCAGCACGTTGGTGGCGATCTCCGCCATTCCCGCCTGCCGCGCCGTCTGCACGAGCTGTCCGTGGACCGTCTTCAGCTCCCGGGTGCGCTCCTCGACACGATGCTCCAGTCCCTCGTTGGCCTGCCGCAGCTGCTCCTCCCGCTGCTGGACCTTGTCGGCCATGCGCCGGAAGGCCCCCGCCAGCTGCCCCAGCTCGTCCTCGCGCGAGGCGTCCAGCGCCACCTGGAAATCACCAGACGCCACCCGGTGGGTGGCCTCGGTGAGCACCCGCAGCGGTCGGGCGATCTGCCTCTGGAGCACCAGGTACATGATGACCAGCTCCAGCAGCAGGGACGCCAGGCCGAGCAGCAGCACATAGCGCGCCGATCTCCAGGCGGAGGCGGTCACCATGCTCTTGGGCAACACCGTGACGAAGTTCCAGCCCGGCCCCCGCAGCCGGGCCACGGCGAGGTACTCGCCATACTCGGGCAGCTCCAGGATGTCTTCGCCGGGCTGACGGTTGCGTACCTTCTCGAAGAGGCTCCGCAGGTGGGCCCGCTCCGCTTCGGAAGCGAGCCGAGGGGGAATCCCTCCGGCTTGCGAAGCGGTGCCCAGGATGTCGTAGCCCATGGTGGCGCCCCGCATGTCCAGCGCGGGATGCGCGATGAGCTGGCCGTCATCCCGCACGAGCAGGTTGTAGGTGCCGGGCAGGTGGTCGTTGATGGAGCGATCCATCAGCTGATCCAGCCAGATGTCATGGGAAAACGACGCGACATGGCGCCCCTCCATGTCCAGCGGGGTGCTCGCCGTGACCAGCCAGCTCTGGGTGGGGGAATACAGATAGCTGCCAGTCCAGACCGTTTGCCGCCGTGGGCTCTTCTCGGGAGTGGTGATGGTGAACAGCTCGTACTCGAGCGTCGGGTCATCCGCCGGGAGGTCCAGGGCCCATCTGGGCCTCTCGGGCCAGAACGTGAGGACCGGTCCCTCCACCAGGGTGATGTAGGTATCCGTGAAGCGGACGGAGAAGGAGGGCCCGTACTGCGTGATGACGTCGTGCGCGGCCAGGATGCGGCGGCGCAGCTCCGTATCGAGCTTCACCCCGGGGGGGACGAAGAGGCCCACCATCCTCAATCCATCGAAGCCCTCGACGCGGGAGCGGACGGTGCCATCCGGCCATGGGGTGAACAGACTGTCGAAGCGTGGATCCGGATCCTGCTGACTCCAGACCCGGATGCGCTCCTCCAGGGCCTTCACGAGAAGCGCATGATTGTCCCGCGCCAGCAGGAAGATGGCCTCCTCTCGCTGGCTGCGCTCCGCCACATGCCGCGCCAGTTGCTGGACGGCGTCCTCTCGCAGCGTGTGGAACATGTGCAGGTAGCTGGCGAGCGTGGTCAGTGCGATGAGGATGCCGATGCGCACGCCCATCTGGATGAGGGTCGAGCGAGCCAGCGACGCGGGTCGGAGAAGGGGGGCTGCCATTCGGGAATGGCTCAACCGCGACCGGAGCAGGATGTTTCCCTCGCCCAGGCGCTCCAGGGTTTGTTCAGCGTCTGTCCTGTATGTAGAGAGGGGGCATCCGGGAGCCCGCCAGCCATCCGGTTCCCCACCCGCCGGGTGCACGAGGCGTTGACCAGGAGCCCGCCTGGCTCGGGCTCCCCTGGCAGCGGTGTGTCGATGCGCTCAGGTCTGGCGCCCGTGCGCCGACGCGGTCAGTTGCGAGGTATCGACGCGGACGAAGATCGAATCACCCACCGCGGTCAGCACGTCGCCGGCATGGACCTCACAGAGGACGCGGCTCTTGCGGCCGAGCTCGCCTTCGACACGCGCACGAAGGGTCAGCTTCACCCCCATGGGCGTGGGCTTGAGGAACTTCACGCCGAGGCTGCCGGTGACGCATTCGATTCGCGGCAGGCTGCCAGGTGCGCGGCCCTCGGCGCGGTAGTGGTAGGCCATCGCGGTCCAGTTCGAGTGGCAGTCGACCAGCATGGCGATGAGGCCGCCGTACACCAACTGGGGCCAACCCGTGTACTTGTCTTCGGGGGTGTGCTCGGTGATGACGTGGACACCGTCATCATGCCAGTAGCTCTGGATATGCAGGCCGTGCGGATTGCCGCAGCCACAGCCGTAGCAGATGCCTTCTGGCGCGGCGATCTCCTGCAATGATGCGATTCCCATGGATGGCCCTCGTCTGGCTCGAAGCAGGAAGAAGCTATCGGCTTTGGGCGCTTCCGGGGAGCCGCTCGAGCATCAGGCTCGGCTCGCCCTTGTACGTCCCACGTGCGAACTCGCGGAACCCGCACCTGTTAGCGACCTTGACCGAGGCCTCGTTCTTCGGGTCGATGAGGCACACCACGCGATCCGGGCCGAACCGCTCCTCCGTCCACCGCAGCGCCGCGCTCACGGCCTCCGTGGCGAATCCCTTTCCCTGGGCCCACGGAGCCAGCACCCATCCGGCCTCCTTGGAGCCGCCGAGCGAGGGCTGGATGTCCCGCCGGAAGTCCGCGAGCCCCACCTCGCCGACGAACCGGCCCGTGCTCTTCTCGCGCACCACCCAGTAGCCGAACCCCAGCAACTGCCAGTGGCCCACGTTGCGCAACAGGCGGAACCACGTCTCCTCGGAAGTGGACGGCTTGCCGGTGATGTACCGGACGACCTGAGGGTCCGACCACAGCGCGTGGGACTCCTCGAAGTCCTCGAGTCTCGAGCAGCGCATCGTGAGGCGCTCGGTGTCGATGTCGGAACTGATGATGGTGGGCACGGGCTCCCCTCCTGTGCGGTTCCCGGCACCGTGACACCAGGACCGGCACGGCACAAGCCTGCAGGTCCAATGACGCCTCCCCTCCGGGCCCTCACTCGGCGAAGCTGTCCCCCATGAAGACCGAATTCATCCTGCTCCGCCACGGTGAGACGGAGTGGAACACCCTGGGGCGTCTTCAGGGACACCGGGACAGCGCACTGAGCGCCAAGGGCCTGCGTCAGGCGGACGCACTCGCCGTGCGCCTCACGTCCGTCCCCTTCCAGGCGCTCTACTGCAGCGACCTGGGACGCGCGCGGGAGACAGCGCGCCGCATCGCCGCGCGCACGGGCCATCCCGTCCTCGAGGACATGCGCCTGCGCGAGCGGGGCCTGGGCATCCTGGAAGGGCTCACGCGGGACGAGGCGGGCCAGCGCCACCCCGAGGTGTTCGCGGAGTACGCGGCGGGCGGGCCGGACTTCATCATCCCCGGAGGAGAGAGCGCGACCCAGCGGCTCCGCCATGCGGTCGAGTGTCTGGAGGAGCTCGGAGCCCGCCACGTGGGAACGCGTGTCGTGGTGGTCACCCATGGAGGCGTCCTCAGCAGCCTGTTCCGGCACTGCCTGGGGATTCCGCCTGGCGTGCCGCGCGCCTTCTCCGTGCTCAACGCCAGCTGGAGCCAGTTCGACTACCACCCGGGCGCCTTCCGGTTGGTGACCTGGGGCGATGTGAACCACCTGAGGGACACCAGCCGCGACGACACGTGAGCCGGTGAGTTTGCAAAAGTTCAACTCAAGCAGTAAGCCGAAACGAAGGTACCGCCGGGCTAGGAGGCGAGGGAGGAATTGAGGCAGACAGGGCCAGTGGGAGCCCAGTCATGGGTCGTTGTCTGCGGGTATGCGCGCGGCAAGCCGACCGTAGTCATATCGATGGCCATCCTTGGACGCATTGTTCCGCCGCGGTGGTTGAAGGTATAGTTTTCTGGAGACCTATGCGTTCCGGAGGTGGTCATGCCAAACACCGTCGGTGTCAATAAGCTGTCAGTCGTCAAGGAAGATAGCAATGGCATCACCGTGGCGTTTCCCGATGTCTGCAAGACGCCCAGTCCGGCGGGGCCCGTTCCGATTCCCTACCCAAACATCGCCAAATCGTCGGACACCACCAAGGGGAGCAAGGAGGTAACGGCGGACGGCAAGCCCCTATGCCTGGAGGACTCACACTTCAGTACCAGTACGGGGGACGAGGCAGGCACGGCGGGCGGTGGTGTGGCCTCAGGCAAGACGAAGGGCAAGGCCGAGTTCGTCAACTACTCGTTCGACGTGATGTTCGAGGGCAAGCATGTGGCGAGGGCGCTCGATCTGATGCTGCACAACGACAAGAACACGCCGCCAACTCCGGTCATGCAACCCCCTGTCGTCGCGCTGGGTAAGGCGGCCAAGGACGCGTGCGACTGCTGTGGAGAGCCCCGGTAGCGGTGTCCAGAGGAGAGACAAATGGCTCTCAGAAATACCCAACACACCTGGGACGTGGAGAAGCTGCCGGGCAAGCACATCTCCGACGGAGGCAAGGGATGCCTCAATGCGCATCTTTCCGCCTACCGCGAGTCCGACCCTTGTAGCTACCGGGGTCAGGCCTACAAGAAGGCCCTTGGGGATTCCACCAAGTACAACTACCCCGCTTATTCCTCGCTGTGTGTCCAGGAAGGGGACAAGGCGCCGTCCTTCTTCATGGAGACTCTGCGCCTGCTGAGCCTGATAACCCCGGCCCCCAAGGAGGGGCAATGGGACCTGGAGTCGGAGTCCACGGAGGGCAAGAAAAACTTCCGAGACAGTGCGGACGTCCCGTACTGGCATGAGGCGCACCACATTGTGCCCAACGGAACCCTCCAGAAGGCCATCACGGACGTGGGCAAGGGTCAGCCCATGGAGCAGGAGATCAAACTCATGGTGCGTGCCGGGCTGCTCGATGAGGGCTACAACCTCAATGACATGAAGAACATGATCATCCTTCCCATGGACCGGAAGGTGGCACTGGCGCTCGGCCTGCCACGCCACCGACAGACCCGTTGGCTCTGGTCACACACCAGCTACAACAATCACGTCTTCTTTCGCCTGAAGGACTTCTTCGCCGACATGAAGATGACTGCGGAAAAATGTAAGGACCGCGTGCCTCAATACCGGAAATGCAAGAAGCTGCTCGAGGACCTCTCGGAGGAACTGTATCCAGCGATCAAAGAAGCCGGTAAGACGTCACAGCAGCAGGGAGAGAGCAAAGCGCTCGATGAGATGTCCGGGTCGTACTTTACGAAGAAGGTCAAGCAGACGTTGGGCTCTAGTCAGGACACTTCGTTCTAGGGTAGGACACGGTTCCGGATGGAAATGATGCGATTCTTCATGCTTGGAATCCTGGGCGACCCCAATGACGATAGTCTGTGCGTCCTCGACAACTTCATCGAAGGCATCGCCCCTCATTCCTGGCGGGTGATGCGAGGAGCTCCGCTGGCGCCGCACCTCCCGAAAGACCCTCGTATCTACATGGACGACGATCACCCGGGCATCAAGCTGTCGTCCTTCATCGGGAACACATCGGGGATGCTCATCGGCACCTCCGAACTCAAGGCGGTGGTCGAAACGTATTGCCCACAGGGGGTGGAATACATCCCCTTCACGCTTTACGACCATCGCAAGCGTATCCACAGCCGTGACTACTTCATCATCAATCCCCTAGGCACCTTCGACTGTCTGGACACCCGGGCCAGTGACATCCTTTGGGACGACGAGAACCCGGGCACCATCCTGCGCGTGAGGGAACCCGTCCTGGAGCGGAATAAGCTGAAGGATGCCCCTCCGCTATTCCGTATTGCGCATGATCCCGCGTCTTACGTCCTGCGCGTGGACCTGGCGCGCGAGTTCAAGAACCGCAAGTTCACCAACATCTGGTGGACGGAACTGACGCTGAGCGAAGGGGAGTGACCCCTGTGGGGAACGCGCAGGAGCCATGACGGGACTGGTCATCACGAGCATGGGGGCGGTGACCTCGGTAGGGCGAGATGCGCTCTGCGCGTGTGCCGCCATACGGGCCCGTATCACCCGGCCTTCGCCCCTCTCCTACTTCCGAGAGGTGGTCGCGGAAACACAGGAAGAGGCCCCCCTCACCGGTCATCCCATCCGCGGCTACACAGAGGGCTTCGACCTCACGGGCCGCTGGCTGCGGCTGGCGCTCGGAGGGGTGGAGAGCCTACTCGGAAGTGCCGGTGCACCGAAGGCCGGGGATGTGGGCTTCTGGTCACGGACGGGGCTGGTGGCCGTGCTGCCCCACCGGGAGGACCTCCTCCGCTCCCATGCGCCCCAGGAAGATGGCGCGATGGTGGCCCCTACCGCCCTCGCGCTTCGGAAACGGCTCCGGCTGGCCATCCCTGAGCAGCGAATAGGGTTGGTGGCGCGAGGACATGCGGGCGTCGCCGTGGCGATCGAGCAGGCTCGCCAGTGGCTGGAAGGTTCTGGACTGGAGCGAGTCCTGGTGGTGGCGGCGGACTCGTACTTGACGCCACTCCCCCTGAAGCGGCTTGAGCGGCAGCGGCGCCTCAAGTCCCAGGGACGGCCCGTGGGCCTTCAGCCTGGCGAGGCCGGAGTGGCATTCCTTCTGGAGACAGCGGTGGGAGCACGGCGCCGGAATGCACGGGTGCTGGCGCGCGTCAGTGCCGTGGCGACCGCGCTAGAGTTGGTGGATGAGCGCACGCCTCGGCTCTTCTCGGGGGCTGCACTGGCTGGATGCCTGCAACAGGTGATGGAGCCAACCGGAGGCACGAGGCCCTTCGCGGGAGAAATCCTCGTCGACTTGACTGGCGAGGAATGGCGCGCCCGGTTGTGGGGCAGCGCGTTGGTGCGGACCCGGTTCCAGGAGGCTCCGCGGGTGCGGTCTCCGGCATCCTCGGTGGGGGACACCGGGGCCGCAAGTGGAGCACTGGGCATCTGCTTGGCTGCCCATGGTTTCCTTCGCCCCTGGGTGGGCTCAAGTGGGGCGGTTGTGGTCTCCTGCTCGGATGATGGGCGCGTGGGGTGTGTGGCGTTGCTACCGGCAGTTGGTGGCGCAGGAGCGGAGGCTGCTGCTCGATTATTTGGAGCGATGCCATGACATCCGAGTTCCTGCCGGTCATCATCACGAACGCACTCGACGAGAATCGTGAGTTGCTGCCCAGCGTGGTGAAGGGGCAGATTGACTTCAAGGGCATCCTCACGTTCTGCCGGAATTTCCGTGCCGCAGGAATCGCAACGCTGTTTCTCGGAGGAGAGCCCAGCGCATTCCAGCAACTCCTGCAGTGCAGCGGACGCGCCTTCGCTCATTTCCTGAGCACCGTGACGCCCCCAGGCCCGTTGACCAGCAAAGCGCAACCCTTCTTCGACGCAGTGGCCGCAGGGGACTTCGAGGGGGCCTCGCAGATTGCCCACCGCTCACGCCGCACCTGGGCGCAAGGCGAGGAGTACGAAGAGGACTACCTCTTCGTCACGTTCTGCATGCAGTACTTCACATCGGAGGCGGAACGAACCCCGGGAGAGGCGCTGCTCCAGCGGTATGAGGCTGCGCTCCAGAGTTCCGAGGACCTGCGCTTGCCTGCCTGCCAGGCTTTGCGCCAGGGCGATTCGCGAGCCTTCAACGAGGCGATGAGGCTGTTCCTGGCGGAGCGCGGCACGCGGATGGATGACCGCCGAATGAGGGCCGCGCTCTCCGTCGAGGAGGCGGCCACCGAGGCGGCGCTGGCGGTAGAGGGACTCGCGCTGGTCCGGCTCGCGGAGCGCGCCGGGCTCGCCACAGAGGGGGACTTTCTCCACATCCCGTCCGTCGCACGGGAAGGGAGCGCTCACTCAATGGCCCCCGATGCCTGGCAGCGGCTCTGGAACTGACGCCCAGGCCAGAGGAGACCGGGGACTCAAGGGTCCCCGTGCCCGCTCTGGAACGCAGTGCTGCCCATTCGCCAGGGGCTTCCGTAGCCGTACGGTCGAGCAATGCCTCGCCGCGCTCACCAAGGTCTCACGTCCCCTGGTCCTTCCTTGACCTGCGCGACGAGCGGGGACTCGATGCCGCGTTCGGCTTGAGCCGCTTCCTTCCGGTCCATGGCGACGACGTCCTGCCCGAGCCACCGCTCGAGGCGCTCGCGAAGGGCGCTGGCGCCGAAGTGGAGCTGCTGATCGGCACGAACGCCCAGGAGATGAACCTGTACTTCGTACCAACGGGGGTGCGGCGCGGGATACCCGGCTGGCTGGCGGCGCTGATGCTCAGCCGCTCGGTGCGAGGCGCGCGGGCCATCCTCAATGCCTATGGTCTGAAGAAGAAGGGCCGGCGCCCGGGCGAGGCCCTGACCGAGGCCATGCACGATCTGGTCTTCCGCTGGCCCACGCGTCAGTTCGCGGCGTCCCACCGAGGGGATGGGCACGAGCGGTGTCTCCGGGGTAGACCGCCGGGCCAAGCGCTCCACGACACAAACCACGTGCTCTGCGGCTGACCTGAAGGGATAGCCCCGCCAGTCCAACCCGGACAGTGGGCAAGGGCGTCGCGCACGGCGAGGACGTCCTTCTTCACCAGAGGTCTGGGAAGAGATTCCCCACTGGATGAGAAGCCCCGGCCGCCAGCGGACGCTCCAACCGGGTCCCGGCGATTGAAACCCGATTTCGCCGCATGGTAGGACCCCGGTGAGCGCCCGCTCCCCACCGAACATCATGGAATCTCCCGGAGGTCGACGACCTCGCCAGCGGTTGGTTCGAATCATCGCAGGTGCGCTCCTGGTTCTCGTGGCGCTCCCCGCGGTGGTGCTGGTCACGGCGGTGGCCGCGCTGCACAACCTCGCTCACCCCTGGCTGAAACAGCGCATCGTCTCCAGCGTGGAAGCGGCCACGGGCCTTCAGCTGGACTACCAGGCAGCCCAGGTCGCCGTGCTCTCCGGTCTGCGACTGGAAGGACTCGTGGTACGTACCCCGCCGCCGTTCCAAGGCGTCGCGCCCGAGCTGCTGCGCGTCGGCTCGTTGGAGGCGCAATGGTCGCCCGGCTCCCTGATTAGCGGGACCACCCGGGTCGAACGGGTCACGGTGCGGGACGTGGCCTTTGTCCTGGTGGCCGACGATGCGGGTCCCACGTCCCTCACTGGCCTGACGAGCCCGGAAGCCCCCGCGACACCGCCCTTGGAAGCGCCACTCGGAGCCTCGCAGCAGGTCGCGGCCCTCCTCGCTTCCGCGCCTCCCGTCGGGAAGGTCGAAGTGTCGGGCGTGTCATTGGGTTACGTCCGGGTCCGGAACGGTGAAGTGCTCGAGCGCTGGTCCTTGCGTGGGCTCGCGGCCGAGGTCGAGGCCAGGCACCAGGACGATGGCTGGAAGCTCTTCGCGAAGACAGGCCAGACCGGGACGCCGCTTCCCCTGGAGTTGAGCCGTGAAGGCCCGGCCATTCAACCGGCCCAGGCGTTGCTGGAGCTGAGCCTCTCCGCGGAGGCAGGGGCATCGGCCGCTCAGGCGCGGGTGGACCTCGATGTCACCCGGCAGACCTTCGATCCGCGGCTCTCCATCCGCCCCCTGCTGCACGGCACGGTCTCCGCGAAGTTCGATGCCGAGAAGCGGCACATCGCCCTCGAGTTGGACCGAACCCAGCTGACCGACAGCGCCGAAGTGCAGGCCCGATTGGTGCTTCCGGATGCGGCGGATGTTCCGCCCGTCCTGACTCGGGCCCTGGCGGAGATCGATCTCGGACAACTGCTGCAACGGCTCCCCGCCGAATGGCGTCCGTTCTCGCTCGAGCGCGGCAAGGTGCATCTGGATGCCCAGGAGGTCACGCTCAGCGCCATGCCGCAGCTGGGCGCCCAGGGCAGACTCGGGCTGGAGGTCGACGTCGCGGCGCTCCAGCTCGCTCGAGACGGGCTCCGGGTGGCACTCGGCGGTGGACGCGTCTCCCTGGTGGCGACCCCGGATCCCCAGAAGGGCCTGGCCGCTCGACTCACCTTCGGGCTCCAGGGGCTCGATGTCGGAGGGCCCACGGCGCTGCGTGTTCCGAAGGCCTCTGGCGAACTGAAGGGTCACCAGCTGCGGCCAGACTCCTCCTCGCCCATCCAGGTCGCGGGGGATGCGGCCCTGTCCGGAATGGTGGAGGCCTTGGACGTCCGTGCCTCCGGGCTCCGTGCGACCGCTCAACGTCTGGGATTCCAGCTCCATGCGCCCCTGACGGGAGAGCCGCCCTTCGCACTGAAAGCGGACCTGCCCGTGGAGGCACTCCAGGTGCTCACCGCGGATGGACGCGAGGTGCTGAAGGGTCCCGTGCACGTGAAGCTCGGCGTGTCGGAGGCATTCCCCCGGTTGGACGAGCCGCGGCTGAGCCGGGCCCGCGCCCGTCTGGAGCTCGACGTCGGCACGATGCACGCGTCGGTGGATGCCACCAAGGGAACCGACGCGGTGGCGTACACCCTGGCCGTCCAGACCCCGGACCTCGCCGCTGCCCGGCCCTTCATCCCCGATTCGGTCGCCGCACGTCTTCCCTGGAAGCACCTGGCCGTGGACCTGACGTCCACGGGCACACTGGCGGCGCTCTTCTCCTCCTCGCCACGGGTGGAGCACCGCACGGAGCTGCGCCTGCAGCGGCCGGGATGGGACGACGTGTCGGCCAGCAACGTCGCCGTCGTGATGCGCTCGCGAGGAGATGCCTGGCGTCACAAGGGCGACCTGGATCTTCGAATCGAAGGGCTGCGCGTCGGTGAGAACGACGCGGGTTCACAGCACCAGACCCTGACGTTGGATCTGGATCGCCGGAAGCCGTCGCTCCGGCTGGGGCTCACCAGTCAGGCGGGACTGAAGCTCGCACTCGATGCCGCACTGGCGTTCGACCGGAAGAGCCGCTCGCTTCGCTGTGATGTCACCAGTGCCATTCCTCCCCTCGGTGCGCTCACACCCCTCCTGGCCAGGGCCGGGGTGCCCAGGGAACTGGAGCCCTCGAAGCTCGAGCTGAACGTCGACCTGCATGGCACGCTGCTCGGCGTACTCACGGACATCGCCGCCGACGGCACCCCGAGCCTGACCCCCAACCCGGCACGGACCGCCCACTTCGAGGGAAAGGCGGTGGTGGACGCGCGCGGCATCCGCTGGAGGGAGGATGCCCGGTCGATCAACCTCCCCGCACTGCTGCGTTGGCAGGTCGAGTCGCGCGCCGAGGGGCCACGGCGAATCGTCCACAGCCACCTGACGGTAGAAAAACTCAACGTGGGCCTGAGCGATCGCCGGCTGTCCTTCGCCGAGGTGTCCAGCGACACCACCGCCACCTTCACCGAGAAGTGGGAAGCGGACGAGCTCGCGCTGAAACAACACTTGAAGGTCCGCTCCCTCGAGCAGAAGCCGGCGCTGCCCTACCCGGTCCAGGACCTGGAATGGTCGTTCTCCGCCCGCCGTGAGCCCAATGGCCTCATCCACATCCCCGACCTGCAACTGACCCATGCGGGGACGAGTACCCAGCTGAACGCCGAAGGCCGGCTCGAGCTCGGCGAAGACCGGCGCCGGCTGGCGGTCCAGGGGAAGTTGAAGCAGGACCTGTCCAAGCTCGCGCGGCCCGGCATCCTCGAGAGCAGCGGCGATGTCACGCTCGATTTCCAGGTGGCCTCGCCCAACCTGGTGGTCTTCCGGACCCTCTCCAACGTTCTCCTCCAGAACGTGAACCTGCGGCTGCCCGAATCAGGAGTCACCCTCGAAGCGCTCGATGGCAACGTGCCGCTGACCGAGAACGTGGAGCTCCTCGACGGCCAGGTGAAGCTGCTGGACGACATCGAGGTGAACCCGTACTCGATGCTTCGTTTCGCCGACCAGCACCCCTTGCTCTCGCGCAGTGGATTCATGTCGGTGGGCAGCATCACCACGCCGCTCATCTCCATCGCTCCCTTGGCCGGAAACCTGTCCATCAACCAGAACATGTTCTCCCTGAGCCAGCTGGAGATGGGCGTCCGGGGTGGACGTATCACCGGACAGTGCGTGTTGGACTGGCGGGGAAAGCACTCCACGCTGGAGGCCCGCGTGCGGGCCACCGGCGTGAAATCCTCCCGGGGCGAGCCCTTTGACGGAAACGCCGCGGTGGTCATCTCCGGCAAGGATCGCAGCGTCAACGGACGCGCGGAAATCCTGCGCATTGGCAACCGCCACCTGCTCGACCTGCTCGACCTCGAGGATCCGCACCACACCGATCCCGCCACCAACCGCGTCCGCTACGCCTTGAGCGTGGGCTACCCGGAACACGTGCGAGTGAGCTTCAACCAGGGCTTCGGCCGCATCCGCATCACCATGGGCGGTCTGGCCCGGTTTCTCAGCATCGACGAGATCCGAGGCATCCCCATGGGCCCCATCTTCGACCGAGCCATCGAATCCATGTCCCCTCCGGAGGCCACGCCATGAAACGCCGCGGGATGCTGCTTCTCGCCGCCCTCGCCCTTCCCGGGTGCATCCGCGCGCCAGAGATCGTCATGGTCGATCGCGCGACGGCACTCGAGGAACAGGCCTCGGGCTCCTTCAAGGACGTGGAGCGGCGTCTCGCTCGCGCGGGCATGAGCCCGACGCCGGTGCCGTTCACGCCCAACCAATTGGAGGAGCTCGGCATCCAACCCACACCGTTGGTCGAGAACCTCGGCAGGACGCAGGCGGACCGCGTCGACGAATTGCTGCGGCGTCACTGCGTGGGTGAAGGGAAGGACGGGTTGCTGGTGAACACCCGGCGCCAATGCCAGGCCGGACGCATGACAGCCGATGACGTGGCCCTGGTGGAACGGGTGAACCAGGCCCGGCTGCACCTGTGGCAATGGATGCGGACGGTCCGGCCCGACGTGACCGAGGAGGCGGTACGCCAGAGCTGGCAACAGGTGCACGCGAAGGGGGTCATCTGCGGCGGCTGGGTGGAAGCCGATGACGGCACCTGGGGAGAAAAGAAGTGCTGACGCCCCGTGTCCGGTACTTCCTGGTCCTCGCCGTTCTCATGCTCATGGTGGGCAGCGCCTGGGCGCAGGACGATGAGAACGACGGAGGCCTGCGCACGCTCTCACGGCTCACCGTGGGCATGGGAGATCAATTCCTGGGGCAGTTGGCGCCCGATGGGAACACGCTGATCTTCGTGTCCAACCGCAACATCGCGACCGAAATCTACATCCAGGATGTGGAACAGGGCCGCGAGCGCCGCCTCCTCGACGAAGGCGCGGACGTGACCTGGCCGAGGATCAGCCCCGACGGCAAACACCTGCTCTACATTTCGTTCCGGAACCAGGCCAGCGGCCAACTGTGCGTGCGGAAGCTGCCAGGTGGGGAAGACCGCCGCTGCCTCGAGGAGGAAACCAGCGCGCTGCAGGCGGAGTGGATGGATGCCTCGCATGTCGCGCTGGTGAGCCGGGCGACCATCCAGGGAGATTTGAGGTTGTCGCGGGTGGCGGTGGGACGCGAGTTGAGCGCGAGTCCCCTGATCGAGCGCAACCTGACCAGTCCCACCCTCTCACCGGATGGGCGCTGGCTGGTGTACGTCCCGGTCGAACGCTCCGTGCGGCAGGTGGGCCCTGGTTTCGCCGCGCGCGCCTCGCCCCATCTCGAGGCACTCCGGCTGGATCTCCCCGGCGCCACCCCCATCCCGATGGCGCTCGATCTTCCGGGCAAGACCGGACAGCCGGTGTTCGCGCTCGATGGGCGCTCGCTGTACGTGGTGCAGTTCTTCACCGACTCCAATGAGGACGGGGTGATCGACGCCAGCGACAAGGGCGTGCTGTTCCGCGTGCCCTTCGCCGCCGAGCGCGACGACGCGCCCGAGCTGGCCGCCGCCTCCAGTCCGGACCAACTCACCAGTGAGACGTGGAGCTGCGAGTACCCGGCGCCCGCGGCCACGTCACTCATCGCGACCTGTTCGCGAGCTCAATCGCTGGACGTGTATCAACTGCCGCTGGATGGACAGGTTCCCAGCAACTGGGACGTTCCTCGTCTCAACGAGGAATTGAAGATGGTGGGCAGGCGCGCCGATCTCCTCCTGCTCTACCGCCAGCGGCTGTTGCGCGAGGACCGGCCCAAACTCCGCCGGCTGCTGATGATGCGCCTGAGCCGGCTCCACCTGGCTTTCGAGGAGTTCGATGCGGCGGAGTTCTACGCCCGCCACATGCGTTCGGTGGACGACCCCCCGACCGCGGGACTGTCGGAGCCGCTGCGGCTCCTCATCGCTCACCGGCGTGCCCTGAAGGAGCGTGAACACGGGCGCATGTCCGGTGAGCTGGATGAGGCCGACCGGCAAGGCATGGCCGCGTTGGATCCCTCCGCCGCGCCCAGCCCGCCCTCCGCCGTCTTCCAACACGTGGTGCGCAGCGAGCTGGCGGAGGCCGCCGGAGACTTCACGCTGGCGCGTCGGGAGCTGGAAGCCGCCCAGGTGACCGACACCACACCGCGCGCGGTGCTGGAAGCCTGGTACGAACGAGCGGACGCGCTGTACCGCACGCTCGACGATCGGGAGGCCCTGGTCGAAGCCGGCCGCCAGCTCTCCATGAACAAGGTGTTTCGCGAGGACGACCAGCTCGACTTCGCTCGCGCCGCCGTCCGAGCCCTGTACCGGGGCCGCCCCTACGACGAGGCGGATGCCGTCATGGCCCAGGCACTCGCCTCGGCTCCCGCCGGCTCGGCCTATGCGTTCGCCCTGGAGCTGGGCCGGCACATCAATGCGTTGCACGAGGAGCGTCCCCCTCGCGCCGTCCGGGACGCATTGCTCGCGTTCTACCGGCAGCAGAAGGATCCCCTTCGCCGGCGAGTCCTGGTGCAAGACGCCGTCGAGCGCGCTGCGGGCCTGGGCGCCGACGGTGTAATGGAGGCGTTGGCGACGGTCTACGTGGACGACACCCCACCCGGTACCGAGGTCCGCCGCCAGGCCGACCGGTTATTCCGCCGCGCGATGATGGGCCGCGCCTACCGCCGGTTGGGGAGGCAGCGCCTGGACGAGGCCCGTGCCGACTTCGATCTCGTGACCCAACGGACGGGCTCGCTGGAGAGCGCCATCGAGTCCATGAACCTGCGTCTACGTGCCGGCGTCAGCCCCGAGGTGGTGGAAAAGGAAGTCACCACCACCTCCCCGAAGATGGCCAGGCCGCTCGCGCACTTCGTGAAGGCCTACCTGACCGCGCGCCAGTTGCCCAAACTGGAGGACGACCGCGCCCACGCCAACGCGGTGGCGTCGGCCGTGAAGGAGCTGCGCGCCGCATGGCCGGAGCTCAAGAACCAGCGCGCGGTGCACGCCCTGTCTGGAGCCATTCATCACGAGGACTTCCTCCGCGGTCGAGCGCCCGCCGCCGCCGAGCGCGCCAACCGGCACTACCTGATCGCCCTGGACCTGGTGCGCAACAACGTCCGCTACCGGGCGATGATCCTCGGAGCGTTGGGGCAGTTGCACACGCAGGTGGGCAACTTCCACATCGCCCTGGGCTACCTCGAGCAGCGCGACAAGTTGCCCTACGTGGACAACGCGGCGGGGCTGGCGGTGTCCCTCGCCCGGGCCCGGGCGCTCCTGCATGTCGGCCGCGAGAACGAGGCGGCACAGGCGGCGGATCAGGCCCTGGCCATGGCGGACGCCGCACCGAAGCTGGCCAGGTTCGTCCCCCTGGCCATGGATCGCGCGGCGCTCTACAACCTCGCCGCGGGCCGGTTCGAGCGTGCGTTGGCGCTCTATGATCGTGCATTGCCCGCCGTGGAAGCGAGCCCCAGCGATGCGGACGGTCTGCGCAACCGGCTGGTGGTACGGCTGGCCCGCTGCGCCGCGGCATTGGGGGCGGGTCAGCCCCAGCGGGCATTGGAGGACCTGGACAAGGTGGATCGCGACCTGGCCACCCCGGCCGTGCAGGCCACGCTGACGTGGGCCCGCGCCACCCCCCAGCACGTTCAGCGCTCCTATCGCATCATCGCCGCGGGACTGCGCGCCAATGCGGAGAGCCGGCTCGGGAACCTGGATACCGCCGCCCAGGCACTCGAACAACGGCGCGCGCTGTTCCTGGAGCAGTTCGCCGAGACGGAGCGCGATGAGGATCTCCGCGCGGTGACACTGGCGGAGATGCGGCTGGCCGAGAATGCCGTGGATCGCCGGGACACGGCGCGGGCGGCCCGCTGGTTGGGCAGTGCGCTCGAGCACGCGGATACCTTGATCAATCGCACCCACGCCCCGGTCGATACCGGCCAGTTGGATGTGCTCTGGTTCGCGGCGCAGTTGCACGCGGATGGAACCACGCGGGTGCCTTTCGACGTGCCCAAGCGTCTGGGTCAGGCGCAACGCTCCCTCATCGACCAGGGAGATCCTTCCTGGCGCGCCTATCTGGCGTGGTTCGAGATCTATCTGGCGCTCAGTGCACACCCGCCCGCCGAGGAGGTCCGGGACGCACTGCTGATGCCCTCGCAGCCATAGCTGGCCTTCTCCAGGGACCTGGGGTCCAATCCGCGCCCCATGAACACGCTCTCGCTCCGTGAAGACCGCTTCCTGGAAGTGCTCCGGCGTCTCATCGCCCTGACGCCGAAGCTGCAGAACAACCCGGGCGCGGGGCTGGTGCCCGAGGAGCGGCTCGCCGCGCAGGTGGTGTTGGAGACGCTGGCGCCGCACATCCAGAGCGGCTTCATCCAGGCCGAGTCGCTGGCGGCTTCGGGCAAGGAGTCGCGGCCCAGCCTGGTGCTCACCGTGAAGGGCACGGGAGAGGGCGCGCTCGGCTTCGTGGGCGCGCACTTCGACGTCGTCCCCGCGGACGAGAAGGGCGAGGGCTGGGAGCGAAACCCCTTCGCGCTGTGGGAGGGTCCCGGTGGCGTCCTCTACGGGCGCGGCGTCACCGACTGCCTGGGCCACGTGGCGGTGCTGACGGATCTGCTGGCGCAGCTCGCCGAGCACGGGGTGCGCCCGCGCCGGACCCTCCAGGTGGTGCTCATCTCCAACGAGGAGGCCTCGGATCTGCCGGGCCTGGGCCTGGGCTACGTGGCCGAGCAGGGGCGGTTGAAGGGACTCGTGGGCCAACCGGTGTATTGGCTGGACAGCGCCAACTTCGGCCCCACGCTGGGCACGGGTGGCATCTCGCAGTGGGAGTTGAAGGTATCGGGAGTAGGCGGACACTCGGGGATGCCGCAGAACTGCGTCAACGCGCTGGAGCTGGCCATGGCCGCGTCGCTGGAGCTGGCCCGCTGGTTCCACGCGCGTTTCCCCCCCACGGAGGACGAGAAGAAGTACGGCTTCCTCACCTCGTCCAGCCTCAAGTCCACCGTGGTGGAGGGCTCCAACACCAAGGAGACGAAGATTCCCTCCGACGTCACCGTGCGCGGGGACCTCCGCCTCACGCCCTTCTATGACCTGAGGACCGTGCGCGAGGAGGTGACCGGCTTCATGCGCGAGCTGGATGCCCGCCTCGAACGCGACGAGGTCATCCCTGGTTTCCCGCGCACCCGCACGGCGGCGGGCAAGCGTGGCTCACTCGAGTTCCGTTTCCAGGGGGGTGGCATGGAAGGCATCGCCTGCCGGTTGGACTCGCCGGGCCTCCAGGCGCTGAAGGAGGCGATGCAGGCGGTGCGCGGCGTGGCGCCCACGCCCTTCTCGCTCACCGGCTCGCTGCCGCTGGTGAAGGACCTGCAACGCCAGGGTTGCGACGTGCAGATCACCGGCTTCGGGGAGATGGCGTACTACCACGCGCCCAACGAGCAGGCCCGGCTGGAGGACTTCCGCCAGGGATTCTCCATCCTCCGCGAGCTGCTCGTGCGGCTGTGAGCCGCTGTCAGAGGCCCGGGATGCGCCGCTGCATGCGCAGCAGGCAATAGGCCGAGAGCGTCGCGGAGTCCTTGAAGTCCGGCTTGAGGACGACGCCGTAGAGGCCTGTCGAGCCGTCCTGCCGCTGGATGGAGTCCTCCCGGACCGTCATCCACTGGTTTCGGTACACTTCGCGGGAAGAGAAGGTCCGGATGGTCATGGGTTCCGCTCACGTGTCCCGGGTCGATTCGAACTGCTCGAGGGCCCACACCTGGAACTCGTGCCGGAGCCGCTTCCTGGCATCGGCCAGGGGAAGCCACTCGAGCGAGTGGTCCACCTCGTGAGCCTCCTGCGTCTTGGGCCCCAGGCGCGCGACGAAGAACTGGCCTACCTTGTTCAGGAAGAGCTCCTCGTGACGGGCCACGAGGAACTGCGCGGCCTGGCCGAGCTCGCGCACCACCTGCACCTCGTGCCCCGTCTCCTCGCGCACCTCGCGAGCCAACGCGGTGAGCGCATCCTCATGGGGGTCGATTCCGCCACCGGGGAGGAAGTAGCCCTGGGGAACGCGAATCAGCGCCACTTCACCCCGCTCATTGACGATGACGGCATAGGCGCCGGGCCGTTCGATATAGACTCTGCCCGGGACCCTCTTACCGAACTGGTGGATGGACGTTCTCGAGCCAGGGGGACGCACCCCTCCTCCATAGCATGGACGGCCACGACGGCGGCCGAGGCTCACGGTAACGTCACCGCGCATGCGTCCTCTTGCCCGTGTCCTGCTGCTCTCGTCGCGGAGCTGTGGATGCTCGTGAGGCCGAGCCCGCTGGCCTCCGTCACCCCGCGCCGGGTGGCGTGGGCCGCGCTGGGCTTCGGCGTCCTCTTCACCGCCATCAAGACGTTTCCCCCGGCCGACCGGTTGTACGAAGCGGTGCTCACCGCATTGCTGCGGCGTCCGGCGAGCAACACCGTGGACCCGACGGACCTCGTCGCCCTGGTGATGCTGGGCGTGGCCGTGTGGGATGCCCGACGCCTGATGCAACGCGGCAGGCGCGGATAAGGGGCTCGCCGGGCGAAGCGCGCGGGAGCCCGTTAGGCATGGGCACTGTGCTGGACTCCGATGCCTCACCCGTCCGTCTCGCCCTGGTCGCCGAGGACCCGCTCGCCCGGGGTGCGCTCTCCCGCGCCCTCTCCGAGCAGGCGGGAGACATCGCCGTCATCGCCTCGGGCACCCTGGCGGAGGTGGAGTCCTCGCGCGCCGGGGACGCGCCCGATGTGGTGCTGTGGGATGTGGGCCTGCACCCCTCTGAGGTGGGTGGACGAATGGAGGCCCCCGAGCTCGGCGCCCCCGTGCTCGCGCTCGTCCCGGATGAATCCGCGGGAGAGGGTGCGCTCTCGACGGGTGCGCGGGGGCTGCTCTTCCGGGACGTGGCTCCCGCTCCGTTGTGGGCCGCGCTCCGGGCCGTGGCCCGAGGGCTCTCCGTGTTCGACCCGGCACTGTCCGCGCTGCGGGCCACTCCACGGGCCGGCGCCTCGGCCTCGGCCCCCGAGGGATTGACGCCCCGAGAGAGAGAGGTGCTCGCGCTGCTCGCCGAGGGGTTGTCCAACAAGGCCATCGCCGAACGGCTCGATATCAGCGAGCACACCGCCAAGTTCCATGTGAACGCGGTGCTCGCCAAGCTCGGTGTGCAGCGGCGGACGGAAGCCGTGGTGCGGGCGGCGAGAATGGGGCTCGTGACGCTCTGACCCTCACCCCAACCCTCTCCCAAAGGGAGAGGGGGACTAGCCATTCGGGTAGGTCGGGAGCTGTCCCTCTCGCCGATGTGCCGCGCGGGCGTGCCTTTTAGCTTTTGTAGCGAAAGGAATCGCTCATGTCCGCCGACCTCGCCGCCCTGTCCCAATCCCTCTCCTCCATCGTCGAGCGCTTCGCGCCTGGCATCGTCCGTGTCGAAGCCCGCCGCCGCCATGGCGCCACCGGCATCGTCTGGAGCGCCGAGGGCCACATCGTCACCACCCACCACGCCATCGAGCACGAGGGCTCCATCACCGTGGGCCTCGCCGATGGCCGCACCGTCTCCGCCGAGCTCATCGGCCGAGACCCGTCCACGGATGTCGCCCTCCTCAAGGCGGACCTCCCCGGCCTCACGCCCCTGGCGCCCGCGCCACTCGAGGGCCTCAAGGTGGGTCACCTCGTGCTCGCCCTCGGCCGTCCCGGGCGCACCGCGCGCGCCACGCTCGGCATCGTCAGTGCCCTGGGCGACAGCTGGCGCACCTTCGCGGGAGGCCGCATCGACCGCTACCTCGAGACCGACGCGGACCTGCCTCCCGGCTTCTCGGGGGGTGCGCTCGTGGATGCGCAGGGCCGCTTCCTGGGCCTGCTCACGGCGGCCCTGTCTCGCACCGCCGCCGTCGTCATTCCCGGGGAGACGTTGAGCCGCGTCACCCAGGCCCTCCAGCAGCACGGAGGCATCCGCCGGGGCTACCTCGGTGTGGGCGCCCACCCCGTCCGGCTGCCCAAGCACCTCGCGGAGCGCGCGGGCAGCGAGGGTGGGCTCATCTTCCTCTCCGTCGAGCCCGGGGGCCCCGCGGACCAGGCGGGCCTGGTGATGGGCGACGTGCTGGTGAGCCTCGGGGGCCAGCCGCTGCACAGCATCGAGGAGCTGCTCGGCTACCTCGGCGACGAGAAGGTGGGCACGCAGGTGCGGGCGAAGGTGCTGCGTGCCGGTGACGTGCGTGAAGTGTCCCTCACCATCGGGAGGCGGTCTTGATTCTCCAGCGATTCTCCGACGAGCTCGAGTCGCTCGTCTCCAAGGCGGCGCCCGCGGTGGTGGCCGTGCAGCACCCGCGGGGCCATGGCACGGGCCTCTTCCTCACCCCGGACGGCTATGTCCTCACCAACCGGCACGTGGTGCGCGGCCGGGGCAAGCTCGAGCTCGAGCTGCACGACGGAAGCGAGGTGCGCGCCGAGCTGGTGGGCGGGGACGAGCCCACGGACCTGGCCGTGGTGCGCGCCGAGGGGGGTGCGAAGTTCCCCACGCTGCCGCTGGCGGACCCGCATGACGTGCGTGTGGGGCAACTGGTGATGGCCATCGGCAACCCCTTCCGCCTGGAGCAGTCGGTGTCGATGGGCGTGGTGAGCGCCATCAACCGCACGCTGCCGCTGCCCGACGGGGTGATTCTCGAGGGCCTGTTGCAGACGGACGCGGCCATCAACCCGGGCAACTCGGGCGGGCCACTGCTCAACATGCGCGGGCAGGTGGTGGGCCTCAACACGCTGGTGCTGCCCTACGCGCAGGGCATCGGCTTCGCGGTGAGCGCCACCACGGCGGCCTGGGTGGCCAGCCTGCTCATCCAGCGGGGCAAGGTGGAGCGGCGCTTCCTCGGCATCGCGGCCACCGCCATCAACCTCCCGCCCCAGAGCGCGCAGGAGGCGGGCCAGCCGCGCGCGGTGCGCGTCATGAAGGTGGGCGAGGGCTCTCCCGCGGACGACGCGGGCCTCGAGGCGGAAGACCTGCTGCTCGGCATCGACGAGCGGCCCGTCACCAGCGTGGACGATGTCCAGCGCCTGCTGGCACTCGCGCCCGAGCCCGAGGTCCGCCTGGAGGTGTTGCGCAAGGGAAGGCGCCGCACCCTGCGCGCCCGCACCGCCGCTCGAGAACACAGCAAGGCGGCATGAGTCCCACGGGAGCGAGCGTCCGCCTGGCCGCCTCCCTGCCCCCTGGCATGAGACCTCGGGGTCCCCAACTTCCCAACTCCAACCACTTGGAGGAATGAATGACGCGGACCCTATTCGCTGGTGCGGCGGTGCTCACCCTCTGGGCCGGGAGTGCCCTGGCGCAGGACCGGAAGGAATCCAGCGCGGACATGCGTGGCCTGAGCGTGCTGGTCGGTGGTGGTGTGGAGGGCTACACCAACCAGCTCGGACAGGACATCGATCCCGGTGTCGCCTATGGGGCGACGCTCGTCCTCAAGCCCACCAAGGTGTTGGGACTCGAACTCGGGTACTCCGGCGCGGCGAACGAGCTCGATAGCGGGGTTCCCCTGGCGAGGACGAGCGGCCCGGACGTATTGCGCAATGGAGGCCAGGCCGTGGCCACCGTGGGCCTCACCGCCGCGCCGATCCAGCCCTACCTGCTCGCCGGAGTCGGACTCAGCCGCTACAACGTCCGCAGTTCCGCGCTGGCCTTCCAGGATGACACCGTGGGCAACGTCCCGTTGGGGGCCGGGCTGCGCGTGCACGTCGGCAACTTCACCGCGGACGCGCGCCTCAACTACAACCTCCTCTTCGACCAGGAGTTCGCCCTGACCGTCCCCGAGTCGGACATCAACCTGCCGGGGGACGCGACCTTCAGCAGCGGTGGCCGCTACACGGGCACCCTCAACTTCGGCGCCACCTGGTAAGCACCCGCCGCTGAACCGGGCCGCCCGCCTCACGCGCGGGTCTCACCGCCATACACCGGCAGGCTCACGCGGAAGGTGGTGCCCTGGCCCGGCTCGCTGTCGACGGAGATGTCTCCGCCGTGCGCGGAGATGATGCTCTTGCACACCGACAGCCCCAGCCCACTGCCCTCGCCCGCGGGCTTGGTGGTGAAGAAGGGCTCGAAGACACGCTCCAGCTTGTCCTTCGGGATGCCGCTGCCCGTGTCGTGCACCTCCACCGTGACGCGATGGGCGCCGTCCACCCGGGCGGAGAGCTTGATTTCATGGCGCTCCACCGCGCCCGGGGCAATCGCGTGCGCCGCGTTGATGAGCAGGTTGAGGAACACCTGGCACAGGCGCGCGCTATTGCCCTGCACCGGCGGCACGTTCTCCACCGCCTGCACCAACCGGGCGCGGCCGCGAATCTCGTGCGCCGCCATCTTCGCCGCGCTGCGCACCACCTTCACCAGGTCCACCGGGCCCATCTCCCGGTCATCCGGGTGGGACAGCATCCGGAGGTCCCGGACGATGAGGCGCACCCGCTCGGCGCCCTCGCGCGCATCCGCGAGGGCCTCCAGCAGCTCCCGCCGTTCCACCGGCGTGGGCGCCGCCTCCATCTCCGTCACCACCTGCTGCGCGTAGTTGAGGTTGCTGAGCACGAAGGCCAGCGGGTTGTTCAGCTCATGCCCCACCCCCGCCGCCAGCTGGCCCACCGTGGCGAGCCGGTCCGCGAAGAGCAACTGGGACTGGGCCGCCTGCAACTGCTGGAGGCTGTCGGTGAGCCGGGCATTGGACTGCTCCAGCTCGGCGGTGCGCTGCCGCACGGTCTGCTCCAACAGCGCGTTGTAGCGCTCCCGCTCCTGCGCCGCGGACCGGAGCTGGGTGGCCATGCGGTTGATGGCCCGGGCCATCAAGTCATACTCGTCACGCTCCCCCTTCACCGGCAGCTCGGTGTCCAGGTCCCCCTCGCCCATGCGTTGCGCGCGCTCCAGCAGCGTCCCCAACGCGCGGCGCATGTTCAGGTAGATGATGGACGCCATCGACAGCACGAGCACCAGGGCCACCAGCGGCACGGCCACGCCCACCACCCGGCCAATCCCGAGTGACCGATGGCCCCGGCGTTCGTGCTCGTCCAGGTCCGCGCGCGACTGGTCCCAGGCCGCCTTCAGATGCGGCGCCACCTTCTCGCGAAATACCTGGAGCGACTCATGCATCAGCGTGGCCGCCTCCCCTCCCCCGGGCGCCAGCCGCACCCGCTCCTCCGAGCCCCGCAGCCAGCGCTGGAGTGCCCGCTGGAGCTGCTCGATGCGCTCGAGCTCCCCCTCCATCGACTCTCCCGCGTGCTCCTCCCGCACCAGCTCCTCCAGGCGCGCGAACTCCGCCGCGAAGCGCTTCTCCTGCGCCTCGAGCACCGCCTGGGTGTCGCCCCCCGTCTCCCGCGTGTGCAGCAGCGTGGACAGGTAGCCGAAGGACTCGTCCGTCATCCGGCCATAGATTTCCGTCTGCGACTGGATGGCGAGCATCTGCGCCAGGCCCCGCTCTCCCCGGCTCGCCGTGACGAACAGCACACCGCCCACCAGCGCGACGAGCCCCACCGCCACCGCCGCGAAGAGCAGCACCCTGCTGCGCAATGTCATCTCGATTGGCTTCATCCAGGAACCCGGGACCAACTGTCTCACACTGGAATCTCCCCCAGGCCCGTCCACGCGCCGACTCCACGGGGGGTGGAATGTTCTCCGCTCCTGGAGTATCCCCGCCACCCCGGATGAGCGCCCAGGCCCCCTGAGGAGCCATCCCCGGACCCCCGCACAAAACGGCCCCGCTGGCTGTGAACGGCTTCACACCCCCGCAGTGAGTCGATTCACAGCCCTGGACCCCCCCGAGCGGTATGAATGCTCTCGGGAACAGGGACTCGATGCCCCGTTGTCGCCGAACGCCGCGCCCGAGGTGCGAGCGGAGTGATGTCTGTGCGAGGCCGCCGAAGGCCGCCATGTCCTGAGGGGGGGATGGCCGCCGTTACCTCGCTGGGGGGACTCCGCCCGCCGCACTTCGGGAAGAGCGCGTGAGGGCATCGTCCAGGTCCCGAGGGATGGGGGGCCGCGCCGGGGGGCGCGGCCTCCGCCCATGTTTTCCGGGAGTCGAGTCCGCGCCGGGGGGCGCGGGCTCCTCCCACCCGTAGTCCTTCAGTCCACGTCGCGGCGCAGGCGCTCGGGGTCCACGATGGTGATCTGCCCGTTCTCGTACGTGAGCAGCCCCTCGCGGTTGTAGAAGCGCAACCACTTGTTGGCGCTCTCGCGCGTCACCCCGCACAGGTTGGCCAGCTCCGCCTGCGTCAGCTTGGGGATGAGGATGCCGCCCTCGGAAGCCGGCTGCCCCTGCGACTTGGCCAGGTCCAACAGCACCCGCGCCAGCCGCGCCCGCGCATCCAGGAAGGCCGAGTCGTGCACCAGCTGGGTGACGCGCCGCACCATCCGGCTGAGCACCGCCAGCAGCCCCATGGCCACCTGCGGGCGCTCGCTCAGGAAGCGCCGGAAGTCCTCCTGGTGGAGGCTCAGCAGGTGCGTCTCGTCGCGCGCCACCGCGTCCGTCGAGCGCGGCTCCCCATCCAGCAGCGCCAGCTCGCCGAAGGCATCCCCCCGGCCCAGCAGCGCCAGGATGACCTCCTTGCCCTCCGAGGAGCTCAGGCGGATGGCCACCTCGCCCCGGCGCACCATGAAGAGGGCCGTGCCCACGTCCCCCTGGTGGAAGATGACCTCGTTCTTGCTATAGCGCCGCTGCTGCAACAGCCCCGACAGGTGCGTCAGATCCTCCTGCGCGAGGTGCTCGAACATGGGAATCTGAGCCAGCAGCGACTCGAAAGGCATGGGGGGTGACTCCGGACGGGTGAAGCGGGCGAACGCCGGAAGTCTCCACCTCCTCGGGCCTGGGGCCAAACGTTATCGGCTTCACCCCGCGTACGAATGCTCCCCCGCCTACACACCCTTCAGGTCGCGCCTCCGGCACCAGACCTCCGTTGACCCGCCCGTTCGCTTGCGGAATGATGCGTCGATGGTGTAACGCCGAGTTCAGCACGCGCGGATGCCCTGTCGTGTTGCTCGGAGCTCTGACGAGCCCATGACCGCAGAGGCTCCCTCTTCCACTCCAACCGCGCGCCCCCTGTGCCCACGTTGTGGGACGGCGGTGCCCCTCCCGGGCCCGGGCACCCAGATCGTCCGCTGTACGGGATGCGGTGCCGCCCTCCAGGTGAGCGTGCGTCCGATGGAGCCCGCGGTGCCACCCCGTGCGCCCGCGCCCTCGTCCGGCGAGGGGGGAGCCCGCCCCCGCCGCCGTCCCATGGTGGAGGTCTCCGGCCCCCGGCGCGCCGAGGTACAGCCCAGGGTCACCTTCACCGTGGAGCTGTCGCAGTCGGAGATCGACACGGAGCCCCTCGAGGCGGACACGGCCCGGCCGGTGCAGGCCCCGGCCCCGGCTCCAGCTCCGGTTCCGGCGGCCTCCGCTCCTCCCCTCCCCGAGACCCCCTGGTTCGCCGAGGACATCGAGCGGTTGCCGGAGGCGAACGTGGAGCTCGGGAAGCTCGCGTTGGAGAACTTCGAGCCCTTCCCCTCGCTGCCCCAGCGAGCGCCCACCTCCCAGTTGCAGGGGAAATGAGAGCAATCCAGCAGGCTGGTGCTCTGACGACCGAGCCCGCAACCCCATGAAGCCCGGCCGGAGGTGGTGGGGTATCATGACCCAGCGCGTGGTTCGATGACGGCACGCCTCGAGGAGGGAGTGGAGGAAGCGCGATGAGGAACGCAACCAGCACGGAGCCATCGGCGGACTCCTCGGCGGACCTCCAGCTGGTGCGGCAGGGGTGCGTCGAGCTGGGACGCCATGCCGAGAGCATCGCCGAGCTGGTGCTCCCCCTGCTGCGCCAGGCGACCCAGGAGCTCGCCCGGCTGGAGGCACAACGCGACGAGCTGCGCCGGACGGGTGCACAGCAGGGCGTGCCGCCCCGGTTGCTCGAGCGCATCGACGAGCAGACCCAGGGCGTCAAGCGCCTGGAGCGCGCCAGCCGCGGCCTCCGGGAGCTGATGACGGCGGTCGGCGGCCTGAGCGAGCAGTTCCAGGGCGCGCTGACGCGCCGCGAGGAGGAGCAACGGGAGCAGGAGGCCATCACCCGCGAGGAGAAGCGGATGTGGCTGCAGGAGCTCAACAGCCTGCGCGAGCAGGTCCGCGGCCAGGGAGACCCCACGGCGGCCGCCCCCGCGCAACAAGAAGAGCTGCAGCGGCTGCGCGCCGAGAACGAGGCGATGCCCAAGCTGCGCGCCGAGCGCGACCGGCTCGCCCACCGCGTGGCCGAGCTCGAGAAGAACCTCGCCACCCGGGAGCAGACGCTCACGGCCAAGGAGCAGACCATCGAGGATCTGCGCAGGATGATCGTCCTGCTCACGGGGGACACGGCCTCCACCTCGGCGCCCTCCTCCCCCACCTCGCCCAAGCCCGTCCCGGCGCCCGCCAGCGTGGTCAACCTCTCCACCAAGGTTCCACCTCCGCCGGCCATGGCGCCGGTCCCGCCCAAGCCCAGGCCGGCCGAACCCAAGCCAGCCGATACCATGTTCGGCAACAGCACCATGCAGCTGGCCCACAGCATGCTGGAGACGCTGGGCGAGGAGATCGACGCCCCACCCCTCACCCCGCCTCCGGTGTCCAGCCAGCCCCTGGCTCCCGAGAGCCGGGTGCCGAGCATGGAGATCATGCTCGAGCCGCTCGACGATCTGGAGGCGCCGCCTCGTCCGTCGCTGCCGCCCCCCGTGCCAATGGTGCCGCCCGTGCCGGCCCTGTCCCCCGCGGCGGCCAAGGCCGCGGCCCTCATGCCCAAGGCGAGCGCACGCGTCCCCCCACGGGCCCCGCGCTGACGCCCGCGCCCATCCCCGGAATGGCGCCCCGTCCCGCCGCCGTGCGCCCCGGCACGCTCGTCATCAGCGAGGACATGTTCGACGAGATGCTCATCGAGGACTCCAGTAAGAAATGAGCACGCCGTCCGGCAACCTCACGCTGCCCGCCCGCTTCGGCCGGTATGTGCTCGTCAACCACCTGGGCCGCGGTGGCATGGCGGACATCTACCGCGGCGTGGCGCTCGGCGCCGGCGGCTTCGCCAAGCAGGTGGTCGTCAAGCGCGTGCTCCCGGAGGCCACCCAGCAGGAGTCCGCCGTGCAAATGTTCATCGAGGAGGCGCGGCTGTCGGCGCTCCTCCAGCACATGAACATCGCGCAGATCTTCGACTTCGGAGAGCAGCGCGGCGAGTACTTCATCGCCATGGAGTTCATCCATGGCCGCGACCTGTATGACTTGATGAAGCGGGTGTCGGCCCGGGGGCAGGGCATCCCCGTGCACCTGGCCTGCTACATCGCCATGGAGGTGCTCAAGGGACTGGACTACGCGCACCGCGCGCGCTCGGCGGCGGGCGAGCCGCTCCACCTGGTGCACCGCGACGTCAACCCCACCAACATCATCATCTCCTTCGAGGGAGAGGTGAAGCTGCTGGACTTCGGCGTGGCGCTGGTGGGCAGCTCCGGCGGAGACATCGCCACCAACGTGCGCGGCAAGCCGGGCTACATCCCCCCCGAGCAGCTCGCCCGCAAGAAGCCGGACGGGCGCGGCGACATCTTCGCCCTCGGCATCACCCTCTACGAGATGCTGTCGCGGCGCCACGCCTTCAAGCCCGGCGCGGTGATGGACGTGCTCAAGCAGACGGTGGCCCTCAAGGCCCGGCCCCTGCGCCTGCAGGACGCGGCCCCCTTCCTGCCCGAGCCGCTGTGCACCGTCGTCAACCGGTGCACCCTCGCCAACCCGGACGAGCGCTTCCAGTCGGCCGCCGACGTGCTCGACGCACTGGACGAGTTCCTGCTGTCCGCCGGCCTGCGCGTGTCCCAGCGCGACCTGGCCGCGCTGATGGCCAGCTACTACGAGCCGGAGGTGCGCGCGCCCCCCGTGCAGCCGCCCATTCCCCCGGCCCTGCTGGCCGAGCCGGCTCCCCCGCAGCCCACGGCCTCCACCTACGCGGTGCGCGAGCCGGGCGGCGGCCTCTCCCTCACGAAGCTGGCCGAGGACGACGTGCGGCTGCTCTTCGCCTCCGGGAAGCTGTCGCCCCAGGCCCAGGTGTCCCAGTCCGGCGGCCCCTTCCTTCCCCCCTCCGCCTTCCCCGGCCTCAACGCCACCGCGGCCGCCGCCCAGGAGCGCCTCGAGGCCCGGCTCGCCAAGGCGAAACCGCCCCGCTACGCCGGCAACGTGGGCCGCGTGGCCCCCCTGCGCGTCATGGCCCGGCTGATGCTCGCCAAGGCCACCGGCCGGCTCCACTTCGAGCAGAACCGCGCCCACAAGGAGCTCTTCCTCAAGGCGGGGCAGATCATCGCCGTGCGCTCCAGCCTCGCCACGGACCGCTTCGGCGCCTTCCTGCTCCAGACGGGCAAGCTGTCCGTGGAGCAGTGGCAGCGCGCCGTGGAGCACACCCGCCCCTTCTCCGGACGGCTCCTGGACGCGCTGCTCGCCGCCCGCGTCCTCTCTCCCGCCGAGCTGGCCGAGTGGACGCGCGAGCACCGGCGCACCGTGGCCCTCAGCCTGCTCGGCTGGACGGGCGGCCGCTACGCCTTCTTCGAGGGCGAGACCCCCATCACCGACGGCACCGAGGAGCGCCTGGGCGGCCTCGCCCTGCTCAATGAGGGCCTGCGCGAGCACTATCCGCTGGAGCGGCTGGTGCGCGAACAGGAGTCCCTTCGCCACAAGCCCCTCCACCGCAACCCGGCTCCTCCCGTCTCGGCCAATGACCTGGCGCTCTCGGCCACCGAGCTGCGCGCCTCCTCCCTCCTCAACAAGCCGGGAAATACCCTCACCGCCGCGCTTGCGGAACTCAAGCGTCCGGAGGATGAAGTAGCCTTGCGCCGTGTGGCGCTGCTCTTCACGGAGGTAGGGCTCCTGGCGGCTTGAGGCGCGCGGGGGGGACGGTGGTATGGGACTCGTTCTCGGAATCGATCTGGGCACGACGAATAGCTGCATGGCCGTGGCCGACCCCGCCACGGGCCACGCCCGCGTCCTGCCCAACCGCGAGGGCGAGCGCACCACTCCGTCCGTCATCGGCTTCGATGCCTCGGGCAAGGTGACCGTGGGCAGCGCCGCCCGCCGCCAGGCCGTGCTCCACCCCCGCGACACCGTCTTCGGCGTGAAGCGCCTCATCGGCCGGCGTTTCTCGGACCCCGCCGTGCAGCAGCTGCGCCGCCTGCTGCCCTATGAGCTGGTGGCCGACCCCTCCGGCAACGCCGCGGTGCGCGTGCACGGCCAGGTGATGACCCCGTCCGAGGTCTCCACCCACGTGCTGCGCTACCTCAAGGAGAGCGCCGAGGCCCAACTGGGCCAGAGCGTGGAGGGCGCCGTCATCACCGTGCCCGCCTACTTCGACGAGGTGCAGCGCCAGGAGACGAAGGCCGCCGGCCAGCGCGCCGGCCTCACCGTGCACCGGCTCCTCAACGAGCCCACCGCGGCCATGCTCGCCTGCCGCTTCGACGAGTCGCGCCCGGAGAACATCGCCGTCTTCGACCTGGGCGGCGGTACCTTCGACATCTCCCTCCTCCACGTGGAGGACGAGGTGGTGCAGGTGCTCGCCACCAGCGGCGACAACTTCCTGGGCGGCGACAACATCGACGAGCTCGTGGTGGACGCGCTGCGCCGCATCTTCCTCAAGCAGACCGGCGTGGACCTGGCCCACAACCCCGAGGCCCTCTGGCGCCTCAAGGACGCCGCCGAGTCCACCAAGCGCGCCCTCTCCGAGCTGGAGCAGACGGCCATCGACCTGCCCTTCCTCGGCGCCGGCGCCGAGGGGCCCCTGCACCTGTCCCTCCCCTCCTTCTCGCGCACCCTCCTGGAGAACCTGGCCAACCGCGAGCTGGAGCGGCTGCGCGCCCCCTGCGAGCAGGCCCTCCAGGACGCCGGCCTCCAGCTGGAGGACATCCACCGCGTCGTCCTCGTGGGCGGCATGACGCGCATGCCCGCGGTGCGCGCCCGCGCGGAAAAACTCCTGGGCCGGCCCGGCGAGCGCTCCGTCAACCCCGACGAGGCCGTGGCCCTCGGCGCCGCGCTCGAGGCGGACATCATCGCCGGCACCTCGCCCGAGCTGCCCCGCGTGCTGCTGCTGGACGTGCTCTCGCGCAGCCTCGGCATCCGCACCGAGGGCGGCCGCTTCAGCGTCCTCATCCCCCGCAACACCACCATCCCCGCACGCGAGACGAAGGTCTTCGCCACCACCCTCGACCAGCAGACCCACGTGGACCTCGAGGTGTACCAGGGCGAGGCCCCCTCCGTGGACGGCAACCGCTACCTCGGCGAGCTGCAACTGGCCGGCCTTCCCGCCGCCGCCGCCGGCACCGTGCGCGTGGAGGTGGACTTCACCATCGACGCGGATGGCATCCTCCAGGTCACCGCCCGCGAGCCCGCCACCGGCCGCAAGGCCGAGGTGACGCTGCGCCCGCCCACCGCCGCCTCGCCCTGAGGAGGGTGCTCCCATGTCCCAGGACCCCTCTCACGACAGGAACCCCTTCGAGGTGCTCGGACTGCAAGGCACCGAGGACCTGGCCGCCATCCGCAAGGCCTTCCTGCGCATCGCCGCGCAGTCCCACCCGGACCGGCTCCGGATGAAGTCCCCCGAGGAGAAGGCCCAGGCGCTGGAGCTCTTCCTCGGCGCCAAGAAGGCCTTCGAGGTGCTCTCCCAGCCGGACAAGCGGCGCGAGTGGAGCGAGCGCATGGCCCGGACGAAGCCGCGCACCCCGGCCGCCCCGGTGACGCCGCCCCCCGAGGCCCCAGCCGCCCCGGCGCCGCTCCGCCCCGCTTTCACGCCCGCGCACGGCGTGCCCGTCGCGCCCCGCCCCGCCCTCACCCCGGTCCACGGCGTGCCCGTCGCCACGCCTCCCCCGGGTGCCCCCTCCGGGCCCCGGCCCTCCTCCGGCGTGCAGCCCGCGGCGGTGGCGCTCCAGCTCTACAAGCTGGGCATGGTCGCCCTGGAGTCCTTCGACTACGCCAAGGCGCTGGACCTCTTCTCCAAGGCCGCCAAGGTGGCCCCCACACCCCGCCACCAGGCCATGGAGCTGGTGTGCCGCGGCCACCAGTACCTCAGTACCCGCTTCTTCGACCGCGCCCGCGAGAGCTTCGAGCGCGCCCTCCAGCTCCTGCCCGAGTGCCGCGAGGCCCGCGTGGGCCTGGAGCTGCTCGACAAGCAATCCGGCCGCTACCTCAAGGGACGCTAGCGCCCTCCCCGAAGTCAGCGTTTTCCGGGATTCCGGTGGCTCCACCTGGCGGAGGCCCCCCCCTACCGCCTGAGTCATCTTTGTGAACTCAAGGTGAAAATAGAGCCCCCGGTTGGAAAGGCCCCTCAAATGTTGATAGACGGCCGCCCGGCAGTGGCCGCCGTTCGCCAGGCAACGATCGTCGTGTCGCGAGCCCAACCCCTCACTCTCCCCCCAGGGAGGCCCTCGTGCAGCAGCCGAACCAGAAGTGGGCGCCTCCGAGTGGTTGGACTCCTCGCACTGCCCCCATGCAGGTCTCGCGAGGTTCCATGAATCCTGTACGTCCATCCCACCTCAGACTGATAGCCGTCTTCATCACGACCCTCCTCGCGTCCGGGGCAATGGCGCAGGGAGTCACGGGCTCCGCGGTGACCGGAACCGTGACCACCCAGGAAGGCGAGCCGCTGCCCACCGCCGTGGTGCAACTGCGCAACACGGCCACCGGCACCACCTTCACCGCGGTGACCGGCTCGTCGGGTAACTACCTGCTCGACAACCTCCCCCCGGGCGGACCGTACACCCTCACGGCCAACATGGAGGGCTTCTACCCGGCCACCCGCACCGGCATGCAGCTCGTGCTGGGCCAGCGCTTCAACATCGACCTGAAGCTGCGCCAGTTCGAGGAGTTCCAGGAGGAGATGGTCGTCACCGCCCAGGCGACGGATGAGCTCCAGGACCAGGGCCGCACCGGCCCCTCGATGACCATGGAGTCCGAGCAGATGACCAGTCTGCCGCTCCAGGGCCGCAACTTCACGGACCTCATCTCCACCACGCCCCAGGTGAGCGGCACCGCGATGGCCGGGCAGAACAACCGCTTCAACAACATCCAGGTCGACGGCGCGGCCTACAATGACATCTTCGGCCTGTCGGGCTCCGGCACGCCGGGCGGCCAGGCCGGCGCCAAGCCCATCTCCATCGAGGCCATCCAGACCTTCGTGGTGCAGGTGTCCCCGTTCGACGTGCGCTACGGCAACTTCGCCGGCGGCATGGTGAACGCCGTCACCAAGAGCGGCACCAACGAGTTCCACGGCTCGCTCTTCGGCTACACGCAGAACAAGAGCCTCGCGGGCCGCCAGGATGATCCCACGTTCCTCGGCTACAACATCTGGCAGTTCGGCGGCAGCCTCGGCGGTCCCATCGTCAAGGACAAGGCGCACTTCTTCATCGCCACCGACCTGCAGGAGCGCAACTCGGCGTTCGGCAACCAGTTCCAGATCGGCGGTGTGAACGCGGAGGAGGACCGGGCCCGCGCGGGCTTCACCCAGGCCGAGGCCGACCGGTTCAGCAGCATCCTCACCAACAAGTACGGCGTCCCCAACCCGGGCACGGCCCTGGCCACGCAGCTGCGCAACCCGGACCGCAACGTCTTCGCCAAAATCAGCACGGGCGTCATCCCCAACAGCTACCTGGAGCTCTCCTACAACTTCGTGGGCGCCCTGCAGGACTCGCTGACCCGCGCGCCCACCTCGCCGTCCATTCCCAACCGCCTGCGTGACGGCTACCAGCTGTCCAACGCCGGCTACGCCCAGACGGTCAACACCCATACCGCCCGGGCGAAGCTGACCTCGACCTTCCTCGAGGGCAAGCTCTCCAACGAGTTCCTGGCGGGCTTCTCCATCCTCCGCGACGCCCGCGATCCCTCCCAGGACATCCCGCTCATCCTGGTCAAGGCCGGCTCGCTCGGCGCGAACGACTCGTGGCTGGCGGCGGGCGCCGAGCGCTTCTCCCAGCTCAACCAGCTGGACCAGGACATCTTCCAGATCCAGGACAGCCTCACCCTGGCGCTGGGTGACCACCAGCTCACCGCCGGAACCAGCACCGAGTTCTTCCGGCTGCGCAACGCCTTCCTCCAGGCGGCCACCGGCGTGTGGACCTTCGACAGCCTGGACGACTTCGAGGCTGGCAACGCGAGCGCCTTCCAGCGCCGCTTCGGCGTCAGCGACCTGCAGGAGCCGGGCACGGCCGAGTTCACCGTGGTGCAGCCGGGCTTCTACCTGCAGGACAACTGGACGCCGTTCAAGAACCTGACGCTCACGCCCGGCATCCGTATCGACGTGCCGTTCCTGTCCGCCGCCAACACCAACGAGCGGCTCGTGAACAACGAGGCGCTCCCCATCGACACGGGCAAGATGCCGAGCGGCAACATCCTCTGGTCGCCCCGCCTGGGTGTGAACTGGGACGTGGAGGGCAACTCCAACACCATCGTGCGCGGTGGCGTCGGCATCTTCTCGGGCCGGCCGCCGTACGTGTGGGTGTCCAACGCGTACAGCATCAACGGGCTCTCCCAGGTGGAGCTGACCTGCTCGCGGACCGCGGGCGCCCGGCAGGTGCCGGCGTTCACCGCCGATCCCAACGCCCAGCCCTTCGACTGCCTTGGCGGCACCAATCCGCCCACGGCGCCCACCAACCAGGGGGAGATCGACTACTTCGACCCGGGCACCCGGTACCCGCAGAACTTCCGCGTGGCGCTCGGCGCGGACCGCCGCCTGCCCTGGGGCCTCATCGCCACCGCCGACCTGCTCTACACCCAGGACGTCAACGGCTGGTACACCACCGACGAGAACCTGGTGAACCAGGGCCAGAACGGCGAGGGCCGCTCGCTGTACGGCTCCTTCGCCGCGACGGGCTTCCGGGCCAGCCCCACCCGCCGCGACTCGACCAACCTCGTCCAGGCCATCCGGGTGTTCAACAAGAACGGCGGGCGGGTCGCCAACGCGACCCTGCAGCTGCGCAAGGAGATCCAGGACATGCTGGATTTGAGCGTGGCCTACAGCTACACGGACTCGAAGGATCTCATCTCGATGACGAGCGCCCAGGCCTACTCCAACTTCCAGTTCGCCCCGGTGGACGGAAGCCTGGAGAACCGCAACCTCCGGCCGTCGGCGTTCGACCGCACCCACCGCGTCACCCTCACCGCCACCAGCAATCTGCCCCTCGGCTTCAACGCGGGCATCATCTACACGGGCCAGTCCGGTCTGCCCTACAGCTGGACCGTCAACGGTGACGTCAACGCGGACGGCATCAACGGCAACGACCTGGCGTTCATCCCGGCGGACCCGAGCCAGATCTCCCTGCAGGATCCCTCGCAGTACGAGGCGCTGAACAACTTCATCAACAGCCAGCAGTGCCTGAGGGAGGCCAAGGGCAGCATCATCCAGCGCGGCGCGTGCCGCAACCCGTGGCAGAACTTCTTCAACGTCCGGCTCGGCTGGACGTCGCCGGAGTTCGTGAAGGGCCAGCGGCTGGAGCTGCAGGGGGACATCTTCAACGTCCTGAACCTGCTCAACCCGGAGTGGGGCCTCTTCGAGCAGGAGGCGCAGTTCGAGAACCACGGCTCGTCGTTCCTGCGCGCGGTGGGCTACGACACGGCGAACAACCGCCCCATCTACAGCTTCACCGAGCCCACGGCGGTGCGGACCACGGTGTACACCCCCACGCTGTCGCGGTGGCGCATCCAGCTCGGCGCGCGGTACGTGTTCTAACCAGCGCCAGCTGACACGGTGTCGAACCCGGGGCCCTCCGCGAGCAATCGCGGGGGGCCCTTGATTTTTTGTAGAGGTGCCCGCCATGCCCCTGCGATTGAACGCCCTGCTGCTGTCCCTCGTGCTGTCCCTCGCGTGCGCCGCGCCCGGCTCGGGAGTGCGTGCCTCTGGCTCCGAGCGTCCCGGACTGGAGTTGGTGGAGAGCAGCCCGGTGGAGACGACGCTGGACCACGCGGACATTCCAGACGCCTGGCAGGTGTGGCCAGAGATGGTGAACGGGGCCACGCGGACGCTGGACGTGGCGCAGTTCTACGTGAGCAACGCGCCGGGCAGCCGGCTGGAGCCGGTGATTCGAGCCATCGAGGCGGCGGCGGACCGGGGCGTGAAGGTGCGGGTGCTCGCGGAGGAGAAGTTCTACGCGCAGTACCCGGAGACGCTGGAGCGGCTGGCGAAGCGGCCAGGTATCGAGGTGCGCCGGCTGGACACGGCGAAGGTATTCGGGGGCGGCGTGCTGCACGCGAAGTACTTCGTGGTGGACGGGCGCGAGGCGTACCTGGGCAGCCAGAACTTCGACTGGCGCGCGCTGGAGCACATCCAGGAGCTGGGGCTGCGCATCCGCGTGCCCGAGGTGGTGCGCTCCATGGCGGACATCTTCGAGCAGGACTGGGCGCTGGCCGTGGGAGCACAGGCGCCCGCGGCGAAAGCGGTGGGAGGCCCGTTCCCGGCGAGCTACGCGGGGAGCACGGTGCAGGTGACGCCGGCGCACAGCCCCGAGGGCCACCTGCCGGACCCGGCCACGTGGGACCTGCCGAAGCTGGTGAAGCTCATCGACGGGGCGAAGCGCTCGGTGCGGGTGCAGCTGCTCACGTACAAGGCGAAGAGCCGTGACGGCGGCCCCTTCCCCGAGCTGGAGGAGGCACTGAAGCGGGCGGCGGGGCGCGGGGTGAAGGTGGAACTGCTGCTGGCGGACTGGGGCAAGCGCAAGGGCACCATCGAGGGCCTGCAGGCACTGCAGTCACCGCCTGGGCTGACGGTGAAGCTGGTCACCATTCCGCGGTGGTCCGGCGGCTTCATCCCCTTCGCGCGCGTGGTGCACGCCAAGTACATGGTGGTGGATGGGGAGCAGGCGTGGGTGGGCACGAGCAACTGGGAGCGGGACTACTTCACACAGAGCCGCAACGTGGGCGTCATCGTGGAGGGCGAGGCATTCGCGAACCAGCTCGAGCGCTTCTTCCAGGACACGTGGACGAGCCCCTACGCGGCCGAGGTGGACCCGAAGGCGACGTACACGCCGCCGAACATCAGCGGAACACCGTGAGGCCATGTCCCGATTTCCCCTCTCCCCTCGGGAGAGGGACGGGGTGAGGGTATCTCGTCCCTCGAGTTGAACCCCGAGCCCGTCTACCGGTGAATCACCGTCCGCCCGAGAGCCCGGCCAGCCGCGTCTCCGCCCATTCGATCTGCTCGCCGTCACCGCCCGAGTCCAGGTACGCGGCCTTGTGCGCCAGGAAGCCCGTGAGCGCCTCGCGCAAAGCCTCGGGGCGCTCCAGCTCGTCGGCGCACTCGGCGCGCCGGTAGTAGATCTCCGCCCTCAGCACCTCATCCTGCTCGCCGATGAGCCCCTGCGCGAGCCGCGCGTCGGCTTCCTCGAACCGCCCGAGGCCGAACAGACACTCCCCGTGCAGATAGTGGAGCTGAGACACCGGGATGCCGACACCGTCCACGCCCAGCTCCTCGGCGCGGCGCAGATCGGCGAGTGCCTCCTCGAATGCCTCCTGCTCGAAGAGGCGCAGCATGCCGCGCCGGTACCAGGCCAGCGAGAACTCCGGCTTGAGCGAGATGACCCGGCCGAGCAGCGCCTCGGCGCCCAGGGCATCACCCGCTTCCTCCCGCTCCTCGGCGGAGCGGAGCAGCTCTTCAATGGGAACGTTCCGGGATGACTGCATGAGAAGAAGGTAGGGAGCCTGGCGGCCCGGCGCCACCTCCGCACCTCAGATGCGGGACGCGGCCACGGGCAGGTTCTTCAGGCGCTCCAGCTCCTCGCGGGACAGGGGATCCTCTCCGCGCAGGAACCGCTCCAGGTGGCTCAGGGAGTCGACACCGAAGAAGAGCTCCCCATCCGCCACGATGGTGGGGACACCGAAGCCATCCAGCGCGAGCAGCTCCTCCGTGTTGCGGCGCACCTCGTCCTTCACCGCGGGCGTCTGCGCGGCCGCGAGCAGCGCCTGGGTATCAAGCCCCACCGAGGCCACGACCTCGCCCACCCGCTCCGGCTGTAGCAACCCGCCGCCTCCGCCCCAGGCCGCCGCATAGAGCGCGGAGACGAGCCGGTGCCGGGCGTCCCCCTCCTGCACGGCCGCCGTCACCCGGAGCGCGAGCAGCGGGTTGAACGGATGCGCCGCGGGCATGACGAAGGGCACCCCGAGCTCGTGGGCGATCCGCCGCGTGTGCTTGTAGATGTAGAACCGCTTCTGCTTCACCTCCGCGGGCCCCGTCGTCCCGAGCGTGTTGAGCACTCCGGCGAAGAGCACGGGCAGCAGCTCCACGCCGCGGCCATGACGCGCGGCCAGCGCCGGGAGCTGCGTCCACGCGAGATACGAGTACGGCGACACGTAGTCGAAGAAGAAGCGGAGCGGAGCACGGTTCATGCCGCCGACTCTATGCCGCTCCGGCCGTCCTCTCGCGAACATTGCCAAAACACAGCATCAATCCAACAAACCTGGAATACGTGTCATTCTTGAATTCAAAGAAGGCTAATGTTACACGTGGTTCAACCCCATTCCCCCCTGAGGTGACATGAGGAAGCTCTACCTGGCAGTCACCACCCTGGTGCTGGCGGCGACCAGTGCCACGGCGGCGGACCGCATGAATCCCGCAGATGCCCGGCGCGTGCAGTCGGCCCGGGAGAAGCTCGTCCCCGCCATCGAGAAGGAGTTCGGGCCCAAGGCCCGGCTCATCCACCTGTATGGCCACGGCGCCAACGCGCTGGCCGGCATCATGGCCGAGCCGCCCTCGGAGGCCACGGGAGACATCCCGCTGCTGGCCATCGTGGGCTGGAACGAGCGCACGGGCGCCGTGCGCGTGGTGGACCGCGAGTTCAAGTACCGCGAGGCGCGCTCCGTGGGCACGCAGGTGGCACTGCTCGAGGCCAACGGAGACCTGCGTCTGCGCGAGGCCAACGGACGCACGCGGCTGCTGGCCCAACGCGTCGGGGGAGACCTCTTCCCCACGCCCAAGGGAGACGCGCTGCTCGCCACGCTGACGCGCACGGGCAACGAGGCGCACGAGACGTCCATCGGCATCGTGGACCTCACCGGCCGCGTGAAGGAGCTCGCCGATGGCCCCGGCGTGGACGCCATGCCCAGCATCTCGCCGGACGGCGAGACGGTGGTGTTCGTCTCCGGCCGCACCTCGGTGGCCTCCTTCTTCCGCACCACCGTGGACGGCGCCGAGCCCGTGCAGCTCACCAACAAGGGCCTCTCGGCCTGGCTGTTGAGCCAGGGCGAGCCCGCCGACTTCGTCCCTCCGCCCGTCTCCAACTACGCCATGGAGTGGGTGGACGACGACACGCTCCGCTACAACGCCGGCGGCGGCGAGTTCTGGAAGCTCAACGTCCGCACCGGCGAGGCGTCGCCGGACCTGGGAGGTGGAAAGTGAATCGCACGCTGAAGACCCTCGGCGCCACGCTGGCCGGCGCGCTGCTCGCGCTCCCGCTGGCCTCGCAGGCCGGAACGCTGTTCCGCTTCCCCATGTCCATGCTCTCCGACCAGTGCGCCAACGGCGGCTGCGTGGTGAGCGCGTACATGGACCACGCGGGCAAGGACTACGCCTGCGGCACCGTGCGCTACGGCGGCCACACGGGCACCGACTACGCCCTCGCGGGCGGCTTCACCAAGATGGACTACGGCGTGTGGGTCATCTCCGCCGCGGGCGGCACGCTGGAGTCCTCCGTCGACGGATACTACGACCGCTGCAACTACTGGAACCAGAACGACCCGTACGCCGCCTGTGGCCTGTACACGGCCAACTACATGATCATGCGGCACGCGGATGGCCGGAAGAGCAAGTACTGGCACCTGAAGAAGGGCACCCAGCAGTACGCCCGCGGCGCCTCCATCCCCTGCGGCAACTGGATCGCCCGCGTGGGCTCGTCCGGCGCCTCCACCGGCCCGCACCTGCACTTCGAGTTCTGGGATCCGACCTGGGGAACCGATGATCCCTACGCCGGCTCGTGCGGCGGCCCCATCTCGCTGTGGACCGCGCAGGGCGCGTACCGCGGTCTGCCGGGCATCACCTGCCAGTAGTCACGGGCAGGGCGCGCAGGGTGTCCACCACCCTGCGCAGGTCCTCCTCGAAGTGAGCCCGAGCCTCGGCGCGGCTCCGCTCGTCCGGCATCCGCAGCAGCGCCGAGGGGTGGAACGTCGCCATCCACGCCTTCGCCCAGGGCGTCTCGAACACCTGCCCCCGGCTCAGGTTGATGCGGAAACCGGGCCCCCACGCGGACGTGGATCTCCCGCATCGTCTCGCCCGTGACGGCGAAGCTCTTCTCCGGCGCGAGCTTGCTCAAGTCCGCATCCGTGGGCAGCTCGATGTTCGCGCTCAAGCGGTCCGCGTACCGGCCCGCCTGGTCGATGAGCTCCTGGGAAGCGCCCGGCACGGCCTTGAGGTGGATGTAGCCCTGGAACTGGTGCTGCTCACGCAGTGTCCGCGCCACCTGGACGAGCTCCTCCATCGTGTAGTCCGGGCTCTTGAGGACTCCGGAGCCGAGGAACAGTCCCTCGATGTAGTTGCGCTTGTAGAAGTCGAGCGTGAGCCCCACCACCTCCTCGGGGGTGAAGCGCGCCCGGGGCGTATCGCTGGAGATGCGATTGATGCAGTACTGGCAATCGTAGATGCAGAAGTTGGTATGGAGCCCTTCCCTTAACGGGCGCGCGCTCGCCTCGCATCCCAGCTCCGCTTCACCCGAGCTCGCCCGCTCCCTCCCGCCCCACCCTCCAGTCCGAGCCTCCCGCGCGCTTCCAGACACGTGCCCTTCAGGGCATTGCGACGCGTGCGCCGAACTGGAATCCATGTGCCGCGCTCGCGGTGACGCTCACAAACGCGCCGAGCCCTGTCTGTCTGAACGCACCACCACGTGGAGGGAAGCACAATGCCAGCCATTCATGGTTTCTTGCTACGCAATGGGGAAGGGACCCCGTTGGGCCAGTATGTCCCGACGGGCAAGTTCGGAAGGATCTTCCCCTCGCTCCAACCCCTGACGCCACCGCTCGAGGCCCTGGAGGAGCTCGGCCGCGCGATGAAGGACGCCACCCCCGCCGACCCCAAGGGTGACAACGAGGACGTCCCCGCTGGCTACACCTACCTCGGCCAGTACATCGACCACGACATCACCTTCGACACCACCCCCATCCAGGAGGTGCTCGTCGACCCCCTCGCCCTCCACAACTTCCGCACCCCCGCGTTGGACCTCGACTCCCTCTACGGCAGGGGTCCAGCCGACCAGCCCTTCCTCTACCAGCTCGCTCCCAACGACGCCCTCTTCGTCATTGGCAAGACCAGCCCCACTCCCGGCGGCGGTGACCCCACCATCAAGCCGTCGCTCGACTTCGACCTCCCGCGCGGCCCCCAGGGCCTGGCCGTCATCGGAGACCCGCGCAACGACGAGAACCTCATCGTCGCCCAGATGCACCTGGCGTTCATGCGCTTCCACAACAAGATCGTCGAGGGCCTCAAGGACGGCACCGTCAAACCGCCCTCGGCCGCCCGACGCCCCCTGTTCGAGGAGGCCCGCCAGCTCGTCATCTGGCACTACCAGTGGATCGTCCTGCACGACTTCCTGAAGCGGCTGGTGGACAAGGATGTGCTCGAGGACGTGCTCGAGAAGGGCCGCGCCTTCTACCGCCCGCATCGCGACGCCTTCATCCCCGTGGAGTTCTCCGCCGCCGCGTATCGCCTGGGCCACAGCATGGTGCGCGAGGGCTACGACTACAACGAGGTCTTCACCTTCAAGCCGGGGCCCCGCCGGCGGGCCACGGCTTCACTCGCGCTGCTGTTCCGCTTCTCCGGGCGCTCGGGCACCAACGTGCCCATCCCCAGCGATTGGATCATCGACTGGCGGCGCTTCTTCCAGTTCGCTGGAGACGGGGTGACCGCGGGCCTCAGCCGCCGGCTCGACCCGTTCCTCGCGCCCACCCTCTCCGAGATTCCCGACGGCGGCGTCCTGCCCGGCGTCAACCTGCCCATCGCCAACCTCCGGCGCGGGCGCAGCCTCGGCCTGCCCTCCGGACAGAACGTGGCCCGCCGCATGCGCATCAAGCCCCTGTCCCCCGAGGACATCGCCAAGGGGCCCGATGGGCAGGTGGCCGCCAAGCACAACCTGCACCTGGAGACCCCGCTCTGGTACTACATCCTCAAGGAGGCCGAGCAGCGCGGGGACGGCAAGCGGCTCGGGCCCGTGGGCAGCAGCATCCTCTCCGAGGTCTTCGTGGGCCTGCTCGAGCACGACTCCAGCTCCTTCCTCGCCAGCAACCCGCAGTGGAAGCCCACGCTGCCCTCGACCAGGCCCGGCCACTTCACCATGGCGGACATGCTGCGGTTCGTGGGTGACCTGTCGCCGATCAACGACGCGAAGAACCTGACGGGCCCATGAAATGAGCCGCCCGTGAGGGAGATGTGCCCCGGCCGGGTCGCACCACCGGCCGGGTGTTCCACGCGCTGGCCCTCCTGGGATTTCAGCCGCCCACGGGGCCCAGGTCCGTCGGTTGGCCCTGGACCCATTGCACGCCCCGCTGCGCCCGGTAGTCGGTGAAGAGGGATGCGACGATGGTGCTCGCCCCCACGAGGACGTGTACCCAGGTGGCCAACCGCCAGCGGCGCGCGCCTCCAAAGAGGAAGGGCGCGGCGATGACGCCGAAGCTCCACACGTAGTCGATGGCCTCGTGCACCTCGATGGGGATGAGCTTCAAGAGGCTCAGCCGGTAGTCGGTGAGCAGCGACACTCCCAGGCCCGAGCATCCCAGCACCAGGCTCGCCGTCCGGAACGCCCCCGGGTTGGACAACAGCCCGACTCCGGCCACCGACAGCGCTCCCTTGTAGTCCATCACCGAGTGCAGGTTCTGGGGGATGCGCCGGCGCAGGGGCAACTTGCCCAGCAGTGGCATCGCGGGGATTCCGGCGGCCGCGCTCTTGTCGAACAGGCCCTTGCGCTCACTCACCGAGGCGGGGACGTGAACCAGCTCTCGCGGATGCTTCGGTTCGTGGTGCGTGGTGTCCATTCGGGCTCCTTGGGACAGATGGCATCCCAACGGTAGGCACCCGCGCGGCCCCCCACCGGCCAGGACGCCCGGCCGCCTGGACTCCAACCAGTCATGCGTGCTCCGACGCGGGTACGAGGCGGGGATGGCCCCCTCGTCCTCCGCTCCCATCCAGGTACCCGCGCGGAGTTGCTCCGCCCCGGAGCCAACGCCTGGGAGCCCGCCGGACAGACCGTTCGCGTCTTCCATCCCGGACCCGTGTGCGTGAGCGGCGAGCGCGTCATCATCGCCGGTGGCCGCGACAATGGCTCCGGCTTCGCCATCATCGAGGGGGTTCACATCGCGCCTCCCCTGGATCAGGGCACCGAGATCTGGGAGCCCCACGGCCGCACCTGGCGCATGTCGGGACCCCTGACCCGGCCCCGCGACGAGGCCAAGGGTGTGACGCTCTCGGATGGGCGGGTGCTCGTCGTCGGCGGGTGCCGGTCATCTGCTCGCCCCCGTGGGCCCTGGGGTGTTCCTCGTCGTGGGAGGATCCAGATCCACGGAAAGTGGGGACCCGGAGACCTCTTCCGAAGTGTGGCACTCGGGGTCTTGAGGGGCTCTCGGTGACAGGGGTTCAACCTGGGACCCGGGTACCCTCACCCCGTCCCTCTCCCGAGGGGAGAGGGGATATTGGGGTGATTGGGTTTGTGATGGCTGGGTGGTGGATGGCTGGGTGGTGGATGGCTGGGTGGTGATTGGATTCAATCCGATTCCGGGTCCGTCACCTTTTCTCCCAGGCTCTGCAACCGTGAGTAGAGGCGCCGGCGCGTGATGCCCAGCAGCTTCGCCGCCGCCGTCTTGTTGCCCCCCGCCCTCTCCAACGCCGCGTACAACAGCTCGCGCTCGAAGGCGTCCAGGTTGAACCCCTCCCCCAGCACGTCCGCCGCTCGCACTCCCTTTCCCCCTCCCCGTGACAGCGACGGGCCTCCCCCTCCCAGGTGCTCCGCCTGGATGTCTCCCTCCCCCGACAGGATGAGCGCACGTTCCATCGCGTTCTCCAGCTCGCGCACGTTGCCCGGCCACGTGTACCCCAGCAGCCTCGCCTCCGCGTCCTTCGACAGCTTCGACGCCGGCAACCCCTTCCTCGCCAGCACCGCCCGCGCCAATGGCACCAGGTCCTCCTTGCGCTCACGCAACGGCGGCACCTCGATGCTGAAGACGTTCAGCCGGTAATAGAAATCTTCCCGGAAACGTCCCTCGCGCACCGCCGCCGCCAAGTCCCGGTTCGTCGCGGCAATCACCCGCACGTCCACCTTGCGCGCCTGCGTGCTCCCCAGCGGCACGAACTCCCGCTCCTGCAGGAAGCGCAGCAGCTTCACCTGCGTGGCCGGCGTCACCTCGCCAATCTCGTCCAGGAACAGCGTCCCCCCGTCCGCCGCCGCCAGGTGACCCACCTTCCGCTCCGTCGCCCCCGTGAACGCGCCCTTCTCGTGCCCGAACAGCTCCCCCTCCAGCAGCGTCTCCGGCAACGCCGCGCAGTGCACCTCCACCAGCGGCCCCGCCGCGCGCTTGCTCGAATAGTGGATGAGCCTCGCCAGCTGGCTCTTCCCCGTCCCGCTCTCTCCCAACAACACCACGCTCGCGTCGCTCGCCGCCACCTGCGTGGCCGACGCCAGCACCTGCTTCATCCGCGGGCTCTCCGCCACCAGCTCCGGCGTCAGCCGCCGCACCAGCCGCTCGCTCCGCGTCTCCGCCGCGCGCTGCTCCGCCAGCCGCCTCACCCGCAGCCGCACCTCGTCCATCGCGAAGGGCTTGGTGAGGTAGTCCGCCGCCCCTCCCTTCATCGCCGCCACCGCGTTCTCCGCGGTGCCGTACGCCGTCATCATCACCACCGCCGGCGGCGTGGGCAGCGCCTGCGCCGCCTTCAACACCTCCAGCCCCCCCACCTCCGGCATCATCAAATCCGTCAGCACCACGTCGAAGCCCCGCCGCGCCAGCTCCACCAGCGCCGCCCGGCCCCCCGTCACCCGCACCACCTCGTGCCCGTCCAGCTCCAACGCCTCCGCCACCAGCTTCCCCAGCTTCACCTCGTCATCCACCACCAACACCTGCGCCATGCTTCACCTCACTCGTCCGAGGACCCCCACCCTCACGCGCTGATCACCCCCTCCCTCCGGGGTGTGACCGGGTGCCCGAGTGCCCCCTTCCCCGCCCGGTTGATCATTTTCGAACGTTCCCGTGTTCCTTTCCGGCGATGACGCGGAGCGGCACCTGTCTATCTTCCGTGCCCTCTCCCCTGCCGTTGCCAGTTCAACCCACGACTCACGCCGAGGTTCGAATGTCGACCGTCTACGAAGCGCCGGGACAGAAGGGCAGCAAGGTCCAGTACCTCCCCCGTTATGGAAACTACATTGGCGGGGAGTTCGTCCCGCCCGTGAAGGGGCAGTACTTCGAGAACATCACCCCCGTCACCGGCAAGCCCTTCTGTGAGGTCCCCCGCTCCACCGCCGAGGACGTCGAGAAGGCACTCGACGCCGCCCACAAGGCCAAGGCCGCCTGGGGCCGCACCTCTCCCACCGCCCGCGCCGACATCCTCAACAAGATCGCCGACCGGATGCAGGCCAACCTGGAGATGCTCGCCGTCTCCGAGACGTGGGACAACGGCAAGCCCGTCCGCGAGACGCTCGCCGCGGACCTGCCGCTCGCCATCGACCACTTCCGCTACTTCGCCGGCTGCCTGCGCTCCCAGGAGGGCAGCCTCGCCGAGCTCGACGAGCACACCGTCGCGTACCATTTCCACGAGCCGCTCGGCGTCGTGGCGCAAATCATCCCCTGGAACTTCCCGCTGCTGATGGCCGCGTGGAAGCTCGCGCCCGCGCTCGCCGCTGGCAACTGCGTGGTCCTCAAGCCCGCCGAGCAGACCCCCGTCACCATCCTCAAGTTCGCCGAGCTCATTGGCGACCTGTTGCCTCCCGGCGTGCTCAACATCGTCAACGGCTTCGGCATCGAGGCCGGCAAGCCCCTGGCCAGCAACAAGCGCGTGGCCAAGGTGGCCTTCACCGGTGAGACGACGACGGGCCGCCTCATCATGCAGTACGCCTCGGAGAACCTCATCCCCGTGACGCTGGAGCTGGGCGGCAAGTCGCCCAACATCTTCTTCGCGGACGTGTTCTCGCAGAACGACGACTTCGCCCAGAAGGCCCTCGAGGGCTTCGCCATGTTCGCCCTCAACCAGGGCGAGGTCTGCACCTGCCCCTCGCGCGCCCTCGTCCAGGAGCGCTTCTACGAGGAGTTCATGCAGAAGGCCATCGAGCGCACCAGGCGCATCGTCCAGGGCAACCCGCTCGACACCCAGACGATGATCGGCGCGCAGGCCTCCAACGACCAGTTGGAGAAGATCCTCTCGTACATCGACATCGGCAAGAAGGAGGGCGCCAAGGTGCTCACCGGTGGTGGCCGCGCCAACCTGGCCGGCTCGCTCGCCGAGGGCTACTACGTGGAGCCCACCATCTTCGAGGGCACCAACAAGATGCGCATCTTCCAGGAGGAGATCTTCGGCCCGGTGGTGTCGGTGACGAAGTTCAAGGACATGGAGGACGCGCTGGCGGTGGCCAATGACACGCTGTACGGCCTGGGCGCGGGCGTGTGGTCGCGTGACACGAACACCGCCTACCGCATGGGCCGCGCCATCCAGGCGGGCCGCGTGTGGGTCAACTGCTACCACCTGTACCCGGCGCACGCGGCCTTCGGCGGCTACAAGCAGTCGGGCATCGGCCGCGAGACGCACAAGATGATGCTCTCGCACTACCAGCAGACGAAGAACATGCTGGTGAGCTACGACCCGAAGCCCATGGGCTTCTTCTAGGCCTGAAGCCAGGAGCCGCCGATGAGCATCGAGCGCGTGACCGTCACCCCCGAAGCCGAGACCCTGCTGCGCAAGCTGCAGGGGATTCACGGCCCCCTGCTGTTCCATCAGTCGGGAGGGTGCTGCGACGGCAGCGCGCCCATGTGCTTCCCGAGGGGCGAGTTCAAGGTGGGCCAGGAGGACGTCTTCCTGGGCACCATCGTGGACACGCCCTTCTACATCGGCGGCGCCCAGTACGAGTACTGGCAGCACACCCACCTCACGGTGGACGTGGTGAAGGGACGCGGGAGCGGCTTCTCCGTGGAGGCGCCCGAGGGCGTGCGCTTCCTCATCCGCTCGCGCGTCTTCACCGACGAGGAGTACCACGCCCTCCAGAAGGAAGGCCCCGCTCCTCGCGGGCCCCAGCACGGCTGAAGCGCTCGGCGCGGAGCCTGGCCTCGAAGCCCCCGCCGGGCACGTTGTTCACGAACTTGTCCAACAGTTGGACAAGTTCATACGAAGCGCGCCCGGGAGGCGGGCTCACGACGGGGCGGACTTCAACGAGCCTGGGACGCCGCGGGCAGCCGCACCTCGAAGGTGCTGCCCTGGCGCTGCTCGGGCACCAGCGTCACCGTGCCTCCGTGCCGCTCCACCAGCCGGCGGCATAGCGCCAGGCCCAGCCCCGTTCCGTTCGCCTTCCCCGTGACGAACAGGTCGAAGAGCCGCTGGCGGACTTCCGGCGGCACTCCCGGTCCGTCGTCCTCCACGCGCACCCGCACCGCGCTCCCGTCCGGCTCCGCCGCCAGCCGTACCTCGCCCTCCCCCTGGGCCTGCGCCGCGTTCTGCAGCAGGTTGGCGAACACCTGTCTCAGCCGCCCCGCGTCCCCCTCCACCAGCGGCAGCTCCGCGAAGCTCCGGCGCACCTTCACTCCCGGGAAGGCCGCCTCCGTCGCCCTCGCCGCCTCCTCCAGCACCTCGGACAGCTCCACCCGCTGCGCCGCCAACGGCCGGTCCGCGCTCAGGTCCAGCAAGTCCTCCGTCAGCCGGCGCAGCCGCTCCACCTCGCCCAGCACGTCCTCCAGCGACTCCCTGTCCCGCTCGGACAGCTTCGCCCCGCTGCGCTCGCGCATCAGCTCCACCGTGCCGCGGATGACGCCCAGCGGGTTGCGGATTTCATGCGCCGCCATCGCGGCCATCTTCGTCAGCACCTCGCCTCGCGCCGCCTTCGCCGCCGCCTCGCGCCGCGCCCGCTCGTCCCGCAGCCACCGCGCCGCCACCAGCGCCAGCGCCAACGCGCCCACCGCCGACAGGGCCACCCCTCCCCACAGCGCGCGCCGCAGGGAGTCCCGCGCACTGGAGAAGGCCCGCCCCGCCTCCAGCACCAGCACCGACTCCACCTGCCCCCCACTCCCGCGCACCGGGAAGTAGCCCACCGTCACCTGCAGCTCGCCCATCGCGTAGCCCGGCCCCACCCGCGTCCCTCCCGCGAGCGCCGCCTCCACTCCCGCCGGGTCCGTGCGCAACAGGTCCACCCGTCTGCGCGCCGGCCCCGTGGCGTCCGCCGGCACCGCCAGCTTCCGGTCCACCACGTACACCCCGTCCAGCGCGTTGGCCTTCATCAGCGCTTCCAGACGCTCGGGTGAGGCTGGTGCATCCGTCAGCAACAGCGCCGCGGACTCGCCCGCGCCTCGCAACCGCGCATCCAACGCCTGCTCCAGCGCCGCGCTCCCCGCGCGGTAGAGGGCCAGGGTCGCCGCCAACGCGCCCACCAGCCCGAGCGTCGCGAGCCCCAACGGGCCCAGTGCACGCGAGGCGAGCCGCGCCATCAGAACAACCCCCTGGACCACACCAGCGCCAGCCCACCGGTGAAGCGTCCATACGCGAGCTCGGGGACGTTCGAGGACGCGCCGCGCCAGCCTACCGAGGCCTGCATGCTCCAGTGCCTCGCCACGTCCCACTCCAGCACCGCGCTCGCGTCGAGGTAGCCGTCCTCGCGGCGGGCCCCCAGCGGGTTGTCGAAGTTCTGGTAGCCACGCAGGGAGTAGCCCACCTCGCCCAGCACGCGCAGCCCGGGGTTCAAGTCCAGGCTCAGTCCGGCACGCGGGCCGTGCTCGAAAAAGCCGAGCGCCAGGTCGTACGCCCTCAGCACGCCGCCAGACCAGCCCGCGGACAGGGTGAGGCTCTCGGTGGGGCTCCACTCCGCGTCCAGCCGCGCCATGCCGCGCCATCCGGAGTAGCCCTCGAAGGCGGTGACGAGGAAGTCCTCGCGGCGCACGGCCGCCGAGCCCTCCATCACCACCGGGCCCACCGGCACACGCGCGGCTCCTCGCAGCCTGTGCGCGAGCAGGTACGGCGTCCCTCCGAGCGCCAGGTAATCCAGGCCGTACTCCACCGTCCCCTGCAGCACCGGGCCCAGGTGCGCCCAGCCCAGCGCGCCCCCCGCCCCGGCCAGGTCGAAGCCGGGGAAGCGCAGGTGGCCCCGGTAGTTCCCGCTGACGCGTGCGTACGGCCCCCGCTGCCCCCAGGGACGCACGCTCAGCTCGGCGAGCGCCGTGCTCACGCCATCCCCGCTCCCGCCCTGCCGCCGCGTGCCGTCCGGCGCGAGGTCCACGTTGGAGTCGTACTCGCCCCCCAGCCTCCCCGTGAGCGACACCCGCCCCTCGCGCGCGGCCCGCAGACGCAGCGCTCCCGCGCGCCTGGCGAGTCCCTCGTCCGAAGAGGTCGCCGCCGCGTCGAAGAAGGTGCCCGCATCGTCCGCGCGGCCCTCGCGCAGCGCCAGCACCCCGAGGAAGAAGGAGGCCGTGTCCACCAACTCCTGCTCCGTGAGTGCCTCGCGAAAGGCCGCCGCCGCCGCCACGTCCTCCCCTCGCTCGAGGAGGGAGAGGCCGGAGAGCAGCGACGCCGCCGCGGCCTCCGCTTCCGCCTCCGCGGCCGTGTTCCCCTGGCAGAGCTTCTTCAAGGCCGCCCGCGCCCGGGCGTGGCGCGGCTCCCTGCGCAGCACCTCGCGCCAGGCGATGAGCGCCGTCTCCGTGTCTCCCGCGGCCTGCTCGGCCTCGGCCACCTCCACGTAGGGCGCGGCGGCGGCCGGGTCCGGAGAGGCCAGCGGCGTCACCGGCCCGCAGAGGCCAGGCTCGGCGAGCAGCGCGGCCACCAGCAGGCCCGGGTTCACGGACTGGCTCCTCCCACCAGGGGCGCGGGCCGCTCGGACAGCTTCCCCAGCGCCGCACGGGCCTCGGCGAGCCGGTACCGGTCCTCGCGCTTGCCGGCCAGCCCCACCGCCTCCTCCAGGTAGTGCGCGGCGAGCACAGGACGCCCCGTGGCACGCACCTGCGCGGCCCGTGCGTGGTACCAGTCGATGGAGCCCGGCGTGGGCGCCGAGCGGAAGAGGACGGCGATGTCCGCGCGCAGCTTGCGCACCTGCTCGCCGATGCGCGGCCCGGAGGCATCCCCCACCGCGTCCAGCAGCGTGTCCGCGCACAGGTAGAGCCGCGCCTCGTAGCAGGCGAGCGCGTGGTAGTAGTCGAGCAGCGCGTCCCGCGCGTCCGGCGCCTGCTTGCGCGCGGTGGAGAAGGCCTCCAGCGCCTCCTCGGCACGGCCGAGCTTCACCAGCGACGCGGCGATGTACCAGTCCGCCTCGCCGTCGGTGCCCAGCCGCTGGGCCACCTTGAATTCCACCAGGGCATTGGCGAAGCGGCCCTCGCGAAAGTGGCGGGCCCCCTGGAGCAGGTGGGGCGTCGCATCCGGGGGAGTGGCCGCCGTGAGCCCGAGCAGGGCGAGGCAAAGCGCGAGACGCTTCACGCGAGGCTTTCTATCACGGACCGCGGAGGGCTCCCGGCTCCTTCGGCCGGCCGTTTCCCGGGCTGTCCGGCTTGGGATCCTTGTTCTTGCGCACGTGCTCGGAGCGGGAGCGCCCCGCGGCATCCTGCGCCTCCGAGCCTCCGCCCGCGGCGCCCAACGCGGCGGCCCGGGCGGCCTCGAGGCTCCGCCCCGGAGGCGTCCGCGCGGCCTGCCGAGAGGCCTCGCCGCGAGCCTTGTCGGCGGCCTCACCGCGGGTACGGGCCGCCGCGTCACGGCGAGCACCCTGGGCCGCGGTGTCCCGGGCCTGCTCGGCCACCGGAGAGGACTCATCCGGCAGACGGGGGAGCTGCGCCGGCAGCGTGGCCTGCGCCTCGAGCGCCTCGAGCATGGCGGCCCGGGGCTCCTGACGGCGCGACGGTTCCTCGGCGATGGCGCCCGCGGCCCACAACGAGACGGCGAGGATGAGGAGCCCGCGCATTCATGCCTCCACGACGCGCACCGGGAAAGGCGCATCCCGGAGCGTAGCATTCTCCGTGCCGGACGCGGGTCCCCCTGGAGGCAGCCTGTCCGCTACCGGAGCGTGCACCATCCGGGACACCCCGCTGTACCAGCCGGTACACCCCGCTTCCTCCCTCTCCCTCTGGCAGAGGGCTGGGGTGAGGGTCGTCCACGAGTTACGACGCATCGAGCCGCGTCTGTCTGTCCCGCACGTCCCGCAGGAGTTCCTCCGTCTCCGGGTCGGGGTTCTTCCTCCTGCGCTGCGCCTCCTGGAGCAGCGCGAGCGCGTGTCCGAGCCGGTGGGCCACTGCCTCCGTGTCTCCGCGCTGCTGGAGAAGTTCCGCCTCCGCGCTCACCAGCTTCACCAGCGCCTTGAGCTTCTCCGGATGCTCCAGCAGCCCCGCCACCGAGCCCGCGTCGATGGTGATGAGCATCCGGTACTCCATCCCGAAGAGCGACAGGCTCGTCTGGTGCACCAGGTCCAGCGCCTCCTCCGTCTTCTGGCTCTTGCCCGCCTTGAGGATCGCCGCCAGCGCCGCCACCAGCCGCTCGATCATTCGCTCGATGTAGTCCTCGCGGATTCCAGCCATGGGCACTGTTCCTTTCGGGAGGCCCTCCGAGTGCACGGCCTCGATACCCTCACCCTAGCCCTCTCCCAGGGGGAGAGGGGACACACACGGGCAAGACCCTAGGGTTTCTGGAACCACGGCATCATCGCTCGCAGGCGGCGGCCTACTTCCTCGATGGGGTGGCGTCTGCCTTCCTCGAGCAGCCTCCGGTGGTTCGGCCGGCCCGCTTCGTTCTCCGCGACCCACTCCTTCGCGAAGCGGCCGTCCTGGATCTCCACCAGGATGTCCTTCAGCCTCGCTCGCACCGCCTCGTCCACCACTCGCGGGCCCCTCGTCAGGTCCCCGTATACCGCCGTGTCGCTGATGCGCTCTCGCATCCCCGAGATGCCGTGCTCGTACATCAGGTCCACCACCAGCTTCAGCTCGTGCAACACCTGCAGGTACGCCACCTCCGCCGAGTAGCCCGCATCCACCAGCGTCTCGTAGCTCGCGTGCACCAGCTCCGTGACGCCTCCGCACAGCACCGCCTGCTCCCCGAAGAGGTCCGTCTCCGTCTCCTCCCGGAAGCTCGTCTCGAGGACCCCCGCCCGCGTCGCTCCCATCGCCTTCGCGTACGCCAACGCCCGCTCCAGCGCCTGCCCCGTCGCGTCCTGCTTCACCGCCACCAGGCACGGCACTCCCTGCCCTTCCACGTACGTCCTGCGAACCAGGTCCCCCGGGCCGTTCGGCGCGATCATCACCACGTCCACCCCCACCGGCGGCCGCACCAGCCCGTAGTGGATGGCGAAGCCGTGGTAGTAGAGCAGCATCTTCCCCGGCGTGAGGTTCGGCTCCACCGCCCGGTGGAACAGCTCCGCTTGCGCCAGGTCCGCCACCAGCAGCGCCAACACATCCCCGCGCTTCGCCGCCTCCACCGCCTCCACCACTTCGAAGCCCTCCGCCTCCGCACGCGCCGCCGCCGGTGTCCCCGGGCGCTCGCTCACCACCACGCGCACTCCCGAGTCCCTCAGGTTCAACGCCTGCGCCCGCCCCACGCTCCCATAGTCATACACGGACACCGTCAACCCGCTCAGCCGCCCCAGGTCCGCATCCGCGTCGTAGAACACCCGCGCCATCCGGCTCCCCCCTCGCTCAAATCGGGTACACGAGCAGCCCCGGTATCCGGAACGTCTCGTACACCACGTCCATCCGCTCGAAGCGGGGCTCCGGCCCGAGCGCCACCCGCGCCTCCACGTGCCCCACGCTCAGCAGCACCGTCTCGCCGTCCTCCGTCGTCCGGTACACCGCGTAGTTCGCCCGCGTCTCCACGTGTCCCGCTTCCACCTCGCCCACCCGCACGTTCGTGTGCAGGTGCCGGCAGACGTGTGGCGTGTAGACACAGGCCTTGCGGATGGCCACCACCCGGTCCTCCATCATCGCCCGGCTCGTGCACAGGATGAGGCTCACCGGCAGCCCCCGCTGGTGGTTCTCCCGCGGTATCAGCCGGTACTGCCCGCTCTCGAGGAACATCGCCGGCCAGCGCTCCAACTCGCCATCGTCCAGCGCCTCGGCGTAGCGGTAGAGCAGGTCCTCCACGGTGCAGCGGATGGTCGGGTCCCCCATGCTCGTCACACTCCCATCAACGTGCGCCACGTCTTCCAGAAGCCTCGGATGGCCGTCTCGTTGGCCAGGTCCCGCTCCGGCTCGCCGTACTGCACCTGCGTCCCCCCGAGTGCCACGAACGCCGCGTCCCCCCGCTCGCCCTGGATGCCCCGCTGCACGATTTCCAGCGCCTCCACGTCCTCCAGCGAGATGTACCCCGAGGGCCCCACCAGGTTCGCCTGGAGGATGCGCTGGTTGCGCAGCTCCACCGTGTCATCCGCGTACCCCAGCAGCGTCCAGATGAGATCGAAGTCGTTCACGTCCCTCGGCAGGACGTGCCGCGTGGCGATGCTGTTGGAGATGCGGTGGATGACCAGGCTCGGGAAGATCGTCTGGATGGAGACCGCGATGTCGTCCCTGAAGTCCGGCAGCTTCCGCATCAGCTCGGGCGCGCGCAGCCGGTAGCCCTTCTGGTACGTCGTGATTCCCTGCTGCTCGTACTCCTCGCGGTGCTCCTCCGCGCCGCCCTTGTAGGAGACGAGGTGTCCGCAGCCGCTCGGCTCCGCCAGCGTCTCGCCCCGCTGTGTCGAGCGGAACAGCCCGAACGTGGCCACGAAGAGGTGCAGCAGGCCCGCGTGGTACGGGTCCTTCACGTTCTCGAAATAGAGCTTCCAGTTGGCCCGCACCCGCTGGCGCAGGTAGCCGAGCACCTGCAGCTTCCTCCCATCGAACACCCGCGTGAGCTGCGGCCAGACGCCTCCGAGGTACTCGCGCAGCGGCGGCGTGTCCTCGCGGAAGCTCGCGAAGACGAGCCCGTTGAGCACCTCCACCCGCAGGCGCCGCAGGCTCAACGCCTTCATGTCCATGTCCACGCCGCAATAGCCCCCGTGGCCCTCCACCCCATTCTTGAAGGGCACCGCGCGCAGCGTCCCGTCCGGGTCGTAGCCCCACTGGTGGTAGACACAGTTGAAGCGTTTGTGCTGACCACAAGCCTCGTGCAACACCAGCGCGCCCCGGTGCGAGCAGCGGTTGATGAGCACATGCACCTGCCCGTCCTTCGAGCGCGAGAGGATGACCGGTACGTCTCCGATGTGCGTGGTGCGGAAGCAGCCTTCCTCCGGCACCTCGGCCTCCAGACCCACGTAACTCCACGTGGGCCCCTGGAAGATGCGCTCCTGCTCGCGCTGGAAGAGCTCCGGGTCCGTGAAGACACGGTACGGTACATGCGCCGTGTCTCCCTCGGGCCAGGGCCAGAAGGACTCCGCGGATGGGGTCGGCATGCGCTCAGTCGTTGTCCTTCAGCGGCGGCGACTCACGCTTGCTCACGCTCGAATCATCCGCGCCGTAGCCACCGACGCCCTTCTTCTGGATGCCGTCGGCGCCCACCTCCGCGTCCGCCGCGTCACGACGCGGCTTAACCTCCTCTTCGTGCCGGGCCTGCTTCCGCAGGTTCTCCGCATCCTCGTCCGCACGTGGATTCTGGGTGCTCTTGTCCGGCCGGCCCTGATTCTGCGCCATCGCTCGCTCCCATCTCAGAGGAGCCTCGCGCGCCACCGCACGAGGCCCGGTGATGAGGCAAAGGTCCGAAGCGTCCCGCCACCCGACAAGGGACCAGCACACGCCCCGCCGCTCGCCCTCCGCTCGTCCGAGAGCCGGTCAGACAGGCGGGAATGCACCTGTGAAGCGCGAATTCATTCCGACAGCTGACTCGCGGAGTGGCCAGCCCTCGGCCATGGCACGGCCAGACGTGGCGCCCGCCGCGCCCGGCCACACCAGGGACTCAGCCCAGGGCGGTGGCCGGCAGACCCCGTCCCGCCGGCGGGTTCATGGCGTACTGCAGCTTGTCATCCCCGCCCATGTAGATGACCCGCGGATCGGAAGGCAGGGTGGCGTCCTTGGCGAACCCCGCCAGGGAGTCGTGAACGTAGGTGTCGAAGAAGGCGATGAGTTCCCGGTTGCGCAGACCCTGCCCGCGCTCGAACTCGGCCTCGTACGCCTCGAGCACCGCCTTGTAATGCGGACGCAGCTTGTTCCGGCCCTTCTTCTTCGCGAGGGCCTGGAGCTTGAGCGCATCCAGCAGGAGCTGGTTGTCGTAAAGGTGGCAACCCGCCTCCATCTCCTTCCGGGCGTTGATCACGGCATCAACGGCTTCCGAGCATGCCCCCACGCAGGTACCGGGCCTGAGCGGGGTGGTGGCGCTGGCCGACTCCAACGGCGCTCTCGCCCTGCGCGCGGATGGCACGCTGTGGGCCTGGGGGAACAACAACAGTGGCCAGCTCGGGGAGCCGTCGCTGTCCTCTCATTTCTCGCCCATCCCCGTGCTGCGGCTCTGAGCACGAGGGAGCGGGGAGCGTCCGGGTCGCAGGGCTCGGAACGAGCTGCGCTCTCCAAGGGTTCGAGCATCCAGGGTGTGAGACACACCGGCCCGGGAAGGGACGACAAGCGGCTCGCTCCGAGCCCTCGCTCACTCGGAGCGGTGTGCCTGTGTCATCTGGCCCACCGCTTGCTCATGGGGTTGCGTCGGGGAGATTGACCGGACAGGTCATGTGCCGCACCCTGAGGAACATGGCACGCGACGACGAGACGCGAGAGGACGTCCATCCCCGGGCGCCCTCGCGGGAAGAGTGGGCGAGGATGAGCGAGGCGGAGAGGGCCCGGGTGGTGGAGGAGCTGCCCGGGGAGGTGACGTGGGACGAGATGGCGATGCCGGAGGGAGACCTGCACTCCCAGGCGAAGATGGGCGCGTTGCAGGCACTCAAGGGGTACTTCTCGCGGCAACAGCGGCGGGTGTACGTGGGCTCGGAGCTGCCGGTGTATTACCCCGCCGAGCGCCGCTTCGCGCCGGATCTGGTGGTGGTCCTGGACGCGGAGCCGCACCTGCGCAGCAAGTGGGTGGTGAGCCACGAGGGCAAGGGGCTGGACTGGGTGCTGGAGGTCCACGTCGGCGGCGACCGGAAGAAGGACGCCGAGTACAACGTGAAGCGCTACGCCCGGGTGCGCATTCCCGAATACTTCATCTACGACCGGGCCCGACAGCGGTTGTACGGGTACCGGCTGCCCTCGCCCGAGGCGCGGGAGTACGTCCCCATTGCCTCGGAGGGAGGCCGGTTCAGCTCGGAGGTGCTGGGGTTGGAGCTGCAGGTGGAGGAGGGGCGGTTGCGCTTCTGGGCGGGGAGCGCACTGCTGCTCGAGTACGAGGAGCTCATCGACCGGATGCGGGAGACGATGAAGGGGCTGCAGCAGCGAGCGGACGCGGATGCCCGTCAGCTGGAGGAGTCGGAGCAGCTGCGCCAGGAAACGGAGCGACTGCGCCAGGAAACGGAGCAGCGGCTGGCGGAAGAAACACGGCGGCGCGAGGAGGAAACGCAGCGGCGCGAGGGATTGGAGCGGCGCCTCGCGGAGTCCCTGGCCGAACTGGAGCGCCTCAAACAACGTGGGCCATAGCGCGCTTGCATGACCGGAAAAGTCATGCTCCTATACGGACTCACGACGTAGGCGGGTTGCCACCTCAACGCTCCCCGATGTGTCTGGCAACCCATGGTGGAGCATCGCTCCTTTGGGGTGGAACGTGACCGAGCAGAATCTCCTCTCGAAGACACTCAGCGACACGGCCCGCGAAGCCCGGCTGCGAGCAGGTCTCTCACAATCGGATGTGGCCGAGCGCCTCGAGCTTCACGAGGAGGTGTACGGCCGGATCGAGCGAGGGTCGCTGCTCCCCAGCATCATCACCCTGCGGCGCCTGAGTCTGGTGCTGCATGTCCCCTCGAATGAGCTGCTCGGGATCGACTCCGCGTGGATGCCTCCGCCGCCCTCCCAGCGGGATTCGTCACGGAGCAGGCGGCTGCTCCACTCGGTGCGAGAGCTGGGTGCCTCCTGGCTGCGGACGTTGAGGCGCCTCATCTCCCACGTCCGGCGCCGCGACTGAGCCTCCCAATAGCAAGGCCCCCGTCCCCTTCCGGGAACGAGGGCCTCATGGTCACGGCGAAAGGGCTCAGCTCTTGTACTTCACCGAGCAGCCGTACGGCTCGGTGGTGGAGGTCGGCACGGGCTTGCCGGACAGGAGCGCGTCCACCGCCGTCTTCACGTGGTTGGTGGTGCCCCCCTTCTTGTTGCCGCGAGCGTCGTCGTCGATGGCGCCCGCGTAGCGCACCACGCCCTGCTCATCGATGACGTACATGTGCGGCGTCGTCTTGGCGCCATACGCCTTGCCCACCGTGCCGCTCGCGTCCTGCAGCACCGGGTAGGTGAAGCCCTCGGTCTTCTTCCAGGCCGCGGACTTGTCCGGCGTGTTGCTCGCGGTGGAGTCCACCGCCAGCCACACCACCTTCTTCGCATCCACGCCCGTGAACGTCTTCTGCATGGTGTCGGCCGTGTAGTGGCGCTGCACGAAGGGGCAGCCCGGGTTGGTCCACTCCAGCACGACAACCTTCCCCTTGTACTGCGACAGCGTGTGCTCCTTGCCGGCCTCGTCCTTCAGGGTGAAGGCCGGAGCGGGCTTGCCCACCTCGGCGGTGTCGGCGGCGAGGGCCGCCACGGGCAACATCACAGCGAGGGCCACTGCGGTGAAGAAAGGCTTCATTCGCTCTGCGCTCCTGGTGAGGGGACTGCGGAAGAAACAACTCGTGGGCGGTGGCTATCGCGCGTCGGCCACCCGCTCGGCCGCCCGGCGCACGGCGTCGGTGACGGAATCGGCGGTGAGGAGCTCGGGAAGCACCTCGGGCTTGTCGGGCGCCGCGGGGCTCACCACCAGGTACATGGGCACGCCCGCGCGGCCGAACTCGGCCAGCTTCGCGCTGATGCGCTCGTCCCGCCGCGTCCAGTCCGCCACGAAGAAGGCCACCTTGTGCTGCGCGAAGGCGGCGCGCACGTCCTCGCGCGTGAGCACCGTGCGCTCGTTGAACTTGCAGGTGAGGCACCAGTCCGCGGTGAAGTCGATGAACACGGGCTGCCCCGCCTTCAGCGCCGCGGCCACCGCCGTCTCGTCCCACGGCTGAGCCTCGGCCACCATGGAGGCCTTGCGCACGGCCGGGCCCGCCTCCTCGAAGCGCAGCGAGAGGACACCGCCCACCACCAGGATGGCCACCACCGCCGCCACGCCCGCCGCCTTGCGGCCGCCCGAGTCTCCCTGCACCAGGCCGTACAGCCACGCGCCCAGGCCCACCACGGCGAGGAAGGCGAGCAGCCGCGCCATGCCGTCCACGCCCGTGAGGCCCCCCATCACCCACACCAGCCACACCGTGGTGCCCAGCAGCGCGAAGCCGAGCAGCTGCTTGCCGCGCTCCATCCACGCGCCCGGCTTGGGGAGGAGCTTCGTCAGCCCGGGCACGAGCACCAGCAGGCAGAAGGGCAGCGCCAGACCGAGGCCCAGCATGAGGAAGGTGGCCAGCACCGTGGCCGGGCCCGCCGCGAGCGCGAAGCCCACCGCGGTGCCCAGCAGCGGCGCCGAGCACGGCGTGGCCAGCACCACGGCCAGCACGCCCTCACCGGCGCTGCGCGCGAAGCCGTGGCTCGAGTCCACCTTCTCCACCAGCGCGGTGCCGTCCGTGCCCACGTTGAAGACGCCGAAGAGGTTGAGCGCGAAGGCCACCAGCACCGCGGCCACGGCGGCCACGAAGAGCGGCTCCTGGAACTGGAAGCCCCAGCCCACGCTGCTGCCGCCAGCGCGCAGGGCCAGCACCACCGCCGCGAGCACCAGCATGGAGCCCACGATGCCACCGGCGTACGCCAGCGCGTGCAGTCCCACCTGGCCGCGCTCGGCGTGCACGGTGCGGGTGAAACCGTAGGCCTTGAGGGCCAGCACCGGGAAGACGCACGGCATGAGGTTGAGCAGCGCGCCCCCGAGGAAGGCGAAGAGCAGCACCAGTCCCAGTGACAGCGAGGACTCCGCGGCCACGGGCGGGGCCGCCACCGCGGACGCCTGGGCGGCCACGGGCTTCCCCGCCGCGGCGGCCACGGGAGCGCCGGGCGCGGCGGCCACCACGGAGGCCATGGGCAGGCTCACCGTCAGCGCGGAGGAACCCAGGTGCAGCACGCCCGCGAAGCGGGGCTCCTGCGCGGGCACGTCCGGAGCGGCCTGGCCCTCCAGCTTGAAGGTGCCGGGACGGCCCGCCACGGCAGACAGCGCCAGGCGCGCGATGCCGGGGATGCGCTCGGGGACGAAGAAGTCCTTGTCCACCGCGGGCACCGGCTGACCCCGGGGGCCCGTCACGGTGAGCGTGCCGGTGAAGGGCTGGCCGGCGGTGAGCGGCTTCGTGTCGAGCGCGAGCGTCACCGCGTGGCCGGAGCTCTCGGGCGCCACGGGCACGCGCGCGTGGGCCGCGGCGAAGACGAGCGCATGCTCGGCGTCCGGCCGCGTCTCGGGGCCCACGGAGATGTTGCGGGTGAGCATGAGCTGCGCGGGCAGACAGTGCACCTCGCACACCAGCACGTCCGCCGCGGCCGACAGTTGCAGCGAGCCCTCGGCCTTCTCGGAGGCACGGGCATCCGCGAAGAGGAGCACCTCTTCCGCGTAGCCGTAGGTGGTGATGTAGCCGTCCGAGGTGCGGAAGGTGGACGGCGCGGGCCACTGCAGCTCGCCCACGGTGGTGCCCGGCGTGTCCCACGTCACCTCGGAGGCCAGGCCCGACTCGCCCGGGTTCTTCCAGTAGATGTGCCAGCCCGGGTCCATCCGGAAGCGCACGCCCACGCGGAAGGCGTCTCCCGCCTTCACCTGGGCCACGTCCGTCAGGAGGGCGGCTTCCACCCGGTCATTGCCCTCGTCCGGCGCGCCACTGGCCACGGCCGTGGAAGGCAATTGCGCCCGGGCCTCGGCCGCGCCGAGGCAGAGCCCCAGCACCGCGAGGAAGAGAAGGGCTCCCCAGCTCGAACGTCGTACCCGCTGCTTCATGCGCCTCCCGTTAACCCACCGGCCCGCCGTTCGCCAGCCGGATGCCCGTGGATGGGCTCTCCTCAACCCTCCAGGCGGGCAGGCATTCCCCAACGGCCCCGCCCTGGTGGTACGGGTGATACGCGGGCCGCCATTCCCAGGTTACAGGGGGAGGGTTGGGGTGATGTGGGTGGATACCTTCCGTACGGCTCGAATGCTCGCCGAGCGGCCGGGCCCCGGGGACTTCCTGGAGTGGTGCCAGCTCCGCCAGGACCCCCGGGTCGCGGCCACGCTGGGTGGGCTACGCCCCGAGGAGCGCCTCCGGAGGGATCTCGACGCCATCCTGGAGCATTGGGCGCGCCATGGCTTCGGCGTCTGGATGTGGCGTGCTCCCGCGGACGGACGGCTCATCGGCCACTGCGGTCTCCGGCACTACCCGGTGGAGGGCCAGGAGGAGCTCGAGTTGCTCTACGCGCTGCGCTTCGAGTCCTGGGGACAGGGGCTCGCCACGGAGATGGCCGCGGCCTCGCTGGAGGTGGGCTTCGAGCGGCTCGGCTTCGAGGACGTGGTGGCCTTCACGCTGACCACCAACAAGGCCTCGCGGCGCGTGATGGAGAAGCTGGGCATGCGCTACGAGCGGGACATCACCCACGCGGACCTGCCGCACGTCCTCCTCCGCATCACGGCGGCGGAGTGGCGCCAGGGCCCGGTGCGCGAGCGGTTCCCGCTCGGCTGAGCCCGCCGCGAGGGCCACCTCGCCTCTCCCCCTGTCGATGAAGCCCCGGAAGTTGCGTGTGAGAAGAGCCCAGCACAACTGCTGCAGCCCCAGGTCCACCCACTCGTAGGCGCTCCACCTGTCGGTAGTGAGGAAACCCACGAAGTCCGTGCCGAGCTGAACTCCTCCCCTTGGTCCTACAATAGGCCGTGTCGTTTGGCCCAGGCAACGAATGCGCCAGGGCCGAAGGGAAAGCGCGCACCTGCTCCCACCAACTCATCCGCGAGAACCTGGGCATCAAGTTCCGAGAGCAAGCCCCGTTTCACACCTTCCGCCACGAGCGCCAAGGTTCGTCGAACAGTGACGCCTCGCTTGCGGCCAAGTTGGACCGCGACCTCGTCATCAGTGAACGCGGTGGCACGATGGAACTCCGCCCAGGCAAGCACCGTGGCCTCGCCAATGTTGTGCGTCCCTGCGCCAAGAGGCCGTGCGTACTCAGCGAAGAGCCGCAGTTCTGGCAGCCCATCCACGGGCTCGATCCGGAGCCACTCCAGTGTGTGCACCTCTTGCAACAAGGGATAGTCGCGCACACCTGCGTCGAGTTCCTCAAGTACGGCACGGGTCGTCACCCGCTCATGACCAGACGTGAGTTGTTCGAGCAACGTGAGTTTCTTTGCCCTGGCGAAGCAGCTCAGGGGCGCACTGTCGAACACGAAGACCGCCATGCGTCAGTCCAGCTCGAATTGCGAGAGCATCGACTCGACTGGCACTTGATCCTCGGGAGGGAGCTCAGTGGCAACAACAGTGCCACGCAACAATTGCAGCGCCCTCTCGGCGCTCACCTTGTGCCCCTTGTAAGCACGCACGACAGCTTGAGTGAAGCGAGGAGGAATAGCGGGGGGCGCCAGTTCCTCACGCAAGCTCAAACCTCCCTCAAGGTAATCCGCTCTGCGGGGGCGCTCCACCTCCAATCTCGCACGCATCCCGTCATCAATGAATCCGAGGCTACAAAGGTGCCCGACAACCGCCGTCCAGCTGACGCCGAACTGCACTCCGATCGAGATAGCGGCTTGGCGCTCATCGCCCTGTTCAAGGAGCGTCGGCCAGCGCGAGCGCACCGCCTCCCTTGGTATCAAGAAGTGAATGACGAACGCGTCGATGAGCCGTTCCCGGTCATCACCATCCGATCCGATGATCCACTCCGAGGAGACATCGTCAGAGTAAACGTGGTGGCCGAGTTCATGGAGCAAGGTGAACCGGCGACGGCCCGACTGAGCACGCCCGTTCACGACAGCGACACCACCTCGCTCAAGTCGCAGGTAGGAACCATGAAGAGACTCTTCCTGCAGGTCCAAGCTGAAGGCGTAGAGACCTACCTGTTCTGCAATGGCTTGGAGATCCCAAATGGGTCCAGTATCGAGGCCCAGATTCTGTCGAAGTTCTCGCGCCGCTGCTTCAGCGCTCACAACGGAATCGATTTTCCTCGGACGCGGGGGCGAGGGTGGAGTGAGGGTCTTCAGCTCAACCAGGAGGTTCACGTCACGAGCAAGGGTTTCCAACAACACGTCTGCTTGTGAATCTCCCTCGAAGTCGCGGCCCTTTCGCCGACTCAAGATCGCGGGAGGTGACGGGGTGAGAAACCACTCGATGGGTCGCTTCAAGACCTCCGAGAGGCGCGACAGCTCAAGAGCATCGAGCTTGCGCTCACCTGCTTCCACCTTCGTGATGGCAGTCCGGTCGAGCTGTACCGCTGCGGCCAAGTCCGCCTGGCTCAGGCGCGCTGTCTTCCGCGCTTCCGCCAAGCGCGCCCCCAGCTCTTGCCATGTATCCAACCACTCCTTTGCCATAGTGCGAAAATAGCACATCTTCGCCAAATAGCACGACTTCATGCACGCCTGCCTGGACCCCGACCATTTCCTTTGTCTCGTGGCAAGCAGCCACCGCCCTTCTCCGTTGGATTCCGGGCATCCAAACAGAGCCACTGCAGGAAGGTCTGTAGGACGTCCGCCACTAACAGACTGAGGACAGGGGAGCTGGCAGAGACCTCACAATGTTCCGGCCATACCTCCCCCATCGGGAAAGCACAGTGCGTAATTGGTACGCAATCGGTCAGTCTCCAGTGAACACGAAGGAGTTCCTCAGCCCAGTAATCTCAAGAACTTAGCCGACCTCACTCGAACCCCAAGGGGCCCTCAGGGGGAGCGCTACGAGCCTGTCACCGAAGACGCTGCGCGCGTGTGTTGATACCTCCCCGCGCGTTACCACCCCACCGCCAGGGCACTGGGATGCCTATGAAGCGTTCTTCCGTGAAGCTGCTTGGGGCGCGCTGTACTTCGCCATTCGCTCAACGGGCCCGGAGAGCGCGGAGCACACGGCGGTGCGACTGCGGGCAGTGCTGCGTTTCAGGGTGCCGCTCCAGTCCGTGCGCTACCTCTTCAAGCACCTGGGAGCGGCGCACACGCTGGATGAACTGATGATGGCCGCCTGCGGCTGGGCCGCCGAGCGCATGGCGCATGCAACACGCGAGGACTGCATCGAGGCCATCCTCCGGCAGAAGCCACGCGCACTCTCCTCTTCGCGCAGCTTGAAGCACCGGAAGGTGTTGGCCGATCTCTCCCTTCCAACGCGAGCGCCTCGCCATGCTCGATGCACGCGCATCTGCGCGGGTCTCCGGCGAATGCACCGCGGATCTGATCGGGCAGTTATATGACTGGGATCGCGCTCTCGAGATGCATTAGCCGGAGCGGTTGCGCCGGATGACCCGTTCAGGAGCCGCTCAGTTCCCCGCCTTCCGGAAGGGGATGGCGGGCTGGATGATGCTCAGTCCCGTGTGCGCGTCGGCGGCCCGGGCGCGGCGCACCATCAGCGCCGGCAGCTCGCCCGCGCGCCGGCCCACCGCGACCTTCAAGTCCGCCAGCCGCTCCACGTGTCGCTTCGCCGGCACCGCCTCCACCGCCAGCCGCACCAGCTCGCGCAGCGCTTCCTCCGCCACCTTCAGCGACTGCTCGGCGGCGATCGGGTTGCGCCGCACCAGCGACTTCCACGCCGACGACTCGGCCGCCACCAGCTCCAACTCCGTCCCCACCGCGCGGATGAAACGGCCCTCGGGGCTGTCGGGCAACACGCGCTGCACCGGCACCGCCACCCGCCGCGTGTCCCCATTCTCCGTCCACGTCGTCGTCACCCCGAGCGACCAGTCCGCCAGCTCCAGCCGCCCCGTGAAGAGCGCCCGGCGCGCGAACGCGTGCGAGAGCGAGCCCAGCCCCACGTTCAACGCATCTCCCTCCACCCGCGCCATGTAGCGGTGACGGCACTGCAGCTCGGTGAAGCCCATCGGCTTCACGAACACGCGCGCGTCCGTCCCCACCTCGCCGAACAGCTCGGCCACCAGCGCCGCCGCCGCCACCGGCAGGCCCTCGGCATCATCCACGTGCGTGAAGCCCGTGCCCGCGGGCGCCGTGAGCGCCTCGAGAATCTCCGGCAGGTAGTGCCGCCCCAGTCCCAACGCGTGCAGCGTGATGCCGGACTCGGCCACCTTGGAGCCCAACGTGCGGAAGTCCGCCAGCGAGCGCGGGCCCACCGAGGGCTCGCCATCCGTGAGCATCAGCATCTTCGGCCGCGCCCCCGGGATGAACAGCCGGCGCACCGCCGCCGCCCCCGAGTCCACCGCCTCGTGCAGCGCCGTGCCCTCGCCAGCCTGCAACGCCGAGAGGCTCTCGGAGAGCTCCGTGCGCGCCTCCGCGTCCATCAGCTTCATCGGCACCAGTTGCTCCGGCGCCCCGTCGAACGCCATCAGCCCCAGGTAGTCCTTCGGCCCCGCGCGCTCGACGAGCAACTGCGCCGCCTCCACCGCCGCGGCCAACGGCGCGCCCCGCATGGAGGCACTCCGGTCCAACACCAGGTTCATCGCCACGGGTGCGCGCGGCGCGTCCGACTCGGCCTCCACGGTGACGAGCAGATGTACATCCCGGCCGCGCTCACCATCGCGCTCGACCGCCCAGGCCGTCAGCTTCATTGCTTCATCCTCCGTGCGAGGCACGCTCGTGTGCCCCGGTACCGCCGCGTCCCCTCAGTATCGCCCCACTGGCCCCCACGGCCGCAACCCGAAGGCGCGCCCATTCCCACGCTCGTCCGCCGGACTCGAGGACCCGCTCCCGGAATGCAGGACCCGGACACTCCGCGAAACCTCAAGAACCGGTCCCCTCCACCCCACCCGGCCCCGCGCCGGGCTCCCACACCGCGCGCCCCTCCACCCGCTTCATCAAGCCCACCGCCTCGGCGGGCAGCCCCGCCAGGAGCGCGGGCGACTGCGTGGCCACGAGCAGTTGGGTCTCGGTGGAAGCGCGCCGCAGCAGCCGGGCGAGCACCGGCAGCACACGCGGGTGGAGTCCCAGCTCGGGCCCGTCGAGCCCCACCAGCGGCGCCTTCCGGGGCGACAGGCACAGCGCCGCCAGGCACAGCAGGCGCAACGTCCCGTCCGAGAGATCCGCCAGCGTCAGCTCGCCCCCCGCGCCGGCCTCGCGCCACACGCCGAGCACGGTGCCCGGCCCGCCCCGGGGTTTGACCGAGAGCGAGTGGAAGGAGGGCCAGGCCTCGCGCAGGGTGGCCTCGAGCTCGCGCCAGCGCTCGGGGTGCTCCACCATCAGGTGGAAGAGCACGGCGCTCAGGTTGGCGCCATCCGCCGCCAGCAGGGGCTCGGGCTCCGAGAGCACGGGCCGCCGGAGGGCCGCGCTCCTCGACACGTCGAAGCCCGGGTAGAAGCGCCAGCCCGAGACGAACGCCCGGAAGCTGGCCACGGAACGCAGGGCCGGCTCCAGGTCCCCGCGCAGCACGAGCCTGTCCGGAGGCAGCACGTGGGACGCCGCGAGCACCCGGGGCCGGGGCGTCGTCCAGCTCACCGTGCGGCTCGTCCCCCGGCCATTCTCGAAATCCAAGAACGTGAACGACTCCGACTCCTGGCCGCTCGCGTCCGCCCGCACGCAGGCGAAGCGCTCGGAGGTGACACGGGGGGCGCTCTCGGGACCGCCCAGGCCCAGCGAGTACCGGAAGGCGTGGCCGGAGCCGCTGGTGACGCGCAGGGACAGGTGGAGCCGCTCGGGCGCGCCGGCGTGGAACAGCCGCTGGCCGGTGCCGCGCGGATCCACGCCCGGAGGCAGCGGATGCTCCACCGCGAAAGCGAGCAGCGCCAGGCAGTCGAGCAGCGAGGACTTGCCCGAGCCCGGCTCTCCCGTGAGGACCGTCAGGGCGCCGAGCCGCGCGTCGAGGCCCTCGAGCACGCGGTACCCATCCACGCGCAGGTGCGTGAGCCGCAGGGGCGCTTCCAGCGGGCCCTGGGCCGCGAGCCGCGCGCGCACCACCTCGAAGGGCTCCGTCTCCAGCACGGCCGGCGAGAGCTGGATGGCGTCGACGAGGCCTCCGTCCTCCCCGAAGAGCACCTCCGCGAGCTCCAGCTCCGGGGCGAACCGCTCCAGCGTGCGGGCCACCTCCACCGCGGGCAGGCCCGACAGCGCGCCGAGCTCCGCGGCCGTCCACGCCTTGCCGTGGTGGAGCTGGTACGCCTCTTTCAGGGCGGGCAGCAGCCGGTCGAAGCGCGCGAGCTCCTCCTCGGGATGCACCGGGGGGACCGCTTCACTTGCGCTCGATTGGCTCGGAGAACCCACGTGGGGTGAAGATACACGGAGCCGCGGATTCCATCCCCGGAACGGGTGCCAGGCACCGGCTCGACAGGGAGACGCGTCCCTCCGCGTCACACTCGCGCCCCCGCGTCTCATCCCCTGGACGCGGGGGCCATGGCACTACTCGGCGTCGTACCCGCCGTACGCTTCGTCCGCCCCCCACAACCGTCCGCCGGTCGTCACCCTCACCGGCATGATGGTTCCCGACTCATCGTCCTCACCGCCCGGAACCACGTAGGCCAGCCCCTCATCGTCCAGGTACGTCGTGTCGTCGTGCACCATGGCTCCTCCTGGGCGCTCTTCGTGTGGCCTCAGGTCGCCGGCCCGTGGGCTCGACGCCTCACACGCGCGCCCCCCTCTCGGTCACCTGGAGCCCACCCCATGTGGTGCCCCGTTCAACGCGTTGACCGATTTACCGTCCAGGTTGGCCATTGTGGGACGTCTTGTAAAGCCCTTGTGCCTCAAAGCAGCCAACTACGTCGTGTAGTGCACGCCTGCTTGCTTTTACACAGCCTCTTGTGGCAGCCCGCCCGGAGCACCCCCTTCGAGGGACCGGGCGGGCCGTGTTTTCAGCTCCTGCGCATCCGGGCCCGGCCGGGGGACGGCCAGGCGAGCAGGAGCAGGTCCTCGAACGGCGCGAGTCCGCTATCGGGAGGAGAGGCACGTTCGCGCTGTCAACGTTGACCTGCCTGAGGTACGTGCGGGCTTCGCCCCGAGTAGAAACACCGCGACGCCTGTCCCGGACAGGTGCTTGATTCGCGAATCAACCTTGTTAGGGTTGCAGGGTGACAGCAGTGCCGCAGCGCGGCATCCGGACCTCCCCACCGCGCCCCATCGCGAGGTTCACCGAACCGCCATGAGTCCCATCATTACAGGCCTCCTCCTCACCGTCGGAGTCTCCATCTTCGTCATGACCATGGCCGGACGCATCGGCGTCCTGCTGGCGATGAAGCACGAGAACCGGCTGGACAACCTCCCCCAGCGAGCCACCGCGCTGCTGAGCTTCGGCCTGGGGCAGAAACGCATGGTGGACCGGGAGGAATTCACCCCGGGCCTCATGCACGTGTTCATCTTCGCGGCGTTCATGGTGCTGGCGGTGCGCACCATCATGCTGTTCGTGATGGGCTTCTCCGAGACGGCCCTGGTGGTGCTCACGGACCTGACGGACCCCTTCTGGGGCGCGTACCCGGCGCTGCTCGGCCTCTACCGTGTCTACCTGTTGCTCAAGGACCTGGTGGCGGCCGGCGCGCTGCTGGGCGCGGCCTACTTCGTCTACATGCGCGCCAGCGTGAAGCCGGACCGCATGAGCCCCTCGTGGGAGGCCTACCTCATCCTCGGCTTCATCTCGGGGCTGATGGTGACGGAGTTCCTCTTCGGTGGCAGCCACATGGTGCCCCGCGAGCAGACGATGCCGCTGGCCACGAGCAACTTCGTGTGGTGGGAGCCGGTCACCAGCCTGGTGGGCATGGCCATGAAGCCGCTGGGCTGGACCGCGGCGCACGTGCTGGGCGTGGCGGGCTTCTGGATCCACCTCACCATCGTCCTGGCGTTCCTCAACTTCCTGCCCGTGGGCAAGCACTTCCACGTGATTACCGGCCTCTTCAACGTCTTCTTCCTCCGCCTGGGCCAGGGCCAGCGCAACACGCAGAGCGCGAAGCTGCCCACGCCCAACCTGGAGAAGGAGGAGTTCGGCGCGGCCACGGTGAAGGACCTCACCTGGAAGCAGGGCCTGGACCTGTACTCCTGCACCGAGTGCGGCCGCTGCCAGACGCACTGCCCCACGTACATCACGGGCAAGCCGCTCACCCACAAGGGCGTGAACCAGGACCTGAAGCACTGGATCTGGGAGCACGAGATGTGGGTGGAGGAGGGCCGGGGCCCGTCGGGTACGGTGGAGCCGCTGCCTGAAATCATCGGGAGCGCGCTGAAGGCGGAGACGGTGTGGGCGTGCACGAGCTGCGGCTGGTGCGAGACGGCGTGCCCGGTGTTCATCGAGAACGTGCCGCGGCTCATCGACATGCGCCGCTACCAGGTGCAGGTGAAGGCGGAGTTCCCGGCGGAAATCCAGCGCGTGTTCGAGGGAATCGAGCGCCAGGGCAACCCCTGGGGCCTGGGGCAGGACCGGCGCGACGAGTGGGCGGAGGACCTGGCGCTGCCCACGTGGGGTGACGGCGGGACGTACGAGTACCTCTTCTTCGTGGGCTGCGCGGGCAGCTACGACGACAAGCAGAAGAAGGTGAGCCGGGCGCTGGTGAAGATTCTCCGCGAGGCGGGGGTGAGCTTCGCGACGCTGTCCAAGCAGGAGATGTGCAACGGCGACACGGCGCGCCGCCTGGGCAACGAGTACCTGTACCAGACGATGGCCAAGACGAACGTCGAGAGCTGGAACGCGATGGGCGTCAAGGCGGTGATTACGCAGTGCCCGCACTGCTTCAACACCATCAAGAACGAGTACCCGGAGTTCGGCGGTGAGTACCGGGTCATCAACCACACGCAGCTCATCAACGAGCTGCTGAAGGACAAGCGCATCAAGCTCTCCGCGGTGATGAACCAGAAGCTGACGTACCACGACCCGTGCTACCTGGGCCGGCACAACGGGGTGTACGACGCGCCGCGCGAGGTGCTGAAGGCGATTCCGGGGCTCGAGGTGGTGGAGATGCAGCGCAGCGGGCGCGAGGGCTTCTGCTGCGGCGCGGGTGGCGGGCGGATGTGGATGGAGGAGCACATCGGCACGCGCATCAACCACAACCGGTTGAACGAGGCGGCGCTGACGCTCAAGCACGCGGAGGACCCCAGCACGCCGTACCCGGACGCGACGGACAGGAAGAAGCCGGGCCTGGTGGGCGAGTACAAGGAGCCGGGCGGCAAGGGGATTGTCGCGGTGGCGTGCCCGTTCTGCTCGACGATGCTGAACGACGCGGTGAACGACACGGGCCGCGAGGAGCGCATCAAGGTGAAGGACATCACCGAGCTGGTGGCGGATGCGCTGGAGGTGAAGCAGGGAACGGGCACGGTGGCGCCGAGCGTCGCCGTGAACGCCAAGCCCGAGTAGTTGCCCCACTCCACCAGCCCACTCGAGCACCCATCAACAACCCCGAGCAACATCCCCTCTCCCCCTGGGAGAGGGTCGGGGTGAGGGTGTCGAGGACCCCGAGTTGGAACACAAAGGCCCGGAGACCCCGACAGAGGGTCCCGGGCCTTCGTTCATCCAACGAGAAACTCAGATACCGCCGTAGGAGGGCTCCATGGCGCCCGGAACCACGAGGGTCCCCGCGCCGGTGGAGGCGATGCCGAGGCGGTAGACGTTGTCATTGCCGCCCGAGTTGGAGAGGAAGGCCACCTCGGTGTTGCCGCGCCAGCTGGGCCAGGTGTCCTGGACGCCGGACTCCCCCGTGTGCGACGACAGCTGCGTCACGTTGGTGAGCGTCTGCCCGAGCAGCGCCACGAAGATCTGCGTGCCGCTGCTGGTGCGCCCATCGAAGGCCACCTTGGTGCCGTCCGGAGACACCGCGGGGCGCGTCGCCACCACCTGCGCCGTGTTGCCCAGGTTGAAGGAGACGACGTCGATGGAGCCGGTCGCCACGCCCACCTTCACGAGGAAGTTGAGCTGGCTGGCGGTGTAGCCGGCCGACGCGAGCACGTACTGGCCATCCGGGTAGTAGGAGGCGGCGCCGTAGACGTAGGGGCTGCCGTTGGTGAGGAGCTGGAAGCTGCTGCCGTCCGCGTTCACCCGGGCGAGCTTCGCGTAGCCGCCCTGGTCCAGGGTGAAGACGATGGTGCTGCCGCTGGGGTTGAAGGCGGGGAAGCGGAAGTTGCTGCAACCCGAGCAGGCGGTGCTGGCGCTGGAGAACACCGTGGAGGGCTGGCCCGTGCCCGTGGTGGGCACCGTGCGAAGCTCCGACGCGGAGCCGGAGCGGAACACGAAGGCCACCGAGCGTCCGTTGCGCGACACCGTGGGGTAGTACGCGTTGCCCTGGGTGGTGAGTTGCAGCGGGGAGTTGGGGTCCCCGTTGTCGTCCACCGCGTACAGGTTGCGGCCGCTGGTGCCGGTGCGCACGAAGACGAAGCCACGGCTGAAGGTGCCACCCGCGCCACCACCGCCACCACCATCCGGGTCCAGCGTGAAGCCATCACACCCCGACAGGCCCACCACCGCCGCCAACCCGAGAATCCGCAACAGCTTCATACGCTCGTGCTCCTGTTCCTTCCGGCCCCGCGCATGGAGACGTCCATGCGGGCGCGGCATTCAAACACGAGTGGGGAGCGGACGCGCGCGGACGGCCGGCGAGGCTAGCGGGTGAGCTTGTTCAGCTCGTTGCGGCAGTTGTTGCACAGCGACATCTGCTTGCGATCGCAGTCCTGTGGCGTCTGGGCGAAGAACATCACACAGCGGGCGTCCTCGCAGTAGGACAGGCCCAGCAGGTGCCCCGCCTGGTGCACGGCCTCCACCTGGAGCCGGCGCCGCAGTTGCTCACCGTCCGCGCCCTGCCGCAGGCGGAACAGGCTCATCACCGCGCTCTTGGACTCCCGGTCCGCCTCACCCAGCACGAAGGGGGTGTCCGGCACGAAGAGGTCCACGTCCGTGACGCCCAGCACCATGGACTGCCCGGGCTCCAGCATCCCCGCCAGCCGGCGCATGATGGCGTTGCAGTGGTACTGGCTCCGGTCCTTGTTGAAGGCGTAGGCCGGCGCCGGCAGCAAGGCCTTGCTCACCACCGAGGCGAGGCCGAGCTGCAGGGAGATGGGGCCCTCCAGCTCCTTCAGGAGCACCGGGGTCGGGCTCCCCATGGGGACCAGCAGGAGCACCTTCTGCGGCTGCGGCATCGGTCCACCGTCCTCGAGGGAAGAAGGGTGGCTGGGGCGCAAGGATTCGAACCTTGATGATCAGATTCAAAGTCTGACGTCCTGCCTTTAGACGACGCCCCAGCAAGATCGCACGGTTACAGCTCGACACCGGATTGTATGCCATCCAGTTGCGGTCGGAAACATTTCCGTACATCGGTTGGCTGGAAGACAGCGGGGGGAGGGGGCGGCCGCCCCGATGTCGACCGTCCTTCACGTGGGTACGAGCCGGCGGGCGGGGGGTGGGGCCAGGGGGAGGGGCCGGGCAGGTAGGTGCCCAGGGGGGAGGCGGGCAGCTCCAGGACGAAGGTGGCCCCCTCGCCCGGCTGGCTGGTGGCGTGGAGGGTGCCGCCATGGGCCTCGACAATCCGCCGGGTGAGGAAGAGGCCGAGCCCCAGGCCGCCATACTCCCGCGCGGGCACCGCCCGCTCGAAGCGGCCGAAGATGCGCTCCAGGGCCTCCGGGGAGACCCCGATGCCCTGGTCCTCCACCACGAGCCGGGCCGTGCCGTCCCACTGGGACACCTGGAGCCGGATGGGCCGGCCCCCCCCGAACTTCACGGCGTTGCCCAACAGGTGGCCCAGGGCCTGCTCCAGCCGCTCCCGGTCCCACATGCCGGTGACGTGCGGCTGGAGGGACAGCACCACCTCGCAACCGGCGCGCCCCAGCTCCTCGGAGAAACGCTCCACCACGTCCTGGACCAGGGTACCGAGCTCCACCGGCTCGCGCTCCAGCGGCAACCGGCCGGTGTTGAGGCGCCCCACGTCCAGCAGGCCCTCCACCAGCCGCCCCAGGCGCGACACCTGCCGGGACACCGCCTGGAAGCGCGCGAGGACGGACTCACTGGCGGCCCCCTGGCGCAGCGGGCGTTGCAGGTTCTGCAGCTGGAGCTTGAGCGCGGTGACCGGGGTGCGCAGCTCGTGGGCCGCGACGGTGATGAACTCGTCACGTACGTGGATGGCGGACTGGAACTGCCCGAGCAGGTGCGCGTTCTCCACCGCGAGCGCGCAGTGGTGGGCCAGGTCCTCGGCGAAGGCCATCATCCGCGAGCGGGCCACGTGGGTGTGCCCGGCCCGCACCAGCGCCAGCCCCCCCAGGAGGCGGCCCTGGTGCTGGATGCGCGCCAGGACCGAGGCGCCCTCGGGGCCGAGCCGGCGCCGGGAGGGCTCGGACAGCTGGCGGATGTCCTCTCGCAGCCGCCCCTCCGCCTCCTCCGAGAGCCCCAGCCGCGCCACCGGGACGAGCCTCCCGTCCTGCTCCAACAGCCACACGGCGAAGCCAGAGAACAGCTCCGGCACGAGGAGCCGGGCCATACGCGGCAGCGTCTCCCGGGGCTCGAGCGACTCGGCGAGTACCGCGCCGGACTCGGCCAGCAGCCGCTGCTCCCGCTCCACGCGCCGGCGGTCACAGGCCATGGCGGCGAGGAGGAGGGTGGACAGGCCCGCCACGGCGAGGAAGAGCTGCACGGAGATGACCCGCTCCGGGAGCGTGGCGTCCATCACCCCGAAGGGCCCGCGCCGGGCCGCGGTGTGCCAGACGGCGAGGGGCCCAAGCACCATGGCGGCGGTGGCCGCGCCCCGGGGGCCCAGCCGCAGCGCCGCCGCGAGGGCGAAGGGCAGGCACAGGTAGGGCAGCGACATGAGGATGCCCCGGGGCTCGGGCAGGCCGAAGGCGAGATGGGCCACGAGCGCCAACAGCAGCATCATCCCCACCAGCTCCACGTCCTCCAGTGGGCGGCGGGGCACGGGGCGCGGAGTGCGCCAGGTGAGCAGCAGGGGGGCGAACAGCACCGCCCCCAGCCCGTCCGAGAGGTACCAGCCCAGCCAGCCGTGCCAGAAGTCCCCGGTGCTCAGCGGCCCCGGGCCGAGAAGCGCCACGGCTCCCATCCCCAGGGTGGCACCAGGCAGGGGAGCGAGCAGCCCTCCCGCGAGGAGCAGCGCGACCACTTCCCGGGGCCGGGAGAACGTCACCGGCCCGTCCAACCAGCGCCGCATCAGCCCGGCTCCCACCACCGTGCGCAGACAGTTGCCCAGTCCCCAGAGCAGGGCCATGTCCAAGGGGTCCCCATAGAGGGGCACCAACATGACTTCCGCGGCGAAGACGGCGGCCAGGTACACGGGCCAGCGGCGCGGGGCCGCGCGCAGGAAGACGGCGAGCGTCAACCCGCTGGGGAGCCACACCGAGGCGCTTTCGAGGGGAGGGAAGACGAAGAAGGCACTGAGCGCCTTCAACCCGCAGAAGGCGGCGAAGAGCAGCAAGGCACGGCCCCACACCTCCGCCCGTGACTCGCCCGCCCTGTCCCGTCCCATTTCCACCATCGAGTCATCCCCGGAAATAAAGGTATGCATGCGCTACATCCAGAAGCACTTCCGAGGACCCCGACGCATGAAGCCCGGCCTCTATCTGGCCCATAAACCGGTGGGCACCACCAGCTTCGCCCTGGTGCGGACATTCATGGGCGAAGTGGAGGCGGCGGGCCTCACGCGCAAACAACTTCCCGTCTGCCATGGCGGCACGCTCGATCCATTCGCGGAGGGCCTGCTGCTCCTGCTCGCGGGCCCGGCCACGCACCTGATGGACCTGCTGCACGCCGTGCCGAAGACCTACGAGGCCGAGGTCATCTGGGGCGTGGAGACGGACAACGGAGACCTGCTCGGCCAGGTCACCCATGAAGGTGATACGTCTGTCCTGTCGGACAATATTCTAAACGCCGCGCTCGCTCCCTTCCTTGGTTGGAGGGAGCAGGTGCCACCCGCCACCAGCGCCAAGAAGGTAGGTGGCGAGCCCGCGTACAAGAAGGCCCACCGGGGCGAGGCCGTGGAGCTTCCTCCCTCGCGCGTCTATCTCCACGAGGCGCGCTGGCTCTCGCATGAACTGCCCCGCCGCAGCCGCCTGCGCATCACCTGCCGCGGTGGCTACTACGTGCGAGCGCTCGCGCGGGACCTCGGCCGGTCGCTGGGTTGTGGGGCGCACCTGTCACGGCTGCACCGTACCGACATCGGTCCCTGGGAGGACCCGGGCCCGGGAGGGCGCGTCTGGCTGCACGGCTCCGCGGTGCTGCCCTGGTGTTCTTCCCGTGTCATCTCGGGCGACGAGGTGAACGACCTCAAGCACGGGCGCTCCATTCCCAGCGGAGAAGTGCGGCCCCCGGACTGGCGCCTGCCCGAGGGGTTCCCGGATCCGGAAGCACCCGTGCTCGCCCTTCAGCGCGGCCGGTTGGTGGCACTGCTGCGTGAGCAGGATGGAGCGCTGCGCACCACGACCCCGCTGTGGCCCGGGGTGTGAGCACTGTCCCCTCGCCCTCCGGGAGAGGGTCAGGGTGAGGGTATCCGTGCCCGTTCTTCAATCCGTGGCCCACCCTGGGGACAGGGGGTTCAACCTGGGATGCGTGGCA
>NZ_JPMI01000003.1 GCF_000733295.1 Archangium violaceum Cb vi76 | reverse complement strand
GGGACAGGGGGTTCAACCTGGGATGCGTGGCACCCTCACCCCGTCCCTCTCCCGAGGGGAGAGGGGAGATTGAGCGCCTCCGACTCGCGGACCAGCCCGGCACAACCCAGCCGCGTGAAGCCTTCCACGGCCTGCCGCGCGGACTCCTCGCGCTCGGGGCTCCCCGGCGCCGAGGCCCGCGCCAGTTCGAGCCAGGCCATCGCCTCGTCATAGGGCATGCCCATCTCGCGGGCCAGCCGCGCGCTCCGCTTCCACGCCGAGCGCGCACGCCACTGGTGGCCCAACAGCCAGTGCATCCGTCCCGTGCAGCGCAACGCCACCGCCCTCGACAAGGGAAAGCGGACCGCGAAGGACGACAGCCGCGCGCACGCCCGCTTCGCTTGCCCGGCCACCGGCGGCGGCTTCTGTCCGGGTACCCGCTCCCGCTCCCACAGCGCCAGGTACACCCGCGCCGCGCCCTCGTACCCGTGGCTCTCCGTGTACAGCATCGGAGGGAAGCGCCTCGCCAGCTCCATCACCTTGTCCGCCTCGTCGCGCGCCCGCTCCCACTCCTCCCGCTGCAGGTACGCCATCCCCAGCAGCCCGCCACAGATGATGTGCGAGAGCGGATCATGCTTCCCCTTCAGCATCCCCACCGCCTCGCGCAACAACGGCATCGCCTCGTCCAGCCGGCCGAGCACCAACAGGCTGCGCGCCATGGTGTACGCGCTCCACACCTCGTGCTGGAAATGTCCCCGCTTGTGGGCGGACTCACGGATGCTCGCGAAGCGCGCCAGCGCCGCCTCGAAACGCCCCGTGTAGTAGTCCACGTGCCCCAGCAGCACCTCGGACAGCTCGAACTCGCCCTTGTCTCCCAGCCGCAGCAACACCCGCTGCGCCTCGCTCGCCTTGGCCGCGGCCGGCTCCCAGCGCGCGAAGCACGAGTGGTACATGGACTCGACAATCAGCCCGAAGGCCGTGGCGCTCGGATCCTCCAGCAGCTGCCCCTCGCCCTGGGCGCGGCGGAAGTAGGCGCGCGCCAGCGGGTGCAGCCGTCCCATGCCCACGATGGAGCCGAGCTGCCCGTACAACCGCAGCATCTCCGCGTCGCGGCCCGCGCGCTCGGCCAGGTTCACCGCCAGCAGCGCGGTGGCCACCATGCGCATCGGGTCATAGCGCCAGTAGTAGCACTCGGCCAGCCGCGTCGCCGCGAGCGCCGAGGCCCCCAGCAACACGCGCGTCTGCCGGTCCTCCTCGCGCACCCACTTCCGGGGCAGCACCAGGTGCAGCACCTGCCGCACCACCTGCGTCAGGATGAAGCGCCCCAACCCTCCCTGCGTCTCCGGCAGCGGCCGGCCCAGCTCCGCCAGCGCCTGCTGCCCGTGTGAGATGCAGGCCTCGAAGTCCGACAGGCCGTGCATGGCCTCGGCCAGCAGCCGCTCCCAACGCGCGCGCCGGCTCGGGTCCACGCGCACGCCCGTGTCCTGCCCGCGCCGCACCTCCAGCTCCAGCGCCCGGCGCAGGTAGCCCGAGGCCTCCAGGTTCGAGCCCGCGTGCAGCGCGTGCGCCCCCGCCTTCTCCAGGTACTCGAAGGTCCACACGTCGTCCTGGGCGAGCTCGAAGTGGTGCGCCAACACCGGGTAGAGCGCCGGTGGCACGCCCTCCTCCACGTGGTGCTCCTCCAGCGCCATGGCCGCCGCGCGATGCAGGGCCCGGCGCCGCTCGGGGAGGATGCCCTCGTAGGCGATCTCCCTCAGCTTGTCGTGGACGAAGCGCAGCCACCCGCCGCCCGCGTCCTCCAGCACGTGCCGCGCGCGCAGCTCCTCCAGGGCCTCCAGCTCCTGCAGGTCTCCCAGCCCGGCGGCCACCGCCAGCACGTCCGCGTCCAGCTCGCGGCCCAGCACCGACGCCACCTCCAGCAGGCCGCGCGCCTCCGAGCCCAGGCCGTCCAGCCGCCGGCCCACCAGGTCGTGCAACACGCCGGGCAGCGGCAGCTCCTCGTGCAGCCGCTCCAGGGCATCTCCCCCCGCCGCCACCTGCCACCGGCCGAACACATCCCGAAAGAGCAGCCGCTCGTCGATGGCCGTGCGCAGGTACTCGGCCACGAAGAAGGGGTTGCCCGCCGAGCGCGTCGTCAGGAAGCGCACGAAGGAGTCCGGCGGCGAGGGCAGCGCCAGCATGTCCTCCACCATCCGCGCCACCATGGACTCATCCAACTGCCCCAGCGCCCGGTGCGTCACGCCCGGCGCGGCCAGGAGCAGCCGCAGCGCCGCGTCCAGCTCCTCGCTGCGGTAGGTGCCCACCACGAACACGTGCGACTCGCCGAGGAAGCCGGCCTGCAGGTAGTCCAGCACGCCCAGCGACAGCTCATCGGCCCACTGCAGGTCGTCGATGACGAGCAGCACGGGCTCCTTCTCGCAGAAGGCGGCGAGCGTCTCGGCCAGGCACCGCATGACACGCTCGCGCGCGGCCTGCGGAGGAAGCCGGGGAGGCTCGGGCCGGACGTCCTGTCCGGGCAGATCCGCCAGCGCGGGCTCGTAGCGGGCCAGCACCCGCCCCCGCGCGCCCAGCAGCCGCTCCGTCTCCTCGAAACCCAGGTGCCGGCACTCGTCGGCGATGGCCTGCAACAACGGCTTGAAGGCGTGCAACGGCTCGCCGTACAGCTGCTCGCCCGTCCCCGTTCCGGAGACCGGGAGGCAACCGCCGGTGACGACGCGCACCGCCGTCCGGCTGGCGGACACCGCGCACTCCATCACCACGCGCGTCTTGCCCGCGCCGCTCTCGCCGCCGATCAGCAGACACCCGCCATTGCCGTCGCGGGCCATCGCCAGCCGCTGCTCCATCTCCAGGAGGAGTTGCTGCCGGCCCACGAACTCCGGCCGGTAGAGGTACGGCCGCGGAGCGCCCACGGGCGGCCGGGGCAGATCCTCCGCCTCGAGCCCGGCGAGCACGGCGGCCACGTCCGCGGCGTAACCGACGCGCTCACGGGGCACCTTCGCCAGCATGCGCTGCACCAGGGCATCCAGCTCCAGCGGCACGCCCTTCACCCACTCGGAGAGCGGGTAGGACTGCTCCTGCAGGTGCCGCCGCAGCACCTCCCAGCCCGAGCCCGGGAAGGGCGGCTGCCCCACCACCAGCTCATGGAGGATGCAGCCCAACGAATAGAGATCCGCCCTCGCATCCACCAGGCCGCCCTTGATCTGCTCGGGGGCCATGTAGACGTAGGAGCCCTCCATGCTGCCGGAGACGTCGAGCGACTCGCGGCCCAGCGGCCCTCCGAAGGCGGAGGCCAGCCCGAAGTCCACCAGCACCGGCGTGCCGTCCGGGCGGATGACGATGTTCTCCGGCTTGAGGTCGCGGTGGACGATGCCCTCGCCATGCAGGAAGGCGAGCGCGGAACACAGGCGGCGCACCAGGGTGAGCACCTCGCCCAACCGCTCCAGGGCCGCCTCGCGCCGCTGCTCCATGGGCGGCGGCCCGAAGGGACGGAACGAAACGCCCGTGGAGCCCGTGACGCTCGGGGCCTGGGGCGCGGAGACGACCTGGGTGATGACGTCCGTCGTGGTGCCGGGACCGCGCCTCCACAGCTCGTCGATGTAGCGCCGGAGGTTGAGCCCCTCGAGCAGCTCCATGGCGTACCAGGGCAGCCCGTCCTGCACGCCCTCGGCGACCACGCGCACCACGCCCGGGTGCTGGATGCGCCGCAGCGCGTGGATCTCCCGGCGGATGCCGCGCAGCATGGCCGCCTCGGGCACCCGCACCGTCTTGAGGGCGACCCGCCCCCCCGTCTCGTCGTGACACGCGCGGTACACGACCCCCATCCCCCCCGAGCTCAACTTCCCCAGGAGGCGGTAGGGACCGATCCTTCCCTGCTCCAGCTCCTGGAGCTCCGCGGCCGACATGGTCGTCCAGGAGACTCGCACGGTTCGGTGTACCCCTCCAAACGCGCGCCCTTCCGAGAGGAGCGGACGCCCGCCCGCCCGCCTGGGCATGGCTCCAGAGTGGGATGACCTCTCCAGTCACCTCCGCCATCCCACCGTGACGCATCCGTTACATGGGACACCTCCGTCACGAATCGTGCGCGAATCGTCACGCCGTGACGCGACCGTGAGGTGCGCGCGAGGCGGGCGTGACGCACGGCGTGACGAACTGTTGCGGGGGCTGCACGTGGCTGAAACGTGACGTCGCTATACGGCTGGGCGTCATGTTCGAGACCTACGACAGCGCCACCGACGTGCAGTCCGCCCGGCGGTTCGCGCTCTCGGGCGTCGCCTCCCTCGGGATGTGCGCCCTGATCGGACTCACCGCGGTGGCCGTGGGCAACCAGGTGAGGGAAGTCATCAAGGAGAAGAAGGTGGACGTGGTGTTCCGTCCGCCGCCTCCTCCGCCCCCCGTGGTCGAGGTGAAGCCGGCCCCGCCACCCCCTCCCCCGCCGCCGAAGCCCAAGGCGAAGCCGGCGCCTCCGCCGCCCACCGTCGCCGCGCCCGCGGCCATGGTGGCGCCCAAGGAGATTCCGGTGGAGAAGCCGCCCGAGGCCGACGCGGAGAACGCCGTGGCCGCCGCCCCCGTCGCCGTGGGAGGCACGGGCCAGCTCGTCGCGGGCGCCATCGTCACGGGCGTGGACAGCCCCGGCGTGGCCGGTGGCTCGCTGCGCCCCAGGCCCATCAACCTCCCCGAGTCCGCCACGCCTCCCAAGGAGCTCGGCTCCAACCTGCTGCCCGAGTTTCCCTCCGACATGAGGGCCAAGGGCCAGGAGGGCATGGTCATCCTGAAGATCGTCGTCGAGGCGGACGGCACCGTCAGCAACGTCAAGGTGATGCGCGGTGAGGAGCCCTTCGTGGGCGCCGCCCTCGCCGCGGTGCGCACCTGGCGCTACGAGCCCGCGCTCGTGGACGGCCAGCCCACCGCCGTCTTCCGCATCGTGAAGGTCCCCTTCCGTCTCAAGTAGCGAGTCATTTCCGTCTCACCCGCCGGAGCCCCCCAGATGAACTTCAATCTGATCGAGATCTACCACCACATGGGCTTTTTCGCCCGGTGCATCGCCTACACGCTGGTCGCCTTCGCGCTGGCGTCGATGGTCGTGTTCTTCGAGCGCCTCATCTACTTCTTCCGCTCGAAGGCGGCGGACCGGAAGTTCGCCGCGCGGGCCGGCAAGCTGCTGGAGTCGCAGCAGCACGAGCAGTTCGTCATCGAGGCCTCGAAGGCCCGTGCGAGCAGCCTGGCGAAGCTGCTGGGCGGTGGCGTGAAGACGTACCTGGCCAAGAAGGCGGCGCCGCAGGGCAAGCTGGGCGCGGTGGAGCTGACGCGGAGAGACCTCGAGCGCATCTACGAGCGCGTCACCGCGGACGTGCGCCGGGGCATGAGCGTGCTGGCGTCGGTGGGCTCGGTGGCCCCGTTCGTCGGTCTGCTCGGCACGGTGGTGGGCATCATCGAGGCCTTCGCCGGTATCGCGAAGACGGGCTCGGGCGGCCTGGGCGCGGTGTCCGCCGGTATCGCCGAGGCGCTCGTCGTCACGGCGCTCGGCCTGCTGGTGGCCATCCCCGCCGTGCTGATGTTCAACTTCCTCACCACCCGCGCGGACGCGCTCCTGCTGTCGCTGGACCTGGCCCGCAAGGAGTTCATGGACCACCTGGAGGACGTGCACGGCATGGTGGCCTCCCCGGTGCGCGGTGAGGGCGCGGTGGCCCTGGACGTGGAGCGCGCCACGCGCAAGGAGGGCGTCGATGTCCGCCCGGCGTAGCGGTGGGCTCGTGCCCGAGATGAACGTCACCCCGCTGGTGGACGTGGTGCTCGTCCTCCTCATCATCTTCATGGTCGTCACCCCGCAGCTCGAGGCAGGCGCGGCGGTGGACCTCCCGGCGGTGGTGAACCCGGACAAGGGCGAGGACAACTCGCTCACCCCCACCACGGTGAGCCTCACCGCGAGGGGCGCCTTGTTCCTGGACAAGAAGGAGGTGCCGAAGGACAGGCTCGTCGAGCAGCTCCGCGCCGTGCGCGAGAAGGACCCCGAGGCCCGCGTGGTGCTCAAGGCGGACCGGGGCGTGCGCTACGCCGAGGTGCGCGGTGTCTTCAAGACGCTGCAGGACATCGGCTTCCCGGGCATCTCGCTCCAGGTCGTGGACCAGAAGAAGGAGTGACACGCCATGGCCTTTGATCTCGGTGGTGGCAAGGGCGGCATCCGCCCGGCGATGAACGTGACGCCCCTCGTGGACGTGGTGCTCGTGCTCCTCATCATCTTCATGGTCGTCACGCCGCTGATGACCAAACAGATGTGGATGGACGTGCCGGGCAAGGCGGACGAGCAGACCGAAGTGGCTCCGCCTCCCCCCGGCGCACTGCCTCCCGTGGTGCTCACCGTCACCAAGACGGGCGCCGTGCAGATCAACCGCGAGGACGTGCCGCGCGACCAGGTCGTCGCCCGGCTCCAGCGGATGATCAACGCGCGCCCGGACAAGATCGTGTTCTTCGACGCGGAGAACGACGTGCCGTACGGCACCGCGATGGATGTCATGGACCTCGCTCGTGGCGGGAATCTCACCGTCGCCGTGGTCCCCGACGCCGTCGCAGAGCCGGCCACGCCGTGACCTGAAGTCTTCATTCCGGTCTCTCCCTTTTCACCTTCCATCCATTTCGTTGCCACGAGCGTCGCGTTCTCTACGCGCGCTCGCTGGTGAGGAGTCCCGTGTTGTCTCTCCATTCCCTTCGCGCCGCTCTCGCGGCGCTCACATTGCTGGCCGCGCCCGTCTTGGCGCAGGCGCCTGTCTCCGAGGGGAGTTCGCCCGCCGCGAGCCCTGTGTCTCAGGTTGACGCGGATTCAACCCAGCACCCTCACCCCGACCCTCTCCCGGGGGGAGAGGGAGGAGTGGGCACCGCGCCTGCTCCGGTTGACGCGGCCGCCGCTCGAGACCCTCACCCCGACCCTCTCCCAGAGGGAGAGGGAGAAATGGCCGAGTCGGCCACGCCTCCTCCGGGTTTTACCGGCGTCTACGGCCAGGTCACCGACGCCCAGACCCAGGAGACGCTCATCGAGGCCACGGTGAAGGTCGTCAACGGCGGACAGAAGAGCGTGCTGACCGATATCGACGGCAACTACCAGCTCGCGCTTCCTCCCGGGAAGTATGACCTGCGCGTCTTCTATGACGTCTACGAGGGCCGCCGCATCACCGGCGTCATCGTGGAGCAGGGCAAGGCCACCAGGCTGGACGTGCAGCTGAGCGCCGACGCGGGCGCCGTGCAGGAGGTCGTCGTCGAGGCCCGCGCCGATCGCCGCGCCGAGGGCGCCCTGCTCCAGGAGCGCAAGAAGGCCGCCGCCGTCTCCGACTCCATCAGCTCCCAGGAGATCGCCCGCACGCCGGACTCGAGCGCCTCGGACGCGGTGAAGCGCGTGGTGAGTGTCACGGTGGTGGATGGCCGCTTCATGCTGCTGCGCGGCCTGGGTGGCCGCTACTCGGTGACGCTGCTCAACGGCGCGCTGCTGCCCAGCCCCGAGCCGGATGAGCCCTCGGTTCCGCTGGACCTGTTCCCCACCAGCCTGCTCGCCAACCTCAACGTGGTGAAGAGCTACACCAGCGACCTGCCCGGCACCTTCGGCGGCGGCACGCTCCTCATCGAGACCAACACCTACCCGAGCAAGTTCGAGTTCAAGCCGCGCATCACCTTCTCGGGAGACAGCGTCTCCACCTTCCAGCAGCGCAACACGCACCCGGGCAGCTTCCTGGAGGCGCTGAGCTTCGCGGGCCCCGACCGCCATCTCCCCTCGGGCCTGCCCCAGGGCGAGCGCATGGGCAGCGCGGCGGGCACCTGGCAGTCCTTCCCCAACATCTGGTCCGCGCGCCAGTCCACCGCGCTGCCCAACATGGGCCTGGGCGCGTCCCTGGGTGACACGCTGCGCTTCGGCAACAGCCGCCTCGGCTACCTGGCCACCGTCAACTACGGCCACAAGGAGAGCGTCCGCGTGTCCGAGTTCGCCCGCGCCGACATGCCGGTGGGCCAGCTCCAGGCCCAGGACGCCACCCGCGCCGTCCAGGGCACCGAGGGCGCCACCCTCAGCGCGCTCGCCAGCGTGGGCTACCAGTTCGACCGCGACAACGAGCTCACCTTCTTCAGCCTCTACACCCGCGGCACGGACAGCAACACCTTCACCTCCCGCGGCGTGAACAACGGCCGCTCGGAGACCTTCGAGAGCACGCGCCTCCAATTCGTCTCCCGCGCCCTCTCCTTCAACCAGGTGCGCGGCTTCCACCGCCTCAACACCCTGGCCGACGCCGAGCTGGACTGGCAGGCCAACTTCAGCCGCGTGGACCGCGACGAGCCGGACACCCGCGACACCCTCTACAGCGACGACCTGGGCAGCCCCACCGGCAAGTTCGCCTTCCCCAACCAGCCCAACAGCGGCGAGCGCTTCTTCGGCACGCTCGGAGAAACATCCACCGGCGGCAGCGCCAGCCTCACCCTGCCCTTCTCCGACCTGCGCCTGAAGGCGGGCGGCCTGGCCCAGGTGTCCCTCCGCGACTTCGAGGCACGCCGCTTCCGCTACCAGCTCACCGACGACCCGGTGGACACCTCCCTGCCCCCCGAGGAGCTCTTCGCTTCCTCCAACCTGGGCACCGGCATCCGCATGCGCGAGACCACGCGCGGGGATGATGCCTACGACGCGTACCTCGGCGTCTTCGCCGGCTTCGTGACGGCGGACTACAAGCCCGTGGAGCCCCTGCGCCTGGTGGGTGGCGTGCGCGTGGAGCAGTCCCTCCAGCAGCTCACCGCCCACAGCCCGTTCGACACCTCGCCCACCGCGAGCACCCACGCGAGCTACCTGGACGTGCTGCCGGCCTTCAACGCCGTCTACGCGCTCCGCCCCGACATGAACCTGCGCGCCGGCTACAGCTACACCCTCGCGAGGCCCACCTTCCGCGAGCTGGCCCCGTTCATCTTCTTCGACTTCGTCCGCCGCCGGAACGTGTCCGGCAACCCGAACCTGCTCGAGACGCGCATCCACAACCTCGACACCCGCCTGGAGTGGTTCGTCGGGGAGAACGAGGTGCTCGCCGCCAGCGTCTTCTACAAGAACTTCCAGAGCCCCATCGAGCGCATCCTCCGCTACTCCGGCGACATGGGCTTCGAGAACGCCGACGGCGCCAACAGCTTCGGCGCCGAGCTGGAGGCCCGCGCGTCGCTCGGCCGCATCACCCCCGCGCTCTCCAATTTCCGCGCCGCGGCCAACCTGACGCTCATCCAGTCCAACATCGTCCTCACGGACCCGGAGAAGCTGGGCGCGCAGACCAACAGCCGGCGGCCCATGCAGGGCCAGTCGCCCTACGTCATCAACCTCAACCTCGGCTACGACCGCCCCGAGAGCGGCACCGAGGTGGCCGTCCTCTACAACGTCTACGGCCCGCGCATCAGCGAGGTCGGCCTCAACCCGCTCCCGGACGTCTACGAGCGGCCCTTCCACCGCGTGGACCTGTCCGTCAGCCAGAAGCTCGGCAACGGCCTGCAGCTCAAGCTCACCGGCTCCAACCTCCTCGACTCCGCCGTCGTCTTGGATCAGGGCGGAATCACCATCCTGAAGTACCGCCCGGGCATCGCCTTCTCCGCGGCGCTCGGCTGGACCCTGTAACCCCCCGTCAAAAGGAAGCACACCATGAAGCGGCTCGCTCTCGGCCTCACCCTTGGTACGTCCCTGCTCGCCGGCTGCCCCGGTCCCGTGGACCCGGACGTTGCTGACGACGTCAGCTCCAACATCACGCAGAACACCACCTGGACGGCCGACAAGGTCTACACCCTCAAGGGCTACATCTTCGTGGAGAGCGGCACGCTCACCATCGAGCCGGGCACCCAGGTCGTCGGTGAGGAGGGCAGCGCGCTCATCATCACCCGCAACGCGAAGCTGAACGCGGTGGGCACGGCCGCCAGGCCCATCGTCTTCACCAGCGCGAAGCCCGAGGGCGAGCGCGCCGCCGGTGACTGGGGCGGCGTGGTGCTGCTGGGCAAGGCGAAGATCAACGTCGCCGGTGGCACCAACACCGTCGAGGGCTTCTTCGCCACCAGCGGCGACGAGCGCACGAAGTACGGCGGCGACGACGACGCCCACGACTGCGGCAAGCTGAAGTACGCCCGCATCGAGTTCGCCGGGTTCGAGCTGGCCGAGGACAACGAGCTCAACGGCCTGACCACGGGCGCGTGCGGCTCGGCCACGGAGCTCGACTACATCCAGGTGCACAAGGGCGCCGACGACGGCGTGGAGATGTTCGGCGGCACGGCCAACCTCAAGCACATCGTCATCAGCCAGCCGGACGACGATGGCCTGGACTATGACCTGGGCTACACCGGCAAGGTGCAGTTCCTGGTGGTGCAGCAGAACGACCGGGTGGGCAACCGCGCCATCGAGGCCAGCGGCAACAAGACCACCAACACGGCCACCCCGCGCTCGGTGCCGGAGATCTGGAACGCCTCCTTCATCGGCTCGGGCCGCGCCGCGGCCAGCACGGGCACCAAGCAGGAGGGCCTGGTGTTCAACACCGGCGCCGGCATCAAGCTGAACAACGCCATCGTCGCCCACTTCGCGGACAAGGCGGTGGACGTGGACGGCGCGGCCTCGGCGCAGCTCTCCGAGTCCGGCAACCTCACCATCAAGAACACCATCTTCTGGATGAACAAGGGCAACACCACGTCCATCGACTACTCGTCCAACCCGGTGAAGGACGCCGCGGGCAACACCACCAACGAGGACGCCACCCGGCTGAGCAACGACACCATCTACCGGGAGCCGGATCAGCTCCTCGCCACGGTCAACAACAACCGCGTGGTGGACCCGATGCTGAGCGCCGCGGTGAACGCCAAGACGCCCAACTTCAAGCCGACCGCCGAGTCGCAGGCGCTCATCACCTCCAACTCCGCCACGCCTCCGGCGGACGGCTTCTTCGACACCAGCGCGAAGTTCATCGGCGCGGTGGGCAGCACGGACTGGACGGCCGGCTGGACCGGCTACCCGGAGAACTGAACCGCACCTGAAGTCCTACGAGGAATACCGCGCCCGGAGCTGCCTCCCGGGTGCGGTCCCATCGCCCGGAGGTACGTTCTTCCAACGGAGGGGGCTCCGGCGGAAGACGTGCCTCCGGGCGGTGTCTTTTCCCGGCCCTGGAGAAGAAGAAGGCCCCGGGCACGGCGATGGATTCGCCGGCCCGAGGCCTCGAGAGCGGAAGGAGGTCATCCCTCCCCGCGGCTACTCACCCAGGTCGAACACCTCGGAGGTGACCTGATAACCCGGCGTGGCGCTGACACCCGCGGTGATGAGCACCCGGCCATCCGGCAACAACGTGGCCGTATGCGAGTAGCGGTCTCCACCCAGGGAGCCGGTGGCGCACCAGGTCCCCGAGGCCGGGTTGTACAGCTCTGCGGAGGTGTGATTGCCGGTAGAGGTGTCATGACCCCCCACCGCCAACACCATTCCGTTGGGCAGCACGGTGAGGGTGTGGCGCCGCCGGGGCGAGCCCATCTCGCCGGTGACGCTCCAGGTCCCCGTGACCGGGTCGTACAGCTCGGAGAGAGCGCCCAACTGCCCGTCCTCGCCACCTCCCGCGACCAGCACCTTGCCATTGGCCAGCAGCACGGCCGCGTGGAAGCCACGCGCCGCGGACATGCCGCCCGTGGCCGTCCAGGTCCCCGTGGCCGGGTCGTACAGCTCCGCGGAGCCCAGGCAGCTGCTCCCCCAGCACCGGTCTCCGCCATCGCTCAGGCCGCCAGCCACCAGCACCTGGCCATCCGGAAGCAGGGTGGCGGTGAAGGCGCGGCGGGCCCGGGTCATGGTGCCGGTGGGAGCCCACGTGCCCGAGGCTGGGCTGTACACCTCCGCCGAAGCCAGCACCGTCCCGTTCCCAGCCGTACCGCCCATGAGCAGCACCCGCCCGTCCGGCAGCCGCACCGCGGCGTGCTCGCGCCGGTACGTCACCAGGTTGCCGGTAGCGGACCAGCTACCCGTCCCCGGGTCGTACACCTCCGCCGAGGCACTCGCGTTGGCTCCATCACCGCCGGCCACCAGCACCCGTCCGTCCGCCAGCAGCGTGGCCGTGTGGAGACGGTGGTTGGTGAGGGAGTGGCCCGTGGAGGACCAGGTGCCCGAGAACGGGTCATACAGCTCCGCGGAATAGGGCCAGCTCCACCCACCGAGGGTCAACACCCGTCCGTCCGCCAACGGGGTGGCCGTGTGCTGCAGGTGCGTCGTCTTCGTATCGCCACTGGGCAGGAAGTGGCCCGCGTTGGATGCACAGCAGCCGGCGGAGCCCTCCACCACCTCCACCGTACGAGTGGCCGAGGCGCCAAGCCCCGCCCCGTCCTCCACCGAGTAGGTGAGGGTGTAGCGGCCCGGGACGGCGGGGTTGACGGAGCCGGACACCTTCACGCTCGCGCTGAGATCTCCGAAGCAGATGTCGGCGGCCACCGCGCCCGGATCCGTGTACGTGCTGGCGCCGCACCCCAGACGCACGAACTCCTCTCCGTTGAGCGTCAGCATCGGCGGCCGGGTGTCCTTCACGGTGACGGAGGTGGTGCACACGCTCTGGTGGCCCGCCACGTCGGTGGCCGTATAGGTGACGGGGGTGGTGCCCAACGGGAAGGACGCCGCCGAGGAAGTCACCCCCGTCAGCCGGCACACGTCCGTGGCGGTGGCCTCGGGCGGAGTCACCGCGATGCTGGCGTCACACTCGAAGGAGGACGGCTCGGGACACGTCACCTCGGGTGGCACGTCATCGCGCACCGTCACGTCGAAGGAGCAGCTCGCCCGGTTGCCCGCCTCATCGAAGGCCGTGCACACCGTGGGCGTCTTCCCCAGCGCGAACGTGCTGCCCGAGCCCGGCGAGCACGTGGTGATGACCATCCCGCATCGATCGCTGGCCGTGGGCGCGAAGCTGGCCTGAGCACCGCCGTCCTCGCACGCGAGCACGGGCGCGGCCGGGCAGACGATCTCCGGAGGGGCCATGTCGCTCACCGTGACGGTGGCCTCGCAGGACGAGCTGTTGTTCACCGAGTCCGTGCAGGTGAGCGTCACCTTCTGCGTGCCGAGCGTGTACGGGCACTCCGGCGTCTGCGTACAGGTGATGGTGTCCGCCGGGTCCGGGTCATAGGAGCCGTCGTTGACCGAGCCACACCCGCCCTCGCACTCCTCGTCCGCGGCCACCGTCACGCTCTTGCAGCGGGCCACCGGCGGACGGTTGAGGCAGTACGAGCCCGCGCAGCTCGGGCCGTCCGCCGGGTCATCCCACACCACCTGCTGCGAACCCGTGGCGGCCTCCGGCAGGCCCTCCGTGTAGGCGAAGACCTTGACGGTGTTCTCGCAGGACTGGAGCTCGGCCTTGAAGGAGAAGGACGGATCCTTGCCGCAGTTCGTGCAGAGCTCCACCTCCGGGCCGTCGTTGATCTGATACCAGATGCGGTCCACCTCGGCGGGCAGACTCTTCACCACGCCCGAGACGGGGACCGAGCCAGCCGCGGCGCAGCGGTCGATGGGATTGATGACCACCGCCAGCGGAGGAACCAGCTTCAGCCGCTGCCCACAGCCCAGCGACACGCTCAGGGGCGCGAAGTTGGCGGTGTTCACGGCTCCCGTGTCACTCACCATGGAGGCGCTCGGGCTGAGCGTGAAGGTGCCCTGCGGCAGCGTCATGGACAGCAGGCCGGACTCCTTCGCGTAGGACGTGGCGGAGCCATACCCCTGGACGAACGGGTCACCGTGGAACTGGCCGCCCACCGAGTAGGAAACCACCTGTCCCCGCCAGTCGGTGCCATTGAAAGAGCCACTCACGTTCGCCGTGGGGTTGTAGAAGCGGCCCAGCTCCGTCCGGTAGTAGAGCTGCACCTCGTTGAAGCAGTACTCGTGGTCGATGCGGTGGCGCTGCCCGGGCGCCATCAGCGCCGACCTGCCCGACGCCGGCGCCAGCGTGAGCCAGCCGTGGCGCAGCGTGTTCGGGTCATACAGCCCCGGCCGGGTGTTGAAGGACTGAACCCCTCCGGACCAGAAGCGCAGCCGGAGCGAGCTCTGGGTCCACGTATGGGGAAGGTCATACGTGTTGGGCAGCACCTGCTCGTAGTTGGAGGACAGCTCTCCGCTGGACGAGTCGAAGCGGCCCGGGAAGGCGGTGGACGAGGCACCATTCGACGCGGACGCATGCAGACGCGTTTCATCGATGGTGACGTCATTGGGGATTCCGTCACCGTTGGAGTCGAAGTCCGCCTCGAAGTAGAGCGTCTGCAGGGTGCTGGTGGCGCCGGGATTGCGCGGGATGTAGGGGTCCGCCAACCGCACCGCGCCGTAGAAGTACGCCGGCTTCATGACGAAGGGATAGCGGGCCTCGCCGTTGATCACCTTCGTCAGCGGGGTGAGTTGGTCCGCCACCACCGTGACCCGGCCCGAGGGAGTGGAGCTCCTCAGCTCGGGGGGATTGAAGGCGGTGAAGTGGCGGCCCTTGCGCAGGTACCCGGCCGCGGTCATGTCATAGACGCCCGTGCGCGCCTTCGGTATCGCCCACCACTTGCCCGGATCGCCGATGGGCGCATCCAGGGAAGCGCCGGAGACGAGGACACCGGCGCTGGAGCTGTCAGGTCCAGCCTGAGCGGTGACACGCCGGGAGTTCGTGAGCGACTCACCGATGACATGGAAGGGTCCGGTGAGCCCTCCGTAGGAAACCTCCGCCGGCACGTGAGGCACCTTGCAGATGCGGACGACCTCGTCACATGCGACGGTCCACGACACGGGCAAGAAGGTGCCCAACGGACCGCTGGGCGTGCTGACGGTGTATCTCACGGTCGCACTGCCACTCGTTCCTCCGCGGACATAGCCCGTGAAGTAACCCCCGTTCGTGAAGTTGCTCAGGCCAGTCACGCTGACGCTCGTGGCCCAGGAGGGGCTCGTCGCGCAGCTCTCATCCGTGCCGAGCTTGATCTGCACGACCCCCACGCACTGGGAGAGTTCAACCTCGGTCGGCTCGGGCTGCACGTTCCGGGGCTTGACCCTTACGCCCGTCAACGTCGGGAAGGCGAGGGAGCCGCCCCGGTTGGCTCCCACATTGTAGACAACGCCCCCCTCCCCAGCCGCCGCGGCCTCCACCAGCATCTCGAAGGTGTACGCGGACGGGCTGGTGAACCTGCCAGCGGTCGTCGAGGCGCTGAAGCCCGACGGAAGGGTACTGGTGGCCGAGGCGCGTCCGGACGTGTGCCAGGGATCGACGGCGAACAGCGCCAGAATGGCTGGATTCTCGTTGGTCAGCCGGGCCGTGCCTCGGATGATGTTGGGTCTCAGGTCGACACTTCCACTGCTCGCCGCGGCGGTGGCGGCGAGGCCCCGGAACTCATCAGCTCCGGCGAAGAATCCCGGCTCCGGCTCCAGCTCGGCCAGGCTCCGTTCTCCCTCCTCGGAGAGGAGCCCCGGCCCCACATTGAATGGGTTCTCGGACAACTGGACCCGTTGCTCGGGTTCCGGTGCCACGGCTCGCGTTCCATCCTGCTCCGCGACACCACAAGCCAGCAGGCCCACTCCCGATAGCAAGGCCAGAGACCGCACACCACGTCGGTACATTATGCCCCCTCGCTTCACGTCCCGAGTGCGTGAAACACAAACAGGGTGCACGTAAAGCAGATAGGCTTTCAAGCACCTTGGATAATTATTTCCATCGTCCCCGTGTCAGGGAAATGGGAAAACCAGCCAGTCCTGCAAAGACATTCAAGAGCTGGAATCAGGATTGAGAGACAATACGGGCGCTCTTCGCGAAAGCATCAGGGAAACCCCTCACCCCCCGGCGCGCAGCGGCAGCTCCACGGTGAAGGTCGAGCCCCGCCCGGGCTCGCTCTCCACGAGGATGCGGCCCCGCATGGCCTCGACGATCTGCTTGGAGATGAAGAGCCCCAACCCCAGGCCGCCGTAGTGCCGCTCCGACACCGCGCGTCCGAAGCGGGAGAACAGGCGCGGCAGGTGCTCGGGGGCGATGCCGATGCCCTCGTCCCGGACCATCAGCCGGGTCCACTCGCCCTCCACCGCCACGCTCACGTGGATGGGCTTGCCCGCACCATACTTGGCCGCGTTGGACAGCAGGTTGACGAGCACCTGGTCCAATCGCAGGGAATCCCAATACCCGTGCACCGGTGGCGTGTCGGGGAAGTCCACCTGACACCCCGCCTGGGCGAACACCTCCGAGAGCCGCTCCATCACCTCGCGCAGCAACCCGGTGAGCTCCATCTCCACGGGCTCGAGCCCCAGCCGGCCAGCGCCGATCCGGCTCACGTCCAGCAGGCTGTCCACCAGGGACGTGAGCCGCTCCACCTGACGCACCGCCTTGGGGAGCCTCGTGCCCACGGACACCCGGCTCTCGGGGGACAGGGTCTTGCCGATGAGCGCGTGCTGGAGCTTGAGCGAGGTGAGCGGCGTCTTCAGCTCATGGCTCGCCACGGAGAGGAACTCGTCCCGGAGGCCCACCGCCTGCCGGGCCTCCTCGTAGAGCCGGAGGTTCTCCAGCGCCATGCCCACCCGGTGCGCCAGCTCCTCCGCGAGCGTCAGGTCCTCCTCGTCGAAGCGCCGCCGTGGGGTGCAGGCGGCGAGGATCATCATCCCGTGCACCTTGCCCCCCGCGCGCATCGGCACCATCATCACCGAGTGGGCATCCAGCGTGTTCATCAGCTCCAGGTGCTCGGGGCTGACGGCGTAGCGCTGGCGGGCCGCCAGGGTGAACTCCCGGATGAGCGTCGACTTCCCAGTGTGCACCCCTTCCAACAGCGGGCTCGTCCCGGGGACCTTGGACACGAAACGCATGGACCGCTGGATGAGCGGTTCCTTGGACGGCTCCCGGTGCGCCGCGGCCACGCGCGGCAGGCGCCCGTCCGCCTGCGCCACGCCGATGATGCAGTAGGTGCAGATGGAGGAGGCGGCGAGCCGGGCCACCCGCTCGAGGAGCTCCTCCGCCCGGTCCAGACGCTCCGCGAGCAGGCCGCTGGCCTCGGAGAGGAAACGGGCGCTGGCCTCGGCCCGCTTGCGCTGGGTGATGTCCACCACCGTGCCGTTGAAGCGCAGGAGCTGGCCCTGCTCATCGAACCAGGCGCGCCCCTGGGCGGAGATCCACCGCTCGGCTCCATCCTGGATGCCGATGACGCGGTATTCGATGTCGTAGCCCCCGCCACTCTCCGGGCGCAGGGTCCGCTGGATGACCTGCTGCGTGCGTTCGCGATCCTCGGGGTGGATGATGGAGATGAACGACTCGCAGTCCATCCGGTGGCCTGGCGGAGCGCCGAAGAGCACCAGGGTACGGGGGTCGCACAGGAACTCGCCGGTGGCGGGGTTGTAGTCCCAGGTGCCAATGGTGGCCGAGGCGAGGGACATCCGCAGCCGCTCGTCGCTGACCCGGAGGGCCGCCTCGGCCTCCTTGCGCTGGGTGATGTCGAAGAAGGAGGCCACCATGCCCTGGGGGGATTGTCCGTCGGAGCCGGGGAGCGGAAGCGCGTTGATGGACAACCAGACGCGGGTGCCGTCCGGGCGCTCCACGCCCATCACCTTGTCGAGCTGGGGCGTCCCCATGCGCAGGGCGAGCATGGCCGGGTGCTCGTCTCCGGGATAGGGGCTGCCATCCTCCTTCACGGCGCGCCAGCGGGCATCCATGGACGTGCGTCCCAGCAACTGGTCCTGCGTGAGGCCGAGCAGCCGGGAGGCCGCCTCGTTGGAGAAGGTGACGGCCCCCGTGGCGTCATGGACGACGATGCCCTCGCTCAGGGCGGCCACGATGCAGCGCAGACGCGTCTCGCTCTCGCGGACGGCCTCGCGTGCGAGCATCGGCTCGGGCAATTCCTCGACATACAGGCAGAGTCCCACCACCTCCAGGCCCTCATGGAGGGGATGGCAGCTCACCCGGCCCCACTCCAGCTCCAGCCAGGGAAAGGGCTGCCCCGTCGAGAGCACCTGCTGGATGCGCCAGAGAAGCTCCTGCGTTTCCCCGCCCGGAGGAAACATGTCGGCCAGAGGCATGCCCGGCCAGCTCCGGGCGTGCAGGCCGTGCATCCTGGCCAGGGCCCGGTTGAAGCGGACGACCTGGAGCCGACGGTCCACGAGGGCGATGCCGACGGGGGCGTTCCACAACACCTCCCACTGGACCGCCTCCACATCGAGCCGCGAGGCCGGGCCCTCCAGGGCCCCATTCATTCCCGTCTACCTCTGTCCATCCAACACCCCCCAGGGTCCACAGCCCCCCTGCCGGAAACAGCCACCGGCCCGGCCCGAATGCCCTCACGGGCGCCTCGTCCACCCGGACCACGAGGCCACCTCCTCTGGCTCGCCAGGGAAGCGGCTATGCACGCAGCAGTGGAGCACCCCGTCATTCCCCTCGGCCCCGGAATGTGCGCCGCGTTCACGGAACCAGGGCTCGCGGAGGAGTTGGGGGACCTGCTGGCGTGGCGGGACAAGCGCTACGCCGAGCACCGCTCCAGGCGTGGCGCGGCGGGCCAGGCCGCGGCCTGACACGTCCAGCCGTGAATCACGCCGCCGCGGAACGGGCGGCCACGGGCGCCGTCTCGGCCGACTCGAGGGCCGCGGCGACGGCCTCGGGCGCGCTCCCCTCGGCGAACAGCGGGGCACTCGGGCGGGACTTCGGCGGACGGCCCCGGCGCTTCGGCGCCGACTCGTCGCCCTGCGCGGGAGCCTCGGCCACCACGCCACCGTCCGCGCGCGCCACCTTGCGCCCCGCCCTCGGCAGGCTGATGGCCTCCAGCTTCGTGCTCAGCTCCGCGTCCTCCTCGGCGAACACCCGCGCGTACGCCAGCGCCCGCTGGCCCTTCTGCACCAGCGCATCCTGCCCCTCGGCCAGCACCTGGCGCGCCGCCTCCAGCGCCGCCTGCGCCTTCGCCACCGCCTCGGCCTGCGCCCTCACCCGGCTCGCCGCCTCCTCCAACACCTCCGCGTCCACGTCCGGGAACTTCACCTCGGACAGCTCCGTGGAGAACACCTCGAGCAACGCCCGCATCGCGGGCGAGATGGGATCGTTTTCGTTCGTGTCGAACATGGCCTGGGACTCCCCTCCAGCGTGCTGCGTGGGGCTCTCATGTGTACAGATGTTCAGTGCCTTTTCAAGGGGGTCCGCTCCGAGGCCGATTTACCGGCCCCGCATCGTGTTCACCCCCCACCAGCCCAGCGGCGCCCGGTCCGGATGACTCCCCACATGTGGGAGAGGGACCCTACATCTCCGGTCTCATCGGGTCCGGCGCGGGGAGGTAGACTGGCGCCAGTGGCCCGGGAAGACCGGCCCTGGGGGAGCCGACATGCAGCCAGAGACGTTGGAGTTGCTCGCGGATACGGCGCAGTACGCCGCCGTGGCGTTCATCGGTGGGTTCATCGGGGTGGGCGAGCTCGTCTCCCGCTACAAGGACGACCCCTACGAAGCCATCACCAACCGCCATGCCATCACCTACACGCTGCTCAACGTGCTCGCCTCCGTGATGGCCCTGCTCGCGCTCAAGACGATGAACCCGGCGGACGCCCACGGGGCGCTCCTCGGGGAGGGGCCGGCCTCGTCGCGGGTCGGGTACACGCTGCTCGCGGGGTTTGGCGCCATGGGGCTCCTGCGCTCCTCGGCCTTCAACATGCGCGTGGGCAACGACGACATCGCCATCGGCCCGAGCGCGCTGTTGCAGGTCATGCTCTCCGCGATGGACCGCGCCGTGGACCGGGCCCGCGCCAGGGTCCGCGCCGAGATGATGGCCAGGACCATGCACCTGATTCCCTTCGAGCAGCTCGACGGCTCCCTTCCGCAGCTCGCCTTCGCGATGATGCAGAACGTGACGGATCAGGAGAAGCAGGACTTCGACAAGGTGCTCTCCGCGCTCCGGGACAACGACAAGATGGACACGGTGGCCAAGAGCATCAGCCTGGGGCTGTCGCTCAGCAACATCGTGGGGCAGGGCGTGGTGGATGACGCGGTGACGGCGCTGCGCAAGACCCTGGCCGCGGCGGGAGACCCCAGCTTCTCCGCCACCCTGGCGCGGCCCCTGCCCCCGCCCGTGGAGACCCAGGAGGCGGCGAGGCCCCCCACCGCGGACAAGTGAGCCGGAGAAGTGAGGCCGCTCAGTCCACGCGCACCAGCGACACGGTGCGCACGCCCTGGGCCGGGTCCACCTCCACCGCGAGGAAGTGCCGCCCCACCCCGTCGAACTGCTCGGGGATGGCGCCGCCGCCGCCCGAGATGAAGGACGGAATCCCCGCGTTGGAGAACGAGTAGTACGAGTGCACGTGGCCGTAGAGCGTGAGATCCAACTTCCCGTTGGCCAGCTTCGCCAGCAGGGCCGCGGCCTCGTTGCGGCTGGCGAAGGCGCCGTTGCGCACGCCAATGGGGTCCACGATGGGGATGTGCGTGCCGAGGAGGTGCACCGCCTCGCGCCCCGCCGCCAGCCACCCGTCCAGCATCTCCTCGGCCCTCGGGTCCAGCGAGCCGTTGCCCGAGTCGATCATCGTGAAGTGCACGCCCTGGAAGGTGTAGTGCAGGTTCCCCCGGCCGAAGTACTCGTGGTAGCGCGGGTGCAGGGTGATGATCTCGTGGTTGCCCAGGGTGGCGAACAGGGGGATACGTGACTCCAGCAAGCGCGACTGGAACTCCTCCAATTCCTCCACGGAGCCCCGCTGCGTCAGGTCCCCCGAGAAGAAGATGAAGCGCAGCGTGGGGTCCGCGTTGATGCGCCGGTAGATGTCCCCCACGCGGGGCATGGCCTCCTGCACGTCCGCCAGCGCCGCGAAGCGGAAGGGCGCCGGCTGGTCCCACAGCGGAGGCGCCACCGTCAGCCGGGCCTCCGCGCCCGCGGGCACCCGCACCTTCCACGTCTTCACGGTGGGCAGGGGCCCCTCGGGCAGGGCCTCCACCAGGAGCGGCTCGCCGCCCACCAGGGCCGAGAGCTCCGCGTCCGGCATGGCGTTGCGCACCACCACCGTCCACTCCTCGGAGGCCCCGGCCGAGGACACCGCGCGCACGTGGAAGGCCGGTGCCGAGCCCCACAGCGTCAGCGTGCCCGGCTCCACCTTGCGCACCACCGCCAGCCCGTCCTCCACCGTGAAGGACACGCCGTTGGCGTCCACCTGCCCCACCCGCAGATCCTTCAGCGCGCGCTCCTCGGCCGGCCGCTGGCTGCAGCCCGCGGCCAGCAGCGCGAGCACGGCGGCTCCCTGACGAATGCTCCTCACGGCTCACCTCCCAACGCGTAGATGAGTGACACCCGGCCCACCACCGCCGAGCCCGCCTGGAGCTCCGCGGCCACGCCCCACGGCCCGGAGAGGAGCATGCGCCCGCGCAGCCCCACGAACCCCGGCACCCCACCGCCGGCCTTGATGCCCCCCGGGAAGTCGTCCTTGCGGTGGTCGTAATAGAGCATCGCCTCGCCCCGGAAGGGCCCGCCCCGGCCCAGGTACACGCCATACCCGAAGGAGAAGAGGAGCTGCTCGAAGAGGATGTCGTCCACCGGGCCCGTGTAGATGTAGCTCTGCATGGCGAAGCCCACGCCCATCTCCGCGAAGGAGCCGGCCATGCGCGGGCTGAAGCGCGCCATGTCGTAGCGGCCCCGCAGGAAGAGCTCGCCACCGGCCAGGGTGAAGACCTCGGCGGGGTAACGGTGCGCCAGCGCCGCGGCCTCCAGGTCCAACGCCGTGCCGTCCTGGCGCCCGCGAGAGCCCTCGGGTGCACCCAGCAACCGGTACGCGCCGCCCACGCGCACGCGCAGGTTGCCCTCGTCCGGCGACAACCGCACCCCGGCCTCCAGGCGCACGCGATTCAGCCGCGCCAGCGCGCCCACCGAGACGAAATGCCGGTAGTCGAAGGCTGGATCCACCACGTGCTGGTAGCCCGCCTCCAGCTCGAGGGGAGGCAGGTGCCGGGCCACCTGGCCGGGTGGGAAGGCGGGCGACACGGCGCCATAGAGGTTGGCCAGGGTGGAGATGGAGAGAATGCCCACCCCCGTCAGCGTCATCGCGTACAGCGGACCGATGACCCGGCGCGAGGCCCCCGACATGGCGATGGGGATGCCACCGGCGACCAGCAGCCCCAGGCCCGAGCCCTGCAGGAGGAAGTGCCGCCCCGCCGTCCGGGTGTCCCCCGCCACCAGCGACCCCATCCCGTGCAGCAGCAGGCCGGGCACCACCGAGACGGCCGCCGGCAGCACCTCGAAACGCGGCCGGGTGGGCACCTCCTGGTCGCCGGCCATGGGCTCCCCCCGGACGGGGAGGGCCTGGGCGGGGACCTCCGCCACCGCTTGCGCCTCGCATACCTGGGCCTGGACCGCGCCCGGCAGCACCACCAGGGCGAGCACCACCAGGGCGAGCACCCACAGTCGCACCATCATCGCAACCCCTTCGCTCGGGCGGGCAGGGGGACGGGCCCGTCCACCCCGGCCGGGGCTGCCCCCCGAGCGGATTCCAGGATAAAACGTTGGCGGGTGGATTCGCAGCCTGTCCGCGGAGGTAGGCAATAAATCCACCCGAAGTACCCCCTAGCGGGACTTTTCCAGGAAGCGGGGTATGCTCCACGCTCCCTCTCCTCCAACAACGCGACGCGCATCGTGGCCGCCAACGAAGCTCGGGAGTTTGGCAAGTACGAATTGGTCTCGAAGCTCGCCGCGGGCGGGATGGCCATCACCTATCGCGCGCGCATGAAGGGCGCCGCGGGGGTGACCAAGCCGGTGGTCATCAAGCAGATCCTCCCGCACTTCGCCGACGAGCCCGACTTCGTGGAGATGTTCGTCAGCGAGGCGCGCGTGGCCGCGGGGCTCACCCACGGCAACATCGCCCAGGTCTTCGACTTCGGAGAGATCGACGGCCAGTACTTCCTGGCCATGGAGTTCGTGCACGGGCAGACGCTGTCCAAGCTGCTGCGCCGCGCCCAGAAAGCCGGCCTGCCGGGCCTGCCCATGCCGCTGGCGCTGTTCGTCGCCACGCAGATCTGCGACGGGCTGGACTACGCGCACCGGCACATCGGGGAGGACGGCCGGCCCATGGGACTCGTCCACCGCGACGTGTCGCCGGACAACGTGCTCATCTCCTACGAGGGCCAGGTCAAGGTCATCGACTTCGGCATCGCCAAGGCGACGAGCGTCGTGGAGTCGCGCACCTCGCCCGGCACGCTCAAGGGCAAGTACCCGTACTTCTCCACCGAGCAGGCCCGGGCCGAGCAGGATCTGGACGCACGCTCGGACATCTTCGCCGTGGGCGTGGTGCTCTACGAGATGCTGTGCGGCCGGCGCCCCTACGAGGGCGAGCTCGCCGCGGTGCTGCCGCGCATCCTCGACGGAGACTATCCGCCCCCCTCCAGCCACAATCCCGCCATCGGCCCCGAGCTGGAATCGGTGATGGGCACCGCGATGGCGCTGGACCGGGAGCAGCGCTACCCCACCGCCCAGGCCTTCTCCGAGGCGCTGCGCGAACAGCTCTACTCGGGCTGGCCGCGCTTCTCGCCGGCCATGCTGTCGCAGCTGCTGGGCCACCTCTTCGCCGAGGAGCTCGCCGCCGAGGGCCGCAAGGTGGAGGTGACGCCCGCCTTCCTGGAGCAGCTCGCCGCGTGGCAGGCCCAACCCATCAGCGAGCCGATGGGCGCCCAGGCACGTGTGCCGGGCTCGGCCAGTGGAAGGACGAGCACCGGCTCCGGCATGCGCGCCGTGCAGTCGCGGCCCGGCAGTGACAGTGGCCGGCTCCCGAGCAACACGGGCAGCCGTCCCGGAGGCAGGCCGCCCACCAATGGCTCCGCCCGGCCCGCCAGCAACGCGGGAGGGCGCACCATGAGCTCGGCCTCGGGGCGCCGGGTGACGTCGGGCACTGGCGTGCCGCGCTTGCCCTCCATCTCCACCATGGCCGCCCCGCAGGTGGAGGGGGAGGAGCCCTCCACGGCCGTGTCGCACGCCGCCACCGCCGCCGAGAGCGCCGACGCACCGCGCGACACCCCCGTCGAAACCCCGGCCGTCACCCTGCCCAAGAATGTGCCGGACTACCTGCGCCCCGTGCGCGAGGCCAAGCTCCGCGAGGAAGCGGAGCGCGCCGAGCGGCGCCAGCGTCTGGTGACGCTCATCAGCGTGCCCCTCTTCGGCCTCGCCCTGGTGATGGCCGTCCTCCACTTCGCCTTCTCCGAGAACGAAGCGGCGGCCATTCCGGTGGGCTCGCAGTGGATCAGCTCCATCCCCCCGGGCGCCGCGGTGAAGCTCAACGGCAAGGACGTGTCCGGCGTCACGCCGCTCGTCGTGCCGAACGTTCCGCTCAACGAGGCCAACACCCTCGTCGTCACCCTGCCCGGCTACCGTCCCTGGACCCGGCGCTTCACCCTCACCACCGAGGTGGGGAATCCGATGCGCGCGGACCTCGAGCGCCTGGAGCCGGAGCCCTCCGCCCCGAAGCCCGAGCCCACCGCCACCGTGCCCGCTCCGGAGCAGCCCGGCGAGCCGCGGACCGCCACGGCGGACCCACAGGCCGGGACGCCCGCGGAACCGGCCACCGCGGCGGCGCCGGTGGATCTCGAGAAGTACAACGAGGTGGAGTACCCGACGCGGCTGTTCGTCCTGCGTCCCCAGTACAACGCCTTCCCGGTGGACAAGTACGCCACGGCCTCCATCGAGCTCAACGCCGGGGCGAGCTACTCCGTCAGCACCACCGGCAGCGCCCTGCTGGGCCAGGGCCGGGGGAGCTCCACCAACACCCTGGTCTGGTTCGCCGAGGGCGAAAACCTGCCGGTGGAGGAGTCCTTCGGGCTGCTCGGCTCCGCGCCGCGCACCTTCAAGGGCGTGCGCAAGCTGCACGTCTTCCTGCTGGACGACGACACGGCGGACAACGCCGGCGCGGTGCGGGTGAACCTGCGCCAGTCCAAGTGGGTGCCGCCGCGCCAGCTCACCTTTGATCCCAACCGCAACGCGCTGGTGCTCGCGCCCCAGCACCAGCTGGCCATGCGCGGGCTCAACCCGGACGCCATCTACCTGCTCACCGTGCGCGATGACTTCGCGGAGCTGAGATCCGGCACCACGGGCCGTACACATCGGGTGCTGTGCGCGGAAAGCAGCCAGAAGTCCGGCCGGCGCAACCATCGGCTCCTGGAGGCGGGCAAGCGCTACCAGCTGACCGGCGCCGACACCCTGCGTTGCACCTTCCCGGACACCCGGGTGGAGGACAACGCGGGTGCGCTCGAGGTGGACATCGTCGATGTCACGGCCATGTCCCGCCGGGAGCGCGCGGCCGCACTGCGCGGCGCTTCTCGTTGACCAGAAAACACTACCTGGGTTAGAGAAGGCGTACGGGCGCTCGGGCGGCAGCCGCCTTTTTCGTCCATCCCATTCGTACCCCCCAGCCGGGCACAAACCACCTCCCCTCGCATGTCGGAGGTGATGCGTACCCTGTCTGTCACAGCGGCCCACCTCGGTGGGCTTCGGGGACTACAACAAGTTCCTTCCGTAAGGGCTCATGGGGGTCGCAGCTCGTCCCACGACCCAGCTCAACAAGGACGGGAAAGGCACGTGGGCGCGGAGCCGATTTCGGCACCGGGCCCACGGGTCTTTTTGGGGTCTGGAAACCTCAGCGGCGGGACGAGTGCTCGTCCGCTCGCCTGCTCAGTCGCACATCACGTCAGGGCAGCCGCCACCCGTGGGCGCGCACACACCGCAGCCCGGGTTGCAGCAGAAGTAACCCTTGCCGCAGTAGTTCGTGCCGCACGGGCCACCGGAGCCGATGGAGATGGCGGCGGGCTCGGGCTCGGGCTGCTTCACCTGGGCCTCCACCTCGGGCTGGGCGCTCGTCTCGCACATGACGTCGAGACACGCGGCACCCTTGGGGGCGCACACGCCACAGCTCGAGTTGCAGCAGTAGGTGCCCACGCCACACACGTTGGGGCCGCAGGCGATACCACCGATCTCCAGCGCCTCTTCCACGCTCGCGGGGACGACCGGCTCCTGCTCCGACACACCACCACACGCCGCCATCAGGGACACCAGGGACAGCACCACCAGCTGCATCTTCATGATTCGCTCCTCCTCGGGGAAATTGACCTCTAGCAAAACCCGACAGAACGGATCAACAGGAGCAGCAGGGCTCAAGAAGCGCCCCTCCACCAACACCCGCAGGAGCAACACCAGGGGGAGGAAGAGCTGTCATGCCCCACCCCATCACACGATGAATTCGACGTACGATGGAATTGACGTATGCTGTGCTATGCACTAGATCTGCCGCGCATGAGACCTCTCGTGGTGAATCCAGGTGGGCGGCTGGGTGTCGACGACATCGTCGGCCGTGAGCAGGAAATCCGCCGGTATTGGCGGATCCTGGAGCGGCAGGGCCTTGTTCTGGGGGCGGAGCGCCGCCTCGGAAAGACCCACATCGTGCTCAAGATGCACGAGACCGGACGGGACGGCTTCGCCACGTTCTACCAAGACCTGGAGTCAGTCCATGGCCTGACCGAGCTGGTTCGCGCGCTCTACCGGGCCGTGGATCACCAGCTCTCCGGACTCAAGCGGGCGAAGCGGAAGGCCGTCGATCTCTGGAGCACCGTGCTGCCCAAGAAGTTGGGCAACCTGGACCTGCCCGAGGCCCGGAACAACTGGAAGGGGCTGCTCATCGATGCGGTGAACGATGTCCTTGAGGCCGTCGGGCCCGAGGACAAGGTCGTCCTGATGTGGGACGAGCTGCCGCTGATGCTGCACAACCTGCACAAGCGCGAGGGGGCGGACAGCGTCATCCAGTTGCTCGATCTGCTCCGAAGCCTTCGACAGCAGCACGGAGCGCGCCTGCGGTTCCTCTTCACGGGCTCCATCGGACTGCACCTCGTGCTCCGGACGCTCCGGGTGGCGGGAAACGCCAACGACCCGGTCAACGACATGCACCTGGAGACGGTTCCCCCCATGGTCGAAGCAGAGACCATTGAACTGGCCTCTCGCCTGCTCTGCGGCCTCGAGCATCCGCCCTCCGACGTCGAGACACTCGCGCGGCACCTTCACAAGGCCATCGGAGGTTTCCCCTACTACATCCATCACATCGTCGATCGGCTCGGAGAGTTGGGCCGGCCGGCCTCGACCACGGACATCACCGCGAGCGCGGAGGCCCTGGTTTGTGCGGATGACGATCCGGCCCATCTCGCCTATTACCTGCAGCGGCTCTCCACCTACTACGGGCCAGAGGAAGCGCGCCTGTCTCTAATCGTGTTGGACGCGGTGGCCTCTCAGGAGGGCGCGACGACAATGGACAACCTCATCAACCTCGCGCGCCACACGCTCCCCGAGGTGCGAGACGAGCAGGTTCGTGAGACGTGCCTGCTGTTGCGGCGCGACCACTACCTCACACTCGACCGTCGCGACGACGTGATGGCCCATGACTTCCGCTGGCATGTCGTCAAGCAGTGGTGGAGGCACAACCGGCTATGACTCGTGGACTCGTCACGACCTCCCGCTACAGCCCCGGCAACATGTCGGGACAGGCGCTCGAGCAGCTCTTCGTGGGCCGGGATGCCTTGATGAAGGACATCCTCAAGCGCATCACCGCCTCGGCGACCCGGAAGGAGAAGCACTACATCCTCCTCGTGGGTGCGCGAGGAATGGGGAAGACCCACTTCGTCTCGCTCGCCGCCCACAAGCTGAAGAACGACGAGGCATACGCCGCGGCACGCGCGCGGCTGAAGATCGCCTATCTGAACGAAGAGGAATGGGGTGTCGCCTCCTTCCTGGACCTGCTGGTGAGAATCCTGCGTGCGCTTTATGCGCAAGAGGGCACGCCGGGGCTCTCCGCGTCGCTCGATCGTATCTACGAGGCCTTCAAACAGAGCCCGGAGGCAGCGCTACGGACCGCCGAGTCGCTCCTAATCGACTACATCCGGGGAAGCACGCTCCTGCTCATCTGCGAGAACCTGTCCGACCTGTTCGAAGGATTGGGAGACGAGGGCCAGAAACGCTGGCGCTCATTCATCCAGGAGCACCCTTTCTGGACCATCCTGGCCACCACTCCGGCGCTGTTCTCGGGGGTGCGGCTCCAAAGCTCGCCCTTCTACAACTTCTTCACCATCAAGTCGCTGGAGCGGCTGGACTTCGACACGGCGACGGAGTTGCTGCGCCAGAAGGCACTCCTGGAGGGACGTAGCGGACTGGCGGACTTCCTGCTGACGCCCACGGGTCGGGCGCGCGTCCGGGCCATCCACCACCTGGCCGGCGGCAACCATCGCGTCTATGTCATCCTCTCTGACTTCCTGGACGAGGAGTCCCTTGAGGAGCTCATCGGGCCCTTCATGCGCATGGCCGATGACCTGACGCCCTACTACCAGGACCGCATGCGGCAGCTCACGCCCCAGCAGCGGAAGATCATCGAGTTGCTGTGCCAGGAGGCCAGGCCAATCATCGTGAAGGACCTGGCCATGCGGTGCCTGATCTCCCAGCAGGTCACGGCCAAGCAGCTCGGCGAGCTGGCGAAGCTCCAGTTCGTGCTCAGCACGAAGGTGGGACGCGAGTCGTACTACGAGCTGGCCGAACCGCTGATGCGCATCTGCGTGGACATCAAGGACAACCGCACGGAGCACTTCAAGCTCTTCGTCGAGTTCCTGCGGCACTGGTTCTCTGGGCGGGAACTTCGAACCAAGCTCGATCTGCTGAAACAGACTGGGCCAGAAACCCGGCGCGTCGATCGGCTGCACATCACTGCCGCGCTCCAGGATTTCGCGCAGGATCCGCGGGAGCCCTTCCTGGAGCACCTGGATGCCGAGGCCCAGCGATGCATCAAGGCGCAGGACTACCAGGGGCTGGTGGATGCGATGCCTCGGCTCCTTCAGGAGCGGCCTTCTCCTGGCTACTACTATGTACTGGCCTGGGCGATGAATGGCCTCCACCGCTTCGAGGACGCCCTCGAAGTGGCGACGAAAGGTGCAGCACAATACCCGGATGAAGTCCCTCTCCTCATCATCATTGCAACGAGCCTGGTACACCTCGGAAGAGTCGAGGAAGCCCTGGAGGTAGAAGGGCGCGCCCTCTCCCTCAATCCAGAGGAGCCACTGCTCATTTATGATTATGCCAACCTGTTGGAGCAGAGCGGACGCAAGGAACTGGCGACCGAGCATTTCAGGCGGGCATTTCAGCTAGCCTCCAATGACCGTGCCCATATCGAAACCTTCGCGCAGCTCGCGCATGACCTGGGTAGACATGCCGAAGCCGAGCAAGCCTACCGGAAGTATCTGGAGTTGGCCCCAGACGAGCCCCTGGCGTTTCGCGGGCTCTTCCTTTCACTGAATGCCCAGGACAAGCACGACGAAGCGGTCTCTCTGGCGGAGCTGGCTCCAGAGAAGCTCTCGGCCGACCCGGTCGCAATCGCATCTTATGGCCGGTCCCTGGCGATTCTTGGAAGACACAAAGACGCACTCGCCCAATTGGACAAGGCGATAGAGTCCAATCCTGGTGATGTCTGGAGTCATGTCTTCAGGGCAATTGACCTGTATGCACTTGGGCGTACCGAAGACGCGGCACGGGCTGGACTGAACGTGCTCGCCCTGCATCCAGATGAGCATGCCACCGAGATCACCCTGGATTTCTTGATTGGACTTGGGCGTCCCTCGGAGGTTCTCTCCTGGATCGACGAGTTCGAGAAGAGAGAAGAAAAGAAGGCGCTCTTCCGGAAGCAGCGGGCGGGCGCACTGCTCCGGCTCTCCCGATACAAGGAGGCGCTGGCTGTTGCTGAAAGCGCCAAGCAGGAAGCCCCCGAGGACAAGGAACTCACCCTTCTGGAGATAGAGGCCTTGACGGGTAGCGCGGGCTTCGGAGCTGCCATGTCCATACTCGACCGCACGCTGCATGGAATCGCGGAGTCCGTGAATCAGGACGTCCTGGCCACTTCGCTCCGCGATGTCCTGGCCATCGAGCAGCAGCTCCGCGGTGTGGTCGCGATGGCACGGCAGGTTCCGCAACTCCGGATGGTGCTCGACAAGCATCAACAGGGCGGGCTCATGCCCGCCATCCTGTCCGAGCTTCTCGACCACTGCCTCGAAGAAGATCTGCTCGCGGACGATGCGTGGACCAAGGCGATTCCCCCCCTCCAGGAGGCGCTCGCGGACAGGCCCGATTGCCGCATTCCCCTCGACATGCTGTCGGTGGCGGCACGCTACCGGCAGAGCGGCGACAGGAGCGTCCTGCTCGAACTGCCGCTGGAGCAACGCTCGTTGTTGCTGGAGAAGCTGGGCACGAAGGACGAGTCACCGCCCTCCGCTTGATGCGGTAGACCCTCACCCTGACCCTCTCCCAGAGGGAGAGGGGATTCACACGGGGAGGGCCTCCCTGGCTCAGATGTCCAGGTTCTGCACGTCCAGCGCGTTGCGCTCGATGAACTCGCGCCGCGGCTCCACCGCCTCGCCCATCAGCAGCGAGAAGATCTCGTCGCTCTCCACCGCGTCCTCGATGCGCACCTGCAGCAGCGTCCGCGTCACCGGATTCATCGTGGTCTCCCACAACTGCTCCGGATTCATCTCGCCCAGACCCTTGTAGCGCTGCAGGCCCAGCCCCTTCTGCGCGTCCTTGCGCACCGCGGCCAGCACCTCCTGCACCGACAACGCCACCACCTCGCCATCCCCCACCTTCACCCGGTACGGCGCCTTGCCCAGCGCCTTGAACGTCTCGCGCAGGCCCACCAGCTCCTGGTACTCCGGCGACGACAGGAAGCCGTGGTCGAACACCGTCTGGCGCACGCCTCCGTTGATGTCCGTCTTCACCACCAGCTTGTGCGTGTGGTGCTCCGGATCCATCGGGTAGGAGACCTCGAAGCGCCCCAGCGTGTCCGGCATCCGGGCCTTCAGGTACGCCACCATCGTGTCCACCTGCACCCGCAGCGCCGCCTCGTCCGACAGCAGCCCCGCGTCCACCCGGCCCGCCTGCACCAGCGCGTCCACCACCCGCGCATCCCGCCGCGCCGCCAGCTTCTCCAGGCGCTCCTCGTACGTAATCACCTTCTCCAAGAGCCCACGCAGCTCCGAGCCGCCCAGCTCCCCGCCCTCCGTCACCACCCGCGAGTGCTCCGCGGCGATGCGCAGCAGGTAGTCGTTCAGCCCGCGCTCGTCCTTCACGTACATGTCCTTCTTGTTGCGCGTGACTTTGTAGAGCGGCGGCTGCGCGATGTAGAGGTACCCGTTCTGGATGAGCTCCGGCATCTGCCGGTAGAAGAACGTGAGCAGCAGCGTGCGGATGTGGCTGCCGTCCACGTCGGCGTCCGTCATCAGGATGATGCGGTGGTAGCGCGCCTTCTCCGGGTTGTAGTCCTCGCGGCCGATGCCCGTTCCCAGCGCGGTGATCAACGTCACGATCTCCGCGCTCGTGAGCATCTTCTCGAAGCGCGCCTTCTCGACGTTGAGAATCTTGCCGCGCAGCGGAAGGATGGCCTGGTTGCGCCGGTCCCGCCCCTGCTTGGCCGAGCCGCCTGCGGAGTCACCCTCGACGATGTAGAGTTCGCTCTCGCTGGGGTCGCGGCTCTGGCAGTCGGCGAGCTTGCCCGGCAGCGAGCCACCGTCCAGCACGCCCTTGCGCCGCACCGTCTCGCGCGCCTTGCGAGCGGCGATCCGCGCACGCGTGGCATCGCCAATCTTCGCGACGATCTTCTTGCTGACGGTGGGGTTCTCCTCGAGGAAGGTCGCGAGCTGATCATTCACCATCTGCTCGACGAGGCCCTTCACCTCGCTGTTGCCCAGCTTCGTCTTCGTCTGTCCCTCGAACTGGGGGTTGGACAGCTTCACGGAGATGACGGCCGCGAGTCCTTCACGCGCGTCCTCGCCCGTGGGCGTCTCCTTCAGATCCTTCCACTGCCCGCTCTTCTCCGCGTAGCTGTTGAGCGTGCGCGTGAGGGCGGCCTTGAAGCCGGACAGGTGGCTGCCACCCTCGTGGGTGTTGATGTTGTTGGCGAACGTGAAGATGCGCTCGTCGTAGCCATCGTTCCACTGCAGGGCGATCTCCAGCGACACGCCCTCCTTCTCCGTGCGGAAGTGGATGGGCTTCTCGTTGAGCGACTGCTTCGCCTTGTTGATGTACTCGACGAAGGACACGATGCCGCCGTCGAACTTGAAGTCGTGCTCCTTGCCGATGCGCATGTCGCGGATGATGATCCGCAGGCCGGCATTGAGGAACGCGAGCTCGCGCATGCGCTGGCTGAGCGTGTCGAAGTTGAAGTCCACCGTCTCCATGACGGTGGTGTCCGGCTTGAACCAGATGAGCGTGCCGCGCTTGTCCGTCTCGCCGACGGCCACCGGCGAGCCATTGGACACGCCGCGCGCGTACGACTGCTCGTACACCTTGCCGCTGCGCTGCACGCGCACCTTGAACCACTCGGACAGGAAGTTCACACAGGTGACGCCCACGCCGTGCAGGCCGCCGGACACCTTGTACGCGCCGTTGCCGAACTTGCTGCCGGCGTGCAGCTCCGTGAGCACCACCTCGAGGGTGTCCTTGCCCTTGAACTTGGGGTCCGGGTGCGGACCCACGGGAATGCCGCGGCCGTTGTCCTGTACGGACAGCGAGCCGTCCACGTGGATGACCACCTCGATGTCGGTGCAGTGGCCGGCCAGGGCCTCATCGACGGAGTTGTCCACCACCTCGTAGACGAGCTTGTGCAGCCCGTACGTCATGGTGTCGCCGATATACATGCCCGGGCGCTTCCGGACGGCCTCCAGGCCCTCCAGCTTCGTGATGGCACCGGTGTCGTAATCCGCGGGCGGCGGCGTGGTCGCGGCGCCGGGGGCGGGGATGTTTTCCATGCGCGAAAAGTCCTTCGGGAAGACGCTTGGCGGGAACAGGTGTGCCTACCACTTCGAGGCACCCTGGACAAGAGTGTTGAGAACACGCAAAGCAGCGAAAAGATTCACGAAATGCCTCGCGCGACGCTACGCGTCAAAACGCGGGGCGGGCTTCCTTTCTTCCAGTGCGGCCGCCAGCTCACTGAACGCCGTGCGCGAGGGAAACAAGTGTCGCGTGAGCAGCACCCTGCCCCCCTCGTCCAGGAACAGGCCGAGCATGTCTTCCTTGCGGCCGAGACGGCGCACGGAGTCGATCTGTCCCCAGGACAACTGCAGCTGGCCACCGGTGAAGGGACGCGCCAGTGCGACGCCCCTGGCACTGAGTGTAACGCCCCACCCGGGCCGTGGCCGCAGTCTGTGCCAGGCGAAGACGAAGGCGAGCAGGAGCCCGCCCGTGATGCCCGCCCGGGCCACGGCCAGGGGAGCATTGCCCACCTCCCGCGCATCCGCCAGCGCCCAGGCGCTGAGAATGGCGAGCACGCACGCCCCCAGGAAGAGGGCCCGGCGGGTGGGACGGGGATCGAAGGCGTAGAAGCGGGGCTCCATGCGAGCATCCGCACCCTAGCCTCCCGGACGGCCGGCCGGGGATTTTCCGCACGCCAGCTGTCCACCCGCGAGCGCATGGGAGCGCCTACCCTGCTCCGCATGACGGACGTTGAACCCACCACGCGCCTGCGCGCCAACATCCACGGCTTCAAGACGCTCCAGACGCGGGGCGGTCCGCTGCGGATGAAGGACCTGCCCGGGGTGCGAGCCTTCGCCCTGCCCGGCCACGGGGCCCCGCTCTTCCAGCAGCAGGTGCTGTACACGGACGCCCACGCGCTCGCCGAGGCACTCGGGCCGCTCGACACGTGGTACCGCGAGCTGGGAGTCCGGGCCTGGCGCGTGCCCGTGTACCCGGGGGACACCGCCGCGGAGGCCGTGCTGGCCCGCGCCGGACACCGGGCCGAGGACAGCCTCCCCACCATGGCCCTCCCCCTGGCCCACCCGCCGCCCCAGCTCCCCCCGGGCACCACGCTGGAACACCCGGAGGACCTGCACGAGGTGATGAAGCTCAACGCGCTCTGCTACGGCCAGGAGCACGTCGGCTACTTCGAGAGCTGGCGCCCCCGGCTCCACGCCTCCTCCGGACTGTACGCCGTGCTGGTGCGCCAGGAGGGCCGGGCGCTCGCCGGAGGCGTCTCGTTCGAGCGGGATGGCACCGCGGGCATCTACTTCGTGGCCACCCACCCCGAGGCCCGCCGCCTGGGACTGGGCGCGCTGGTGATGCGGGGCCTGCACGCGGACGCGCTCGCCCGGGGCTGCACCCTCGCCGTCCTGCAGGCCTCGGTGCTGGGCCATGGCCTGTACCAGCGGCTCGGCTACCGGGACCTGGGCCCGTGGACGAGCTGGGTGCGCCGCGCCGGCTGAGGCCCCGCTCGCGTCCCTCACTCGCTCCGGAAGTGCTGGCCCACCGTCTCCACCAGCACCTCCACGTCCACCGGCTTGCGCAGGTAGGCACACGCCCCCACCTCCTCGGCCACCGCCGCGTTGCTCGCCGAGGCGGAGAAGATGACGATGGGGATGTCCTTCCACTCGGGTACCGCGTGCATCTCGTGGGCGAAGCCCAGCCCGTCCAGCACCGGCATCATCATGTCCAGCAGCACCAGCCCGGGCAACGGACAGGCCCGCGAGAGCACCTCCAGCGCCTCGCGGCCATTGCCCGCTCCCACCACGGCGTGGCCCGCGTCGCGCAACACCTCCTCGAGCGCCTCGCGCAGATCCGTGTCGTCATCCACCACCAGCAAGGGACGCATCATGTGGACTCCTCCACCGTCTTTCCCGCGGCACGCAGGGGCAGCTCCAGGGTGAAACGGGCCCCTCCACCCGGACGCGACTCGGCCCATACCCGGCCCCCATGCGCCTCCGCCCCCCGTCGCGCCAGGTACAGCCCCAACCCCAACCCCCCGTAGGAACGCGAGGATACCGCCCGGCCGAAGCGCTCGAAAATGCGCTCGAGCTGCTCCTCCGGCACGCCGATGCCGCGGTCCTCCACCACCACCCGCGCCACCACGCCGTCCGACACCACCCGCACGTCCACCGGCTGGCGCGCCCCGAACTTGAGCGCGTTGGAGACCAGTCCGGCCACCACCTGCTCCACCCGCATCCGGTCCCACTGGCCCACGAGCTCCCGGGCCGCCTCCAGCCGCAGCGCGCAGCCCATGGCCCGGGACTCCGCCGCGAAGCGCTCCAGCACCTCGCGCACCAGCTCGACCAGGTCCACCCCCTCCAGCGTCAGGGACAGCTCGCCGGTGGACAGCCGCGACACATCCAGCAACGTCTCCACCAACGAGCCCAGCCGCTTCACCTGGCGCAGGCCCTTGTCCAGCCGCTCCACCATCTCCGGGGAGGACTCGCGCCGCGCCCGCTGCACCAACGTGCCCAGCTGCAGGCCCAGCGTGGTGAGCGGGGTGCGCAGCTCGTGGGCCGCCACCGAGAGGAACTCGTCGCGCAGGCGGATGGCCTCCTGGGACTCGCGGTACAGGCGCACGTTCTCCAGCGTCAGCGCGGCGCGGCGTACCAGCTCCTGCACCACGGGGAGATCCGCCTCCGTGAAGCGCGGCCGCGTCTTCCCGGTGATGCCGAGCGTCACCACGCCCAGCGTGCCCATGCGTCCCACCAGGGGCACGTGGACGAAGGAGCGCAACTCCAGCGCCAGCAACCGGCGCAGGTGCTCCGGGGAGCGCGCCACCGCCTCCAGCCGCTCCGGGGAGACGTCCGGCACCACCCGCGGCTCGCCCGTCCGGAACACATACGCCGGACCCGAGGGGGCCTCCGGCTCCAGGGGGAAGAGCCGGTCCAGCTCGAAGGCCCGCTCCACCTGCTCCGGGTCCTCGTGCGCCAGGGACGCCACCCGGAGGTGCCTTCCATCCTCGGAGAAATAGACGGCGCACCAGTCCGCCAGCTCCGGCACCGGCAGGCGCGCCACCTTGTCCAGCGTCTCCTGCAGATACAACGAGCCGGCCAGCACCTCCCCGGCGCGGGCCAGCAGGTTCCGGTCCCGCTCGGCCCGGGCGCGCTCATGACGCAGCCGGGCCTGCTCCACCTCGCGCGCCACCGCGACCGGCAGCCGGGTGAGGAGCGCCTTGGAGAAGTAGTCGCGGGCACCCGCCTTCATCACCTCCTCGCCCTCGAACTCGCCCACGCTGCCCGAGACGACGATGAAGGGGATGTCCAGGCCGCTGTCGCGAAGGAGCTCCAGCGCGGCGGGCGCGTCGAAGCCGGGCAGGCGGTAGTCCGAGAGGATGACGTCCCACGCCCCGGGCTCGAGCGCCGCGCGCATCTCCTCGGCCGACTGCACCCTGTGGCAGGACACCTCGAATCCTCCCCGGCGCAGCTCGCGCTCCACCAACTCCTGGTCGTCCGGGATGTCCTCCACCAGCAGGACGCGGAGCGGCCTCGTCATCCAGACACCCCCGGCAGCGGGGAGCGGTTGAGCTCCAGCCAGTAGACGCCGAGCTGGCGCGCCGCCTCGACGAACTCGTTGTAGCTCACCGGCTTGCGGACGTAGCTGTTGCACCCGTGGCTGTAGCTCTCCACCAGGTCCTTCTCCTCGTCCGAGGAGGTGAGGATGACCACGGGAAGGAAGCGGGTGCGTGGATCGGCGCGAATCTGGCGCAGCACCTCGTGCCCGCCCAGGCGCGGCAGCTTGAGGTCCAACAGCACCAGGGAGGGCAGCGGCTCGTGCCGCCGGTGCGAGAACACCCCACGCCCGAAGAGATAATCGAGCGCATCCATCCCGTCCTCCACCACCTCCAGGGGATGGGTGACGCCCGCGCGTTGGAAGGCACGCTGCGTCAGGTCCACGTCGTCCGGGTTGTCCTCCACGAGGAGGATGATTCGTGAGCTGCTCATGCGCGTGCCTCCTGGAGGGTGAAGCGGAAGGTGGCGCCCCCGCCCGGGGCCGCCTGGGCGGAGATGTCCCCGCCGTGCCGGTGGACGATGCGCTGCACCGTGGCCAGCCCGATGCCCGTGCCCGGGAACTCGGAGGGCTTGTGCATCCGCTGGAAGGGGCTGAAGAGCTTGCCCGCGTACGCCATGTCGAACCCCACCCCGTTGTCGCGCACAGCGTAGTGAGTCACCCCGTCGGCCGTCTCCGCGAACAGCTCGATGTGGGCCCCGGAGCGCTTGCTGGTGAACTTCCACGCATTGCCCAGCAGGTTCTCCAGGAGCACCCGGAGCAGCCGCGGGTCACCCCGCACGGAGAGGCCGGACTGGACCGAGCACGTCACGTCGCGTCCGGACTCGCGCTGGCGCAGCTCCTGGAGCACGGAGGTGGCGATCGCGCTGAGGTCCACCGGCTCGCGGCGCAGCTCGGCGCGGGTGACGCGGGAGAGCTGCAACAGATCGTCGATGAGCTGGCCCATGCGCGTGGCGGCCCCCTGCAGGCGCGTGAGGAGCCGGAGGCCCTCGGCGGACAGCCGCTCGCCCTCGTCCTCGCGCAGCGCCTGGGCGAAGCCGTCGATGGCGCGCAGGGGCGAGCGCAAGTCATGCGAGACGGAGTAGCTGAAGGACTCCAGCTCCTTGTTGGCGGCGGTGAGCTCGAGGGTGCGCCAGGCCACGCGCGACTCCAACCGGGCCTCGCTGGCGCGCAGGGCGTCCGCCTGGGCGTGCACCTGGGCGAGGCTGGCGTCATAACCGCGGGCCAGGGTGAGGAGCTGACGCCGGCTGAGCCAGGCCAGCAGCCCCCCCACGGCGAGCGTCCACAGCCCGCCGGCGATGAGCACGGTGCGCCCCGCTCGCTCGGCCTCCAGGCCCTGGCGGGTGGCGCGCCGGAGCTCCTCGGCGCGGATGGTGTCCAGCGTCGAGCGCAGCGCGTCCATGCGGGCCTTGGCCGCGCCCGAGCGCACCAGGGAAAGCCAGTCCCCCCCCTGGCGGAAGAGGGAGAGCTGCGCGTCGGCCACCCGCTCCCATTCCCGCCAGCGCCCGCGCACTTCCTCCATCCAGGTCCCCTGCCCGGGCGCCCCCGCGAGGCCCCGCTCCAGTTCCTCGAGCGCCCTGGGGAGCTGTTGCCCGGCGGCATGATAGGGCTCCAGGAAGGCGGGCTCGCCGGTGAGCAGATAGCCGCGCAAGCCCGTCTCCCGGTCGATGAAGAGCTGACGCACCTGCTCCAGCCGGGTGATGGCCTCCTGGTAGTGGCGCGCCTTCTCCTGGGCCTGGATGAGGCCATTCACCGTCCCCAGGAGGATGCCCGCGAGCACCAGCAGCAGACCCACCGGAAGCAGGATGGCGCGCAGCAGCAGCCGGCGGAAACGGAGGGGGTCGGTCAGGGGCATCACGCGGCCGGGGTGGAAGTCACCGTGAAGGTTGGGGTCCCAAGGGGACCCTTCAAGCCATGCCACCGGCCACGGTGAGCGGGCAGGGGCTGGAGGCTCGCCCGGGAGGCGGGAGGTGCCGTGGAAGGCCGGGGCCCGCCCACCGGCCGTGGAACCCGGCACGCGAGAGGAGGTGACCTCCGCAGTAGCCTGCGGGGTGATTCCGTGAGTAGTGTCCGGCCGCATGACGTGTCGGCTCACCTCCGGGAGGCGCCCGCGGCGGGAGCGCCACGGCCTCGCGGTGTGGGGACGACGCTGGAGGTCACCCGCATGGCTGAAAATCCGATGTCCCCCTCCCGTTCCGCCCGCCGCGGCGCCCGCCCCGGACCCCGCCGGCAACCCCCTCCCGTGCTGGACCCGGGCACCCGGGTGGCCGGCTACGAGGTGGTGCGCCGCCTGGGCGCGGGGGGCTACGGCACCGTGTACCTGGCACACGCCGCCACGAGCCTCGTCGCGCTGAAGGTGCTGCCACTGGAGCGCTCGCGGGGGTGGGAGGAGCGGGAGGTGGACGTGCTGCGCCGGATGAGGCACCCCGGCGTGGTGCGGCTGCTGGGGTACGTCGACTGGCCGGAGGAGGAGCCCCGCGTCCGCGTGCTCATCATGGAATACGTGGACGGGCTGCCCCTGGACGAGCACGTGCGCGGGCGCAACCCGTCGGCGCTCGAGGTGGTGGAGCTGATGGAGGGGTTCATGGAGGCGCTGGAGGCGGTGCACGACGCGGGCGTGCTGCACCGGGACGTGAAGGCCTCCAACATCCTGGTGCGCGCCGGGGACGGCGGGCCGGTGCTGGTGGACTTCGGGGCGGGCGCCTACCTGGGGGCGCCCACGCTGACGAGCTCGGTGCTGCCCCCGGGCACCCCGGAGTACCGCGGCCCCGAGGCCTGGGACTTCTTCCGCCACCACATGGGCGACGCGGGCGTGCGCTACTCGCCGACCCGCGCGGATGACCTGTGGGCGGCGGGTGTGCAGTTGTACTGGGTGCTCACGGACCAGCTGCCCTTCACCGGCCCGGACTTCCTGGCCATCGGCGCGGCGGTGCTCAACGAGAAGCCCGCGCCTCCGCGCGAGCTCAACCCGTGGGTACCGGAGGCCCTGGAGCGCCTGTGCCTGCGCATGCTGGAGAAGTCACCCGAGGCGCGGTACGCGGACGCGGGCGAGGTGCGCTCGGTGCTGGCCACGCTGGGGGCGGAGGCGGATGAGACGTGGCGCGAGCCGCTGTTCGAGCCCCATGCGCCCCACAACGCCACCACCCGGCCCCAGGGCCGGCTCGCGGAGGGGCAGGATCTGCTGCTGCGGATGAGCAGGCTCGCGAGGCAGCCTCCGCGGCGGGGCGAGGTGCCCACGCGGGAGGCGAGCGCCGTGCCGGTCCCGAGGGGCCCCTCGATGGCGCCCGCGCGGAGTCCCACGGAACGGAAGACGGAGCCCCCCCGCGCGGAACTCCCGGTCCGGGTGCCCGTCACTCATCCCCGGACGGGGTTCGGGTGGCGCCTGGGCGCGGTGGGGTTGGGAGCCCTCGCGCTGGCCGCGGCGCTGTGGCTCCTGAGCTCCTGGAGGGCGGACATGTCCTCCGAGGTCGTGGCGAGGACCCAACCTTTCATGTCGCCCGAAGCCTTTCCCATACGGTGGGATGCTTTTTTCCCAGATGTCGTGCCCTCGCTGAAACCGCAGCATGTTGTGGCGGACGCGGCGCCCAACGGACAGGCCGTTGCCGCGCCCGTCATCAACGTCAGACACAGCGAGGAAGACATGTCACAGAAGAATCCACCGAAGCCGCCCTCTCCCACCAAGGCCAGGAAGGCGCGGCCGAGCGTCAGTGCCTGTCTGGGCATGGGCACGCTCGCCGCCCTCGCGGCGGGCTGCACCTCCGTCCACAACAAGGCCTTCCACGAGAACTTCGTCAAGACTGGGATCTACTACGACGCCGAGGAACTCTTTGACTGCCCTCCATCATCGATCAAGTCCATGAAGGAGCACGGCATTGCCATCGGGAGCCTCCATGATGCCGTCTATGGCTCTGGCATCAACCAGGAGGAGTCTCGGGTTCCCCTGAACGAGCTTGGAGAGAAGATGTCGGTGCCACTGAGTGGCACTGGAGTCGAGCTCCGCTCCGACTGGGGTGGGCTCGGCAGACTTGGCCGATTGGGCGGGGCGAGCATCATCGTGGAAGACCGTGTCTATACCCGTCTCACCAACTTCAGCCCCTTCGCCGTCAATGCGGTGCAGGTCCCCGTGTGCATGGAGGTCTGGTACGACGGAAAGCCCGGGGTTCCCCACTTCGGAAGGGACCCGACGAAAGATTTCCCGGGAGGCTTCATCTGGGTGTTGCCGCGAGTCCAGGTCAAGGCCGTGAGTCGTTTTCACGAATGAGCGCTCCGCGCACTTGCAGAAAATAATCCCCACGTGTTCTCCATGTCTCTCGGCCAGCTCTTGGTGATGGGGTTCCTCCTCGGAAAATCCGCAGCACCGGATGTTCACCCATCTCTTCAGGATAAACCTTCCACTGGATCTTCCTCGGACTCAGTCCAGGAGCCGCACCCTCAGGAGTTCTCTGGCCAGCAGAGTAGCCTCGCGATCGAGGCATTCTCCAGAATGGAGCCAGACGGCCCATTCTCCGTCTGGGACATCACCCGGAGCATCACGTGGACACCAGATGTACAAGGTCTACGAAGAGTCATCGTCGTCCACAGCATCCGCCCCCGGGATTCATCTAAAACGCACCTGCTGCTGCAGGTTGAATTGACGCACTCTCTTGCCAGCGCCGCCAGGCAGATGACGCGCGCAGTGTTGTACCTGGGTAACAACGAGTCCTGGCTCAGCGTCTGGCAGGATCCTGACTCTTCGGGTGAAGTCTTGCGCCTGCTGCTGCAGGGCACCGTGGATCTCCACAGACTCCACAAGGCCCCCCACCAACTCGTCCTGTCGCGAGGTGAAGAGCGTATAGAGCGGCTCGCCGTGATCTACAACATCCTGCTCCGCTGACGGCATGAGGCTGAAGAACAGCTCAGACGGAGGGCAGGGGTTGGAAGACCACACCGTCGAGGCCTAGACGACGGCAGGCTTCGACGAAGCGCTCGGTGCAGACAATCACGGTGGAGAAATCCTCCAGCCGAAACAGGTCCAAGTGGTTGGGAACAGTAGCCGCGTCCAGCAGTCTGTCATCGGGAAGCGTGAGACCTTCGCGGCCACAACGAGGGCAAGGAGGTTTACGCTCCGCAGGCAAGCAATCCGGGTGTAATCGGCCCACGGGGAGGATTTCCAACTCGAGCAACTCAGGCGCGTTTCGCTGGCGGAACCGCAGTTGGGTGCGGCACCCCTTGAGTCCTTGCACCCCCTCGGCCTGGAGTTTCTCCAACGCGTCGCGCTGCACCAGCAACAACCACGGGAAGAACGCCACGAGCGGCCCGAATCGACCCTGAGCATTGCCCACGAGCGGGCCAAAAGCCGAACCGGGCTGCAGCAGAGCTCCTGGAGGAAGCAGAGGGCGTACCAGCTCGCACATCCTTTCGTATTCGGCGAACGCTGCAGCCCTGGGCTCATCGAACCTGGCTAGATGCGCAATCGAGCTCAGGTCCACCGAAGGGTATGCTCTGGTATCAGTCCCCCAAGAAGCATTACAGCCGGGGCAATGGCGGATGCCTGGAAGCCCCCATTGATGCTCGGCTCGAATGTCCCACGTGGACTGCGATGCCTTGTCTTCTTCAATACTGAAATAGCTCATACGTACGCGCAACCTGTTCATATCTCACGAGCAGAAGTAGGGCACGAGTGGCCCATTCACGCCAAAGCGCGACATGAGCTCTCCCGCGAATCGCCAGATCTCCGCCGGACCGGCGCCATCGTTCGTCCTCCGAAACTGTCGCCAGGCCTCATTCCACTGCCCGCCACGAGGGCCGCCACTGTGTAACCAATGGTGAAAGCTCGCGGGGAGACGAATGGTAAAGGCGTGATGGTCGATGTCCTTGCTCACGAACCACAGGGAAAATTCCTGCGGGAAGATGTGGTGCTTCTCGAGTGGCTCCCGAGCGCGGACGCACGGAAGCTTGAGCACCCGGGGCGCGTACTGCCCGCGGATGTTCCAGTTGTGCCACGGAATCTCGAAGATCGCTTCCCGGCCCCCAGGTACCGCCAGCGGCCGTCCCCACCAGCGGGTCGGATTGGGCGGCGGACGGAGGCTCCCGTTGGCGAAGGCCAGCACCACCGGGTGCTCCTCCACCTCCACCACGTCCTGGCACCGCCAGAGCCCGCAGCGCTCCTCGTCACACAGCGGCACCACACAGCTCGGGTCCTCCCGGGCCTCCTCCCACGAGGCCACGGGGTCCACGTCCTCGGCGAACCCACTCTCTCCGGGCTCCGAGGTCGTCGCGCACGCGCTCAGCAGCAACCCGAGCAGCGCCAGCCAACTCTTCCAGGGCAGGACTCTCATCCCTCCCACCCTACTCCACCGGCTTCCTCGGCTTCGACACGACACCCTGGTTCAGCCATGGCCCAGCGCTTCACTTCGTCGGCAGGGAGTGGAAACTCACGCCGTCCAGGTTGAGGCGGTGACAAGCCTCGACGAAGCGCTCGGTGCAGACAATCACGGTGGAGAAGTCCTCCAGCCGGAACAGGTCCAGGTCGTTGGGAACAGTAGCCGCGTCCAGCAGCCTGTCATCGGGAAGCGTGAGTCCCCTGCGGCCACAACGAGGGCAGGGGGGTTTACGCTCCGGGGGCAGGCAGTCCGGATGCAATCGGCCCAGAGGAGGGATTTCCAGTTCGAGCAGTTCGGGTGAGTTGCGCTGGCGGAAACGCAGCTGGGTGCGACAACCTTTGAGTCCTCGTACACCCTCGGCCTGGAGTTTCTCCAGCGCCTCACGCTGCATCAGCAGCACCCATGGGTTGAGCGTCACGAGCGGGCCAAAGCGGCCCTGGGCCTTGCCCATGAGCGGTCCCAACTCCGTCCCTGGCTCCACCAAGGCCCCTGGAGGCAACAGAGGCCGGACCAACTCACGCAGCCTCTCGTATTCCTCGATAGGCTCTGCCCGAGGCTCCTCGAAGTCGGCCAGAGAGGAGACTGGTGTGAGGTCCACCGAAGGGTACGATTTGGAACTGGCACTCCAACTGGCCTTACAGCCTGGACAGCCGAGAATGCCTGGCAGGCCCCATTTGTGGGTGCCATTGATATACCCCGTGTAGACCGACGTCCTGTCTTCCTCGATGCTGAAGTAATCCATGGAGAGGCGCCTCATCCTGCCTCAGTCACAATAATAGGACACAAGTGGACCGTTCACCCTAAACCGCGACATGAGATCGCCCGCGAACTTCCAGATCTCCTCGATGGTTGCATTATCATTCTGTCGCTGGAACCGACTCCATGCCTCATTCCACTGCCCTCCTGGGAATGACCCACTGTGTAGCCACTGGTGGAAGCTCTTGGGCAGCCGGATGGTATAGGCGTGAATGTCTATAGGCTTACGCTTGAACCACGTGGCCAATGCCTGCGGGAAGATGTGATGTTTCTCGAGCGGTTCCCACGAGCGGACGCACGGAGGCTTGAGCACCCGGGGCGCGTATTGGCCGCGGATGTTCCAGTTGTGCCACGGAATCTCGAAGACCGCTTCCCTGCCTCCAGGTACCGCCAGCGGCCGTCCCCACCAGCGGGTCGGATTGGGCGGCGGACGGAGGCTCCCGTTGGCGAAGGCCAGCACCACCGGGTGCTCCTCCACCTCCACCACGTCCTGGCACCGCCAGAGCCCGCAGCGCTCCCCGTCACACAGCGGTACCACACAGCTCGGGTCCTCCCGAGCCTCTTCCCACGAGGCCACGGGGTCCACGTCCTCGGCGAACCCGCTCTCTCCGGGCGCCGAGGTCGTCGCGCACGCGCTCAGCAACAAACCGAGCAGCGCCAGCCAGCTCTTCCAGGGCAGGACTCTCATCCCTCCCACCCTACACCACCGGCTTCCTCGGCTTCGACACGCCCCCCGGGTTCGTCATGGCCCAGCCCATCACTCCATCGGAATACCATGAAAGCTCACGCCATCCAGTCCCAGACGTCGACAGGCTTCAACAAAGCGCTCGGTGCACACGATGACGGTGGAGAAGTCCTCCAGCCGGAACGCATCCAGATGACCGGGAAGCGTGGATGCGTCTAGCAGCATGTCATCGGGACGCGTGAGCCCACGGCGACCGCACCGGGAACAGGGAGGCTTGCGGTTCGGTGGCAGGCAGTCCGGGTGTAGTTGGCCCACGGGAAGGAGTTCCAGCTCGAGCAACTCGGGCGCATTCCGCTGTCGGAAGCGCAATTGAGTGCCACAGCCCTTGAGCCCCAGCAGTCTCTCGGCCTGGAGTTTCTCCAGCGCCTCGCGCTGCACCAGCAACGCCCACGAGGATGGCGCCACGAGAGGCCCGAAGCGGCCCTGTGCTCGGCCAACGAGTGGACCCAAGGTCGCGCCGGGTTGCAGCAGCGCGCCTGGCGGTAACAGAGGCCGTACCACCTCGCACAGCCTTTCATACTCCTCGATGGGCTCTGCCCGGGGTTCTTCGAAATCGGCCAGAGCCGCAACAGGGGACAAGTCCACGGAGGGGTACGATCTGGTGTCCGTGCCCCATGACGCATTGCAGGCAGGGCAGTTGCGGATTCCCGGAAGCCCCCACTTGTGTCTGCCCGCAATACGTCCGGTGTAGATCGACGAGTTGTCTTCTTTGACCCTGAAGTATTTCATCTCTCATTCGCAGTAGTAGGACACGAGTGGACCATGCACTCGGAACCGAGCCATGAGTTCGCCAGCGAAACGCCAGATCTCTTCCGTCGTGGCGTCTTCATTCTTGTCCTTGAACCGATGCCAGGCCTCGTTCCACTGCCCTCCTGGAAATGAACCGCTGTGTAACCACTGATGAAAGCTCCTGGGCAGTCGAATCGTATAGGCGTGAATGTCGACGGGCTTGAGCTTGAACCACCCCGCAAACGCCTGAGGGAAGATGTGATGTTTCTCGAGCGGCTCCCACGAGCGGACGCACGGGGGCTTGAGCACCCGGGGCGCGTACTGCCCGCGGATGTTCCAGTTGTGCCATGGAATCTCGAAGACCGCTTCCCGGCCCCCAGGTACCGCCAGCGGCCGTCCCCACCAGCGGGTCGGATTGGGCGGCGGACGGAGGCTCCCGTTGGCGAGGGCCAGCACCACCGGGTGCTCCTCCACCTCCTCCACGTCCTGGCACCGCCAGAGCCCGCAGCGCTCCCCGTCACACAGGGGCACCACACAGCTCGGGTCCTCCCAGGCCTCCTCCCACGAGGCCACGGGGTCCACGTCCTCGGCGAACCCACTCTCTCCGGGCTCCGAGGTCGTCGCGCACGCACTCAGCAACAACCCGAGCAGCGCCAGCCAATTCTTCCAGGGCACGACTCTCATCCCGCCCACCCTACACCACCGCTACGGCCCCTCTTTCACCGCGCCGTGAGCAGTTCCGTCTGGGCGGCGGCCACGCCCACTCCCGGCTGCGCCTTGTGGCCCGCAGCCGCGAGCGCCCGCTCCACCGCGCCCACCGTGGCCAGCACATCCCCCGGGCCCACCACGTTCATGTGCCCCACCCGGAAGTAACGCGTCTTCAACTCCGGATGCAGTCCGCCCGCCAGCACCACGCCCTGCTCGCGCGCCCTTCCGATCATCGCCACGTCCACGCCCTCCGGGTAGTACAGCGCGCTCAGCGTGTTCGCCGCCACGGACTCGTTCACCGGCAGCAGCTTCAACCCCAGCGCCTTCCAGCCCGCCCGGAAGGCCCGCGCCATGCGCTGGTGACGGGCGAAGCGCGCCTCCATCCCCTCGCGGAGGATCTGCCCCAGGCTCACGTCCAGCGCGTACACCAGGTTCACGGGCGGCGTCGCGAAGTAGGCGGCTCGGCCCGCCTCGTACGCCTCCATGATGGGCAGCCACTCGGCGAAGTCCGCGTACAGCGAGCGCACCGGCGTCTTCCGCGAGCGCCAGGCGTTCATCCCCTTCTGGCTCACCGTGAGCAGCGCCAGCCCCGGCGGCACGCCAATCGCCTTCTGGCTCGCCGTCAGGTACACGTCCGCGCCCCACGCCTCCTGGTGGAACGTCTCGCCCGCCGTGGCGCACACCCCGTCCACCACCGACAGCACCCCGTGCCGGCCCGCCGCCTTCACCAGCGCCTCCACCGGCGCCAGCACCCCCGTGCTCGTGTCCACGTGCGTCACCGTCATCACCTTGAAGCGCCCGCTCGCCAGCACCCGCTCCACCGCCGCCACGTCCGGCACCTCGCCCGGCGCGCACTTCTCCTGCACCACCTCCGCCCCGTAGCGCTCCAGCAGCAGCGCCATCCGGTCGCTGAAATATCCCGTGTTCACCACCAGCGCCCGCTCGCCCGGCTCCACCAGGTTCGCCACCGCCAGTTCCATCGCCAGCGTCCCGCTGCCCGCCACCACGAAGGGCTGCGCCGACGGCGCCAGGCACACCTCGCGCAGCTTCTTCAGCGCCCGCCCGAAGATGGCGATGAACTCCGGCGCCACGTGGCTGGCCGTCTTCATTCCCAGCGCCCGCATCACCTCCGGGTCGAACTCCACCGGGCCAGGAATCATCAGCAGATCTCTCTCGCTCACGGGTACTCCTCTTCGGGGTTGGTGGCCTGCGGCCTTCTACTTCGTCAGGCGCTTGCTCAGGAAGTAGCGGCTCTCGCCTCGTGGATAGTCCGGCAACGTTCCGAAACGCGTGTAGCCCTGCTTCTCATAGAAGGCCAGGGCCTGGAAGCTGAACGTGTCCAGGTGCGCCGAGTGGCAGCCCCGCCGCACCGCGGCGTCCTCGATGCTCGCCATCAACCGACCGCCCCAGCCGTGCCCGCGCAGGCGCTCGTCCACCCACAGGTGGCTCACGAAGAGCCACTCCCAGTGGGTATAGCCCATCACTCCTCCGAGCAGGCTCCCGTCCTCCGTGCGCACGAAGACGGCCAGGTCCCTCGAGTTCTCCGGCACCGCGCGCGTCTCGTTGTACCGCACCAGGCCGCGAATCAGCCCCCGGAGCTCCTCCTTGGAGGGCTCCTCCACCACCGTCATCTTCAACGCGTCCAGGGAGTCCATCCCGCGATGGTAGCGCCTCCCTGCGCCCGGAAAATCCCCCGGAAAAGAGCGTGTCAGGACATGACGGCGGCTCGCGTCTCTTCAAGTGTAGGCGGGAACGACGGCGGCATCGCCCGACCCCCCGCGATAGCTTTGAAGCGCCCGGCAGGAGAGGTCTTACACGCACCTCTGTTGGTTCGAATCCAACTTCCCGCACCATGCGCGGGAATAGCCAAATGGTAAAGGCACTCGACTATTAATCGAGCAGTCAAACGGCTTTTCCACTCGGGCGTTTCAATTTCTCTCTGACAGCATTTGCGTCCGGCCGAGGAGGCCCTACACGCTCGTCACTCTCAGGGCCGCCGGTTCGAATCCGGCTCTCCCCCCTCCTTCATGGGGGAGATAGCTCAGTCGGTAGAGCATGAGACTCCAAGACGGCTTCCTCACTCGGACGCAGACCCCTTCGGGCGGGTAACCTCGCGCCCCATGCGCTGGTTACCTGTCGCTCTCGTCGCTCTCCTCTCCCTTCGCTGTGCCCATGCGCCCGAGGCCCCACCGGCGGCCCCCACGGCTTCCACGCCCGTGGCCGCCGCCCCGGAATGGCCCGAGCCCCAGCCTCCACGGTTGCGCCTGCCCGACTCCGTGCGGCCGGTGCGCTACACGCTGGACCTGACGCTCCTCCCCGCAGAGCCCACCTACGCCGGCACCGTCACCGTGGACCTGGACGTCCGTGAAGCGGTACGTCAGGTGTGGCTGCACGCGCGGGAGCTCCAGGTGACGCGGGCCCGCGTCCTCGTCAACGGCCGCACGCTGGAGGCCCGCGCCGTCACCGCCACCGAGGGCCGGCTCGGCGTGCTGCTCCCCGAGACGCTCGGCACCGGCCCGGCCCAGCTCGTCCTCACCTTCACCGGCCGCGCGGACCGCGAGCGCAGCCAGGGCATCTACGCCGTGGAAGAGGGCGGCGAGTCCTACCTCTATACCTTCTTCGAGCCCATCGACGCGCGGCGTGCCTTCCCGTGCTTCGACGAGCCGGGCTTCAAGGTGCCCTGGACGCTGCGCTTCACCGTGAAGCAGGAGCACGCGGCGCTCGCCAACCACGCCATCGTCTCCGAGGAGCCGCTGCCCGGGGGCCTCAAGCGCGTCACCTTCGCCGAGAGCCGCCCCATGCCGAGCTACCTCGTCGCCTTCGTGGTGGGCCCCTTCGAGCTGGTGGACGCCGGCACCATCGGCCGTGCCCACGTTCCCCTGCGCTTCATCGTCCCCAGGGGCCGCGGTGCCGAGACGGCCTACGCCGCCAGCGTCACCCCGCGCATCATCACCCTGCTCGAGGACTTCTTCGACCAGACCTATCCGTACGAGAAGCTCGACGTGGCGGTGGTGCCCCGCTTCTGGGGCACCATGGAGCACCCCGGCATCGTCGCGCTCGGCCAGCCCCTCACCCTCATCCGCCCCGGCGAGGAAACGCTCCAGCGCCGCAAGTCCTATGTGAACATCGCCATCCACGAGCTGGCCCACTACTGGTTCGGCGACGTCGTCACCTGCCGCTGGTGGGACGACATCTGGCTCAACGAGTCCCTCACCACCTGGCTCGACCACGAAATCACCGGCCAGTTCGACCCCGCCTGGCAGTACGCGCTGGAGGGCCAGGCCCACTCGGCCGTCTTCGCGCTCGAGACGGACTCCCTCATCACCTCGCCCGCGGTCCGCAAGCCCATCACCACCAACGACGACATCATCGGCTCCTTCGACAACGGCACCACCTATTCCAAGGGCGCCTCCCTGCTCTCCATGCTCCAGGGCTGGCTCGGCACGGAGCGGCTGCGCGACGCGCTGCGCACCCACGTGCGCAAGCATGAATGGGCGGTGACGGACTCGGATGGCTTCCTCGCCACGCTCGGTGAGTCGCTCGGGCCCGACGCGGCCCGCGTCTTCCGCGGCTACGTGGACCAGCCCGGCGTCCCCCGCGTCTCCGCCAGCCTCCAGTGCAAGCCGGGCACGGCGCCGAAGCTGACGCTCTCCCAGGAGCGCTACCTCCCCGCCGGCTCCACCGGCTCCACCGCGCGGACGTGGGACATCCCCGTGTGCCTGCGCGCCGGCAAGGGCAAGGACGCCACGCGCACCTGCACGCTCCTCTCCACCCCCACGGCGGAGGTGGAGCTGCCCGTCCAGGGTTGCCCCTCGTGGCTCCTCCTCAACGCCGGCGGCACCGGCTACTACCGCGTGAGCTACTCGCGCGAGCAGCTCGCCTGGCTGCTCTCCGTTCCTCCGGGGACGCTGAGCACCCAGGAGCGCCTCGCCTTCCTGGCCGACGTGAAGGCCGCCGTGGACCGGGGGGACGTGCCGCTCGGCGAGGCCTTGAAGCTCGTCCCCGCCACCGCCTCGGACTCCCAGCGCCTCATCCTCCAGCGCGGCGCGCAGCTCCTCTCCGGCGTCAAGGTCGAGCGGCTCCCCGAGGCCGAACGCTCGCGCTACCAGGCCTGGCTGCGCGACACCTATGGCGCCCGCGCCCGCGCCGTGGGCTGGACGCCCAAGCCGGGCGAGAGCGATGACGTGAAGCAGCTGCGCTTCCTGCTGCTCGGCCGCGTGGTCATCAATGGACGGGACCCCGCCCTCACCCAGGAGGGCAGCAAGCTCGGCCGCGCGTGGCTGGCGGACCGCGAGGCCGTGCACCCGGAGGTGGGCTATACCGCCCTCCGGGTGGCCGTGCGCGAGGGGGGAGACAAGGCCCTCTTCGACACGGTGCTCGCCCAGGCCCGCGTGGCGAAGGACCGCACCGAGCGCACCCGGCTGCTCAGCGCGCTCGGCGTCTTCCGCGACCCTGAGCTCGTGAAGCAGGCCCTCTCCCTGGTGACCGGAGACACGTTCGACGTGCGCGAGACGACGTCCATCCTCTACACCGTCTTCTCCATCCCCGAGTCACGTGCCCAGGCCTGGGACTTCTACCGGAGCCAGTTCGACACGCTCTCCAGCCGGATGCGCTCGGATGAGCTGAACCAGCTCATCGCGATGGTGGGAGGACTCTGCGACGAGCAGGGGCGCGCCGAGGCCGAGTCCTTCCTGCGTTCCCGCGTGGAGAAGATCGAGGGCGGGCCCCGCTCGCTCGCCCGAGCGCTCGAGTCCATTCAGCTGTGCATCGAGGCGGAGCGCCGCCATCAGCCGAGTGTGCGGGAATTCATCCGCGGCCTCGGCAAGGGCGTGAACACGCCGACACAACGCTGAAGCCGCCCGGGACACCGCTCACGCCTGGGCGGTGTCCCCCTGGGCCTCCAGCACGTTCCGGCCGAGCACCCGCAGGGCCTCGCGCAGGTCCGACGAAGCCGCCTCCGCCGGAGCACCGCGCGCCCGCTCCACGCGCCGCCGAGCCTCCGCGAGGCACTTCATCCCCGCCTCGCTGCCCGGAGCACTCCGCGCGGCCTCGGCCAGGTCCAGCGAGGCCCGCAGCAGCGAGGAGAGCTCGCGCAGCACGGCGTCGTCGCGCAGCTCGGGCGTCACCTCCAGCGAGGCGAAACCATCCCGGGCCGCCACGAGCTCTCCGAGCGCCGCCTGCACCGAGGCCAGGTGCGCGGTGAAGCGCAGCGCGTGCCAGCGAGACACCCGTTCCAGGATGGAGATGGACTCCGCCAGGCGGGCGCGCGAGGACTCCAGCGCTCCGAGCGCCACCAGGGCCCGGCCCAGCTCGCCCAACGCGACGCCCTCCAGGATGCGCATGCCGAGCTGCCGGCCCATGCGCACGGCGCCCTCCAGGTGCTCGCGGGCCTCGGCCGCCCGGCCCGCGTCCAGCAGGAAGCAGCCCAGGTTCACCCGCGCCAGCGCGTGCCCCGCCCTGTCTCCCACGCGCGAGGCCTTCTCCATGGCCTCCTCCAGCAGCACCACCGCCTCCGACGTGCCTCCGCCCTCGCCAATCGCCATGGCCTGGTTGGTGAGGAAGCCCACCTCGAAGGCCACGTCTCCCGCGGCGCGGAACAGCTCCAGCGCGGTGCGCAGGTGTGGCAGCGCCGCCCCGGCCCCGTGCCGCCCCAGCTCCAGGATTCCGAGGTTGCCCACCGCGTACCCGTCCAGCCACCGGTCTCCCAGAGAGGGCAGCTCCTGGGCCTCCTGCACCAGCTCCCACGCCGTGCCCATGTCTCCCTCGTCCCGGGCCACGATGCTCAGGTCCACCAGTACGCGCTTGGTCCGGTCCACCGCGTCCAGGGAAGCGAAGGCGGAGCGCGCCGCCTCCAGGTCCCTCCAGGCCGCGGCGAGCTGGCCCGCGCCATGGTGCGTCCGGCCCCGCACCGCGAGCGCCTCGGCCCGCAGCTGCGGCTCCACGTCCAAGGAGGATGCCAGCTCCAGCGCCCGGTCCAACCGGGACAGCGTAATCCCCACCGGGCCCCGCGCCGTCACGTCCGGCTCCAGCGCCACCAGCGCGCCCAACGCCCGCTCCACGGAGCCCTCGGTGGCGGGCACCACCGCCAGCGCGTTGTCACAGGCCGCCAGCAGGTTCTCGCGCTCCAACGCCAGCCGGCGGAAGGCCAGCTCCCCCCCCTCCCCGCGCATCCGCGCGCTCAGCCGCCGGGCCATCGCCAGGTAGCAGCTCGCGTGGCGCGCCGCCAACGTCGGCCCCTCGCCCCGCTCCGCGAGCCGGGAGGACGCGTACTGACGGATGCTCTCGTACATCCCCAACCGCAGCTCCCCGGGCAGCCCGTCCGGCGCGTAGGTGCGCAAGAGCGACTTGGTGCGCAGCGAGTGGATGATCTCCATCACGTCCGGCCCACCCGGAGGAAACACGAGCACCGCCTCGGCGGCCTCCAGGGTGAAGCCCCCGCGGAACACCGAGCACTGCGCCAGCGCCGCCCGCTCCGCCGGCTCCAGCAGATTCCAGGACCAGTCGATGGCTCCCCACAGCGTGCTCTGCCGCGCCGAGCCGTCGCGCCGCGCGCCCCGCAACAGCTCGAAGCGGCGGGACAGCCGCTCCTGAATCTGCGACACGCCCAGCAGGTTGGTGCGCGCCGCCGCGAGCTCGAGGGCCAGCGGAATGCCATCCAACTTGCGGACGATGTCCGCCACCAACGGGGCCTCCGCCTCCGTCAGCTCGAAGCCTCCGCGCACCGCCCGGGCCCGCTGGACGAACAGGCGCATGGCGTCACAGCGGCCCAGGATTTCCGGGCGCGTCTCGCCCTCCTCGGGCACCCGCAGCGGCTCCAGGTCGATGACGCGCTCCTCGGGCAGCAGCAGCGACTCGCGCGAGGTGACGAGGAAGCGGGCCCGGGGTGCCAGCGCGCGCCAGCGGCCCAGCGTGGCCGGCAGGTGTTGGATGACGTGCTCCACGTTGTCGAGGATGACCAGCACGTCCCCGCGCCCGGCCAGGGCCCGCCCCAGCCGCTCCGCCGGCTCGCTGTCCTCGCCGCTGCGGGTGAGCGCGACGCCCAGCGCCTGGCCCATGGCGTGGCAGATGTCGCCCACCGTCGACGCGTCGGTGAGCTCGCACATCCACGCCCCGCCCTCCCAGGTGCGCGCCTCCAGCTCCTGGTTGCCGAAACGCGTGGCCAGCCGGCTCTTCCCCATGCCTCCGGGACCCAGCAACGTGACGAGCCGCGCCTGCGTGTCGAAACACCTCCGCAGCGCCGCCAGCTCCTCGCACCGGCCAATCAACTCCCCCGTCTCGGCCGGCACCTGGCCCCGCTGCACCCGCTGCACCCGGAGCGCCTCGAAGCGCCGCTCCGCCAGTTCCGCGGGCCCCACCTCCACCAGCGTGACGGCCTCCTCGAGCCCCTTGAGGTGGTACTCGCCCAGCGCGTGCACCCGGGGCTGGCCCAGCGCCGCCAACTCCCCTTCCACCCGGGCCCAGGCCGCCCCACTCACCAGCACCTGCCCGCCATGGCCGGCCGACGCCACGCGCGCCGCCACGTTCACCATCCTCCCGACGTAGTCCATCTCCCCCGTCTGCTCGTCCAGACGGCACTCCGGCACCCCCAGGTGCACCCCCATGCGCACCCGCAGGCCCCGGTACACCCAGCCGCCCGGCCCCTTCTCCTCCGCCGCGTCCGGCTCGGCGAGCAACTCCTCCGGCCAGGGCGCGCACAACAACGCCCGCTGCGCCTCGAGGCACCAGCGCACCGCCTCCACCGCCGAGGTGAAGGCCACCAGGAAGGAGTCCCCCTGCGTCTTCACCTCGTAACCGCCGTGCTCGGCCAGCAGCGCGCGCAGCACCCGGTCGTGTACCTCCAGCGCCGTCCGCATCCCACCGCCGCACCGCTCCCACAGCCGCGTGGAGTCCTGCACGTCCGTGAAGACGAGTGCCACCGTGCCGGTGGGAGCCTCGACGGACGGAGAGCGCCGCCTCGAAGCCCCCCCGACTCCCGGGCCGTCCGTGGTGGTGAGTGTTGGAAACATGTGCAGGAGGCTCCCCATCACCCGCTCTCCCTCGCCTGCAATGATGATGACCGTGAGGCCGGAATTTCGCGCCCCCCCCACCCTCCATTCGTGCACCACCACACGGAGCACGCGAACCATCCGCCAAGAGCCGACTCCCCTCGCCCCTCCCTGGCCACGCCAGGAAAACGCGAATCGTCCAATGCCCGACGACAACCTCCCGGGGTGTCTTCCAGTCCACGCGGTGAACGTTCACCGGCAACGCTCCAGTGCGGCCCGAGCTGGAGGCTGTATCGGAGTTACAGAAACAACGTCACTTTCTTCCGTGGAGCCCGCTTCGCACCACGCCATCCGGGGCGGAGACTTCACGCTCGGGCTCCGGGGGGAAGGACATGAAGAGCACTTGCGGAGCACTGCTGCTGACACTCGCCGTGGGCTGCGGCCCCGTGGACGGGGAAGCCCCCGCGCCTCCTCCGGACGTGGGCACCTCCATCCAGGGGCTCGAGGACGACAACGGGCTGACCATGAATGGGCTGACCATGAATGGCCTGGCCTTCAACGGGCTGGCCTTCAATGGACTGGCGTTCAACGGACTGGCCAGCAGCACCTTCACCTCATGGTTCCAGCAGGGCCCGCTGACGACGAGCCTCTTCATGAAGTACCTGGTCCGCTGCGCCGTACCGGCCGGGCAGTACCGCACCTTCTCGGACGGGTGGTTCACCTATACGTGGCCCGGGAGCCTGGGGCTGGCGCCGGGCTGGTCCGGTGGCGCGCCGGCCACCGTGGAGGAGCAGCAGGTCGTCACCGCGTGCGTCGCGGCGCTCGTCAACAAGTTCGGGCGCTCGGTGGGCGTCTCCGTGCTGGGCACCAACGCGCAGGGACAACTCATTCCCTACACGGACACGGAGCTCTCGGACTTCTCGGTGCGCGAGGCGTGCTTCTTCGGCAACATGTTCACCAGCGAGGGCTTCTTCGTCGGCAATGACCAGGCTCCGCTGGCCCCGTGGCAGAGCAGCCTGAGGGCGTGCGCGCTCGAGGGGAGCAACGAATGCCCGCCCCTCGTCCACATCGGCGGTTGTCAGGCGAGCTGCACGCTGGACCCCACCGGGACGTACTACACGCGCTGCACCCGCAACGGCAGGAGCTACCGCCCCATCACCACCCGGCTGCGCACCCAGGACGTCGTCGTGTGCGGTGACGGCATCTGCCAGTTCACCGAGTCCTGTGGCAGCAGCAACCGCTACGACGACTGCGCGCTGGACTGCGGCCCCTGCCGCTGAAGCACGTGGGCTTCCACGGCACGGGGCCCGGCGCGCCTCAACGCCCGCCCTGGGCCCGGAGCAGGTAGAAGACGTAGCCGTAGGAGGCGCCGTAGCGGGTGTAGAGCTCTATCTCCCGCTCCGTCTCGGCGATGGCGGTGGAGAGGTCCGCGTCGCCGCGGGCGCGCTCGCGCAGGGCGGCCATGCGTGCCTCCAACGGATGGTAGTACTCGTCCCACCACGCCGGAGCCGGCAGCACGAAGGTGTCCAGCACCTCGAAGCCGGCCTCGCGCGCCGTGGCGCTGTTGGAGGCGATGGTGCCCATGCGCGGGTAGGCCTCGCGCCAGAAGTCGGCGGCCTCGGAGGGAGGCGAGTCGGTGAGCCACGTCGCCTCGCTGGCGGCCAGCAGGCCTCCTTCGCGAAGCACCGGGCGCCACCGCCGCAACCCCGCGCCCCAGCCCAGGATGTAGATGGCGCCCTCGGACCAGATGAGGTCCACGCTGCCCGGGGCGTCCTCGAGCGCCGCGAAGTCCGCGCGCCGCGTGCGCACCAGGCCGCCGAGTCGCTGGGCCGCCGCCTCGGCCTCCAACCGCTTCAGGAAGGGCTCGTGCGAGTCCACGGCGGTAATGGACGTGCCGAGTTCCTTCGCCAGCACGAGCGTCTGCCTGCCGGGGCCACACCCCAGGTCGAGCACCCGGGGAGTTGGAGGAAGAAGCGGTCGCAAACGGCGGAGCGCCTCGCGGGTGCACTCATCGCTCCCAGGTCCCTCGCGAGGCAGATCCGTATGCAGCAGCAGGAAGGCGTCACCGAGCATGAGGAGAGCGTAATGTCGGGCGTGCCCCGCGTCTTCGTCGAAGTAGCCCGAGGTGCCGCTCATGGACAGACGCCCGGAAGGGCGCCCGCTCGTGAGTCCCTCCGCTCACGCGGGGATGCGCCGGTGCAACACCCCACGCACCGCGAGCGCGCCCGCCATGAGGGCGATGCCCCGGGAGAGGATCTCCACGCCCACCACGATGCCCAACGCCCACAACGAGGAGGTGGGCAGCTGGGCGAAGATGATGACGCCCAGCGCCACGGACACCAGGCCATAGGCCAGGTCCCATCCCCACCCCTCGTAACGGTCCGAGAGGGAGGTGATGCCCCGGAAGAGGCCGCTCGCGAAGAAGTACCCGGCCATCAGCAGCGTCAACGCCACCAGCCCGATGCCCGGCCGGGCCATCAGCATGGCGCCCACCACGAGCGACAGGATGCCTCCCAGCAGGAACATCCAGAAGGGCCCCGTCTTGCGGATGCGGAAGGCGTGGCCGATCTCGAAGGCGCCCGCCACCGCCAGCATGGCGCCGTAGAAGATGACCGAGAAGAGGCTGGTGAGCACGACCGCGCCCAACGCCACGACGCCGAGCAGTGTCAGGAGCAGCCCCACCACGAAGGGACCGCCCCACAGGCCCGCCGTGGTGCGGGGATTCTGGGTGGAGGTGCGGTTGGAGTCGGTGATGGGCATGACGAGCCTCTCGGGAAACCGGGTTGCATCACCACGAACCTGGGAGTGCTCCCCGGTACCGGCAAGCCTCTCGTGCTCCCCTCCCCTCCTGGCGCCGGTGCTAATGAATGGCCGCCGGGGCTGGTTCCTCGTGGTGGGCCGCCTCGGAGTGCTCCGCCGCGCCCGGTACGGAGCGCCAGCGGCCATGGGGAGCGATGAGCGCGTCGGCCTCGTGCGGGCCCCAGGTGCCGGGCTCGTACTCGTGGAGCGGAGTGGCACCTCCCACGATGGGGTCCACCACCCGCCAGGCCTCCTCCACCGTCTCCTGGCGCGCGAAGAGCGAGACGTCTCCGCGCATGGCATCGCCGAGCAACCGCTCGTAGGGCTTCATCGTCCCGCCCCGGTGCTGGATGGCCACCAGGTCCACATCCTCGCCGCGCATGGCCCCTCCAGGCCGCTTGGCGCGAGCACCGAGGGAGATGAGCACGTCGGGACCGAGCCGGAAGCGCACCGAGTTGGGGGAGGCCAGGGTGGGCTCCTCGAAGATGGGGCGCGGCGGGTGGTTGAGCTCCACGAAGACCTCGGTGGCGGTGGCGGGCAGGCACTTGCCCGCGCGGATGTAGAAGGGCACATCCGCCCACCGCCAGGAGTCGATGAACAGCCGCACCGCGGCGAACGTCTCCACCCGCGAGGAGGGAGACACGCCCCGCTCGCTCCGGTAGCCGCGGAACTGGCCCCGCACCACGCTGGATGGATCCAACGAGCGCATGGCCTTGAAGACACGGGCCTTCTCGTCGCGAAGGTTCTCGGGGTCCGAGCAGAAGGGCGCCTCCATGGTCAGCAGCCCGATCACCTGCAACAGGTGGTTCTGCAACACGTCGCGGATGGCGCCCACCTCCTCATAGAAGGCGCCCCTCCCCTGCACACCGAAGCGCTCGGCCAGCGTCACCTGCACGCTGCGCACGTGCTGCCGGTTCCAGATGGGCTCGAGGAAGACATTGGCGAAGCGGAAGAAGAGCAGGTTCTGCACCGGCTCCTTCCCCAGGAAGTGGTCGATGCGGAAGACGGCGGACTCGGGCAGGAAGCGGTGCAGCGTCTCGTTGAGGGCGCGCGCGGAGGCCAGGTCCCTCCCGAAGGGTTTCTCCACCACCACCCGCGCCTGCTTCAGGCAGCTCGCCTGGGCCAGCCCCTCCACCACCGTGGCGAAGAGGCTCGGTGGAATGGCCAGGTAGTGCAGCGGACGCGATGCGTTCCCGAGTGCCTCACGCACCCGGGTGAACGTCCGCGGGTCGCGGTAGTCCCCGTCCACGTAGCGCAGCAACTGGCACAAGCGTTGGAAGTTCCCCTCGTCGAACATGCCATGCTCCCGGAGGCTGGCGCGCGCCCGCTCGCGCAACTGCTCCAGCCCCCAGCCCGCCTTGGCCACGCCGATGATGGGACACGTCAGTTGCTCGCGGAGCACCAGGGATTGCAGCGCGGGGAATATCTGCTTGTACGCGAGGTCCCCCGTGGCCCCGAAGAAGACGAGTGCGTCCGAGATGGGTGCGGCGGCCATGGCTCACCTTCCTCCCTTCTTCTCCACGTGGGTGCTTTCGTCAACCTGTGCACCAGGCGGGTGACACGGCAGCGGTGTCACCCGGGGGCGCCCGCCGGAGCCCACGAGTCCCCGAGCGAAGACAGGACGGCCGAGCGGCCCTGGCTCGCCTGCTCGCTCCCGGGTGTTCGACGGCGAGAAGTGAAGGGCTGGCGCTCATCCGCCAGTACAGTGGGCGGATGAGCTTCCCGCCCCTCAAGACCTGGATCGCACTGCTCTGTGTAGGGTTGAGTGCCTGTGCCACCTCGACCTCCGCCGTGCGCGAGGAAGAAGAGCCGTTGGACGCGGTGGCCTCCTGGGAGGAGGCCCGAGCGGACCCGAGCTGCATGGTGCCGCTGTGCGACGAGGAGCGCTGTGCCCTGTGGCGGTGCCAGGACGTGGTGGAAGCGGATGCTCCTCCGGTGCTCCTGGCGTGGGCGAACGGCGCTCGCCTTCCGCTTCCGGCCCCCAACCCCAGCCGCTGGTGGGGACGTCCCCTGGTCGCCCCCCTGGGCACGGAACCTGTCTTCGAGATTCCCTGGCACAACTGGAACATCCGCGGCCGGTACGCGGCCCTGGCACTCCGCCCTCCGTGCATCACCGCACGGGAGCCCATGGAAAAGCACCACATCTTCCCGCAGGAGCTGGCCAGATGGTTCAAGCGCAACAAGATCGACATTCATGCCTTCACGCTTCGCCTTCCCAAGAGCTTTCACCGGTGGCTGCATAGCGGGGGTTCCAAAGGCGGTCAGTGGAACGAGGCCTGGCGGCAGTTCCAGTACGAGAACTCCGTTACATCTCCGGAGCGAATCTGGCAGTTCGCGTTCGAGCTGATGTCACGATTTGGAGTCCATGAGCGTCCGCTCGTGCCCTACTATTGTGACTGAGCTGGGCAACGAGGAAACACCGATGAAATTCTTCACTGTCAAAGAAGACAGAGCCCCTGTTTACACGGGAGCCATTACCGGCTCCCACAAGTGGGGGCTTCCGGGGGTCGACACCTGCGCTGCCTGCGGGGTCACATGGGGTGACAACTCAAGAGCCTATCCATCCGTGGACTTGTCCGAGGTGGCCTCGCTCGCTGATTTCGTGGAACCTCGGGCCGAACCCATCGAAGAGTACGAGCGGCTGTGTGAGCTGGTACGTCCGCTTCTGCCCCCGGGCGCCCTGCTGGAACCGGGCACGAATCTTGGCCCCATCGTGGGCACGGCCTTCGGCCGATTTGGTCAACTCGTGACGTCCTACCCCTGGTGGCTGCTGGCCCAGCGCGAAGCCCTCGAAAAGCTCCTGGCTGAAGGACTGCAAGGGCTCAAGGGCTGCCCCACACAACTGCGGTTCCGCCAGCGCAACGCACCCGAGCTCTTCGAACTGGAACTTCTCCCCGTGGGCCGCGCGCACGCGGACTGCCTTCCCCCTGATCGCGCCCCTCCCTGCCCACGCTGTGGCCACGTTGCGCTCTCCCTGCCCGAGGACCTCCTGCTGGACGCGGCCACGCTCCCCAGTCACCTGGACGTGTTCCGCCTGGAGGACTTCTCCACCGTCATCGTCTGTACCGAGCGCTTCGCCAAGGCCTGCAAGCGTCTCGAATTGGATGGCGTCGTCTTCAAGCCCGTGCCCGTCTCCCGCCCCAAGAAGCGCGCCTCGGTGAAGTAAAGCTCGCCGAAGCCGGCCAACGCCTCACGGCGCCGTATCCGCGGCCACCCGAGGCCCCGCGAGCAGCTTCGGCAACTCCGCTGCCTGGAAGGACTCCTGCTCCACGCCGCCTCCACAGTGCACGCCGCCCGCGCGCTCGCGCGAGATGGGATCGCGCGGGAAGACGAGGAAGCCCGCCTCACCACCGGCCCCCCGCCAGGGCACCACGTGCAGCCGCTCGGCCTTCATGCGCGTCACCCCGTCTCCCCTCAGCAGCACCTGGGCGATCCGCGCATCGGGCACACCAGACCTGGACAGGTCCATCGCATCCTGGCACAGCCCCTCGTTGTCCCACTCCATGTGCCTGGGATTGAAGCGCCACGAGCTCTCCGTCAGCGGCGCCCGGCCCGACGCCAGCCAACCCACGTGGTGGCCGATCCCCACCGTGGCCATCGTCGCGCTGAAGAGCAACACGAGGAGCGCCACCAGCGACACACTCCAGCGCACGGGCCACGCTCGCGTGTCCTCGGGGCGCAGCTGCCGCCACAGCCGGCGCAGGAACAGGTGCGAGCCCACGCCCAGCACCGCCACCACCGCCACCGTCTCGGCGATGGCGTCCCACCGCCACGTCACCCCCGGCACCACCCCCAGCAGGAAGTCCACCCACCCCACCACCAGCAACCAGGGCACCTGCATCAGCCACACCTGGCCCGAGCAGGTGAACAACATCATCAGGACCACCACGCCGAGCACCCATCCGGAGATCTTCGTCACCTTCACGGGGTGCCTCCCGCCGCGAGCGCCTCGTGGATGGACGCGATGGGCATCTGGCGGATGTCTCCATCCGTGAAGAGCACCCACCGCTCGGGGCCGAAGAGGCCCGGCTCGTAGGCCAACGGCGTCGCGGGCGCGTCCGCCTCGAGCCCGCTCACGTAGACGAAGTGCAGACCCGAGCCGCCCAACACCTTCCAGCGCTCTTCGGGAATCTCCGGGACGAAGTCACTCGGGGGAAACGCCCTCCCGTGCCCGGCCGCGTAGGCCCACAGCGCCACGCGCAGCTCCTCCAATCGCTGCCGCCGCGCCTGGAGCACCAGCTCCTTCTCCGAGGGCAGCTCCGATTCCTTGAGCCGATAGGTGACGCCCTTCTTCTCCCAGGCTCCCGGCGTCATCAGCTCGCGCCCGCCGGCGATCATCGACAGCACGAGTTGGAAGCCCAACCCCCACAGGAACACCAGCGCCAGCGCCGAGCCGAAACCGAGCTTCGGCAGCCGGGGCACGTCGCGCCCCAGCCGGTTCCACAGGGCCCGCACCGCGAGCGTCACCAGCAGGAAGAGCGCCAGGAAGAAGGAGATGGCCTCGAAGCGCTGCGAGGCGATTTCCGACAGCAGGTAGCTCGGCATCCCAGCCAGCGCCACGGCCGGGGTGAGCAGGAACAGGACGAAGGGGAGACGCGAGGTCACGAACGGCAGTCTGCCCCGTCCAAGCCCCGGCGATCCATCCACCCCCCCGTCCGATTCAGACGCGGAAGGGGCCCGTGTTCGCCTCGGGCCAGAGCACCCGGGACACCCCATCCTCGGGCACCAGGGCGATGATCGCCCCCTCCAGCAACTCCTCGTCGTCGAGCACCTCGAGGAAGGTGCGCACGGCGATGTCCGGATCCATCACCCGGCAGAAGACATTCATGCGCCCGGGCTGCGTCTCGCCGCCCTCCACCTCGCCGTTGCCCGTCCAGCCCAGCGCATCCGTGAGCACCTCCTCCACCGAGTGGCGCTTCTGGAAGTCCTGCCCCGAGCCCTTTCCTTGCAGCGCGTACTGGATGACGAGCGGCGTCATGGCCTCTGGATCCGGCTCGTCATACCCCTGGTCCACGAGCGGCTCGGCGGCCTGGGCGATGACCATGTCCGGGTCCTCGTCCGCCGGAACGGGGGTGTCCCGCTGCTCCCCCATCTCACCCACGACTCCCTGGTGAACGGTGAGCGTGTCCCCGTTCACCCAGGCCTCCCAGTAGCGGAGCGTGTCGCCTTCCTTCTTGTAGAGCCTCAGCACGCGCGCACTCTACACGAGCGGCGCCCCGCCCGAGTCAGAAGGCACGGCCCTGTCCACCATCCACCGGCACCGTGGCCCCCGTCACCCACCGCGCCCGCTCGGAGCACAGGAAGACGACCACGTCCGCCACCTCCTCGGGCGTGCCGAAGCGGCCCCAGGGCAATTCCTCGCGCACCATCTTCTCCACCTTCTCCGGCAGCGCCTGCCGCCGCCGGTCCCAGCTTCCCCCGGGAAAGAGGATGGAGCCCGGCGCCACCCCGTTCACGCGGATGCGGTGGCGCGCCAGATCCAACGCCATCTCCTTGGTGAGCGCCATCAGGCCCGCCTTGGCCGCCGTGTAGGGCGCGCTGGTGCCGTACTCGCGGCCGTAGATGGAGTTGATGTGCACGATGCAGCCGCCGCCCCGGGCCTTCATCGCCTCCACCGCGTGCTGGCTGCACCACACGGACGCCATGAGGTTGCGGTCCACCACGTCCTTCCACTGCGCGGCGGTGGCCACGTCGAAGGCTCCCGCGCCCCCACTGCCGCCCACGTTGTTGACGAGGATGTCCAGCGCCCCGAAGGCCTTCACCGCCGCCTCCACCGCCGCCGCCGCGCCCTCCGGTGTAGCCACGTCACCCACCACGGTGACCACCTCGGCACCGGACGCCCGCAGCTCCGCCGCCGCCTGCTCCAGTCCCTCCGCGCCGCGCGCGCTCAAACACACACGCGCCCCCTCTCGAGCCAACACCGTGACGATGGCCCGGCCAATCCCCCTGCTGCTGCCCGTGACGAGTGCCGCCCTGCCCTTCAATTCCAGATCCATGGCAACACCTTCTATCCCGGCGCCTGCCTCGGAATCAGGGCAATCCGCCAGACGCGGAGCAGCACACCCCGGCACCCGCTACACTGACATCGCGGTCAACCCCCAGACCGCACGCTACCCATAGGGAGGGGTACAATGAAGACGACCCGTTTGTCGTTGTTGCTGGCGGGCCTCGCATCCATGGCCGGTGGATGCCAACCCGAAACCGGAGCGCCGCCCCCACAGGCGCCTGGTGCCACGCTGAAGGCCCACGAGGCCGCGCTGACCACGCCGGTGGGCACCTGGACGAGCAATGCCTCATCACTGCTCGCGCACTCCGGAGGCCACACCGCCACCCTGCTCAACGGTCCGGGTGACGTGCTCGTCGTCGATGGCAGCGGAGCTGAGGTGTACAACCCGTACACGAACGCGTGGCGGCGCACGGCGTCTCCGCTCAACGCCCATTCCCTCCACACCGCGACGGAGCTCCCCTCGGGACAGGTGCTGGTGACGGGCGGCCATGCCGGAACCTGGGGCGACTGGACCCTGAACGCGGAGCTGTACGACCCGGCCACGGACACCTGGAGCTCCGCGAGCCCCATGAACACGCCTCGTGGAAACCACACCGCCACGTTGCTCGACTCGGGCAAGGTGCTGGTCGTGGGTGGCAACACCCCCACCCGTTGGACCGGGCCGCAGGCGGAAGTGTTCGACCCGGCCACGAACACGTGGAGCGGCGTCTCGGGCGCCTTCACCCCGCGCAGCCGCGCCACCCTGACGGTGCTCTACTCGGGTCAGGTGCTGGTGAGCGGCGGCTACCTGTGGTCGAGCACCAGCACCGCCTCCTCCGAGGTCAGCCTCTATGACCCGGCCACGAACACCTTCTCACCCGCCGGCAACCTGGCCCGGGCCCGCCACGGCCACGGCGCCATCCGGCTCTACTCGGGCAAAGTGCTGATCGTCGGCGGCATCGACGGCGGCAACACGGTGGAGCTCTACGACCCGTTCAACAACCAGTGGACCCTCGGCCCGCCCTTCCCGTACGACATGACGCCCCTCTTCTCCGCGACGATTCTCTACTCGGGTGAAGTGCTGGTGACGGACGCCATCGGCCAGGCGGCGGTGTACGACCCCGAGACGAACGCGTGGACCCCCACCACGAACATGAGGCAGGGCCGCACGTCCCCCACGGCCACCCTGCTCCACACGGGCGAGGTGCTGTTCGTGGGCGGCAACAGCAGCGGCCCCCGCTCCGTGGAACGCTTCACGCGCTGAGCGGACGAAGTGAGGCAGGCCACCGGGAGGGCGCCCACTCGCCCGCCCGGTGGCTCGCGTCCGGTTGTGCGCGCCACCGCGCGCACGACTGCATGACTGTCGATGCACGACCGCCCATCGCACCCGTGCACGGGTGGGCAACCCGGCTCTCGTGAGCAGATTGCGGCCCCACGCGGCGCCAGCCGCACTCAGGAGCTGCACACGATGAGATATTGGAGAGCCTTTCCGGCCCTGCTGGCACTCGCCACGGGCTGTGCCGTTCCCCTCGAGGACGAGACCCCCGCGGACGAGGGAATCTCCACGCGGGAGGCGAGCGTCACCTGGAAGCCCTGCACGGACACGGCGCGCCTGCTGAGGGACATCCGGTCCGGCGCGCCGGGCTCGGAGCCGGAGGGACTGGTGCGCGGAGAGGACGGGCTCTTCTTCACCGCGGATGACGGCGTGAACGGCCGCGAGCTGTGGGTGAGCAGCGGCACGGGGGGAGCGGGCACCTTCCTGGTGAAGGACATCCGCCCGGGGCTCGACAGCTCCGAGCCCAACGAGCTCACCGTGGTGGGCAGCAGGGTCTTCTTCACCGCGGACGACGGCGTGCATGGCCGCGAGCTGTGGGTGAGCGATGGCACGGCCGCGGGCACCCGGCTGGTGAAGGACATCCATGCCTCGCCGTTGGAGCTCGGCCCGAGCGACCTGGTGGAGTTCAATGGGCGGGTCTACTTCGCCGCGGATGACGGGGTGAACGGCCGCGAGCTGTGGGTGAGCGACGGCACGGCCGCGGGCACCTTCCTGCTGGAGGACCTGTACCCGGGCGGCGACATCTTCGAGCCGGACGAGCCAGGCAGGTCCAGCCCGCGCCGCATGACGCGCACGCCGAATGCCTTCTATTTCGTGGCCAACGTGGGCCGCGACGTGAAGCTCTGGCGCAGCGTGGGCGTACCGGGAGCCACCCCGGTCTTCGAGGCCGTCGAGGACAACGTCGTCTTCAGCATGACGCCGGTGGGCAACGAGCGGGTGTTCTTCCTGGTGGACAACGACGAGGGAGAGGCGAGCCTGTGGGTGACGCGGGGGACGATGGGGAGCACGAGGGAGCTGCGCTTCTTCCGCGGGGTCTATCCGCATGACCTGACGGCCTTGAACGGGAAGCTCTACTTCAGCGCCGGGAGGGCGAGGAGCGATGTGGAGGGAGAACCCGAGGGCGAGGAGCTGTGGGTGAGCGATGGCACGACGAGGGGCACCCGGGTGCTCGAGGACATCCACCCGGGCCCGGGAGATTCCCGGCCGGGCGCGCTGAAGGTGATGAACCGCAGGCTCTTCTTCGCCGCGGACGACGGCGTGCGCGGGCGCGAGCTGTGGGTGAGCGATGGGACGGCTGGCGGCACGCGGCTCTTCAAGGAGCTCGAGCCGGGCGCACCGGGCTCGTCTCCCACGGAGCTGGCGGCCATCCAGGGCACGCTCTTCTTCAGCGCGGAGACGGCGGGGAAGGGCCGCGAGGCATGGGTGAGCGATGGCACGCCACGCGGCACGCGAGCGCTCACGGAGCTGGTCCCGGGGCCCACGGGCTCCAGTCCGAGCGGCTTCATCCGCTCCGGCTGGGATGTCTTCTTCAGCGCGGATGACGGCGCGCACGGCCGCGAGCTGTGGGCCCTGCCCTTCCGTCCCGAGGATCGCTGCCGGTAGGGCCGGACACGAGAACCCGGGGGGACTCCGGACGTCTCCAGCCCGGGGATGCCGCGCCGCTCGCCCAGGAGGCGAACAGGCGTGACGAGGCCCCGAGCCTCCGTCACGCCTGGGATTGCCCGCCTGCTGGTGACGCCCCACGTTTGCGGCGGGAGAGGAGTGCGCCATGGTCCGCGGAACCAGCCGCCCCAGCAACTACTTCAGAACCCGGACACTCGTGGCGTACACCATCGCGTATGCCATCGCGACCGTGGCGGTCGTGCTGGGCTACCTGATGCGCTCGGTGCCCTGGCTGGCCGTGGGCGTCTGGCTCGCGGCGAGCCTCACCGTGCTGCTCATCGACCGGACCATCGTCGAGCGGACGCCGCACGGGGACCACCGCGGGGAGCCGGACAATCTCGGCGCCATCTTCCGGGGCACGCCCGCGGCCCTCACCGTCATTGGCATCATGGCGCTGGCCGCCCTGCTCGTTTCATTTTTCGCGCATTGGTAGGGAAGATTCCCGTCACAACCGGGAAGTGGACCCATCTGTGTAAGGGAACCCCCACACAGCATGGAGCACTTCTCATGACGACGCCGCCCAATACCTTCAAGAGCTTCGTGATGTACGCGCTGGGCTACGCGATCACCATCGCCGCGCTGCTGCTCGACATCCGCTACGGCCAGGCGATCTTCGCGTTCGTGGCGTTCGTGGGCTCGATCGCGGTCACCACCCACCTCCTGTACCGGACGGCCCGCGCCATGGCGTTCAGCCCGACGGCGGCCCGCCTGCAGCCCGTTGCCGTGCGTGTGACGGCAGGCGGCCAGCGCCTGGCCGCCTGACCGCTGGTGCGAACTCCTCCAGGATGAGTTCCAGGGAGTCAGTTCTTGTTGGCGGTCGGCCGCACGATGACCTCGCTGACATCGACGTCGTCCGGCTGCTCGATGGCATACAGGATGGCCCGGGCGACGGCGTCGGGGGGAATCGCGATCCGGCGGAACTCCTTCATCCGCTCACGCGCCGCTGGGTCCGTGATGCTGTCGGCGAGCTCCGACTCGGTGACTCCCGGAGAAATCACCGTCACCCGGATGTCGCTCCCCGCTTCCAGGCGAAGCCCCTCGGAGATGGCGTTCACGGCGAACTTGGTCGCGCAGTACACGGCCGCCGTGGGCGAAACCCTGTGTCCCCCAATGGAGGAGACATTGATGAATTGCCCACGCCCCTGCTTCTTCATCACGGGCAGACCCGCCGCGATGCCATGCAGCACGCCCCGGATGTTCACGTCGATCATCCGGTTCCATTCATCGACCTTCAGTTCCTCCAGGCTGGACAGCGGCATGACTCCCGCGTTGTTGATGATCACATCCACGCGGCCGAACGTGGCCCGCGCGAACTCGACGAACGCCTCCACGTCCTCCCGGCGCGTCACATCCAGCGGCCGGTAGCGGGCCGAGCCGCCTTCCGAGTTGATGGCTCCCACGAGCTTCTCGAGCTTGTCGGTGCGCCGGGCGCCCAGGACCACGTGCGCGCCACTCCGGGCCAGCAGGCGAGCGGCTGCCTCGCCAATGCCGCTGCTCGCTCCGGTGATGACGATGACCTTTCCCTTGATTCCAGACATGATGCGCTCCTCGATGGTTGTCCTAAAAACTCCCCGGCGAGTGGGTGCCGGGAGTGAGCAATCAATAGACGGGGCGGAAAAAGGCCGGTAGCCCATTCCCGGCGGGTTCTTGCCTGATCCTGCAAGCGGCCAGGAAAAGCCGCCCGAGCAGGAGTAGGTTGAGGGCATGGCGACCCCGCAGAACCCGCGTTCACGCAACCCGCGCATGGCCGAGCTGGCCGAGGCCATCGAACGATTCGCTCCTCGCGACGGCGTGCACCCGACGGCCATCGAGCGCATGGGCCTCATCCGCTCCTCACGGCCCGGTGAGCCGGTCCACACCCTCCATCAACCCGCCCTGTGCATCATCGCCCAGGGCAGCAAGCGGGTGATGGTGGGCGAGGACGTGTATCTGTACGACGCCTCGCGCCACCTCGTCGTCTCCGTGGACCTTCCCATCACGGGCCAGGTGCTGCAGGCCACGCCCCAGGTGCCCTATCTCTGCTTCCGGCTCGACCTGGATCCGGGAGAGCTCGCCGACATGCTCCTCCAGGCACGTCTGCCCGCACCGGCCCAACGGACGTCCGCACGAGGCATGTACCTTGGAGACACCTGCCCGCTCCTGCTGGATGCGGTGCTCCGGCTGGTGCGCTTGCTGGACACGCCCGAGGACATTCCCGCCCTGGCCCCGCTCGCCATGCGAGAGATTCTCTATCGCCTGCTCAAGGGAGAGCACGGCTGGCGGCTGAACCAGATCGTCACGGCCAACAGTCAGGCGCAACGCATCGCCCAGGTCATCGGCTGGCTCAAGGAGCACTTCGCGGAGCCGCTACGCATCGAGGACATCGCGCGCGAGGTGCACATGAGCACGTCCTCGCTCCACCACCACTTCAAGGCCGTCACGGCCATGAGCCCGTTGCAGTATCAGAAGCAGTTGCGGCTCCAGGAGGCTCGCCGGCTCATGCTCAGCGAGGACGTCGACGCGGCCACGGCGGGTTTCCGCGTGGGTTATGAGAGCCCCTCCCAGTTCAGCCGCGAGTACAGCCGCCTGTTCGGGGCACCGCCCGCGCGGGACCAGCGGCGGCTGCGGCAGCGCCAGGAAGTACAGCTCGCGTCCTGAGTGACGGCTCCGCGGATCCCTCATGGACTCCTCCTCCGCACTCCCCGTTGCCCGAGGAACGCGCGAGCTGCGCCGCCTGCTGCGGCAGGCCGTGGACCTCCGTGGCCTCGACCTGGAGGGTTTCCGGCGCTGGCTCGCCCACCAACTGCCCTTCTGGGAGTCGGATCCCGCCTTCGTTCAACGCACTCGAATCCGCGACCTGCGGCGGGCCCATCCCGAGCTCCGCGCGCTGGAGCGAACCTGCCGTCGCGCCACCGCCGCGGACGAGGCCTCTCCCCAGTTCGCACGCCTGCTCCAGATAGAAGAGGAGCTCACCAAGGCTGGAAAAGCCATCGCCGGGCTGGGGGCCGCGCTCGCTCGGGCCGAGCCGGAAGCACAGCCAGGCCTGCGGCGGAAGCTCGCGGGCTTCCAGGACAGACAGCAGACACTTCAACACGAGCAGGCACGACTGACCCAGGAGAGCCTTCCGCGTCAGGAGTTGCTCCGCATCCGTGAGGAGTCGAGGCAACTCCGCTCACGCCTCGGGCTGGAGCGCGCGGAAGCCGAGCTGGCCGAGCTGTTGCGGGACCAGGGGCACCGGTCCGGACACTCGGGTGGAGACTTCGAGCAACAGACCCTCGCGCTGACGTGGCAACACATCGTGCCCGAGCTGCTCGGGAGCGCACGGACCGGGGCCACGGCGCGCCTCCGGGTGCTCACGGGCGTGGGGCTCGGCGCGGCGCGGACCGAGCTCGACCAACTGCTCATCCGTCAGCCGCTCCGCCCCGGGCAGCCGGTGGAGGTGCTCGCCCTGGTCGAGGTGAAACGCAACCTCAATGACGTGGCCCACGGCTTCCGCCGCCGCCAGGAGAACCTGGCCTGGTTCACGGGGGATACCGCGCACTACGACCCCAAGGAGTACCGGACCCGCTACTTCCGCTCCGGGCACTTCGACCGTGAAGCCGTACACGAGCAGGACGGCGAGCCTTTCGTCTTCGCGCGCGCCTCCTTCCGACACTTCCGGCGAGAGCCCGGCCAGGGCCCCTTCCTGCGCCGCCTGTACTTCATCACCCGCACGGGCACACTGGCCGGAGTCTCGGCCGCGGCGCTGGCCCGCATCCGCCACCGCGTCGCAACCGATGAGCGCTTGCGGCTCCAGGACGACGCCTCCCTGCGCGAGCTGCTGCACTGGTGCCAATCCCTGGCGGAGCCCCTGGAGGCTCCGGACGTGTTCCGGCTGTACTGCTCGGTCCCGGGACGGGCTCGTCAGGTCCTGGTGCTCCGCCGGGAGTAGCCTCAGCTCCAGGTGCGCTGCTGGTTCTTGGCGTTCTTCTCGCGGAACGCCTGCTCCAGGTCCACGTCCACCCGGTTGGCGATGGCCACCAGGTAGTTGAAGACATCCACCAGTTCCTCGGCGAGGTTGGCCTTCGCCTGCTCGGTGGGCGTGCCCTGTCCCTCGTCGAAGAGCTTGTTGTAGCGGCGCACCGCCTTGAACAGCTCGCCCAGCTCCTCGCCCATGAGGAAGCAGTTGTGCACCAGGTCCACCTTCAGCCATCCATGCATCGTCTCGAGCTCGTGGATGTACCGCTGGTAGTCCTTCATCGACGCGTTCTCGGGGAGGGTGATCATGCCCTCCTTCCTCGCTGGCGAGCCTCCCGGCTGTCAACCACGGTGCTCAGCGGGGACCGTGCGCGGTGACCTCGGTGAGGAGTCCCTGACGGTAGAGCCAGCCCATGATGGCCACACTCCGCCGGAACGGCATCCGCCTCGCCCACGTGTCCGCGAGTTGCGGCATCGTCAGCCCCTCACCCGGCGCCTGGCCGAGCCACTCCACCAGGGGCGCCAGCTCGACCCCCTCCAGGTAGGCCACGGGTCTTCCGAGCCGGGGATGACTCACGGCCCGGCGAAGCTCGATGACGTCTCCGACGATGCAGGGCGTGTCCACCAGGGCCGCGTCACCCGCCAGGCGCCAGCGGCGGTGGCTCAGTCCGTCCTCCGACAGGGGCGGCCTCACCTCGGGCGGAGCCATGGCGGCCGGTGCGAGGGCCCGCCGCTTCCAGAAGGCCCTCTCCTGGTAGCGCCTCGCGTCCCGGTAGTACCCCGCCGCCCAGGCCGCGTGCTGCTCGGCCGAGGAGCGCTGGTCCTCCGTGTAGAAGCGCAGTGCGGCCTCCGCGTGCTCGGGCCGGGAGAGCAGCGTGTGCACCGCCACGGCGCCGCTCAGGGCCGTCTGCAACGCCTTCTGCACCCCCGAGGAGGACAATGGATCAATGGAGAAGCTGGCCTCGCCCACCTTGAGGCAATCGCGCTCGATGGGCACGGTGTCGCGGTAGCAGGTCGCGTCACAGGCGAGCACGCTCCCCACCAGGCGCGGGGCCGTCCAGGCCTCCAACAGGCTCGAGCGGCCCAGCAGCTCCCGGTAGAAGGACTCCAGCGTCCTCCGCCCGATGCCCCGCTCGCGCAGCAGCTCCGGGTCCACGAAGGCCATGGCGTTGAAGGTGCCATCCGGCAGGTGCGCGCCCCAATACCAGCCGTCCGGCCCCGCCTCCACGCGGGTCTCCGGACCGTGAGGCGTCTCCCCCCGCCAATAGCCATACAACGCCAGGGTGCGCGCGGAGACCATCTGCTTCCGGCCGCCCAGGCATGCCGTCCGTCCGCTCGCATCCGCGAGGAACCGCGCCGACACGACGAGCCGCCGTCCCTCGTGAAGCACCGGCAGCTCCCAGCCTTCCTCGGTCCGCTCGGGCCGCTGCGCCACGGCCGGCTGGAGCACCCGCACACCCGCCGACGCCGCCGCGCCCAGCAACAGCGCATCGAAACGTCCCCGGTCCACCAGCAGTCCGGGCTCCCCCGCCCGCCCACGGACGCGCCTCCCGGTGGGCTCCTCCCAGCACACGAGCGACTCCAGCGCGGGCAGGAAGCCTCCCCGCCACAGCTCGTCCACCACCCCGAGCGCATCGAGCAGGGGCCATACCCCAGGCGTCAGCGACTCGCCCACATGGGGCCGGGGAAAGGCGTGGCGCTCCACCACGCAGACGGCATGGCCGAGCCTCGCCAGCCGCAAGGCGAGCGCTGCCCCCGCCGGCCCTCCGCCGATGACGCAGACCTCCGTCTCGAACCGGGTGTCCACGCCACTCACCCGGCGGCGGGAGTCAGGCCGAAGTAGTCCGGCCGAGCCTGGGACAGCCGGCTGTAGGCCTCCAGGCAGTAGTGCAGCCAGCCGCGGATGTAGTCGCAGGCCGGGCGTCCCCGTTGGATGACCTCGTGGTGGCACCCGCCACTGCACATGTACCGCGCCCAGCACGAGCGGCACGGCTCCTGGCGGTGCACGTGGCGCTCCGTGAGCCAGCGCGCCTGCCGCGTCCGGTCCACCCCCGTGGCCACGTCGCCCATGGCGCCCTCCTCGTCTCCCACGAAGCGATGGCACGCGGCCAGCTCGCCACTGGCGGAGACGCCGAAGTAGCCCGCGCCGGCGCCGCAGGGATAGGGGCGGTGAGTGCCCTTGTGAATCTCCCGCATGGCATTGACCATGTTGGAGAACGGGTAGCGCTGACCGGCGATGAGCCGCCGCTCGAACTCCCGTCCGCAAGCCACCATCTGCTCGAGCATCAACTCCAGCTCGGCGTGCCCCATCTCGTCACGGCCCGTGGGCGAGCTGAGCATGGGCGAGAAGCCGACGCTGTGGAACCCCATGTCCACGAAGGCATCGAGCGTCTCGCGCAGCGCCAGGTTGCGCGGCGTGACGGTGACGCGCGCGGAGACCTGCATCCGCCGCTGCCTGGACAGCAACGGCGCCACGTTCTCCATCACCCGCGCGAAGCTGCCCTGGCCGCCCTTGAAGGCGCGCAGCCGGTCATGCGTCTCCTGGAGCCCGTCCAGGCTCACCGTCACCGCGAAGCCGTGCTCCTCCAGGAAGTCGGCGTCCTCTGCGTTCAGCAGCGTGCCATTGGTGGTGAGCGACAGGGTCAGCGAGACACCCCGGGCCCGGGCCAGCTCCTGGGCCCGCTGCGTCGCGGCCCGGATGACGCTCCGGTTGAAGAGCGGCTCCCCGCCGAGGAACGACAGGTTGACGCGCTCTCCCTGGCCCACGTCGCGAAGCAGCAGTTCCACTGAGTCCAGCGCCGTCCGCAACGGCATGTTGCGCGCCGGGCCGCCGAAGTCCCCCTGCTGCGCGTAGCAGTACGTGCAGCCCAGGTTGCACTTCTGCGCCACCGCCAGCGAGAGCGCCCGCACCGGCGGAGACTCCACCGGCTGGTCGTCGATGAAGGGCGCCTCGGAGACGCCCAGTTCCTCCAGTTGCCGTTGCAGCGAGGCCTCGTCCCGCGCCAGCCGCGCACGGTCGAGGGACTCGAAGACCTCGGCGTCCACGTCGAAGAGGCGGCTGCCATTCACCACCAGCAGGTGGTGGCCCTGTTCCGTCTGGAAGAGGTGCACCGAGGGCGCGTGAGGCGCGGACAGAGAGAAGAGCCGCCGCGCCTCGGAGGTGGCCGGTGGAGCGGCCAGCACCTCACTTGGAGCGCGCATCCGGGGGGCCTCCCTCCGGCAGGGTCACCACGTCCTGGTCGTGCCCCTCCACCTGGAAGTGCAGGGACTCCTGCCAGTGGCGGAACAGGTCGTCGTACGAGACGAGCCGGGTGTCCTCGCGGTTGTCCAGCACGTACTGCTGGGGAGCCTCGGGGCCGCGGTCCTTCTGGAGCCAGTTGATGCCCACGCTGGTGCCCTGCGGGCCCTGCTCCACGTTCACGTAGTCCGGGCGGCTCGCGGCCCAGTAGTAGCAGGCGCACTCGCGGTAGTCGTTCTGCCACGGCGAGCACAGGCCCTGGGTCAGCTCGCCCGGCTCGGCCAGCTCCTCGGCGATGACGGCCAGCGGGCCCTGCTCACCCTTCGCGAAGAAGGGCCGCAACTCCAGCTCCTCGACGAGCAGCGGCTTCTTGTCCGTGGGGAGGGCGGCGGGCAGCGGGGACTCCTTCACGGTGAATTCACACCGGACCTTCTTGCCCGCCTTGGTTTGCAGCAGCTCCGCCAGGGCGTTGGACCACTCCATGAAGGTGACGCCCTCGGGGTTGGCCGAGCTGGTGAGCTGGATGGGATCCGCCCCGGGGCGCTGGGGGCCCATGACGGGCACGACGAGCGGCTGTCCGTCCACGCGCAACAGCCGGTGGCCCACCAGGTGCTTGAAGCGGGGCTCCGCGTCGAGCACGTAGTTGTCCGCCTCGTGCAGGGTGATGCCCACGAAGATGCGGCGCCACACGTTGCGGAAGTCGAACTCCAGCCCGGGGAAGCAGTTGGAGATGGCGGACGAGGGCAGCGTGCCGGGAGGATTGCCGGCGGCCCGGTAGCGGAGCTGCGCGGACAGGTTCTTCGGATCGAGCTTCTTCATTCCTCGTCCCCTCCCGGCTTGGACTGCTGGAACTGGGCCCTGCGCGCGGCCTTGCGGATGATGTCCACCTGCCGGCGGGTGAGCGCCAGGGCTCGCCCGTCCGCGCCTCGCATCAGCGCGGGCATCTTGCGGCGGCCCTTGTTGCTCAGGTCTCCCACCTCGTCGTGGCGCCGCAGCACGTCCGAGAACCACGGAGCCGCCCCGCTGCGCAGCGCCGTGAAGACGTTCTGGTGCAGGGACTTGATGGTGAGGTTGTCCACCAGCGAGGGCGCCATGATGGGCTCGAAGAGGCGGCCGGTGTCCGCCGTGTCCTGGCGCACCATCGTGCTGGCCACGTCCACCTGACCATTCACCGTGTTGCCATTCATCACCGCGGTGTTCATCAACCGGATGGTCTCGAAGGCCCGCCGGACGATGTCCTCGGCCGCCTCGAGCGAGGCGTCACGCGGGTTGGCCTCGGGGCCGTGGAGCGCCTGCTCCAGGTCATCCTCCACCGTGCGTACCGGGAAGCTGTCCGGCGCGAAGGCGGGCGGCCCCGCGCCAATACGGGCGAAGGCCTTCAGCGGCTCGGCCGCGCCCTTGAGCTTGAGCTGCACATGCACCAGGCCATCGCACTCGTCGTCGATGTACCCGTAGCTCACCTGCTCCTGCACGCCCTCCTTGGTGGTCCGCGAGAAGCCGGCGTAGATCTGCGCGGGCATGGTCAGCGTCGGGCCCGCGCTCTCGGCGTAGCCCTGCCACTTGCCCTTCTTCGGGTCGTACAGGACGTCCGCGATGTTCTTGTCCGGGGTGGGCTTGCCGTCCGCGCCCTTCAGGTCAGGGCTGGAGCCGTACACCTTGCCGTGGGCGGGGGTGAAGCGCAGGCGGATCTCCGGAAACTCCTCGGTGGGCCGGATGTAGCGCACCGCGCCCAGCGGCAGCACCTTGCCCGTCCGGAAGTTGCGGCACTGGCCCTCCAGCTCATGGATGGCGTGGTCGGAGAAACGCCCGGTGCTCGCGAGGATCTTGTCGTTGCGCTCGCCGGTGCGCCGGAAGATCTTGATGTTGCCGACGCGCACCTCCCACTTCACGTCCGAGGGGCCCAGCCCGTTCTCGGCGAGCAGCTCCAGGGTGAGGGGGACCAGGCTGTCCTTCGAGGTGACGGCCCACACCTCCAGGAACGGAGCCACGGGCCGGATGAGACCCTCGGGCGACTTGAAGCGGATTTCCTCGGGCAGGAAGGCCTGGGAGATGGCGCCCGAGACCGGATCCACGCGGAAGGTGGGAGCGGGCTCGAGGCGCCGGAACCCGAGCGGATCCTCGGGGTCCACCGCGAGCTCGTAGTTGTCGAGCGGCTCCGAGGCCGCGCCAAGACGCGCGATGGCCAGGGGGGGAAGGATTCGCAATTCCTTGATGGTCACGCCAGTTCCTCCGGTGAGGCGGAGCGGGTGCGGCTCAGGACTTCGGGATCATCTTGCGGACGCTCGCGAGGGCCTCCGCGTCCAGGTCTTCCAGGGCTCGGAGATAGTCGGTGTGCCGCTGGGGGTATTCCCTGAGCAGCTCCGCCGTGAGGTGCTGGGAGGACTCCAGCAGGTCGCGGTGGAGCCGCCAGCGGTCCGCCTCCGTGGCGGGCAGGTCCAGCGAGTAGGGCATCTCGAAGGGAGGCCCGGCCACCCTGCCCGAGCCCGACGTATCCAGCGGCAGCTCCACCAGGATGTTGGAGAGGGAGCGCACGTTGTACATCTCGCCGAAGGTGCGGTTGATGAGCAGTCCGCGCGCGGTGAGCGCGTCGCCCTGGCCGAGCGCGCCAGCGAGCTCGTAGGCGTGCGAGAGGTTCACCAGCAGCATCCGGTAGCGCAGGTTGAACAGGTACGCCCACCGGGAGGTCTCGGGGTGGGTGATGGTGACGCCCGGAGCCGCCGCAGCGGCCGCGCGGGACGTGGCCTTGAGGGGGCTCACCACCACCCGGTTGGCGTCCAGGTCCAGCTCCGTCTTCGGGTTGATGGGCACCGGCCGCGTGGGCACCCACTCGCCCTCGGGGTAGTCCCGATAGATGTTCAGGAAGCGGCGGAAGTGCGACTCCTCGTCCACGTCCGGGTCGAAGAAGCGGGCCTCGCCCTGCTTGCCCACGGCGGCCAGCGCCTCGACGGCCTCGTCGCGGGTGCTCACCGGCCGGACGATGACATCGGGGGTCTTCTGGCGGCGGGTGGTGGTGCTCTGTCCCCGGGCGCCGCGCATGTAGCCGCGTCCCCACTCGTCCCACGAGGCCTGGAACGTCGTGGTGGCGGCCTGGAAGTCCGCGTCCTTCACGTACTCGGGGTTGGCGAGAATCTTCTGCATCCGGTCATACAGCTCACCCACGCGGTGCAGCGTCTGGCCGGAGGCACCCGCGCGCTTCTTGATCTCCCGCGCCTCCGCGTCGTCCCAGCCGGCTGGCGCCTCCGCGAAGATGTAGCGGGCGAGGGAATCCTTCGTCAGCGGCTCGAGGGTGAAGTCGAAGGGGTAGAACTCGCTGCCCCACGGGTAGTCCTCGCGGTCGAGGTTGAGCGGCCCGCCAATCAGGCGCAGCACGTTCTGCACGGTGATGAGGTGGCCCATCTCCTCCTTGGCGATGCCCAGCACCACCTCCTGCCAGTGCCGCACCCGGTCGCGGTGTTTCGGAGGCACCTGCGGCCCGCCCAACGAGTAGGCGGCGTACAGGTATTGCACCATCAGGGCATGCTCGACCTCGGCGGCGATGTGGAGCAACAGCACCGCGTAGTCGTGCCAGGAATATCCGGGGGGAAGCTCGGGCTCGGTGCGCACCAGGAGCTTCGTCCCCTTCATGGCGTTGGCCGCCAGGGTGCGAACCTCTGGAGCCTGCCCGAACCGAAGGACCGAGCCCAGACGCCTGCTCATCCGTGAACGCATGTCCCCTCCCGCGACGTCGTGGATGCAGCGCTTTCACGAGACCATCCGTGTCTGGTGAAAGTCAATCCACGATTACGTTTTCGGAGAAGACCTGTCGTTCAGTGAGGGTTCGAGCCCGAAGGCACGGGCGGCGGCAACGGCAGGATGAGCGGTGTCTTCGGTGCGTCCGGCGAGGACTCTCCCGCGCCACCGATTCCCGTCCGTGACTCGTCGTCCTTCGGCGGCTCGATGGGCCGGCCCACGTACTGCACGTTGTCGTTGTTGCTGATGGCGAAGCGCACCAGCGTGCGCAGCACCTTGTTGCGCCGCACGTTTCCCACGATCTCCCGCAGGTCCTCGTACACCGTGGGATCCTTCAGGATGCCGCCCAGCGAGCCCTCGCCCCTGGCCACCATGGACGTAATCTGCTTGATGTCCGCCGCCGCGCTCCCCAGGTCCGCCAGCATGTTGCCCGCGTTCCCGTAGACCAGCTGGTGCACCGTGCCGTCCGGGTTCTTCCTCGCGTCCTCCATGAGGATCGCGAGCTGCCCCGCCGCCGCGCCCAGCTCGCCCAGCGCCTTGGCGCCCTCCTTCCCGTAGATGAGCGCGTGCGCCGTGCCGTCGCCGTTCTCCACCTCGTCGAGCAGCCCCTCCACGTGCCCCAGCGCCTTCTCCATCCGCAGCGCCGTGCGCGAGGCATTCGCCATCAACCGCTTCACCTCGTCGCCCGTCTGTTTGTCATAGATGAGCGCGTGCAGGGCGCCGTCTCCCGTCTCCACCTCCTCGAGCAGCTTGCGCAGGCTCTTCATGCTGAAGGCGAGGTCCTCGGTCATCTGGGGGCTGGCGAGAGACTCCACCAACCCGCGCACCGCGTGACTCACGGCCACCGTGTCATCCATCACCTGCGCCGCGCTGCGCAACAGCGAGGACATGTCCGCGCCGCCCGCGCTCGGAATCTCCGCCCCCGGCTCCAGCGGCTTCTGCTCTGGCGAGCCGATGGTGATGTCCACGGCCTTGTCGCCCAGCACGCCCATGCTCGACAGCCGCGCCACCGAGTCCCCTCGCACCCGCGACGCATGCTGCGCGCTCATCCGCAGCACCACCTCCAGCCGCCTTTCCCCGGGCCTCGAGGGGAAGTTCAAACCGGCCACCCGGCCCACCTCCAGGCCGCCCAGCCAGACCGGGGAGTCCTCGGACAGGCCCTCCACGTTCTCGAAGTAGGTGCGGTACTCCACATCCTTCTGGAACAGGCGGGTCTCCTCTCCGATGAGGAAGACGACGAGGCCCGCCAGTGCCAGCGCCATGGCCACGAAGGCGCCCACCCGCAGCGCCTGGCGCTTCTCCGCCGAGGTGGTGCTGAAGAGGCTCATCGCGCTTCCTCCTGGGTCCACAGCTCCTGCCGCCGCGCGTCCAGGAAGGCCCGCACCTCCGGCACCGTGGACGCCTTCATCTCCTCCGGCGTCCCCACCTGCACGATGCGCCGGTTGGCCAGCATCGCGATGCGATCGGACACCGTGAAGGCACTCATCATGTCGTGGGTCACCACGATGGACGTGCACCCGAGCTGCTTCTGCATGGAACGAATCATCTGGTTGATGTTCTCGGTGGTGACGGGGTCCAACCCCGTGGTGGGCTCGTCCCAGAGGATGACCTCCGGGTCCGTGGCGATGGCCCTCGCCAGGCCCACGCGCTTCTTCATGCCGCCAGACAGGTCCGCGGGCTTCATGTCCTCGATGCCCGGCAGGTTCACCAGCTCCAGCTTCCGGGCCACCCGCTCGCGAATCTCCTCCGGCGGCATGTGGGGGAAGTGCTCGCGCAACGGATAGGCGATGTTCTCCCCCACCGTCAGCGAGTCGAAGAGCGCCGAGCCCTGGAACACCATCGCCACGTGCCGGCGCACGTCGATGAAGTCCTCCTCGCGGAACTCCGTGAGCTCCTGCCCCTCGAAGACGATGCGTCCCTCATCCGGCCGCAGCAGCCCGATGAGGCACTTGAGCAGCACGCTCTTGCCCGTGCCCGAGCCGCCAATCACCGTGAGCGTCTCGCCCGCGTACACGGAGAGCTGAAGGTCATCGTAGACGCGCTTGGGCCCGAAGGACTTCTTCAGGTGCTCGAAGCGGATGAGCTCCTCGCCCCGGGTGGGCGGCTGGAATTCCAGACGAGACGTGCGGTGACGGAAGAGCATCTCAGAGGGACAGGGTGAGCTTGGTGATGAAGAAGTCGGCCAGACACACGGAGACGGAGGTGATGGCCACCGTCTGCGTGGTGGCGCGGCCCACGCCCTCGGTGCCGCCCTCGACGGTGAGCCCCTTGAAGCAGCCCACCACGCCGATGATTCCGCCGAAGACGAAGCCCTTGAAGACGCCAGAGAGGAAGTCGCTCATCAGCACGACGTCGATCGCTCCCTGGAAGAACAGATGGAAGCTGATGTTGTACTGCACGTTCACCACGAGGGCGCCGGCCACCATGCCCACGACGTCCGCCAGCACGGTGAGCGCGGGCGTGAGCAGCAGGCAGGCCAGCACCCGGGGCACCACCAGCTTGCGCAAGGGGTCCGCCCCCAGCGCGCGGATGGCGTCCACCTGCTCGGTGACCGTCATGGAGCCCAGCTCCGCGGCGATGCCCGAGCCCACGCGCGCTCCCACGGTGAGGGCGATGAGCACCGGGGACAACTCGCGGAAGAGGGTGAGCACCACCACCCGGCCCACCGTGTATTGCACGCCGAAGCGCGCCAGGAAGTAACCGAACTGCAGCGCGATGACGAGGCCGGCGAAGATGGCCGTCAGCAGGGCGATGGGCAGCGAGCGCACCCCCAGCGCCTCCATCTGGTAGACGAGCGCGGACGGCGCATACGGCGGGCTCACCGCGCGCACCGCCACCTGGCCCGTCATCACCACGAGCGAGCCCAGCCGCTCCAGCCGCTCCCCCATGCGCTGGAGGAAGGAGCCGCCCATCGGGTTGATGGCCCCCGCCTGCGAGGCCTCCACCGGCCGGCGGGCCCGGGGGTGGTGGAGATCCGCACCCGTGCTCATGACGCGTCCTCCGCGTGGAAGCCGTGCACCAACGACTCGAAGCCCTCGAGCCGCTCCTCGTAGCGCCCCAGCGGCGCCACGTAGGTGAAGTCGTAGACACACTGGTCCTTCTTGAGCACCAGGAAGAGCAGCTCCACCGGCACCCCATCCAGCTTGGCCCGGAAGCGCGAGCGCAACGCCTCGCGCTCGTCCACCACCACCTTCTGTTGCTCCACCTCCAGCCGCTCGGTGAAGCCGATGACGAGGTGGCGCGTGAGCACGTCCAGCGGCGCGTCCTCGTGCTCCCGGCAGGTGGAGTTCACCGAGAGCGCGTGGCCCGTCTCCCCGGTGTACCAGGCCAGGTCGTTGTTGGGCAGCTTCACCCGCGCCCAGCCGGGCGGCAGCGCGCCGAGCCGGTAGCGGACCCCAGGCTTGGAGAACACCTGGTTCTCGAAGCGCACCCCGCGGTGGCAACCCACGGCGGAGGCGAGCAGCAAGGACAGCGGAAGGACGTGGCGGAGGACAGCCCTGCTCATCGCCGCGAGGGTAGGCACCCATGCAAGAGGCGGTGAGTTGTCGCGGGAATGAAAGGTTGAATGCCCGCCACGCGGAGGGCTGCCGGACGTGCCGGGCGCACGCCGCGCCGAGCGTTCCTCCAATGGTGAACAGATGCGGATGTTAGGGCCTGAACCCTTGCTTCTGGGAAATCCGGAGGAGGAGGCACCTCATGGACGGTGGGTTGGGCCTGTTCGGATTGGGATTGTTCCTGCTGTCGATTGCCCTCCTGTATGCCCGGGAGGCCTTCGGGCTGGCGTGGCTGCTGTTGGCGATGTCGCTCGTCTCCATGGGCCTGGCCATGTCGGAGTCGCCCCGGCGGCGGGAGGTGGCACTGGGCATCGGGGTGGTGTGCGTGCTGTCGGCGCTGGTGAGTCTGGCCTTCGCGGTGTCGTGGTGGTGGGTGGTGGCCACGGCGGTGTTCGGCGTGGCCTACCTGGTGCTGTGGGCGGAGTTCCGCTTCCCCTACTTCCAGCACGTGACACAGGAGGCCGCGGGGCCGAGCACCCCGCTCATGCGGCGCTTCCGCCTGCGCCGGCGGGCGTGAAGACACGGCGGCCCGCCGTGACACCCACGGCGGGCCGGAGAGGAGACGAGGAACCTGGAAGACGTCTAGAGCTGGCCCTGCTGCTGGAGCACCCAGAGGGTGGCGGCGACGATGTCCGGGCAGTCGTAGACGCGCTGGGCCTCGCCCACGGAGCTCCAGGTGGAGCCCCCCTTGTAGATGCGGCCGTTCTCGATGGTGGCCTGGGTGCTGCCGCCCACCTCGACGGCGTAATCATCGCCGCGTTTGACGGCCCTGCCCCGGGTGCTGCCACCCTTCTCGATGACAATGTCCGGGCCCGAGGCGCGCACGGTGTACCGGGTGCTGCCGCCCTTCTCCACCCGGTTGCCCTGGCACTTGTAGTCGGCGGCCAGGGCGGGCGCCGGAACCAGCGTGAGCACGGCGAGCAGCATCGACATCTTCTTCACGAAACTCCTCCAGGGAATGGGACGCGCCGTCCCATGGACCCGACGTACCACCCGGGCCTGACATGCCGCGTCGTAACTGGAGGATTCTTTGAATTCACAGGACTCTCCGGCCGGACCGCGCGGTGGCCTCGAGGGACGCATACTGGGCGTCCTGTAACGCCGCGCGCCCCGGAGCCCCCATGCCTCGCCTCGCCGCCTTCGTGCTCGTCCTGTCGCTGCTCCTGCCGGGGAGGGCCATGTCCGCGGCGACGCTGGAGCTGGCCGATGGGCAGAGCGTCGACCTGGATGCGCTCCAGCGGCAGGTGGTGGGCCCGGGGTGCTCGGGGAAGCTGCTGGGTTTGAAGGAGCACCCGTTCTCCGAGGCCCAGGTGGCGTGTGATGCCTTCCTGTCCTTCGCCCTCGTGCAGGCCTCGCTCGAGGGGAAGGCGCCACCGGATGTCCGCGAGCGGCTGGGGGCCCTGCTCACGGATGCGCTCGGACGGGCCCGCTCGCCCTTCCGCAACACCGGGAGCACGCGGGTGGCCGGGCACTCACTGCCGCGCAGCGTGTTGTACCGGGGGTTCCTGCTGTTGATGCTCGCGGGGGTGGAGCGCGCGGGCCTCGCGAGCGAGGAGCACCGGACGCTCTTCGACGCCCTCGCGGCCCAGACGGCGGAGGCGTTCGCGAAACAGCCGCTGCTGCCGAGCTTCGGGGAGAGCATCTGGCCCTGTGACAACGCGCTCGCGGCCTCGGGGCTGCTGCTGCATGGGAGGCTGCGGGGCAGCGAGGCGTCACGGGCCGCGGGCGAGCGGTGGGTGGCGCACCTGGCGAAGCTCTCGGAGTCACCGGGCGGATTTCCCACGCAGGTGGATGCGAAGGGGCGCATCCTCAAGAAGACCCCGCGAGGGACCGTGCTGGCCTGGACCGCCGCGTTCCTGGCGATGAGCGGGGCCCCGGCGGCGAGCACCTTCGCCGGTGTGTTGTTGAAGGACTTCTGCGAGCACGTTCCCCTCTTCCCGAGCGCCGCGGCCTGCCGCGAGTGGCCCCGGGGCGTGGAGCGGGGCGCGGATGCGTCGAGCGGGCCCATCCTCGGCGGCTACGGACAGGGAGCGACGGCGCTGGCGATCGCCGCCACGCGGGCCTCGGAGGAGCTGGACGGGTGGCACACGGCCCTGCGCACCACGGCGGTGCTCGGGGGCATCCAGAAACACGTCTCCCAGCCGGGGAAGTTCCCGCTGGAGACCGCCCTCTACTTGTGGGCCACGAGCCTGCGGCCCTGGTAGCCTGTAGGAGTTCGAACCTGAATGGTCCGCCCAGTCTCCGGTGTTGTAGAGGACCGTGGCCGTCGTTGAATCAGGAAGACGTGGAGGAGTGAATGAGTGAGGTGATCGTCGTCTCCCTGGTGGGAATGGTGGTGTTCGGAGGCCTCTTCGTCCTTCTGTGCCCGGAGTGGTGGAGCAACAGCCTGGGCATCATCAAGGAGAAGCCAAAGAGCGAGAAGACCCAGGCCCCCGAGGCGGACAAGCAGGCGGTGGCCCGCCAGGCCGAGCGGCCGTAGCCGGCCTCAGGGCGGCCACCGCAACCGGGGCCAGCCGTACACGCGCGAGCCGCACTCCACGCTGTACCTCGGCGAGTCCGCGGAGCGCAGCGCCGCAGCCATGCGGGCGGGCGCTTTCACGACCGGAGGGCACGTGGTCTTCGGCGGCAAACCCGACCTCCGCACCGCGGCACACGAGGCCGCGCACGTCGTGCAGCAGCGTGCGGGCGCCCGCCCCTCCGGTGGCATTGGGAAGGACGGGGACGCGCACGAGCGCCATGCTGACGCCGTTGCCGATGCCGTGGTAGCGGGGCGATCGGCGGAAGGACTGCTGGACCCATTCACCGCAACCAACGCAGCGGGGCAGCGCACCAGGGCTGAAGGCCAGCGGAGTAACGCCGTCCAGCGCACCGTCAGCGCCAAAGAAACCAAAATGATACAAACACAAATCAAAAAACTCACACCAGGAATAAAGCAGGAACTCGGAATCGAAAACAAGCCCGAGGCGCAGAAAGTGCTTCGCACCTGGATACGCTCGAACACCAAGCATGAATTCAAGGACTTCGATGCACTCAAGAAAGCAGTAAGGCACGCCAGCAAACAGCCGGCGACGAGGCCGTCACTATTCACAGTGCAAAACTTGGAGTTCGTGACCAAGGCAGACGCTCGGGAAGCGACCCTGTATTTCATGAAAGGGGACTTGAGTGGGCGGATCAGACAGCAGCACCCGAGCGGTCCAAAGGTGGAGCAAGAAAGCAACAAGGTGGATTATTGTTTCAACAAAAGAGAAGACCTCAAAGCGTTCGAGAAGCTAGCAAAAAAGACAAGAAGAAAGGGAAAGGGCGAGTCCAAACTGAAGCGCCTGGCGGCAGAGAAGCAGCTCAACATCCGGACGGAGCCCGCGGATGAGGACTATCATTTCGAAGTCACGTACGGGGACAAGAACAAGAAAAAGATTGAAAAGACCCATGCATCGGGGGGGCGTATCCTTACAGACATCAGCGCGTACGATGACGACACGATCAGCTCCATCTACCTGGCAGCGATAGGCCGCGAGAAAGTCAACCGCAACCGGAAACGCAAGGGCGAAAACGAAGAACAGAAGAGCAGGAAGCGGCAGCGAACCGCCGACTGAATGTGCCGACAGGGTCGAGCACGGCACCTGGGCTTGAGAACGAGGGCGCGGCGAGCGCTGTTGGATGTTCTGTGGATTTCGAGACAGACCTTGCCGCGGAAGTTGACAGCACAACCCTCTCATCCACGCGCCCGGAACCATCGCATTGACAGCCATGCTCCGGAAAATGGAGGGTTCACCGGGAACGGGCGACCTCGACTCGAGCCGGGCGCGAGCGTCACGTCTGGGGGCGATCATTCTTCAGGATCTCGACAAGACACTCCAAGTGCTGCTCACGCGGGAGCTGCCCGAGGAGTTCGTGCGCGGGGAGTATCCGGTGTCCGTGAGCTTCATGACACCGGACGAGTCCTTTCCGCCACAGTCGCTGGTGCTGCCGGCGGTCAATCTCTTCCTCTTCGAGGTGCATGAGAACCGGGGATTGCGCAGCTGCGAGCCGCAGCTGGAGCGTCAGGATGATGGCTCCGTGCGCAAGCGCCCCGCTCCGGCCCGCGTGGACTGCCACTACCTGATTACCGTGTACGCACGGGACGGGGTGCCGAATCCCGAGCTCTATGAGCACCACCTGCTGGGAGCCGTCCTCCGGGTACTGCTGTGCTACCGTCAACTGCCCGCGGAGCTCGTCCAGGGGAGCCTGAAGGACCATGAGCCTCCCGTGCGTGCCCGGGCCCTGGAAGCCACGAGCCGACAGTACGGTCTCGAGGTATGGCACGCGCTGAAGGGAAAACCCCGCGCCACGCTCCACTATGTGCTGACGCTGAGCCTCGACCTCCGTCCCTCCGAGGAAATGGGCCACGTCGTCCAGGAGGTGGGGCTCTCATGACGACCAGGAGTCCGAAGACCTCGAGGAGTACCCGGAAGTCCACCAGGGCCAGGGAGGTGGCGAGCGCTCCAGCCACCCCAGTGACTCCGGGAGCGAGCGCCCTGCCTCCGGGCCTCATGCCACTCGCCGTGCGCGGCCACCGCCTGAGCATTGCGGGGCGTGTGGTGGATGCTCGGACACGGAAGGTGATCGCCGGGGCCGAGCTCGTCATCACGGAAGGCCCGGAGGCCTGGCGGATGGGCCTGGCGGGGGCGCCACGCGCTCGCACGTGCTCCCTCCCCGACGGCACCTTCCACTTCGTGGACCTGCCCGAGGGCCTCTACACGCTGAGCGCCCGGTTGCCCCAGGCCGCCACCCGCTACGGCACGGCATCGCTGCGACTCGAGGTCTCCTCGCGGCGCGGCCCCTTCCCGCTCGCCCTCCTCGCCCTGCCCCCCACGGCGGCCGAAGGAGTGGTCCGCGGCGCGGGGGAAGTGGACGGCACGAGCGGGTCCCCCTCGCCCCTCGCCATGGCCCGGGTCCGGGTGATGGGCAGCGGCGAGAGCGCCCTCACGGACGCGGAGGGCCGCTTCCTGCTGCATGGGCTCGAGCCCGGTGCACGCACCCTGCAGGTGTCCGCCCGGGGGTTCGCGCCGGCGCGTCTCGCGGTGCGCCTGGAGCGAGGAGTGGTGAAGCACCTGGAGTTGCTACTGAGGCGCCCTCCGCCCGAGGGCTCGAGCAAGAGCTGAGCGCGGGGACGCCAACCTGAAGCGCACACGGAGGAGCATGTATGGCCAACTACGCATCGCCAGGTGTCTATGTGGAGCAGACGCCCTCGAGCGTCATGCCCATCGAGGGTGCCGGCACCAGCACCGCGGGATTCATCGGCATCTACAAGAATGACCCACCCGGCCCGGACGGCAAGCCGCTGGTGGCTCCCACCGGGGCGGTGCTCTGCACCCACTTCACGGAGTTCAAGAGCCTCTTCGGAGACTTCTCCAACGAGGGAGGGCACAGCAACCTGGCCCACGCCGTCTACGGGTTCTTCAACAACGGCGGCACCCGCTGCTACGTGGCCCGGGCAAAGAACGTGGCGGACGTGAAAGAGGTGCTCGAGCGCTTCGAGGCCATTGGAGAGATCTCCATGGTGGCCGCCCCCGGCGCCACGGACGCGACCACCCAGGAAAGCCTCATCTCGCACTGCGAAAACATGAAGGAGCGGATTGCCCTGATCGACGGTCCGAGAGAAACGGCTCCGGGCAACCTGAACAAGGAGGCCACGCCCCCGGACAGTCCGCCTCTTTCCAAGAGGTCCAGCTACGCCGCCTGCTACTATCCGTGGCTCCAGGTCTTTGACCCGGCCACCCAGGACGATCCGCTCACCAAGGGGCTCAAGTACGTGCCCCCCGTCGGCCACGTGGCCGGCATCTACGCCCGCGTGGACGCGACGCGCGGGGTGCACAAGGCTCCCGCCAACGAGCCCGTGCGCGGCGCGTTGGACGTGAGATGGCCCATCAGCACCAGCCTTCAGGACGGGCTGAACCCGGAGGGCATCAACTGCATCCGCGACCTGGATGGCACCATCAAGGTGTGGGGCGCGCGCACCCGCGCGGACAGCTCGGAGGCGGACTTCCGCTACGTCAACGTCCGCCGCCTCTTCTGCTACCTGCGTGACTCGATCGATGGGGGCCTGCAGTGGGCCGTCTTCGAGCCCAACAACCCGGAGCTCTGGGCGCGCATCACCCGCAACACGCGGGCCTTCCTGACGCAGGTGTGGAGCACCGGAGCGCTGTTCGGCGCCACGCCGGAGGAGGCCTTCTATGTGAAGTGCGATGCGGAGAACAACCCGCCCGCGGAGCGCGACGTGGGCCGGGTCATCACCGAGATCGGCGTGGCCATCACCCGGCCCGCCGAGTTCGTCATCTTCAAGATCGGCCAGTGGTCCGGGCCCACGAGCCAATAGCGCGCCGCGCCCCACGTCTCCCACCCAGGCCGGCCCATGCCAGACATGTCGATGCAAGCCCCTGCCCCCGGAGTGAATCTCGCCCCGGTCGAGGAGCGACCGCCGGCCGGCGTATTGCGCACGGGTGTGCCCGCCTTCCTGGCCTTCACCCAGGGCCCGGCCCCGCTCGACTGGAAGCAGCTCACGCGCCCGGGCCAGCTCGAGGCGTGGTGGAAGGACGCCCCCCTCTACCTGGCCTGCGCGGTGCGAGGCTTCTTCGAGAATGGTGGCGAGCAGTGCTGGGTGGTTCCGCTGGGCAAAGGCAGGACGCTGGAGCAAGGGCTCGCCACGCTGAAGGACGAGGAGGACGTGGACCTGGTCTGCGGCCCCTGCCTGCTGCCTGACTCGGCCGGCGTGGACGAGCTCGCCGCGGCCCAGGCCCGGCTGCTGCGGTTCTGCGGCGAGCGCGGGGACTGCTTCGCCCTCCTGGACTCGCCGCAAGGCGCGGACGAGCGCGACATGCTCTCGGGCCCGTCATCGTTCAAGACGTACAAGGACACACTCCTCGGCCAGCTCGCGGACGCGCCGGAGCTCCTGGGCCTGGGGGCCCTGTACTACCCGTGGATCCAGGTGAGCCGGAGCGACGGGCGGGGCCTGGCCTTCGTGCCGCCCTGCGGCCACCTGGCGGGCACCTACGCGCGCACGGACCGGCGCGCCGGAGTCCACAAGGCGCCCGCCAACGAGCTGCTCGAGGGCGCCCTGGACGTGGAGCACGCCCTGGCGCGCCCCGAGGCGCTCAACTCGCAGGGCATCAACGGCCTGCGCGCCCTGCCCGGACGAGGCATCCGGGCCTTCGGCGCCCGCACCCTGAGCGCGGCTCGGGACTGGCGCTACCTCAACGTCCGGCGGCTGTTCCTCACCTTGCGCCGCTGGCTGGTGCGCACCATGGCCTGGGTCACGTTCGAGCCCCACGATCTGCGGCTCTGGGTCCGGGTGCGCCGGGAGCTGACCGGGCATCTCGAGAAGCTCTACCTCGGGGGCGCCTTCCAGGGCACCACGCCGGAGGAGGCCTTCTATGTGAAGTGCGATGCCGAGAACAATCCGCCCGCGTCCCGGGAGCAGGGGCGGCTCGTCGTCGAGCTCGGGCTGGCGCCCGCCACGCCCCGTGAGTTCATCGTCATCCACCTCATCCACGACGCGGCCGGGACGGCGGTGGTGACACCGGGCTGAGCGTCCGTCCCTTCTTCTTCAAGGAGCCCCACATGGCAATGGAGCGCAAGGATCCCTTCGGCAGCTACAACTTCGCCGTGGAGTTGGACGGCATCACCCGCATGGGTTTCAAGGAGTGCTCGGGCCTGGAGAGCAGCACCAACTCCTCCAAGTACCGCGAGGGCACGGACCCGACGCTCGGCCACCGGGAGATTCCCAGCCTGCTCTCGTTCTCCACCATCACCCTCAAGCGCGGCATCACCGACGACCGGGCGCTGTGGGACTGGCGCGAGGGCGTCTCGAAGGGAGCCCCGGTGCGCCGCACCCTCTCCATCATCCTCCGGGATGACACGGGCGCGGAGAAGATCCGCTGGAACGTGCGCAACGCCTGGCCCTCCAAGTGGTCCGGCCCCAGCTTCGACGCCACGACGGACGAGCTCGGCATCGAGACGCTGGAGCTCACCCACGAGGGAATCGAAGTGCAGAAGTGGTAGAGGCCCCATGAACACGACGACCGAGTTCCCCTTCACCCTCCCGCTCGGCTACCGGGACGAGTCCGGCGCGGTCCACCGCGAGGGCATCATGCGCCTGTCCACTGCGCTGGATGAGATCGCCCCGCTCAAGGACGCGCGCGTCCAGTCCAACCCTGGCTACCTGGTCATCATCCTGCTGTCCCGGGTGATCACCCGGCTGGGGAGCGTGGAGTTCATCAACCCGAAGACGCTCGAGGGCCTGCTGTCCGGGGACCTGCTCTACCTCCAGGACTTCTACCGGCGCATCAACGAGAGCGGCCATGCCCGGCTGCGGGTGGCCTGCCCCCACTGCCAGGGCGAGTTCGAGGTGGAGGCCAGCCCCGTGGGGGAATCGTGAGCTACCCCTCGGAGCGGTTGTTCGAGGAGGTAGCCTTCCTGTCGCACTACCTGCACTGGTCCTACGAGCAGGTGATGGCCCTGGAGCACCGCGAGCGCCAGCGCTGGGTGGCGGAGGTGTCGCGCATGAACGAGCGCATCAACGAGCTGGCCGGGCGCGCCCGCCAGTCCTGAGGAGCACGGCATGAGCATCCCCGCAGGCACGAATGCCGCCTTCGCGCTGGTCACCGGTGCGCAAGGCAAGCGGCTGGATCCGTACCTGGGCTGCAACTTCCTGGTGGAGCTGGAGGGGCTGCTGACCGGGGGCTTCAGCCAGGTGCAGGGGCTGGAGAGCACCATCGAGGTGGAGGACTTCGTGGAGGGAGGCGTCAGCGGCTACGTGCACAAGGTGCTGAAGCAGACGACGTACCCCAACCTGGTGCTCTCCCACGGGCTGACGGGACTGGACATGCTGTGGAACTGGTATGACCAGACGCGCCGTGGCGTCATCTGGCGCAGGAGCGGCACCATCATGCTGCTGGACGCCCAGCGCCTGCCCGTCATGTGGTGGGACTTCAAGGACGCGCTGCCGGTGAAGTGGTCCGGGCCGGCGTTCGACGCGAGCCAGGACACCCAGGTGGCCATCGAGCGCCTGGAGCTGGTCCACCGGGGCCTCTCGCGCTCCCTGCTCAGCACGGTCGTCTCGGGGGGGCGGGTCGCCTCCCCCCTGGGGAAGTGAGCCGGAGCGATGAGAGAACCCACCCAGACGCGCTCGCGCCCGCCTCCCCTGGAGAGCAGACCGGAGGCGTTGGATCCAAGGCTGCTCCGCCGGCTGCTGCGCCACCGGGATGAGCCGGCGCTCGTGCCGCTGGAGCTGTCGCGGCGCATTCTCGCGGGAATCGAGGCGATGGGGGGCCGTCTGCCGCTGCTGGGCTACCTGGCCCGGCGCCATCGCATCCACGAGGGCCACGGGCAGGGGCAGGTGCCCGTGGTGCACGCCGTGTGGCTCACGCCCGAGGCGGAGGTGCGCACGGTGGTGACGCGGGAGGCTCCAGCTGGCGAGGCCCCACCGCGGCCCGAGCGTCCGAGCCCCACGTCCCTGCCTCGCGTCCGGCCGGGTTCCCCCCGGCCTCCCGCTCCGCCGCCGCCCGCCGTCATGCCTCCGGTGTGGCAACACCTCCCGGCTCCGTCCCTCGCTCGTCCGTCCAACCCGTCTCCCGAGCGCACGGAGAGGGCCCGTCCCCCGCCGGAGCATGAGCCGGCTCCCTCACTCTCCGTGCCGCGACCCGAGGTGCGCTCCGTCTCCACGACGAGACCCGAGGTGCGCGCCCCCTCCGCGCAGCGGCCACGGGTGAGGCCCCTGTCCACGCAGCGGCCCTCGCCAGCTCCGCCGGGCAGCGGCCCCGTGCCCGCTGGCGCAGGGCCCGGCGCTTCGCATCCCCTCGTCCAGCTCGTCCAGGAGCGGAGCGTGTCGTTCGTTTCCACGGCGCACGCCGCGCCCCCCGGGTCGCAGCCGCCCGGTCCGGGCGCGAGGAGCCTCACCGCGCTGGAGGCGCGGCCCGCGGGGGCCCGCTCCGAGCCCGTGCTCCAGGTGCCCCGCGTCTCCCCGAGTCCGCCGGGGAGCGGCGGCTCCAGTTGGAAGGGCACCGGCACGCCGCTGGTGCATTCCGCGGTCACCTCGGGAGGTCCCCCCGGCACTTCGGGCCACACCTCGCCGGGCGCCTCCGCGGCGGAGCCCATGCCCGCGTCCCAGGCCGCCACGCCGCGTGCTCCCCCTGTCATCCCCGTCACGCCGCCCCCAGGTCCGCCTCCCGGCGAGCCCTCCGCGCCGCGCGGGCTCGACGTCGATGAGCTGGTCGACAAGGTCCAGCGCAAGCTGATGCGCCAACTGGCGGATGACCGCATCAGAAGAGGGCAGCCGCGATGAGCATCCAACGTCTTTCCGCCCCGGGCCCCTCCCTCTCCAGCAGCGGCTCGCTGCAGAAGCTGAAGATCCTCTACGAGAAGCGGCAGGCCAACGCCTTCAGCGGGGAACTCCAGGCCCTCTTCAACCCCAGCCAGCTCGTCTACGAGCAGAGCGTCGACTGGAATTTCGAATCGACCCATTCGCCGTCCGGCCCGACGCACACCTTCGAGTTCGAGAGCAGCAACCCGGCGGCGCTGACGCTGGACCTCTTCTTCGATACTTATGAGGGCCCCCCTGCGGGCGGCGCCCTCTCCGGGCTCGGGAGGTTGGCGGGCAGGGCACCCGCGGAGCTCGAGGCCTCCACCGGGACGGACGTGGTCCAATACACGGACCAGTTCGCCGGGCTGGCGCGGGTGAACCGCGAGCTGCACCGCCCTCCGTTCTGCAAGCTCATGTGGGGCGAGTACCAGTTGCTGCACGGAGTGCTCACCCAGCTCCACCAGACCTTCACCCACTTCATGGCGGATGGGACGCCGGTGCGGGCGACCCTGTCCTGCACCTTCAGGCACAGGCCCACCGCCCAGGAGCTGCGGGCGCGCGAGGTGCACTCGGCGGACGTGGCCAGCAAGCGCGTCGTGCGCCGCGGCGACACCCTGAGCAGCATCGCCTACGAGGAGTACAACGATGCGTCGCTGTGGCGCCCCATCGCCCGCGCCAATGGCATCGAGGCACCGGGCCGCCTGGAGCCGGGCCGCGTCCTCACCATTCCCCCGTTGAGCAAGTGAGAGGCACACCATGCTGAGCCCATCCCCGCTCCCCCAGCTGAAGGTAACCATCGACAACGGCCCGCTGCCCCCGGAGCTCGATGAGGACGTGCTCGAGGTCACCGTCGAGCAGACCGTGGGCATGTCCGGCCGCTTCACCCTGCGCCTGCTCACCTGGGACATGGACACGCTCCAGTACACCTGGGTGGACGATGCGCGGCTGGCCGTGGGCAACAAGGTGGAGATCTCCATGGGCTACTCCGGCCAGCTCACCTCGCTGCTCTACGGTGAGATCACCGACCTCGAGCTGACGGCCTCGGCCGGACAGCCGCCCTCCCTGGTGGTGTCGGGGCTGGATGCCCGCCACTTCATGGCGCGCGGGCAGAAGACGCGCGCCTTCGTCGGCCGCTCCCACGCGGAGATCGCCCGCGAGGTGGCCCAGCAGAACGGGCTCCAGGCCCAGGTGACAGGCGTCACGCTCGAGCGCGAGCGGGTGGTGCAGAACAACCAGTCGGATCTGGCCTTCCTCCACATGCTGGCCCGCGAGGCCAGCTGTGCGCTGTCCATCGACGGCAAGACGCTCCACTTCCGGCACCGGAGTGACTCGGCCTCGCCCACGCTGACGCTCTCCCTGGACACGGGGCTGCTCGAGTTCTCGCCGCGGCTGTCCGCCGCCTCCCTGGTCAGCGCGGTGGAGGTACGGGGCATGGACGTGAGCAAGGCCGAGCGGGTGGTGGGAACGGCCAGGGCCTCCAGCCTCGGCAAGCGGGTGGGGACGATGGGCCGCGACAAGCTCCACGGCGGTCAGGTGCGCATCCTCACCCGCCGGGCCGTGGACCAGCAGGCCGACGCGGACGCCTTCGCCCTGGCGGAGCTGGAGCGCCTGTTCGCGGGTGCCGTCTCCGGCTCGGGGTCCTGCTTCGGCACCCCCGGGGTGCGGGCGGGCGAGCTCGTCCGGCTCACCGGCATGGGCGAGCGCTTCAGCGGCGTCTACCAGGTCACCCAGGCCATGCACGTGTACTCGCGCACCGAGGGCTACCGCACCCGCTTCGACGTGCAGGGCGGCGCGCGGGGCACGCACCTCCCGGACTGCCCGGACGAGCTGGTCTCCGCCGACGAGTCCTCGGGCCGCATCCACGGCGTCGTCGTGGGGCGGGTGACGAACACGAAGGATCCCGACGGCCTGGGGCGCGTGAAGCTGATGCTGCCGTGGCTGGACCCGAACCTGGAGACGGGCTGGGCCCGGGTGGCCACGCCCATGGCCGGCGGCGAGCGGGGCCTCTTCCTGCCGCCCGAGGTGGACGACGAGGTGCTCGTCATGTTCGAGCACGGGGACATCACCGCGCCCTACGTCATCGGCTCGGTCTGGAACGGCAAGGCGAAGCCGCCCGCCGCCAATGACGACGGCAAGAACGACCTGCGCGTCCTCAAGTCGCGCAGCGGCCACACCTTCACCCTGGACGACACGGAAGGAAAGGAGAAGGTCATCCTCAGCGACAAGACGGGCAGGAACCTCCTCCTCATCGACTCGGCGGCCAACTCCATGAGCCTCCAGGTGGAGCAGGAGCTGAAGATCCAGGCCCGGGGGGCCATCTCCCTGGAGAGCCAGGGGAACATGACGCTCAAGAGCGGAGGAGCGCTGAGCGTGGAGTGCGCCCACTTCTCGCTCGAGGCCCGGCAGGGCGTGGCCCTGCGGTCCAACGCGGGAGAGGTCGCGGTCAAGGGCGCCAGGGTCACCGTGAACGACGGCGCACTGGAGGTGATGTGATGCCCGGGCGGGTGAAGGCCCGGTAGGAGGAACCCCATGGCCACGGACTTCCTTGGAAGAGGCTGGAGCTTCCCCGTGATGCTCGACACGGGCTCGGGACAGATCGCCATGAGCCAGGAGGAAGAGAAGATCCGCCAGTCCATCTGGCTCATCCTCTCCACCGCGCCCGGCGAGCGGGCGATGCGTCCGGACTTTGGCTGCGGCATCCACGCCCTGGTCTTCGAGAACATCGGCGCGGGGACGAGGGGCCGGCTGGCCAGCGAGGTGACGCAGGCACTCACGCTGTGGGAGCCCCGCATCGAGCTGGACGGCGTGGACGTGCGGCCCGACGCGGACGAGCCCGGCCGGCTCCTCATCACCGTCACCTACGTGGTGCGCGGCACCAACAGCCGGTTCAACTTCGTCTACCCCTTCTATGTGAGCTGACACGCGATGGCCCCTCTTCCGCCGCCCAGGCTCGACTCCCGCTCCTATGGCGATCTCGTCGCCCAGTTGGAGGAGCTCGCCGGCACCTACTCGGGCTGGCGTCCCGCTCCCAACGGGCAGGACGCCGGCTCGGCGCTGATCCGCATCTTCGCGCGGATGATGAGCCACACGCTCGAGCGCCTCAACCAGGTGCCCGAGAAGCACCACCTGGCCTTCCTGGACCTGCTCGGGGCCCAACGGCTGCCGCCTCGTCCCGCCCGGGCCGCGCTGACGTTCTCCCTGGCGGAGAAGGCCTCGGAGGGGCTCGTCCCCGCGGGCACCCAGGTGGGCGCGGGCGCCGTACCGGAGGGTAGCGAGGAGATCGTCTTCGAGACGGAGCGCTCGCTCGTCCTGACGCGGGCGCGGCTCACCTCCCTGTTCGTCCGCGATCGGCGGCTCGAGGGGGAGGCCACTTCCAAGCGCTCCTTCCAGGTGGATCGCGTCTCCGACCACAGCCCCCTCTCCGGCGCCGAGCCCCAGGACTTCCAGGCGTTCAAGGGCTACGGACTGGCCGAGCACAGCATCTTCCTTTCCTGCGACTCGCTCTTCACGCTGCCCGGCATCCAGAAGCGCTGGCTGGACCTGCGATGGAAGGAGAAGCCCACGGTGGAGATGGAGTGGTCCTTCTGGGATGGAGCCCGGTGGCAGCCGCTCGTCCCCCAGAAGAGCGGCACGACCTGGTCGTTGAACCTCGATTCGGCCCCGGCGATTCGTGAGCTCAACGGCCGCTCCGCCCGATGGCTCCAGGGCCGGCTCATCCGGAGACCCCTGGCTGAAAACAAGGAGCCGGAGGACCTGCCGCGCCTGGTGGGCGTGGAGGCGGGCATCGAGGTGAAGCGCGAGGGACTCGCACCGGACGTGGCCCTCTTCAACTCGGTGGCGCTCGATCTCAGCAAGGACTTCTACCCGTTGGGCGAGCGGCCCCGATTCAACGACACGTTCGCCGTGGCCAGCGGCGAGGCGTTCTCGCAGCCGGGCCGCGAGGTCACCCTCACCGTGACGCTGACCCGCCCGCCGCCGCACGAGAACAGTAACGCCAGGGTGAATCCAAGGCTCTCCTGGGAGCTCTGGGACGGGAGCACCTGGCTCAAGCTCGGCGAGTCCACGACGAGCGGCTCCACGCCCGCGAGGAAGGAGCGCCCCTTCACGGACCAGAGCAGGGCCTTCACGGAGGCCGGCTCGGTGGAGCTCACCCTGCCCGAGCAGCTCGGCGAGACGGAGGTGGGCGGGCGCCGCAACCGCTGGCTGCGGGTACGGCTCGTGGAAGGCGGCTATGGCGAGGACATGCGGATTGACGCCACCGACGGGAAGCCGCCCACGGTGAAGCCGGCCACCTACATGCCGCCCTCCATCCAGTCCCTGAAGCTCAGCTACAGCTCCACGCTGACGAGCATCCCCGAGGCCTGCCTCCTGCTGAACGACGGTGCCTACGAGGACTGCACGGCCCGGCTCGCGGCGCCCGGAGACGGCGTGGAGCCCTTCGTCCTCTCGGAGGATCCAGGCCCCTCGCTCTACCTGGGCTTCGACCGGCCCTTCCCCAACCGCCCCATCCTGCTCCACGTGGAGCTGTCTCCGCCGCACCCGGACGAGGTGCTCGCGCCCTCGCGCACCCCAGGGGAGGAGCCATCCGGCGCGGACGAGCCGCTCCAGCTCGCGTGGGAGTACCGGAGCACGAGAGGTTGGGTCCCGCTGCGAGCGGAGGACGAGACCCAGTCCCTCGGCCGCAGCGGAGCGTTGCGGTTCATCGGTCCGGCGGACTTCGCGCCAGGCCTCGAGTTCGGCCAGGAGCGCTACTGGCTGCGGGTCCGCTGGCGGAAGGGCGGGGTCCGCGAGCACGTGCGGCTGCGCCGGGTGCTGACCAACACCGTCTGGGCCAGCCACGCGACGACGGCGACGTGCGAGGTGCTGGGCTCGAGCAATGGCGAGCCGGAGCAGCGCTTCACCGCCACGCGGACCCCGGTGCTGCCCGGCCCCCGCCTCGAGGTGCGTGAGCCCGCCCTGCCGGAGCCCCAGGAGCAGGCGGAGCTCGAGGCGTTGGAGGGCCCGGACGCCATCACCCTGGTGCCGGACGAGCGTGGCGGGCCCCCCGAGGTGTGGGTACGCTGGCATGCCGTGCCGGACCTGCGGGGCTCGGGGCCGCGGGAGCGCCACTACGTCATCGATCACCAGACGGGTGAGGTGCGCTTCGGCAATGGCCGGCAGGGGCGGATTCCTCCCGTGGGGCGCGACGGGATTCGCCTGGCCTGGTACCGCTCCGGAGGCGGGGCGCGAGGCAACGTGTCCGCCGGGCTCCTGACGCGACTGAAGGCCCCGGTGCCGTACGTGGACAAGGTGCTCAACCCGGCGCCCGCCTCCGGCGGCGCGGATCTCGAGGAGCTCGGGCGCCTCAAGGAGCGCGGCTCGCGCGCCCTGCGCCACCGGGGCCTGGCCGTGACGGTGGAGGACTTCGCGGATCTGGCCCGCGAGGCCTCGCCCGACGTGGCCCGCGTCCTGGTCATCCCCCCCCTCGTTCCAGCCCGTCGATCAGCTCACCCCCGACAGGAGCAAGGTGGAGCGCGAGGGACAGGTGCTGCTCGTGGTCGTCCCCTCCAGCATCGAGCCCCAGCCCGTGCCCGGCCCCGAGCTGCTGGCCCGGGTGGAGGGCTTCGTCCGGGAGCGGTGCCCCCCCGCGGCCCGGCTCCAGGTGACGGGCCCGGTGTGGGCCCGGGTCCAGGTCGACGTCTCCGTCATTCCCGATTCACCCGAGGACGCCGAGCCCGTGCGGGACCGCGTCCAGCAGGCGCTCGCGCGCTACCTCCACCCGCAGTACGGGGGGGCTCGGGGCGAGGGCTGGGACTTCGGCCGCAGGCCCCACCGCTCGGAGCTGTACGCGCTGCTCATGGCGCTGGCGGGCGTGGACCGCGTCACCACCCTGAGCGTGAGCGTGGAGTCCCCGGAGAAGGTCCTCCCGCAGGACGTACTCATCTACTCGCGGATGGAGGACCTCTGCGTGACCCTCGAGAACCGGGAGGACTGAACAGTGCTCAAGCTGCCGCGGCTCGATGATCTCACCCATGCCGGGCTGGTGGAGGAGGCGCGCGCCCTCATCCCCATGCTCGCCCCGGAGTGGACGGACCACAACCCGTCCGATCCGGGCATCACGCTCCTGGAGATGTTCGCCTGGCTCACGGAGCTGACGGTATACCGGTTGGACCAGGTACCGGAACGCAGCTACTGGACCTTCCTGAAGCTGCTCAACGGGCCGGACTGGAATCCAGAGGACACCTCGACGCAGGCTCTGGAGGTGGCCATCCGCGACACCGTCCGCGAGCTGCGCGAGCGCTACCGGGCTGTCACCCCCGAGGACTTCGAGCGCCTGGTGCTCGAGGACAGGCGGGGCGCCGGCCCCCGCGTTCGCCGGGCCCACTGCGTGGCGGAGCTCAACCTGCTGGAGTCCCCCACGCGCGCCGCCCCCGGCCACGTGAGCGTGGTGGTGGTGCCGGACGCGCCCTGGCCCGCGCGCTGGGCGCGGGGCCGGGCCGGGCCGGTGCCCGCGCCTCCCGAGCCCGCCGTCCTGCTCGCGTTCGATGGTCAGGGCTCCTTCGTCGATCTCGGCGGCTACGGTGAGGCGCTCGAGGGGAACCTCACCTTCTCCGCCTGGCTCTACCCCCTGGACGTGGGCAGGGGACGCCAGGTCCTGCTCTCGTGGGGAGGCCCGGAGGGGAGCGCGCTCGTCCTGGAGACGGATGGGAGCCTCTCGTACTCCGTGCCGGGCACCCGGGTCCCCTTGCCGGCGAAGGACACGGTGCGAGCGGGTGTCTGGAACCACGCCGCCGTCACCTGGCTGAGGAAGGCGGATGCCAGCCACAGCCACCTCCGCCTCCACCTGGGCGGGCGCTTCGTGGCCGAGGTGGCCGTGCCAGGGGCGCTCCCCGAGAGCACCGCCGCGCGGCCCTTCCGCCTGGGAGGCACTGGATCCGCCGAGCGGGCGGGTGACGTCCGTTCCTTCAGCGGCTTCATCAGCGACGTCTGCCTGTGGCACGCCGAACGGACGGCGGGCCAGCTCGCCGATGAGCTCAAGCGCCCGCCGCGCGGGGACGAGGAGACGCTGCTCGCGTGCTTCCCCTGTGACGACGGCCCTGGAGCCACGAGCGTGCGCAACCTGAAGCAGGGGGGAGTGCTCGGCAAGTGCCAGGACACCTGGCGCGATGCCACGCTGCCGCTGGACGCCTCCAGCACCTTGCTGCGGGACCTGCACGCCTTCCTCGACCAGCGCCGCCTGCTCACCACGAAGCACCACGTGCTGGGCCCGGTCTTCGTGCGCGTGAACCTCAAGGCGCAGCTCTACCTGAACTCGGACGCCCTGCCCCAGACCATCACCGCCGACGCGGCGCGCGCCCTCCAGCGCTACCTGCACCCCCTCACCGGCGGCCGGGACGGCAAGGGCTGGCCCTTCGGGCGCGACCTCTACGTCTCCGAGGTCTACGAGCTGTTGAGCGGCGTGGCCGGCGTGGCCTTCGTGGGCACGCCCGGCGAGTGCCTGGAGGGAGGAGGCACCGCCCACGGGGTGATGCTCTCCGTCACGGGTGACACGACGCGGTTCCTGGCCGATGGAACACTGCGGCTGCTCACGCCCGAGTTGCCCCTCCCCGGACTGCTGACCTTCGAGACCTTCGACTTCGTGGGGGGCCAATGGCGACCGACGAGCCCGTGAGCCGCTACCTCGAGCACCTGCCCGCAGTCTTCCAGGCCGACCCATTCCTCGGGCGCTTCCTCCTCGCCTTCGAGCGCATCCTGAGCGGGCTGGATTCGAACCAGGAGCCGCCGGGTTTCGAGCAGCTCCTGGACCGCATCCACACCTGCTTCCAGCCCGGCGGGGGGGGCGAGAGCGCCAGCGAGCGTGCGCCCGCGGAGTTCCTGCCCTGGCTCGCGGGCTGGGTGGCCACCAGCTTGAGAGACGACTGGGAGGAGGAGACGCGCCGCCGCTTCATCCGCGGCATCCCCGCCCTGTACCGGCTGCGGGGCACGCCGGCCGGGCTCAAGAAGATGCTGGGCATCTACCTGGGCCAGGAGACGGACATCGAGCTCCAGGAGGACGAGGACACGCCCCACTACTTCCGCGTGTCGTTCCCGCTGTCCGAGGCGGACCCGACGCTGCTGGCGCGCAAGTTCCGCATCGCCCGGGCCATCATCGAGCAGGAGAAGCCGGCGCACACCTGGTACGGGCTCGAGATCCGGTACCCGTCGATGCAGCTCATCACCTCGGGCGAGCACCGCCTGACGCTGGGAAAGAACACGCTGCTCGGCTCGAGCACCGTGAGGGACGTCAAGCTCTAGGGAGAGCGCACCATGGCGAACTATGACCAGCCGAAGTACGTCACCAAGCGGCCGCGCTACTTCAACAACCAGTTCCTGTCCGAGCAGGACTTCATCGACGAGCAGAAGTACCACATCGATCGGCAGCGCCGGCATGATCGGCTCCTGCACGTGTCGGGTATTTGCGAGGGGCTCGAGGTGACGGCGAAGGATGCCGTCGTCACGGTGAAGGCGGGCACGGCCGTGGACGAGCAGGGCCGGCACCTGCTGGTGGCCACGCCCCAGACGCTGACGCTGACCCGCGAGGACCAGGGCAAGCGGGGGGTGTACCTCGTCTATCGGGAGGTCCCCTCCGACCAGCAGGTGGCAGACAAGGGCGCCACCGGGGACACCCGCTTCGACGAGTCCGCACACCTCTTCCATGAGGCACCAGGTGGCGCGGTGACCGACGGGCGGCTGCTGCTGGCCGAGCTGACCGTCTCGGCGAACGGAACAGTGGCCGAGCTCAAGATGGACAATCGCCTGTACTCGGGCCTGCGGCTCTCCGCGCCCGGTGGGAAGGCGCTCACGCTGCGCTCGAGCAGCGACAGCCCCCACGCCGTGCTGGACGGGGGCCTGTCCGTGGCGCAGCTCGAGGTCAAGGCCGTCCCCGGCCGCCCGCCGCTCCGGGTGATGGACGAGAACGGCGGGGAGCTGCTCGTGCTGAGCAACGACTCACTCCTCACACTCGGCGACGGGGATCGAACGGGCAAGCTGCGCCTGAACGCCGAGAAGTCCTATATCGAGCTGGGCGCGGGGGTATCCGGCAAGCAGGTCCATGCCGGCAAGGTCGGCTATCAGCTGCTCTCGAGGGAGATGCTGGACATCGTCGGTGCGGGCACGGACGACACGAATCGAAAGGTGAATGTATGGGCCGAGGGGGGCACCACCTTCAAGGGCCCGCTTCGCCTCTCCAGCCAACCCCTCTACCTGCGAGATGACGACAACTACCACGGCCTGCGCCTGGTTGGAGTCAACGATGAGTTCGGGCTGGGGGGCCCGTTTCTCTTCGGCTGGCGCGGGGGAGGGCTTGGCACGACCAACAACGCCACACGCCTCGCCCTCACCTGGGACGATGCGGGCGACATCGGCCTCCATGGCTTGCTCGAGCTGGGCGCGGGGGTGCCCGGAAAGGAAGACAGCGCCGGGAAGATCGGCTACCAGCGGTTCTCAGAGGGGCTGGACCTCGTCGGCGCGGGCAAGACGGTGCCGGAGCGAAGGGTGAAGGTATGGGCCGAGGGGGGGACCACCTTCACCGGTCCCGTCTCCCTCCCCGGCGACCTCAAGGTGCCCGGGCTTCCCGAGTCCGTCCGCATCATCCGCGGTTCCGTCAGTCGGGATGGCACCAAGGCCGCCGGAAACGGCTTCAGCGTGACTCCAGACGGCCCTGCATACACAATCACATTCGATTCGCCCTTCAAGGACAAACCCACCGTCGTCGCCAACGTGGAGGGGGGTGAAGACATGACGAACAACGCGTTGATCCACTCCATCACGACGGGCGGCGTCACAATCTGGACAGGCTATAATGGAAAATACTCACCATTCGCCTTCCACTTCATCGCGGTGGGGCCGTCGTAGCCTCCGGGCCGGCGCGCTCACTCCCAGCCTTCGAGCTCCGGGTGGCTGGGGAAGGGCAGCTGCAGCTTCTCCAGCTCGCGGCGGGCCGCGGCGAGCACGTGACGGGGCCGGACGGTGGCCTCCGCCTTGTCCTCGCGGGCCTCCCCGGCGGCCAGGAAGGCGGCATGCAGGGCGATGCCGCGGATGACGGCGCCGGAGACCTCGAGCAATGCCAGACGCGCGGGCTCCAGGCCCTGGGTGGGGGTGCCCGGTGGGAAGGCCCGCTCCCACAGGGCCCGCCGCTGCCGCGGGCCCGGCATGGGGAAGTCCAGGATGAAGCGCAGCCGGCGCAGGAAGGCCTGATCCAGCGCCGAGCGGCGGTTGGTGGTGAGGATGGCCAGCCCATGGAAGGACTCCATGCGCTGCAGCAGGTAGCTCACCTCCAGGTTGGCGTAGCGATCGTGGCTGTCCTTCACCTCGCCGCGCTTGCCGAAGAGGGCATCCGCCTCGTCGAAGAGCAGCACGGCGCCGCCGGACTCGGCCGCGTCGAACACCCGGCGCAGGTTCTTCTCCGTCTCGCCGATGTACTTGCTCACCACCCCGCTCAAATCGACGCGGTAGAGCTCCAACCCCAGCCGCCTGGCCAGCACCTCGGCGGCCATCGTCTTGCCGGTGCCGCTGGGGCCGGAGAAGAGCACACTGGTGCCGGTGCCGCGCCAGCCGGCCGGTGAGAAGCCCCAGGTGTGGTGGACGAGCGCCCGGTGGCGCAGGTGCAGTTCGAGCTCGCCCAGGTGCTGGCGCTGGGAGTCGGGCAGCATCAGGTCCTCCCAGTCCGCGCGGACCTCCAGCCGCTGCGCCAGCGCCTCCAGCCGGTGGCGGGACGCGCTCCGGGCGCTCGTCCACAGGGCGTTGGCGAGCTGCTCGGGCCGGGGCTGCTCCTCCAGCAGGAGGTGACCCAGCCCCTGGAGGGTGGCCGAGCGGATGGCGGCGCCATCCAGATCGAACTGGTTCACCAGGGCGTCGATGGCGCCCTCGGGTTCCAGCGCGCGTGCGGCCTCGGCGTCGAGGCGCTGGCCCAGGGCGTCCACCCACAGGGCGCGCTGCTCCTCCGGCCGGGGCAGGGGAACGTCATGGAGCACGGAGAGCCGGGCTCCCGTGGGCCGCCGCTCGGGGCTGGCCAGGAAGAGCAGGCCCTGGAGGGAGCCGGCCAGGCGCTGCACGGTGAGGGAGCGCGCGCCCTCACCCGTCTCGAACTCATGACAATCCAGCAGCAGCGCCCGCGGGGCGAGCACCGTCTCCCGGCTCCACAGCCGGGCCAGCCGCTCCAGCGCCTCCGGCTCGCCGGGCAGGTTCTCCGCCGGCAGGCAGTGGAGCTCCAGGCCAAGCAGCTCGCAGGCGCGCGCGGCGACGGCGGATTGATCGTGCCGGCTGCGGCCACAGAGCTGGACGATGGGCGGCCGCGCGTCCGCCGAGGCACTCGCACAGGTGGCGGCCACCTGCCGGGCGAGCTGCTCATGGGAGGCTACGAGCGGGCCCGCTTCCGGCGGGGGTTGGAGGAGCCGGTCCAGGTGCTCATCCAGTCCGTCGATGCCCAGGAGGAACTGCCAGATGCGCTCATCGGCCTTGAGGGGCGCGTAGGCGAGCGCGATGCCCGTGCCCACGCTCACCAGCCCCCAGCGCCGCAGCGGCCCCTGGGGTGCGAGCGCATCCCAGTGCGAGCCGGGGAGGGCGGCCAGTGCCAGGGAGAAGGTGGGCCAGGTGCGCTGAGCGTCGGCGTGGGCCCGGGCGAACAGGGCGGGGAAGCGAGCATCCAGCTCCAGCCCGGCGCACAGCAGCAGCACGTCCCGCTCGAAGGCCGAGAGGCCCAGGGTCTCGCACAGCGCGCGCAGCGCGGGAGGGCGCTCCGGCTCCCCCTTCCACTCCGGCCAGTCTTCCACGTCCTCGTCCTGGGGGAGGAAGGAGGGAGCGGGCGCTGGCGCCTCCACGTGCCGTTCCAGCAGGTGCCGCACCCGTTGGAGGCAGGCGGAGAGGAAGGCCCGGTTGTGCTGCTCCCAACTCATACAACGTCCATATCACTCCGCTGGAGCGCAGGAGGAAGAACCCGACCCCGGCGGGATGGAAGCGGACTGTGCGAGCAGCTCTTCGAGCACTTGGATGGCACCGCTGATGCGCAACAGGGTCTGCTGGAGCGTCAACTGCTTCGAGCTCAGTTCCGACATCATCCGCTCGCCGTTTTGCAGCTCCGACTTGAGCTGGGCGAGACGCTCCTCCATTTGTTGTCTCATCTTCCGGTGCTCCATGAGGTGCGGAAGGTGCGAGATATAGCCTCGTCCGCGGAGCTTCGCCAACCCTGGCCCTCCGGGAAGCCAGGATGCTCTTGTCCTCGCGCGCCACCCGCCCTCCTCGACATGGCGCAGTGGGACCGTGACGGCGGAACCGTTCACCCCCCTTTCTTCCTCTTCTTGTTCGACATCGCCGAACTGGTGGAATCGGAAGCCGAGTAGAGGAGCTTCTTGGGCGTACGGGGTTCGAGGCTGGGCCTGAGCACGTAGTACACCGCCTCGAGGTCGATGTCCTTGAACTGGCCTCCTCCCCGCGACCGCGAGAAGTCCTTGCGCTGGTCCTTCCGGAAGCCACACGCCTGGTGGCCGAAGAGATCATGCGCGCCCGCGGGCGGCGGGCTCTTGCCCTGGGCCTCGAGCAACTTGAGCTTCTTCGGGTTCAGCAACTCACGGAAATCGTTCAGTGCGATCAGGTTGGAGGGCATAGTGGCAAATGGCAGGAATATTCCACCCATCGACTCCTTCCACGCGCCGTGGTGAAAGGCCATGCGACCACTCGAACCCTTCGTGTCCGCGCCGGACTCCACACGGCTGTAATACGAGTCCCCCACTGCGGAGTTCGAGATGACATTCTCTCGCAGGAACCCAAACGCCTTCCAGGTCTGTTCATCCGCGAAGTCCTCCCTGCGCCACGTCATCTTTTCGTGATCGCTCGAGATGATCCCAAGCAACTTCGTGCGAATCCTTCCCTGGATTTTCTCGTAGGTCTCCGAGCCCCCTTTCTTGACATCTCCTTGAGCGACGGCTTTGCGGAACGCACGCCGCAGATAGGGGTTGTGGCGCACATTGGTCTGCTTGAACTGCTCGCCTACCTGGGCGAACCCCTCGCGGGTGTCCTGCTCGTATATCTGATAATCGCTATTCGCCTCATTGTCCCGCTTGCGCTTCTGGCCGAGCACTTCACGGACCTGCATCTCCCCCGGGGTGAGGGGGAAGAGCGTCCTCGTGAGCGCGGACAGTTGCTTCGCCTTGTAGCGTCTTCGCACCTTCTGCCGGGCGGGATCCTGGCCCACCTCCGCCTCGGAGTCCGAGGAGTCCACGTCCAGTGCCTTCAGGTCCCTCTCCTTCGCCTCGTTGAGTGATTTGAGAAGCATGCCCGAGTAGAACGCGTTGACCGCCGACACGCTCGGCTTCGGCCCGGTCTTCTTGAAGTCCTCGCTCACGTGCCGCACATCGTAGACACCAGAGTCGTATCCCAGCCCCCCACTGAAGGCAGCGCCCGGAGACGAGGCGGAGACCGGGGTGCCCGAAGAGGGGCCTGCAACGGCGGTGGAGCCGGCCGCTCCCTTCCGCCGCGCCACCTCTTTTTGCACGGCCTTCTTCGCGTCGGATGCCTTGTGTCGAGTGCCCTTGTTCAAATGCATCTCATCGGCGACCGCGCGCTCCTCGGCATCCAAGCTCGAATACCAGTGCGCTCGCTTGTGGTTCTTGTATTGCTCGCCGGTGTCCTTGACGAACATCCGCTGGACGAGCCCTCCTCCGGCGGATGAATCCGTGCCGCCAGCGGCGCCCGCCTGCTGCGCGACATGGGTCAATTCGTGGGCGAGCAGTTCCCGCCCGCGCCGGGTCGCGGGCTCGAGAGCGCCGCGCCGGAAGAAGACATGCCGCCCGAGGGTGAAGGCCCGGGCGCTGAGTGAGCGGGCGAGCGCGTCGGCGCGGTCATCGGTGTGCAGCGAGACGTCACCCAGGGGCGTGGAGAGCGCCTGCTCCATCGAGTGGCGGAGCTCCTCCTTCAGGGGGATGCCACTTCCGCGCGCCTGCGCGAGGGCGTGCTCCTCGGCGGGAGCGAGTGAAAGGGAGGTCCCCACCGGAGAGGAAGACACGGAGCTCCGCCGCGCACGTCCGGGCCAGGTTGCCGACACACGAGCAGCGAGGAGGGGCGCCTGCTCACCCCCGGCCGGGCAGTCCATCACCGAGGCCAACCGGCGGGCAAGCGCATCCGCCTCCCGTTCGTGACCATCTCCCGGAGCGGTCACGGTCAGTCTCGCCGGAGCGCGGACCGGAATGTCCGCGGGGCCATACGAGGGGCCAGGAGCCTCCGGTCGCGGGCCGGAAGCAACCGCCCCGCCTGCTCCCGGAGCGGCCATCTCCGCATCCCGTCGCTCCGGCACGAGGAATGACCGCCGCGTTGTCGCTGCCGCATGGGCGCTGGCGGCTTCTCTGAAACGATTCGCGTGTCCTGCGACGCTCATGTCCGAATCATCCTCGCTCGAACGAATCCTCCCCGGGATTGCTTCCAGGGCCAGGCACTCCCTTCGGGGTCATCCCCAGGAAGGTAAACCTCGCCTCCAGCCCTTTCCCGCTCCCTCGATTTCTTGCCCGCTCCCTCGCTCGATTCAGTGCCGGAGTTCGTATCCCCCCTCCCACCTTGGAAGTGGCCGGCCTCAGGGTTTGGGAGCGAGTCCCAACAGTGCGTCGATGAGGGGATTGCGCTGCGAGCTCTTGCGCCAGGCCACGTAGATGGGGAACTCGCGCGCCGGCTCGGTGAGAGGCCGCGCCACCACGCCGGGTACCTGCGGCCCGCGAGGCTGCAACGAGGCCAGCAGCGAGTAGCCGAGCCCCGCCGCGACGAAGCCGAGGATGGTCTCGGACGAATCCGCCGCGTACATCCGCTGCGGCACCACGCCGTAATGTGAGAGCGCCGCGAGTTGCAGATCCCTCAACTGGGGATCCGAGCTGTAGGTGATGAAGGGCTCGTCCCGGAACGGCTCGGGGCTCACCGGTCCCTTGCGCGCGAGCTGGTGGTTGGACGGGAACACGAGGAAGGCGCGCGTCTTGCCCACCTGCCGGGCCTCCAGGTCCGCGGGCACCTCGGGCAGGTGGTCCACCAACAGGTCGGCCTCGCCCGAGCGCACCAGGGACACCGCGGGCACCTTCGCCTCGAAGAGGGCCACCTCGATGTCGGGCCGCTGGCCCTGCAGCCGCCGCAGCCACGGTGGCAGCAGGTGGCGCAGGGTGTGCCCCGAGGCGTGGATGCGCAGCCGTCCTCCCACCGTGCCCGAGCGCAACGAGCGCTCCATCGAGGACAGGCCCTCGTAGAAGGGGGCCAGGTACTCGTAGAGCACGCGGCCCTGGGGCGTGAGGATGACGCGATCCTTGCCCACCCGTTCGAAGAGGCGCACGCCCAGCTCGGACTCCAGCCGCTTCACCTGCTGGTGCACGCCGGGCTGGGTGATCGGATACGGAAAGGCGCGAGCCGCACGGGCGTACCCCTCGCAACGCGCCACCCAGTAGAAGCCCTCGAGACGCTGGAGCTGAATCATTCACTGGATGTTATCGAAGGACGAGCCATTAGTTCCATGCGGTTTGCGATGAACGGGTGCATTCTGTGTCTCGTCAACGCGCTTCCACCGGAAGCGCCCTTCGAACGAGGTTCACAATGGCCCGCCCCAACACCTCCGCCGTGCAGCCCACCCACAGTGGCGCCTGGATCATCCAGGCCTGGCTCTCCTTCGCGCTGGCTATCGGTGTGATGGCCATCGGCATCTACCACCTGCCCGTCGACGGCTGGCAGAAGGCCTTCCTGGGCATGGGCCTGCTCTTCAGCATCGGCTCCACCTTCAGCCTGTCCAAGACGGTGCGCGACCAGCACGAGCAAGACCGTCTCACCGCCCGCATCGACGAGGCCCGCGTCACCAAGCTGCTCGCCGAGGTGGACCCCGTGGCCCTGAAGTAAACCGGCCTGATATACCCAGGGCATGGTGTCCAGTCCCGCGCTCCCCCGCCCCGGGTCCTCCTCCGCTCCCTGGTTGGAGGAGCTCGACATCCTCATCCGCGCCCGCTACCCGCTCCTCTACCTGGTGTCGTGGGAGGAGCACCGTGTGGACTCGCTGCTCGCGGACATGGCCCGCGCCCACGGCAAGGTGCTGCTGTCCTGGTCCATCACCCGGGGCCTGCGCTACCTCGGCGGCTCCCGCGGCCCCGCGCTCCCCGAGGACACCCGCAACCCCATCGACGCGCTCGCCGCCATCGAGAAGCTCGCCGAGCCCTCGCTCGTCGTGCTCAAGGACTTCCACCCCTACCTGGAAGAGAAGTCCGTGGTGCGCGCCCTGCGCGAGCTCGCCCACGCACTCAAGAGCACCTTCACCACCGTCATCCTCCTCTCCCCCACGCTCGTCATCCCCCCCGAGCTGGAGAAGGAGGTGTCCGTCCTCGACGTCCCCCTGCCCGGCTTCCAGGAGCTGATGAACCTGCTCAAGGAGATCGTCGCGGTGGTGCGCCGGGGCAACAAGGCCACCATCGAGCTGTCTCGCGAGCAGGCCGCGCAGCTCATCCAGGCGGCCCAGGGCCTCACGCTGTCGGAGGCGGAGAATGCCTTCGCCAAGGCCATCGCCCACGACGGCAAGCTGAGCGCCGAGGACATCCGCCGCGTCCAGGACGAGAAGCGCCAGGTCATCCGCAAGAGCGGGCTGCTCGAGTACTACCCGCCGGAGCAGGACCTGGGCCACGTCGGCGGTTTGCAGAACCTCAAGCAGTGGCTCACCCAGCGCACCGCCGCCTTCGGCGAGCGCGCCCGCCAGTTCGGCCTCCCCGAGCCCCGCGGCCTGCTGCTGCTCGGCGTGCAGGGCTGCGGCAAGAGCCTCACCTCCAAGGCCATCGCCGCGCACTGGAACCTGCCCCTGTTGCGGCTCGACATGGGCCGCATCTTCAGCGGGCTCGTCGGCTCCTCCGAGGAGAACCTCCGCAAGGCCATCCGCGTCGCCGAGAGCATCGCCCCCGTGGTGCTCTGGGTGGATGAGATTGAAAAGGGCCTGTCCGGCGTTGCCTCCTCGGGCACCACGGACGGCGGCGTGACGGCCCGCGTCTTCGGCACGCTGCTCACCTGGCTCCAGGAGAAGACGTCTCCCGTCTTCGTCGTCGCCACCGCCAACCGCATTGAAGGTCTTCCCCCCGAGCTGCTGCGCAAGGGCCGCTTCGATGAGATCTTCTTCATCGACCTGCCCGAGGCCGCCGAGCGCCGCGACATCTTCCGCATCCACCTGCAGCGGCGGAAGCGCGACCCGGCCACGTTCGATTTGAACACGCTCGCCAGCCTGGCCGAGAACTTCAGCGGCGCGGAGATTGAGCAGGCCATCATCGCCGCGCTCTACGAGGCCTTCGGCCATGGCGTGGAGTTGGAGCAGCGCCACATCGCCGGGGCGCTCCAGGAGACCGTCCCGCTCGCCATCACCATGCGCGATGACATCGTCCGGCTGCGCGAGTGGGCCCGCGGGCGCACCCGTCCCGCCTCATCGTCCACCAGCTCGAAGAAGGAATAGGCGATGTCCACCAACAAGTCCCGGTTCCTCCACCTCGAGCGCGCACGCGGAGAGAAGCCCGGCCCCGACGGACAGGTGCGGCTGCAGGACGGTGGCCGCTTCGAGTCCGTGGCCGGTCCTGGCACGACCGAGACACCCGCCTCCGTCTCCGTCCCCGAGGCCCATGTCGAGCGCTTCAAGCTCCATGGGCAGACGCCGTTGGCGCTCGATGCCGAGCCCACGCGGGGACAGCAGTTTCCGCGCTGCGTCCGGTGCGAGGCGGAGAACGGCCGCTTCGCCCGGGAGTGCGCGAGGTGCGGCGCGGACCTCCAGTCCCCCGAGCAGCTCGCCTACGACGTGGAGCGCGCCCGGGCCCGCGAGCAGGCCGAGGCCGAGACGCAAGAGCAGATGCAGGTCCTCCAGAAGGCCCACCAGGAGGCCACCGCCGAGCAGCTCGCCGAGAAGCAACGGTACATGGAGCAGTTGCAGCTGGCGCTCGAGAAGGAGCGCTCGTTCATCGGCCGGCTCCAGCCCCTCTTCGACCCGTGTCTCGCCGTGGGCCTGCTGCGGCTCCTTCCCTCCTCGCGCATGCGCTGGAGGGCCGGCGGCGGTGTCGTTGCCCTGACCGTCCTCCTCGTCAGCTTCGGCAACAAGCCGCTCCGGCTGATCGGGCTCTACCTGGCCGTGCTCGTCATCGTGAGCAGCATTCCCACTTCGCTGCTCACCGCCGGGCGCATGGGACGCTGGGGAAACTGGGATTAGCGCGGCCGAGGGAATTGCCACGGGGACAACCTGGGAGGCTCGATACCCTCACCCCGTCCCTCTCCCGGAGGGCGAGGGGAGATTGGGCTCAGTGGTGATTGTTCTACGGTGATGGTTCTACGGTGATTTTTCTACGCGGGCTCGTCCGCGTGTTGCGCCTGTGCCGGGGGCTCCTGTACCGGCACCACGCTCGTCACTTCTCCCGTCCGCACTCCCAGCCACAACGTGTCCTGCGCCGCAGCTCCCCTCACCAGCCCCGCGTCCGTCGTCGTCAGGAAGACCTGCGCCCCGCTCGCCGCCAGGTAGTTCATCAGGTACGCGTTGCGCTCCGGGTCCAGCTCGCTCGACACGTCGTCCAACAGCAGCAACGGCAGGAACCCCATCGCCGCTTCCAGGTTCTCGATCTCCGCGATCTTCCACCCCAACACCAGCGCCCGCTGCTGACCCTGGCTCGCGTACGCCCGCGCGCTCCTCGCCCCCAGCGTCACCGTCACGTCGTCCGCGTGCGGCCCCACCGACGTGAAGCCCCGGTCCAGGTCCCTCCGCGACCGCGCCGCCAGCGCCTCCTTCAGCGCCACCGCCAACGCCGCCTCGTCCGCACTCGCGAAGTCCACGTCTCCCAGGTGCGCCGGGTGGTACTTGTACGCCGCCGGCTCCGGCGTCCGCCCGATGGAGGCGAACGTCGCCTGCGCCCTCGGCGCCAGCTCCGCCATCAGCGCCCGCCGCCGCGCGTACACTCGCGCTCCCGTCTTCGCCAACGTCTCGTCGTAGGCTTCCAGGTACGCCGCATCCACCGGGCCCGACTTCAACAGCCGGTTGCGATTCTTCAGCGCCCGCGCGTACTCGCGGCTCTCCCTCAGGAACGCCGGGAAACGGTTGAACACCGCCCGGTCCAGGAAGGCCCTGCGCGACTCCGGCCCTCCCTTCACCACCTCCAGGTCGTCCGGCGTGAAGGCCACCACCGACACGCCCCCGAAGTACTCCTCCAGGCTCGCCGCCTTCTTCCCGTCCACGAAGGCCTGCCGCACCCCTCCCGCCACCTCGACCGAAATCTCCCGCTCCGCTCCCTTGAGCAGGAAACGGCCCGTCACCCGCGCCGACGAGGTTCCCCACCTCACCAGCTCCGACAGCCGCCCCGCTCGCAAGGGCTTGAGCGTCGCCAGGAAGTAGAGCGCCTCCAGCAGATTCGTCTTCCCCTGGCCGTTCTGCCCCACCGCGATGGACGCGTGCGCACTCGGCGCCAGGGTCACCTGGCCAAGGTTTCGGAAGTCCTGAACGTGGAGTGCCAGCAGCCGCACGGGAGGCCTTTCTCCCATCCGTACACGGGTGCGTCCAGGTTAAAGCCCTACCCTGACACCCTCCCCTCCCGAGGCCGCCCGGCTGCTTCCCTCGCCCGCTGCACCAGCCCCGGCAGATCCTCCGGTTCGCTCCCCGCCTGTCCGCTCCCCGGCCGGACGAGGGTGTTCCGCTCCGGGGAGAAGAGCCGCGCCGGCATCTGCCCCTGCCCTCGCAGCCGGATGAAGAGGCGCAGCGACTCGCGCAGCCGCTCCGCGTCCGGGCCCGTCTCGGACCTCGCCCGCTGCGCCGCCGTCCACAGCCGCACCCACGCGGCCTCCTCGTTCCATGGCCCCACCGGACGCGCCCGGGACAACGCCGACAGCTCCGCCGCCACCTCCAGCAGCCCCGCCCGTCCCTCGCTCAGCACCTCCGAGGCCGCCAGCCGCGCCCGCGCCGGGCCCTCCCGCTCCACCAGCCAGCCGAGCAGCTCCGGCCACTCCTCCTCCCGCGGCACCACGGGCGACAGCCGCGACTCCAGCAGCGCCTTCAGCCGCGCTCGCGCCAGGTCCTGCCAGAAGGCCGCGTGCTGCAACAGCTCCGGTCCGCTGCGCGGAGGGTGCACCGGCGCCCGCTTCATCCCCTTCTCCAGGAAGGCCCTCACCCGGCCCGTGCCGTCGAAGCGATCCAACCGCGCCCACAGCGCCGCCAGCGCCTCGTCCGCCAGGGGCAACGCCCGCCGGAGCTCGTCCACCTCCGCCGCGTCGAAGGGCAGTGCCCCCTCGGGGACCGGACGTTTGAAGACGCGCTCGAGGACCTCCGCCGCCGCGCAGGCGGCCCGCAGCTCCGTGAGGTTGCGCGGCAATATCTCCACCGCCTGGGCCCACAACCGCCGCCCCAGCAGCGGCCCCGCGTCCAACACCTCCTCCTCCAGCTTCAGCAGCGCCTCGCCGAGCAGCTCCGGCTTCTTCTTCGCGATGAGCCGCCGCTCCACCGCCCACGCGATGGCCTCGCGCAACCGGTACACCTCGGCCAGCAGCTTCATCGGCGCCGAGCCCGCCGGCCAGCCCTCCGCCTCCGCGCGACGGGCCACCGAGTCCAGCGTGGCGTCCACCTGGGGCTGGGCCAGCGCCACCTCGCGCAGCAGCTCCAGGTTCGTCCGCACCCGGTCCTTCCAGAAGAAGGCCCGCAGCAGCTTGTGCAGCGCGCGGTAGCGCAGACGGGTGGCTTCGAGAAGATCCGCGCGCTCCTCCAGCCGCGCTCGCAGGTTGTCCGGATGGGTGGCCACGGTGGCATCCAATATAGGGACACCCGGGCGCGGTGGCAGGCCCCCCCGGCGTCCTCCCCGGGTGACGAGTGAACGATGAGGCGGCCCGACACTCGACGCCCGGCACGGTGCATGGGAAGAAGTGTCGGACCCGGGCGACAGGTTCCAGACATGGACACGCTGCTCGCCTCATCCGCGGAGGATGCCTTGATTCGTGCCGAGCCCTTCGATGCCCTGGAGTTCAGGCTGGGCATTCTCTGGGGTAGGTGAGATGCCCCCGCGCAAGCTCCCCCGGCACCTCGTCTGGCTCGAGTCCTTCGCGGCCGCCGTCGAGTCCGGCAGCATCGAAGGCGCCGCCGAGCACCTGGGCGTGGCCCGCTCCGTCGTCAGCGAGCACATCCGCGCCCTCGAGGAGACGCTCGCCGACGGTCAACTCCTGTTGGAACGGGGCCCCGGCCGCCGCCTCCACCTCACCGCCCGCGGTGAGAAGCTCTACGAGGGCACCCAGACGCCCCTCCACCAGTTGGACCTCAAGCGCCTGAGGGACCTGGCCAGCGCCGAGGCCAGCCTGCGCCTGGGCCTCAACCCCACGCTCTCCAACTTCCTGCTCGCCGGCATCGCCGGAGACGTGGCCCGGGCCGGCATCAAGCTGGAGGTCAGCTTCGGCGGCACCTTCGAGCTCGTGCGCCAGGTGCAGACGCGCCAGTTGGACCTCGCCGTGGACTTCACCCCGCTGCCCCCGCACCGCGGCGTCGAGGCCGAGCCCCTGCTGAACCTGCCCTTCGTCGTGCTCGCCGGCCCCGGCAGCGAGCTGTCCTCACGCCACGGCGCACGCCGCACCCTCCACGTGCGAGACCTGGAGGGCCAGCCCTTCGTGGACTGGCAGCGCGAGGACCCGTACGGCAGCGCCAACAGCGCGCGCTTCGCCGCCCATGAGGTCACCGTGCGCGAGGTGTCGCGCGTGCAGAGCTTCCTGCACCTCTTCGACTTGCTGCGCGCCTACCACGCGTGCGCCATCGCCCCCGACCTGCGGCTGCTGCGCTCCTTCCCGGAGGACCTCTCCGTCTGGCCCCTGCGCGAGGAGCAGCCCCAATTCGTCGAGGTGGTGACACTCCGTCCCTCGGGCGGCCCTGGCTCCGAGGCGGCGCGGATCGTCCTTGGCGGGCTGCGTCAGCGCCTCGCGTCAAAACGGCGGAAAATCGAATAAGACGTCGGTTTTTATCGGATTTCCGTCGAGGCCCCTCGTGCGTAGATTTTCACCACGGAGGAGCCCCCATGACGCCCACTGAACGGACCATTGCCCGGTTGCCCGCGCATCTGCGGCGCTACGTGGTGAGTCAGGACTACGACGCCTATACGCCGAGGGACCAGGCGGTGTGGCGGCACATCCTCGGTCAGCTGCGCAGCCACCTGTCCGACAAGGCCCACTCCGTCTACCTGGAGGGCCTGGAGGCCACCGGTATCGGCCTGGAGCGCATCCCCAGCCTGGATGAGATGAACGAGAAGCTGTCCAAACTGGGCTGGGCGGCGGTGAGCGTGCGCGGCTTCATCCCGCCCGCGGTGTTCACCGAGTTGCAGGCCCTGGGCGTGCTGGCGATCGCCGCGGACATCCGCACCCACGAGCACATCCAGTACACGCCGGCGCCGGACATCGTCCACGAGAGCGCGGGCCACGCGCCCATCATCGCCAACGCGCGCTATTCCGAGTACCTCAAGCGCTGCGGGCTGGTGGGCTTCAAGGCCATCGCCACGGTGGAGGACGAGGCCGTCTTCCAGGCCATCCGCAACCTGAGCGTGGTGAAGGAGGACCCCAGCGCGACGCCGGAGGAGATTCAACACGCCCAGGATCGCCTGGAAGCCGCCAACCAGAGCCGGCGCTACGTGAGCGAGAGCACCCGCGCCTCGCGGCTCTACTGGTGGACGGCCGAGTACGGGATGATCGGCGACCTGGAGCGTCCGCGCATCTACGGCGCCGGCCTGCTGTCGAGCATCGGCGAGGCGAAGCACTGCCTCACGGACGCGGTGAAGAAGGTACCGCTGAGCGTGGCGTGCGCGGACACCGAGTACGACATCACCCGCATGCAACCGCAGCTCTTCGTGGCGCGGGACTTCGAGCACCTGTTCGAGGTGCTGAGCGGGTTCGAGGCGACGCTCGCCTGGAAGCGCGGCGGGGACTACGGGCTGAACGAGGCCATCCAGGCACGCACGGTGAACCACCTGGTGCTGGCCGATGGACGGGAAATCACGGCGCGCGTGGTGGAGGCGCTGCCCGGGGTGCGTCCGGTGGCCGAGGGCCTGAACAGCGCGCTGGTGCGGCTGGAGGGCCCGGTGATGGTGTCGCGCGAGGGGAAGAACGGGAGCAAGCCGTGGCCGGGCCTGGCGCTGGTGGCATTCGGCGAGGGGACGCTGCCGGACAAGGGGCCCTTCAAGCTGGAGCTGGCCAGCGGACTGAAGCTGCGAGGCTTCGCGGTGGGCGGGGGGGAGGTGCTCAGCCTGCGCGGCGAGCTGGATGGCCGCCCGGTGGAGCTGCCCAGCGTGGCGATGCTGTTCCTGAGCACGGGCCTGCCCTCGGTGGCCGGTGGGCCGGCGGACCCGGGCACGTGGGACCGCTGGTTCGGCGAGCTCAACGCCTTCGCCGAGGGCGAGGGCGAGGCCAAGGCCCGCGAGAAGAAGGCCACGGCACTGCACCCGTCGCTGGCGGCGCTCTACCGCGAGGTGCGCACCATGCGCGAGTCGAAGAGCATCCACCTCGCGCGCCTGGAGCAGATCTCCAACGCCGCCACCGACTTCCGGGATGACTGGCTCCTCAAGGTCGAGGTCGAGGAGCTGAAGAAGTCCGCGCGGGCATAGGTACCGCCGGGAGCCACCTCCCGGGAGCACAGAGGGCCTGAGTCCCCTTCGGGGTGATTCAGGCCCTTTTCTATTCACGCTTCATTGCATCTGAACGTATCAACCCTTAGATTTCAGGTGGTTACGGCCCGTGTATCTCTGATTTTCTATTCATCTTTCTATTCATGGATGCCCTCGAACGGATGCTTGGGGCGCTCGCTCGGTTGGGCGAGGCACAAGCGAAGGACCTGGCTCGGGAGTTGGGCGTGTCCCAGCCGACCGTATCCCGGCTGATCGAGGCCGCGGGCGACCGCGTGTGCCGGATGGGGCAGGCACGCGCGACCCGATATGCGCGGACGCGCGCGCTTCCAGGGCTTGGAACAAGACTCCCCCTCTATCGGGTCAGTGAGGCGGGGAAGGTCGAGCCGTTCGGAGCCCTGCACCTCCTCGAAGGGGGACGACACTGGCTCAGCGTTCCAGGGGGAACGGGGACGCTGTTCGAGGGGCTGCCTCCCTTCGCCTCCGACATGAGCCCTCAGGGGTATGTCGGACGGACGTTCAGCGCGCAATACCCCGAGTTGGAGCTGCCATCCCGATTGGGTGATTGGACCGATGACCATCGCCTCATCGCGCTGGCACGCCGCGGCGAGGATTGCGTCGGCAATCTCATCCTCGGTGACGAGTCCCTGAACCGATGGCTCGCGAGCACACTCGCCCCCACTGCTCGCAGGGATTACCCGGACCTCGCTCGCCGCTCGGCCCTGGAGCAGCCGGGCTCCTCCGCCGGAGGGGAACACCCCAAGTTCCTGACGTACTCGGAAGGCCGGCACGTCCTGATCAAGTTCGTGAGCGATGATGCGGGCGCGGTCGCTCGCAGGTGGAGGGAGCTGCTCATCTGCGAAAGCCTCGCGCTCGAAGTCGTCCACGAGGCCGGGCTCGACGCGGCCAGGACACAGTGGTTCGACGAGCGTGGCTTCCGGTTCCTGGAGGCCGAGCGCTTCGACAGGGTTGGAGCAAGAGGCAGACGCGGAGTGGTATCGCTCGAGGCCCTGGACCACGAGTACATCGGCGACTCCGGCCGTGGCGCATCCTGGACACGCGTCACGCCGAAGCTGCTGGAGAAGAAGCTCATTGGAGCCGAGGACGCGCGGCGCATCCGTTGGCTCGATGTCTTCGGACAGCTCATCGGCAACACGGACCGCCACTTCGGCAACGTGAGCTTCCTGGAGCAGGAAGACGGCACGCTGCGCCTCGCCCCTGCGTACGACATGCTCCCGATGTTGTTCGCCCCCTCGGGTACGACCGTCGTCGCTCGCCCGTTCGAGCCCGCGCCACCGAGCGCGGATACGCTGGATGTCTGGGCGGACGCAGCCCGCCACGCCCAGGACTTCTGGACCCGAGTCATCGACTGCGGGGCGCTCGGCGAGGATTTCCGGACCCTGGCGCACCAGAGCCGGAACGTGCTGGAGGCACTTCGGGAGCGAGTTCCCCTCTGATTCCAGCACATGGGTACCTTGAACCCATGAGGGCACGGGCATTAGCGTTCTGGCGGCGAGCTCTTGATGCACTTCCACCCAGACGCGATTGAACGGGAGCGTAGAATGCGACGCCTAAGCGCCAGGAGTCTCTCCCATTGGAGGGGCTGGCGGACTCTGACGGCCCAAACCCGCCAAGGGCACAAGGTGCCGCAAGTCGGACGCCCAGAGGCCTTGGGAGTTCTTCTTGAGCAACGCCTCCCACCAACCCATCGCGCACATCCATGGGGCGGGACATCTGCCGAACATTCTCAATCAACTCACCACGAGCAGCACCGAGAGGCTGTCTAAAGAACAATGAAAACGCCAAGCAGAATTGCACTAATGATGGCACTGTGGGCCATATGGCCCAAGGAAGCAGAAGCGGAACTACGACAGCTAAAAGGGCAGGTATTAATACTCAATAAGAGAGGAATACCACAACCGCCCATGCTTCCTGTCGAAGTGAGGCTCGTCGGAGAGGGAAATCCTTGCGTCACGAATCGCAAGGTGGGAGATTTCACGCTACGTCTTCCGCCGGAACTGAAGGCGGGAGACCCAATCACGATCTCCGCAACCCTTAAAGGCTACCGTATATGGAAACCCATAAATGGGAAGGAACGAATCCCTTCCGACCTAGACAAAGAAATCATAGAAATCCTACTTCTTCCTGAGAATTCGCCGAAATTTGAAGACGACGAGTACATCGAGCACATGGTTGAACGCGGAGGACTCGGGACACTTGATTGGGAGGGAAAGCCAACGGCGACAGACAGGGTTGTCCCGGACAAGCTCAAGAAGAGCATTGAACAATGGGAGAAAAAAGCGGAACAGCGCAAGAACCAAGAGAGAAGGGTTGCACAGGCAGCATTGGCAAGAGGGGACTGGAAGAAGGCCGCAGACTACGCGGACCGGGCCGCGCAACGCGAAATAGACAAACCGGAAGGAATGAGGAGAAGAGAAGCGTTGGCAAAGAGCCGCGTCGTCAAGGGGGACGCACTACTGGGGAGCAATGAGCTTGAGCGCGCCTTGGTTGCATATGAGGAAGGATTGAACCACGCGCGGCGGGACGAGAATCCAACAATCTGGGCTGAGTTGATGGGGAGGATTGGGGCGACGAACAAAGCCCTGGGAGAACGGGCGAACGGCGATGCTCGGAAGCAGCACATTGCAAATGCTATACTTGCATTTCGTGCCGCTCTGGAGGTCTATACGCGTCGTTCTACCCCCTACGAATGGGCAAGGATACAAAATGAACTGGGGCTTGCATCAAAAGCCCTTGGCGAGGAAGAGACAGAAGAAAGCGTTAGGCGGAAACTGACAGAAGAATCAATAGATGCGTTCCGAGAGTCGCTGAACGTATACACAAAGAGTGCATCTCCACAGCAATGGGCCAGGACTCAAAACAACTTAGGTAATGCGCTGGTCTCGCTAGGAGAGATCTGCGCTGAGCACATGGAAGAAGACAGCAGGCAATGGTTCAAAGATGCGGTGACAGCACATCGAGAGGCACTACAAGTGTATTCGCCTCAGAAAAACTTCACACAAGAGCACGCCTGGACACAAAGCAAACTGGGCATCGCCCTAAGAAATCTGGGAGACACTGAGAATGCAGCAGAGGGGATGATACGACTGCGCGAGGCGGTCGACCTAATCCAGTCTGCAATACGCATTTACACGACGAGTGAGGCAATGCATGCGGAATTAGCCGAGGCCCAGTTCAATCTGGGATGTGCTCTTGGAACCTTGGGAAGAAGGCAACCGGAGGAAACAAAACGAAGAAAGACCCTCGAAAGCGCGATTGACGCGTACCGTTCGGCTCTGGATTTGTTTGGGAGGAAATCCTCAACACACCACTTCGCGAAGACGCAAAACAGCATAGGTGAAATATATCACCATGCGGCACTTACCTCAAAACACGTCGACGAGCAGCGGTCGATGTTGAATGAAGCAGTGAAGGCATATCAAGTAGCACTCAGCGTCATCTCACTGGAGACATCCCCAAAAGATTGGACGAAAATCCGGCGCAATATGGGCGTGGCACTCATGGACCTAGGGGTAAGAACCGGAAGCCGAGACGGCAGAAGGATGCTGGAGGCCGCAGTGGGGGCGCTCCAGGAGGTATTAGACTCAATCAAGCAAGAAGAGTCACCCTGGCGCTGGGCTGACGTTCAGCACAATCTCGGCAAAGTCCTGCAGGAAACGGGCCACATAGACAGAGGAGAAGATGGACAAATACGGCTGGAAGAAGCCGTTGATGCCTACCGTGCTGCCTTAACCGTCTACACCCGAGAGATCACCCCGAACCAGTGGGCAACCGTGACCATTGATCTAGCCCAGGGATTGACGGCACTTGGCGAGATTGAGGGAGGTGATGATGGAGTCGAGTTACTGCGAGAGGCTGTTGATACACATCAAGATGCACTGAAGGCACTCACAAGGACAAGCCATCCACTGTTGAGGGCCAAGGCGCATAATAGCATGGGCGTTGCACTTCAAGCACTTGGCAGATTGGAAGGAGGGCCAACTGGTCGAACGAACCTGATGCGGGCGGTAGACGCACATCGCACGGCACTGACGATCTATACACAAGAGGCTCAGCCTCATGAATGGGCAGAGACACAAAAAAACCTGGGCCTCGCGCTCAAGAGTCTAGCAGCACCTGACATCCATCAACTCGGACATCAATAGATTCGCCCTTCAATCCCATCACGCACTCTCCACCCAGCCCCCCCCCACAAGGCAAGCACCTAGAGAAAGAAGCACTCGATGAAAATCAAATCCATACTTGTCTTTTCAAGCTATTTGGCGATGTTTCTTTGGTCAGCACCAGCAACCGCGCAAGAGGAGCCGGCAGATGCTCAACAGAAAGAAGAGTCAGGACAAAAAGAGAGTGAATTAATCCTGGGCAATTTCCCGCTCCGCGCCCAAGGCATGGTTGTTCCGGATGTGGCTGGCATCCGCGTAGGCATGCCCTTCAAGAATGCGATGCACCGGCTGAGAAAATACAACAAGAACCTGCTCTACCAAAAAATGACCTTTGGTGCCTTTTCGGCGGGAATCAAAGGCAAGTTTGTCATTGGCGCCGTTGTTGCCCAAGATGGTGATTATGAACTTCCCAGCCGAAAGGGGTGTCGGAACGGCGAGATTTGGGAACGTTTTCGGAAAAAGCCCACCAGGGTGTGCTGGGATTCAGTCCATGAAAACATACATCTCTTTGTAGGTGGCCTCCCAGGGAAGGAGTACATCGTGGGCGTGTATTTGAACAGATCTTACATTCATCACGATGACAGCAAGTTCATCTCAACCAAGCCAATAAGCAATGCGCCCAGTGCGGCCAAGTTGAGAGATACCTTGATCATGAAGTATGGATATCCGACGGCGTATTCGGAGTCGGAATTGGGTCATTATGTCGGCATGGGATATTCATATGATTCCATGGGAGAACTCGCCAGTCTCGGAGGGGGGATGTTCTCGCTCGAAGCATTCGACTCCAGACCGGAGATGAATTGTTTTCCGATGATGCTCTCTGTTGCCAGTAAGCTCAGAGGCTACGACTTCAGAGTAGGGGACGAATGTGGCTTGGCAGTACGCGTACGTATCAACACCCAATTTGACGACTCTCTCTCTCGGGAGAGCAAGGTCTTGGCCGTTTCCGTTTTCATGCTCGACAACGTCAAGCTACAGAAATCAATACAAGAGCGGTTAGCAGCCATCGAGCAGGGTGAGGGGCGAAAAAAGATCCGAAGAACGGAGCGCAAAACCAACTTCTAATATCGGTTGAGACTCGCTCAATCATCCGGAAGTGGTGATGGACTCCACCGCCTGACGCGAGCACCTCGCCACGCTGGATGCCGCGGAATTCGACCGCATCTCCGGTGTACGCCCGAGTGCCGTGCTCGGACGCCTGTATGGGTGGGACAGGGAACTCGACGTACAATGACGGCCGTTGAAGGAGCTCCATGCACTTCCATCAAGACGTCATCGCGGCCATCGGCAACACGCCCCTCATCAAGCTCCGGCGCGCTTCCGAGCTCACGGGCTGCACCATCCTCGGCAAGGCCGAGTTCCTCAACCCCGGCCAGTCCGTCAAGGACCGCGCCGCCCTCTTCATCATCCGTGACGCCATCTCCCGCGGCCGCCTCCGCCCCGGCGGCGTCATCGTCGAGGGCACCGCCGGCAACACCGGCATCGGCCTCGCCCTCGTCGGCAATGCCCTCGGCTACCGCACCGTCATCGTCATCCCCGACACCCAGAGCCAGGAGAAGAAGGACATGCTCCGCCTCGTCGGGGCCGAGCTCCTCGAGGTCCCCGCCGTCCCCTACAAGGACCCCAACAACTACGTGAAGGTCTCCGGCCGCCTCGCCGAGGCCCTCGACGCCCGCGAGCCCCACGGCGCCATCTGGGCCAACCAGTTCGACAACGTCGCCAACCGCCAGGCCCACCTCGACACCACCGGCCCCGAAATCTGGCGCCAGACCGGCGGCCGCCTCGACGGCTTCATCTGCGCCGTCGGCTCCGGCGGCACCCTCGCCGGTGTCGGCATGGCCCTCAAGGAGCGCAACCCCCACATCGTCATCGGCCTCGCCGACCCCATGGGCGCCGCCCTCTACCACCATTACGCCCACGGCGAGCTCAAGTCCGAGGGCTCCTCCATCTCCGAGGGCATCGGCCAGGGCCGCATCACCGCCAACCTCCAGGGCGCTCCCATCGACGAGCCCTTCCAGATTCCCGACGAGGAGGCCCTCCCCGTCCTCTTCGAGCTGCTCGAGCACGAGGGCCTCTGTCTCGGCGCCTCCAGTGCCATCAACGTCGCCGGGGCCATCCGCCTCGCCCGGAAGCTCGGGCCCGGACACACCCTCGTCACCGTGCTGTGCGACTCCGGCAACCGCTACGCCAGCAAGCTCTTCAACCCCACCTTCCTCCGCTCCAAGGGCCTCCCCGTTCCCCCCTGGCTCGAGCGCGACCCCGACGCCCCCTCGGCCCGCTCGCTCCTGCCCGGCGTGCTGCTCGCCAAGGCCCCCTGACTGTGCGCGCCTCACGCACCAGGGGCCTCGCCCGTCTGATGGGACTGATACTGGCGACCGCGTGGGTGGGACTCGCCTCCGCGGAGCCCCCGGCCCCCCAAGCCCCAGCGGTCGGCACGGCCCCGCGCAACCGCCCGTCTGTCTGCGAGAACCCCTCCACCCAGGCCCTCCAGGGTTACAAGGTTCCCGGCCGGAAACCGGACTCCCAGGTGCCATGGGAGCTCTTCCTCGGCAATGCCTCGCACCGGCTCATCGCGTACATCTATCGCACGAGACATCCGACAAACAGAGTCTATTACAACAAGGACACCGTCAAACGAATCCTGTCCGAACAGAACCTCGGAGATTGGTCGCTCCTGTCTGAAGAAGAACTCGCAATGCGCCCGGACATCACAGACGCCGGCACATCAACAATCTTCGAAGTAAAGCCCCATAACGAAAAGGGGCTTCAGGATGGCATCCAAAAAATCCAGACCTATCTGCTCGCACTGAACCGAACCATCATGACGCCCGCACGTAGATTCTCGGGCGGGAAGACATTCGAAGGCGAGATTCTGATCCATTTCGCGCAGGGGCAGTACATCTGGCGTCTGGAGTGGTGCACCACGACACCTGGGGTCACCCAGTATCGTTGGACCCATAGCAAGGAACGCTTCGACTCGAACGCCGCTGCGTATCAGGCAGGCCAATGGGTAGAGATTTCCGAGCAAGAACTGAAACAGTACGGCGGCTGGGTAGCCCAGGCAGCCGAGGGCATGATTGACAGACGAGAACGTGTCGCCACGCTCAGCAGTACCGTTGGGACGGCGATCGATATCATAGGCGAAGTGGCGATGATCGTCATCTCCACTGCGACGTCCAGCGACCGTGGTACCGCGCAACCGGGAGGAAAGGTCCTCCCGTTCTCCTCGAAGCCCTCTCCCTCCGCGAGCCCCGCACGTCTGCCCAAGGCATCGGGCATGTGACTTGCCTGGCTGTGCAACCGCTACGCTCCGTTTGAACCGAGAACGCCCACTCCATGGAACCGCTCCAAAGCACCACCCTCCAACTGCCATCATTCCTGCACGGCCCCTACATCGCCATCAACAGCAAAGCCAAAGCGGAAGGGCGCCGCTGCGCAAAACAGTATCAACTCAGCCAGACCCTCCCCCAGCCACGTGAACTACGGACGGTCGCCCCTGGAGAACTGGTGTTCACCCACAACGTCGTCGACTTCCAAGACCATCTCCCAGCCTGGCGGTTGTACATGGTCTCGGAGGTAATGATGAGCTTGTACGACGTGGACAAGAAGAACCATCGCCACCTCAGCCAACTGTACGAGGTTACTTTTCGTGAAACCGCGTGGGGAGCACTGTACTTCGCGCTTTCTGGCAATGCGCCAGAGAGCGCTGAACGCACAGCGCTGCGCCTGCAGGCCGTGCTTCGCTTCTGGGATTCACTCCAACACGGGCGATACCTCCATCAATCGCTGAACAGGTTCATGACCCTGGAAGAGCTCATGACAGACGCCTGCGGCTGGGCCATGAATACCTGGTGCCCCGAGGGAGGAGCCTCAGTCCGTTCCCGTTTCGCCGTGGCCTCGGAGCGCATGGCCCGGGCGACGAGAGAGGATTGTATCGAGGCCATCATGCGACAGTTTCCCCGTATCCTTCCCTTCGCGGATAGAAACCACCTCAATCACCCGGAAGTGGTGATGGACTCCTCCGCCTGGCGCGAGCATCTCGCCACACTGGATACCGCGGAGTTCGACCGCATCTCCGCCGTACGCCCGGGGGCCGTACTCCAGCGGCTGTACATCTGGGACCGGCAACTCGATCTACAATAGCGAGCAACGGACTTCCGCTCCCGCCGCGCCCTGAGGTACTTCCCACGCCCGAGCCATGCGGCGCAAAGACACCACCGGAGCAGGAGACGTGAAGACGCGCGGGCCTCGCGCGGCCAGGAAGGCCCCTTCCCCCGAGCCGCGCGAGCGCATCCTCCAGGAGGCCACCCGCCTCATCGCCTGGCGCGGCTTCGGCGCCATCTCCGTCAACGACGTGGCCCGGGCCGTGGGCATCAGCAAGCAGGCCCTCCTCTACCACTACCCCTCCCGCGAGGCCCTCCACGAGGCCGTCGTCGCCTCGCTCATCGAGCACTCCAACCGCCACCTCCTGCTGCTGCTCGGCGCCTTCTCCGGCAAGGGCGAGGAGCGGCTGGAGCGGGCCATGACGCAGATCCGCCAGTTCTTCGACACGGATCCCCACGCCGCGCGCGTCATCCTGCGCGAGCTGTTGGATGGGGACCGCACACAGGTCTCCCGGCTGAGCCAGGGCGTGGAGCCGTGGCTGCGCCTCATGGCGGACACGCTGCGCCAGGGCCAGCAGGAGGGCCACATCCGCCAGGAGCTGGATGCCGAGGCCGCGGTGGCGCACGTCGGCACGCTGCTGCTCACCACCTTCGCCCTGCTGCCCCTGGAGGGCTGGCCGGGGGTGAACGACGCGGAGTGGCGCGAGCGCCGGCTGGGTGAGGTGGTGCGCATCATCGAGCGCTACCTCTTCACCCAGGCCAGCCCCGGGCCCGAGAGCCCTCCGCGTCCCGCCTCCTCCCGCCGTCAGACGAAGTAGGCGCGGCGCAGCACTTCCTCGGGCAGCTGGTGCAGGTCGAAGCCCGCCAGCTTGCCCATCACGTCCTCGTTCAACCCGAGCGCCTTGTACTCCGGCGTGGTACCGGACACGCCCTCCAGCACGCCCACCGCCAGGCGGCGCGCCACATCCAGGCCCGTGGGCCCCACCGCCATGCGGTTGAAGGCCACGTGGCCCACCTCGTCCACCAGGATTTCAATCAGCCGCTGCTCCATGGACTCGCGCACCGCGGGCTGGTCCCGGAAGATCTCCCCCACCCGCTGCAGCATCCAGTTGAAGGAGAAGACGCCGGCGATCTCCGAGGCCAGCAGGATGGGATGGAAGAAGAGGCCCGGCGCGTGGGCCAGCGTGCCGATGAGCAGCCGCAGCCGCAGCGGCGGCTTCCACGCCCCCTCCACCTTGACGCCGAAGTGCTGCGTGGCGCCGATGAGGATGCGCGTGTGGTACGTCTCCTCGAAGCCCAGCAGCTTCTCTATCTGGAAGAAGAGCTTCGTCATGTCGTAGCGCTTCTGCCGCGCCTTCCCCACCACCTCCACCCCGTAGGCCTCGCCCGCGTTCGCCTTCACGAACGTCAGCAGCGCCACCTCCTGGAGGGACAGCTCCTTCACCGCATCGAAGCTCGCGTAGGCCCGGTTGAAGGCGCCACCATCCACCTTCCCCTGGTACGGGCTGTCCCAGCTCGCCGCCTCGCGCAGCCAGTCCTCCCGCAGCGAGAAGCCCCGCTCGAAGTTCATGTCGCCGTTGCGGCGCTCGAGGAACTGCCGGTACGCCTGCAGCAGATCCTCCCGCGCGGACTCGGGAATGGGAGAATAGAAGCTGGGGCGCAGGGACGTCGTGGACACCATTGCGTCGGCCATGGGGAACCTCGTTGCACTTTCCAATCGGTCAGTCCCCATTTTCCGCCTGGCAAGGCTCCCGTCCAGCCCCCCGGACGTCGGACTGTTTCATCCAACACTCGAAGTGTGTGGGGATTGCCCCTTCCCGGTGTTGGGTCCACAATGTGGCAAGCCCCCCCAGGTCCAATGGATTCCGCTCGAAAGCTGCCCCCGACCGAAGCCCCCGAAGCCCCCTCGGAGCACCAACCGGGTGATTGCAAGGTGCTCGTCGTGGATGACTACGACGACGCCCGGGAGATGTACGCCGAGTACCTCGAGTTCCTCGGCTACCAGGTCCAGACCGCCCGGGATGGACAGGAAGCGCTCCAGCTCGCCCAGCAGAACCATCCGGACGTCATCCTGATGGACTTGTCGCTGCCCGTGGTCAGCGGCTGGGAAGCCACCCGCCAGCTCAAGCAGGACGCGCGCACCCGCCACATCCCCGTGATGGCGCTCACCGGCCATGTCCTCGCCACGCACTCGGAGAAGGCGAAGGAGGTGGGCTGTGACGAGTTCGTCTCCAAGCCCGCCCTCCCCGACACGGTGGCCGACAAGATTCGCGCCCTCCTGCAGAAGACGGGCAGCAAGCCCCGCTCGCGGTGAGCCCTCCGCTCCCGCCGCCCCAGGACCCGGCTCCCGGCGCCGCCTGGCAGCCGCCGCGCGAGTTCGACGAGTACCGCCTGCTGCGTCCCCTCGGGCGGGGCCGCACCGGGCACGTCTACCTCGCCCATGACACGTTGCTCGAGCGCACCGTGGCGGTGAAGTTCATCCCCGCGCTCGATGACGAGACACTCTCGCGCTTCCTCGTCGAGGCCCGCGCCGCCGCCCGCCTCCAGCACCCCAACGTCGCCACCCTCTACCGCGCCGGCCAGTTCGAGGACCTGCCCTACCTCGTCTCCGAGTACATCCGCGGCACCAGCCTGGACCGGCTCCCCAGGCCCCAGCCCTGGCAGCGCGTGCTGGACATCGGCATCGGCCTGGCGCGCGGGCTCGCCGCCGCCCACCGCCGCAACGTCCTGCACCGCGACATCAAGCCCGCCAACGCCATCCTCGATGAGTCCGGCGAGGTGAAGCTGCTCGACTTCGGCCTGGCCAAGCTGCTCGACGCGCCTCCCGAGGCCCCGGGCGACGCCCCGGATTCCACGTCCGCGCCCGCGTCCGCGCCCGAGGTACCGGAGTCCTCCGGGAATCTCGAGCTGCCCACCCTCCCCCACGGCAGCGTGGTGGGGACGCCCTACTTCATGTCCCCCGAGTCCTGGCGGGGAGAGCCGGCCTCGGTCCGCTCGGATCTCTTCTCGCTGGGGGCCCTGCTCCACGAGCTCGCCGCCGGCCAGGGCCCCTTCCGCCATGTCCCCCTCAAGGAGCTGCCCCACGTGCTCCAGGAGCAGGAGGCGCGTCCGCTGCTCTCGGCCGCTCCGGGGGTGGACCCGCGCTTCGCCGCGGCGGTGGACCGCTGCCTGCGCCGCGAGCCCACCGAGCGCTTCGCCTCCGCCGATGCGCTGTTGGAGGCGCTGGAGGAGCTGCGCGCCAGGGACACCGCTCCGCCCATCCCCGAGGGCAACCCCTACCGCGGCCTGAATGCCTTCCAGGAGGAGCACCGCGCCCTCTTCTTCGGCCGCCGGCAGGAGGTGCGCGCCGTGCTGGAGCGGCTGCGCGCCAATGCCTTCGTGCTCGTCACCGGCGACTCGGGCGTGGGCAAGTCCTCGCTGTGTCTGGCGGGCGTGCTGCCCCACGTGCGCGAGGGCGCGCTGGAGGACGGCCTGTCCTGGGGCGTGGCGCGCATGGTGCCCGGCCGCCGGCCCGTGGCCACCCTCGCCGCCGCGCTCGCGCCCCATGTCGGGCAGGAGGAGGCCCGCCTCGAGCAGCTCGCCCGCGCCGAGCCCACCACCCTCGTGCGCGCCCTGCGCTCCGCCCTCGGCGAGGGCGTCCGCCGCGGCGTGGTGCTGCACGTGGACCAGTTGGAGGAGCTCGTCACCCTGAGCGAGCCCACGGAGGCCGCGCTCATGGCGGAGCTGCTGGGACAGCTCGCCTCGGGAGTGACGGGCGTGCGGCTGCTGGCCACCTCGCGCAGCGACTTCCTCACCCGCCTGGGCGCGCTGCCCGGCCTGGGCGAGGCCCTGTCGCGTGCCCTCTACCTGCTGCGCCCCCTGGGCCGCGCCGAGGTGCGCGAGGTGGTGACGGGCCCCGCCCGGGCCAAGGGCGCGCACTTCGAGTCCGAGGCCCTCATCGACACGCTGGTGGAGTCCACCCTGCGCGCCGAGGGCAGCCTGCCCCTGCTCCAGTTCACCCTCGCCGAGCTGTGGGAGGCGAGGGACAGCGAGCGCGGCATCATCCCCGCCGCGGCGCTGGAGGCCCTCGGCGGCGTCAGTGGCGCGCTCGCCCGGTACGCGGATGGCGTCATCGCCCAACTGCTGCCGGACCAGCAGGGGGCGGCGCGGCAGTTGCTCATGCGGCTCGTCACGGTGGACGGCACCCGCGCCCGCCGCACCGAGGCCGAGCTGCTGGGACAGGACCCGGCTTCGCGCGCCGCGCTGGAGGCGCTCATCCGCGCGCGGCTCGTGATGGTGCGCCGCACCGAGGAGGGCACCACCTTCGACATCGCCCACGAGGCGCTGCTCACCGGCTGGCCCACGCTCGCCCAGTGGCTGGCCGAGGCGAACGAGGCCCGTCAGCTCCACGCCCGGCTGGAGCACGCCTCCGCCGAGTGGGAGCGGATGGGACGCCCACGCGAGGCGCTGTGGGGCGCCCGGCGCCTCGCCGAGGTCGGCGGCCTCGCTCCGGAGAGCCTCACCCCGCGCGAGGCCTCCTTCCTCGAGGCCTCGCGCGGAGGCGTGCGCCAGGGGAGGCTGCTCACGCGCATGCTGGCCGCGGGCTTCGTCGCCTCGCTCGCACTGGTGTACGCCGGCCTGCGCCTCCACGCCTGGTACGAGCTGGAGGGCCAGGTGCGCACGCAGTTGAGCGAGGCCCGCTCCCGCCTGGAGCACGCCCGGGAGCGGAACCGCGCCCTGGAAGCGGCCCGGACGGAGGCCTTCGCCCTCTTCGACGCGGGGAAGCTGGACGAGGCCCGGCCCCGGTGGGCCGAGGCCCTGAGGATTCAAACCGGGACGCAGCAGGCCTACGCGCGGGCCAGCGAGGAGATGGAGAAGGCGCTGGTGCTCGACCCGGGCCGCGAGGAGATGCGCGGCGCCTTCGCCGACGTGCTCGCGGAGCGCGCCCGGCTCGCCGAGCGCACCTTCCGCCCCGGCGAGCGAGACGAGCTGCTGCAGCGTCTGCGGCTCTACGACACCCCGGGCGAGCGGCTGGCCCGCTTCGAGGCGCCGCTGCACGTGAAGGTGCGGACGCGGCCCGCCGGCGCCACGGTGACGCTGGCGCGCTACGAGCCCACGAGTGATGGGCGGCGGGTGCTCACCGCGGCGCGCCAGGCGGGCACCACTCCCGTGGAAGGGCTGTCGCTGGAGCGGGGCACCTGGGTGGTGGAGCTGAGCGCGCCCGGGTATGCGCCGGTGCGCCACGTGCTGCGGGCCGAGCCCGGCCCCGAGCGCACACTGGAGGTGGCCCTGCCCGAGACGGCCAGCGTCCCCGAGGGCTTCGTCTACGTGCCGCGCGGCACCTTCCTCTTCGGCACCGCCGCGGACGAGAACATCCGCCAGTTCTTCGACACGACGCCGCTGCACGAGGTGGAGACGGGGCCGTACCTCATCTCGCGCACCGAGGTGACGTATGGCGAATACGTGCGCTGGCTGGAGGCACTGCCGCCCGAGGAGCGGACCCGCCGCACGCCGCACGGCGCCAAGGTGGCCTCGTTGAACGCCGAGGTGGAGTTGAAGCGGCTGGCGGATGGGCGCTGGCACCTGAGCATCCATCCCAATGGGGTGACGTACGCGGCGCCCGAGGGGGAGCCCCTGCGCTACACCACCCGGCCGAACAGGGTGGAGCAGGACTGGCGGCGGCTGCCGGTGGGTGCCATCGACTACGCGGACGCCAAGGCCTACGCGGCGTGGCTGGCCCAGACGGGCCGTGTCCCCGGCGCGCGGCTGTGCAACGAGCTGGAGTGGGAGCGTGCCGCCCGGGGCGCGGACGAGCGCGAGTACCCCCACGGGGACGTGCTGCTGCCCCACCAGGCCAACTACGACGAGACATACGGCAAGGTGGGGGCGAGCTTCGGCCCGGACGAGGTGGGCAGCCACCCGGAGTCGCGCAGCCCCTTCGGCCTGGACGACATGGTGGGCAACGTCTTCGAGTGGACCGACTCCATCTTCCAGCCCGGCCGCTCGGCGGCCCGCGGGGGCAGCTACTACTTCGGCGCCAGCACCGGGCGCTCCCCCAACCGCGAGACACCCGAGCCCGGCTTCCGCGACCTGAGCGTCGGCCTGCGGCTGTGCGCGGACGCCTCCTGAGCCATCCGAAAGAAAAGTCCGCGCAGGGGTCTGTTCTCAGCGCGAGAGCAGGAGGGAGCCCTCCGGGCACGGTCTCGCCGAACTTGTCCAACAGTTGGACAAGTTCGTGAAGAGCGCGCCCGGGAGGCGGGCTGAACTCGAGGGCATGACTCGCGCTCGCTGTAGGACTTTCGTCTGCGACTCCAGGGTCTGAGGCGCTGGCTTGCCGCCGCTCCCTCGCATGCCGACCCTGCCAGAGTCACCCCTTCACCTGATTCGGCAGCGGATTGCGACCGCGCGATGGCCCTCCATTCTCGAACAAGACGGTTGAGGATGGGATGTCGGGCCAGGGCCGGCCTCTCGCCGAATGAGCCGAGGAGCCACAATGCCCCAGCCCAAGAAGATCCCCCATGACGTGCCCGATGAGGTGAAGCTCGTCCTGGCCCACCTGCGGCCCGCCCCCGAGGCGTTGGCGCAGGAGCGCGAGCGCTTGCTGACGGAGCTCACCACCCGGCAGGAGTCGTCCACCGAGGCGCTCCAGCAACTCCAACGTCAGGTGGCGGCGGTGCTCGTGTCGCTGCGGCCCGACGCTCCGTTCCAGGCCCGGCTCGCCAGCGAGCTCTCCTCCGCGCTCGACAGCTACATGAAACACCCCGGCGCCGTCATTCCACCTCCCGACATCATCGGCGACTGCATGAACCACGTGCGCTCGTACCTGGAGGCCATTGGCATGAGCCCCCTCCTGGCGGTGGTGGATGAACTCCCCGACCCGCCACTGGCCGACGCCGAGGAAGAGGACCGGCAGGAGCACGAGCTCCAGATGCAGCACAGGTTCGGCAGCATTCGGGGCTGAAGCCCTACAGCGCCCCGCGAGCGACAATCCCCACATCCAATCCCTTTCACGGAAAGGAACTCCGCCATGTTCATCAATCAAAAGAGCTTCCAGCTCGCGATGTCCCAGGCCTCCGCCAGCTTCTCGTCGCGAGGCGGCGGCTTCGCCAGCTTCTCCTTCAGCTCGGCCGTCTTCTCCTCCTCGGCCCTGGGCGGGCTGAATGGCGCCTACCAGAAGTGCCCCTCCAACCGCCCGCTCAACACGCTGGGCGGCCTCTTCAACTCCATCTCCATGCTGCAGTCCTTCAGCGCCTTCCAAAGCACCCAGGTCTGCACCAAGCGGCCGTCGCCCTGCCCCTCGAGACCGCCGCCCTGCCCCACGGAGCCGCAGCAGCACGGGAAGGGGAAGATGTGGGACGTGTTCTTCGATACCAAATCGGGAACGAAGACGAAGCAGCAGTCGCCCATCGTGTTGGACCTCAACGGCAACGGAAAGGCGGACATCACCGGCAGCAACATCAAGGGCAATGGCAAGCTGGAGGGCAACACGGTCAAGGGGTTCGACCTGAACCCCTCGGACCGCCAGTGGTCGACCAAGAGCCTGAATCGGCGCCCGGGTAACGGCGCGCCCGCGCTGGGGGCGGGGGTGACCGCCAAGGTCTTCGACAAGGACGGCAAGCTGGTGAAGTCGCTGAGCGCCGAGCAGCTCAAGAAGCTGCAGTCCAACAAGGCCTGGAAGAAGGGTGGCGGCGACATGGGCCTGGGGCTCGGCAGCAACATGCGCGCCGAGTTCCGTGACAGCAACGGCATGCTGGTGGGCGAGCTCAAGCGCGACGGCACCAACAAGAACAAGCCCCTGTATTTCTGGGGCAACCAGAACCAGAACGAGTGGACCAAGCCCTGGGACTCGAAGACCGGTGGCGACGGCATGCTGGTGTGGGACGTGGACGGGGATGGGAAGATCACCAGCGGCAAAGAGCTGTTCGGCCACGTCGACTTGAACGGGAAGAACACGTTCAAGAACGGCTACGAGAAGCTCGCCCACTACTTCGACAAGAACGGGGATGGGCAGGTGAAGGGCTCGGAGCTGGCGGGTCTGAAGATCTGGGAGGATCGCAACGGCGACGGCATCACCCAGAAGGGCGAGCTCGTGGACCTGGAGAAGCACGGCATCCGCAAGCTGAACACCCGCTACAACGAGGCGGACATGAGCTCGTCGTACAGCACGCGCAAGCCCGCCTCCACGCACGGCGCGCAGCAGGCGGGGCAGAGCCCGGTGCACCACGAGGCCATGCAGCAGGCCTGGCAGATCTTCCAGCTGGTCGAGGTCCTGCGGCGGATGCAGGCCGCGGGCTGTGGCTCGTACTGACCTTCCCCGACGTTCCCTCTCCAACCTCCAACGAGGAGCCCGCCATGTTCAAACCCGAGGAGATTCCCGCGGATCTACCCGATGAAGTGAAGGCCTTCCTGGGCCACCTGAAGCCAGAGCCGGAGGCGTTGTGCCAGAAGCGGAAGCGTCTGCTGGCGGAGCTCGGCAAGCAGCTGCCCTCCGCCAGGGGAAGCCTCCAGCGGCTGCTGAACAAGCTGAGGGCGGCGCTGCTGGCGATGGAGTCCCAGGCCCCCTTCCAGGCCACGCTCGCCGAAGACTTCAGCCAGGTGCTCGCGCACTACGCCAAGGACCCCGCCGCGCCCAACCCGCCACCGTCCATCGTCCTCGAGTGCATGAGCTACATGAGGGAGCGCGTGGAGGCGATGGGCATGGGGCCCCTGCTGGAAGCCGTACAGGCCGCGTCCACGAGCGCTCCCCCGCGCTGAGCCCTCACGCCACCTTGCGCTCGGCGGTCTCGTCCGCCCCGGCCAACGGCAGCCGCACCCGGAAGCAGGCGCCGCGCTCCACGGACGTGTCCAGCTCCAGCGTCCCGCCGTGGTTCTCCGTGATGAGCTGGCGGCAGATGGCCAGTCCCAGCCCCGAGCCCTTCCCCACGTCCTTCGTGGTGAAGAAGGGCTCGAAGATGCGGGCCCTCAGCTCCTGGGGAATGCCCGGGCCGTCATCCGCCACCACCAGCTCGGCCATGCCACCGCGCACGGACGTGCTCACCCGCACCTCGCCCTTCCCGCCCAGCGCGTCCAGGGCGTTGCGCAGCAGGTTCAGCGTCACCTGCCCCATCTGTCCCCGGTGGAAGGAGAACACCGGCAGCTCGCCACACCGCACCTCCACCCGCGTCCCCTCGGGCAGCGAGCGCCGCACCATCTCCACCGTCTCGCGCACCACCGCGTTGAGGTCTCCCGGCTCGAGCCTCGGGCCCTCGCCGCGCAGGAACGCCCTCAAATCCGCCTGGATTCCGCGGATGCGCTCCGTGGCGTGCTGCATCGCCTCCAGCGCGTCCGGCGTGTCCTGGAGCAGGAACTCCACGTCCTGCTCCCGCCACAGCCGCTTCACCTCCTCCACGTCCTCGGGGTGCTCCTCCAGCCGCGCCTGGCAACGCCGCAACACCACGGACAGCTGATCGAAGTACTCGCGCACCACCGGCAGGTTGGTGTGGATGGCCGTGAGCGGGTTGTTGATTTCGTGCGAGAGCCGCGCCAGCAGTTGCCCCATGGCGGAGAGCTTCTCGGCCTGCATCACCTTCTGGCGGGCCTGGTCCAGCTCGGCGGTGCGGGCCGCCACCAGACGCTCCAGCTCGAGGTTCGTGCGCCGCAGGGCGATGACGCGCCAGCGCACCACGCCCGCCACGGCCAGGCCCAGCAGCAGCACGCCCAGGCCCCGCGCCCACCAGGACGCCCACCACGCGGGATGCACCACCAGGTCGAAGCCCGTCACCGGTCCCCAGGGCCCCCAGTCGTTGCGGGCGCGGACCTCGAAGCGGTAGCTGCCCGCGGGGAGCGTGCTGTAGCGCACCGAGCGGCCCGGCACCGCGTGCCAGTCATCCATCCCCACCAGGCGCACGTCATGGTCCACGTGCCCCTCGTCCAGGGAGCCCAGGTCGGCGAACCGGACCGACAGCGTCGTGTCTCCGTGCTCCGCCGCGAGCCCCTGGACCTCGGAGCCGGACACCTCGTGCGGCCCGAGCCGCGTGTTCAGCAGCACCACCCGCGGTGGCGCGGCCGGGCCGGTGTAGCGCGCGCCCTGGAAGCGGCCCAGCCCGCTCGAGGTGCCCACCCACACCGTGCCGTCCTCCTCCGCCAGGAAGGAGTTGCCGCTGCAGTCATCTCCCGGCAGCCCTCCGGTGGCCCCGAAGTGCTCCAGCATTCCGTCCTCGCCCACCAGGTGCACGCCCGCTCCCGTCCCCACCCACAGCCGGCCCGCGGCGTCCTCCCCCACCATGTACGTGACGCCGTTGAGCAGCCCCGTGCTCCGGTCCAGGAGGAACACCTCGGTGAGGCGCCCCGCCTCGTAGGTGAAGCAGCTCAGCCCCAGCGGCTCCACGTAGGACACGCACACCCGGCCGTCGCGCCGCGCCACCAGGTAGCGCACGCGCTCGTCCCGCAGCCCCTCGGCGGAGCCCAGGCGGCGGAACACGCCCCCCTCGCGCACGTAGAGCCCATCCCCCGCCGCCCACAGCCTCCCGGTCCCGTCCCGCTCCACGCCACCGAAGAACGTCCGCCGGCTGTGCGGCAACACCAGCTCGAAGGCCCAGTCCCCGTCCCGGTACACGCCTCGGAACAGGCCGGCGCTGGTGGCCGCCCACAGCGTTCCATCCGGCTCCCACAGCAGATCGAACGTGTAGCGCCCTGGCAGGCCCTCCGGCACACCGTACGTCCGCACCTTCCCACTCCAGGGCTCGTAGCGGTGGAGCCCCTCCGGGTTGCCCGCGGCCCACAGGGCACCGTCCGGGCCCTCCTCGAGGCTCTTGAGCGAATACCCGCGCAGCGCGGGAACGTGGACCCAGCCCGCGGACGAGGCCCGCGCCAGCCCATCATCCGTGCCCACCCACAACGTCCCGTGGCTATCGCGGGTGAGGCCCCAGATCATGCTCGAGTGCATCCCCGTGGAGATGTCGTGCACGGTCCACAACCCCCGGCCCAGGGAGCGGTGCACGCCCAGGCTCACGACCCAGAGCGTGCCCTCCCGGTCATGCAGCACGTCCCGCATCCGCGACGCGCGCTCCGAGAGGCCCAGCCGGTGCAACTCCACCCGCTCGCCCTCCACCGAGAGCAGGCCCCGGTAGTTGGGCACCAGCAGTTGTCCGCGCTGGCCCACGCGCAGGCGGCGCCCCGCTCCCATCATCCCCTGGATGAGGTGCGAGCGCTCCTCGAAGGACATGCCCTCGCGCGGCTGTACGGCCAGCCAGCCCTCGCTGCCCGCCCACAGACGGCCCAGTCCGTCCCGCACCAGGTCGGTGACGGAATTGCGGAGCCCCGGCACCTCATGGATGAGCCAGCGCCCCGCCACATCCCGGCTCAACACGCGCGAGCCCGAGCCCACCTGGAGCGCGCCCGAGGCATCCGTCCAGAGCACCATGGCGGGGCCGCCCGGCCATCCCGGCATCGGCACGAAACGCCCCGGCTCCACCTCCACGTACAGGCCCTGCTCGGTGCCCGCCACCAGCCGGCCTCCGGCGTCCACGCGGATGCTCCACACCTGCGTGGGGATGCCCGTCATCGGCACGGCGGCGAAGCGGCTCCCGTCCCAGCGCACCACGCCCTTCTGCGTGGCCAGCAGCAGCCGGCCCTGGGAGTCGAGCGTCTCGTCCCTCACGCTGGACGAGGGCAGCCCCGCGTCCAACCCGAAGCGCTCGAAGCGCTCGCCATCGAAGCGGTACACCGCATCCGCGGCGCACACCCAGACGAACCCCGCCGCGTCCTGCAGCACGCAGGACATGTCGTGGTTCTCGATGCCGGACTCCGTGCCGTAGCTGCGGAAGCCGATGCGCCCCGGAGGCTCTCCGCTCCGAGCCTCCCTCCCCCACAGCAGGACCGTGAGGCCCAGCGTCAGGAGCGTGGCGATCCGGTACGACGGCATGGGCTCCCGTTACCTCTCAGGAAAAGCGGGGCCCGTGTCCTCGGACCCGGAGGTTCAGCCTAGCACAGACGCACGGGTCGGCCTTACGGGCTCAACCTGGGAGCCTCGGACTCCTCACCCCGGGGGGCTTGCCCCCCCTTTGAACGACGAGGGGCTCCTCTCCCGGAGGGCGAGGGGTGGACTCACCGTGTGGGGCGGCGGGTTCCGGATGTGGACCCGGACGGGCGGACCCACGGTCGCGCTTCCGCCAGCGGCCGTGGAGCTTCTTCGCTGGCAGGGCGATCAACAGCGACACCGTCAACACGGACAATGCCAGTCCCAGCGCGGGCAGCGCGTCCTGCGAGCGGCCCAGCCGGGACGCCAGGCCCGCGACATTGGACCAGCCGTACGCCAGGGGCAGGTGCACCACGTAGACCCAGAGCGACGCGCGTCCCACGGGCGCCATCCACCGGTCCAGTCTCGAGGGCAGCAGCATCGCCACCCCGGCCGCCACCGACAGCAACCCCACCCGCCACGCCACCAGCGTCGGGTCGCTCACCCGGGGGTCTCCGCCCCACAGCGACATCAGCGCCAGGATGCCCGTGCCCGTGCCCATCAGGCACAACCAATGCGGCACCCGCTTCACCTCCGCGAGCCCCAGCCCCGCGAGGCCTCCCATGAAGAAGTACGAGGACCAGGGGAAGATGGGGAAGTTGGACGTCCTGCTCGCCAGCGCCTGCTCCAGCGCCAGGGGCCATCCACCCGCCAGCACCGTCGCGCGTACCCACGGGCTCGCCAGCGGCACGAGCACCGCCAGTGCCGCCAACGCCCTCATCCGCGCCGTCCGTCCCTTCAGCACCGACAGCACGCTCGCGCCCATCAGCAGCGCCGCCGCCACCCCGTGCAGCGCGTCGAAGGCCAGGAAGTGCCGCCACACCGTCTCGTCGCCGGCGAAGAGCAGGGGCAGCCCCCAGCCGGGCCAACGTAGGAGGTAACCCCAGCCGAGCAGCAATCCCACGCGCGGCAGGTACCGGCGCAGCACGCCCCAGCCATGCGCGCCCGTGCGCTGCACCGTCGTCGCGAAGGCCCAGCCGGCCACGAAGAGGAACAGCGGCGCCGTCACGGCCCGGAGGGACCAGTACGTCACCATGCCCACGCCATGGCGCGCCGCGTCCGACAGCACCGCGTCCAGCGTGTGGCCCATCACCATCGCCATGGTGGCCACCGCCCGCGCACGGTCCAGGCCCGTGTTGCGCGAGCCCGGCACCCGCGGGAGAGGCTCGGCGCTGGGGGCCTGGTCACTCATGTCTTCAGCACTGGCAACAGGCGCTCACGCTCAGACGCGCATCGGCATCACCACCGCCGTGAAGCTCCGGTCCCCCGGCGCGTGCAGCACGCCCGGGCTGTGCTCGTCACCCAGCTCGAAGGCCACCTCGTCCGTGTCCGTCACCGTCAGCACGTCGATGAGGTAGCGCGCGTTGAAGCCGATGGTGATGGCGTTGCCCCGGTAGGCGATCTCCAGCGCGTCCTTCGCCTCGCCCAGGTCCGGGTTGTTGGCGGTGATGAGCAGCTGGTTCTCCGCCAGGCCGATGCGCACCGCGTAGCTCTTGTCCGCGCTCAGCAGGGCGATGCGCTTGAGGCCCTCGAGCAGCCGCGTCTTGGGCACCAGCACCGCCTTCTCGCCCTCCTTGGGGATGACGCGCTGGTACTCGGGGAACTGCCCGTCGATGAGCCTCATCACCATCGTCAGGCCCGTCTTCTTGAAGAGCGCCGAGTTCTCCGCGAACCCCAGCTGGCACTCCGCGTCCGGCGCCTCGTCCAGCAGCCGCTTGAGCTCCAACAGGCCCTTGCGCGGGATGATGACGCCGCCCTTGAGCTTGAAGTCGCCCTGCAGCTCGCGCTCGATGAGGGACAGGCGGTGGCCGTCCGTGGCCACCATCCGCACCTTGCCGCCCTGCTGCGGCTCGAAGTACACGCCGTTGAGGATGTAGCGCGTCTCGTCCGTGGAGATGGCGAACTGCGTCTTCTTGATCATCTCCAGCAGCGTGTTGCCCGTCACCTGCACCAGCGGCGCGCTCTCCTCGCGCGGCAGCTTCGGGTACTCCTCGGGCGCCGTGCCGACGATCTTGAAGTGCGCCGAGCCGGACGAAATCTCCACGTAGTTGTTCGCCAGCTTCTTGAGCGTGACGTGGGCGTCCGGCAGGTTCTGGACGATGTCGAAGACGTACTTGGCGCTGAGCGTCACCGCGCCGGGCTTCACCACCTCGGCCGGGTGCTCGGACACGATGCCGATCTCCAGGTCGAACGCGGTGACCGTCACCCCCGCCTTGTGCGCCGTGACGAGCACATTGGCCAGGATGGGCATCGTCGTCTTGCGCTCCACGATGCCCTGGGCGCGGTAGAGGGCCTTCTTCAGCTCGTCGGCGGCGATGCGGAATTCCATCTCGGGGGTCCTTGAAGAACCAGGGGTACGGGAAAGAGTCGCGGCCCCTCGGCCGCTCCGGGCGGATGTAGCCCGGGGGCAGTAGGCCGTCAACGAACCTGACGTCTGCGGTCATGCTCCTTCGTCCAGCACTCGGCCGAACGGGCACTTGCGCCCACTCCCCGACCTCTGGCGTACAGGTGGGAGCCACACCTACCGACCCGCCAACCGGTTGGTGCTTCCCGGCACCTCCGCCCCCATCACTAGGGAGGGTCGAGCGAGTGAGGAGAACGCCATGCACGACAGGGTCTACAAGACCGACGACGAGTGGCGACAGGATCTCACCCCGGAGCAGTACCGGGTGATGCGGCAGGGGGAGACCGAGGCACCGTTCAGCGGGGCCTTCGTGGACCACCCTGCCCGGGGCCTCTACTGTTGTGCGGGTTGTGGACAGACGCTCTTCGCCTCGAAGGCGAAGTTCGACGCGGGCACGGGCTGGCCCAGCTTCTGGGCGCCCATCCGCCCCGGCCACGTGGCCCACCACGAGGACCGCTCCAGTTTCCTGCGCATCCGGACGGAGGTGGCATGCGACCGCTGCGGCGCCCACCTGGGTCATGTCTTCGACGACGGGCCTCCGCCCACCGGGCTGCGCTACAGCATCAACTCGGCGGCCCTGGCGTTCGAGTCTGAAGAGCAGCTCCTGGAAGAAGGGTTCTTGGAGGAGCAAGCGATGGAGGAGGACGTCGGGGCGCCCGCGTGAATGAGGCGGGCCGGCCGCGCGTCGGAAGTGGCATCTGTCCCGGGAGGCGGCGAGACTGCGCGCCCTCCCTTTCCGGAGCCCGTCTCATGACCTTCCGTCAGCCCCTGCTCACCGCCGCCCTTGCCCTTGGCCTGCTCGCCGGTTGCAGCAAAGGCAACACCCCCGAAACCCCCCGAGCCGCCGAGTCCGGCGGCACTGCTTCCGCGCCCATGGACAAGCCCACCACCGACAAGCCCGCTCCCGCTCCCGAGTCGCCCTCGGGTGGCACCGCCGCCGCGCCCTCCGCCGAGCGCGGGCCCGCCGTCTTCTTCATCCGCAACAGCGGGGTGCGCTGCATGACCACGCCCTGCCCGTACTTCATCGCCACCCGGCCGGACCGGCCCGGCGACGAGCCCATCCAGGTGCACGAGGTGGACACGGCCGCGCTCGGCGTCAGCGACGAGAAGCGCAACAGCATCATGGAGGCCGCCAACGGGAACCCCGGCCTCAAGGTGGAAGGCACGCTGGACACGGTGCCCAACGCGGGCCCCGCTGGCGCCGCCACGGTGCTGCGCATCCGCCGGGTCGTCGAGGGACAGTAGTCCCAGCTCCCACCCGGGGGGCTTCGTCCCGCGCCGTCCCCCGGAAGTCACTTCGCCTGGCCGCACGCCCCACGTCCATTGTGTAAGGAGTATCCTGCCCTCACTCTCTCAAGGACTGGGGGCGCTTCCGGGATGACGGGGCGAGCGGTGGTGACACCCCAAGGCGGGCGCGGGGCCGGGTGGAGCCTCGGGCCGCTCGTCCTGTTGTGCCTGCTGGGTGCCAGCCCCGGCCGCGCGGCCTCCCCGTTGCGCCTGGAGGCCTCGCCGCGCCAGCTGCTCTCCGGGCGTGACACCCGAGCCACCCTCACCGTCTCCGCGCCCGGGTTGCCCGCGGACGTGCGCCTCGCGTGCAGCGCGGGCCGGGTGCTCGCGGCCCGGCGCTCCGCCCCGGACACGCTCCAGGCCTCCTTCGTCCCGCCCCGCACCGACACACTCGCGCCCATCCTGTGCGCCGCCGTGTCGCCGTCCTCGGGAGCCCACGCCACCGTGGTGCTCGAGGTGCAGCGACGCCAGGTGTTGCCCCTCTCCGGGCTGCCGCCCCTGGGCCGCGTGGAGGTCCGCATCGGGGACACCCTCCACGGGCCCGTGCGCGCCAACGCCACCGGCCAGGCCGAGGTGCCCGTCCTGCTCTCGCCTGGCGTGACGCAGGCCACCGTCTCGGCCGCCGCGCCCGGCCAGCCCGCGCGGCAATGGCCCATGCCCCTGCCCGTGTCGCCCAGGCCCTCGGTGCTGCTGCTCGCCGAGGAGTCCTCGCTCGAGGCCAATGGCGAGCGAGGCCTGCGCGTATGGGCCTTCGGTATCGACAGCCGCGGCGAGCCGCTGGAGGCCGCGCCTGGCTTCTCGCGGACGGGAGGCACCTTCGAGGCGCGGCGCCTCGGCCCGGGCGTCCACCTGGGCACATTCGTGCCCCCGCCCCGGGCCACTCCGGGCGAGGCGGTGCTCACGGCCCAGGCTGGCAACGGCGAGCCCTCCAGCGTCCGGGTGGAGCTGCGGGCCGGAGTGAAGCCCACCCTCGCCCTCGAGGTCGAAACGCTGGAAGGAGGGGCCTCGGGAGCGTTCGTTCACGTGTCCGCCCTCGACGAGCGGGGACGTGCGCTGCCTGGAGAGCCCGTGCGCCTCCAGGCCACGCTCGGCGAGGTGGGGCCGGTCCAGGACCAGGGAGATGGCACCTACCTCGCGCGCTACCGCTCCCCTCCCGGTGGAGGCGAGGAACGGTTCGTGGCGTGGATCGACGGCGCGCCACCGGTCTCGTCGAGCGTGACGTTCCTTCCCATTCCCCGCCTCACGTTGGAACTGGGTGGAATGGAGGGGAACGGGCACGAACTGCCGGCGGATGGCCTCTCCCGGGTGGGGTTGAAGATCTCCGCCCGCGACGCGAAGGGGTTGCCGGCGCCGGACGGCACGGTGCTCGTCCTGTCCACCACGCTCGGCCGGCTCCCCTCCTCGGTGACGACACGCGAGGGCCGCGCGACCGTGGAGCTGGAGTCGGTCCGTCAGACGGGCGAGGCGCGCATCCAGGTGAGGTGGGAGGAGCAGAGCATCGGCACCACCGTGCGGCTCGTCCCCGGAGAGCCCGCCCGGATGCGCGTGCGCACCGAGAAGAACGAGGTGCTCTGCGACGGGAGGGACAGCACGCAGGTGCACCTGATGGTCGAGGACCTGTATGGCAATCCGCTGGACGGCGTGCCCATCACGCTGAGCGCCGCGGGCACCCAGGCCGAGCACGGACGCTTCGAGCGTGTGGCCTCGCTGGGTGGAGGGGAGTTCGTCACCCGCTTCCATGCGCCCGCCCGGTGCGAAGGAGGAGTGGCCACGGTGCTGGCCGCCGCGCGCGAGGCTCGGGGGGATGCGCGCCTCCATCTCGCCTCGCGCATTCCCCGGGGACTCACGGTGAGGCTTGGGGCGCAGAGCAACCTGGGCCGGCTGATGCAGCCCTCGCTGGAGCTGGAGGGAGACGTGCGCCCCTACGCGCTCGGAGAGCGGCTCGCCGCCAGCGCCTCGGTGCGGATGGCCTGGGGTCGTTTTTCGCTGCGGGGAGAGAGCGCGGCGCACGAGCCCTTCGATTTGAGCGCCCGGGCCCTCACCACCACCGTGTCCGTGGGGGCGCGCTGGCTCGTCCCCGTCACGGGCGCGCTGTCCGGCTACGCGGGAGCCGGGCTCGACGCGCACCTCGTCCACATCGACTGGCGCATCAGTCTGGACCCGGGCTCACAACGCCAGTTCTCCCCGGCCTTCGGCGGCCACGTGCGGCTCGGGGTGGCGTACTCGCTCGGCCCCGGGGAGCTCCTGTGGCAGGGGCGCTATGGCCTCGCCCGGCTCCCCGAGGGCGGCACCTTCCAGGGCCCCATTGGCGGGCTCTCCACCTCGCTCGGCTACCGCTTCGCGCTCTGACGAATGGAGGCTCGGATGCGTTCCCGTACTGGCATGCACCCCCTCGCCCTGGCCCTGCTGGCCTGGGTGATTTCCTGCAGCGCCTCGCCGGACACACCGCGCCTCCAGGCGGTGTCCCCGGAGCGCACCGCGTTCGGCACGCCCGAGCGCTTGCTGCTCAGTGGCGCCTTCGCGCCGGACGTCGCGGTGGACCTGGGCTCGGAGACCCCGCCCTCGCTGGAGAACCGCTTCGAGGTGCGCATCGGCTCCGAGCGCGCGTATGGCGTGCGCTTCCGCTCACGCGACGCGCTGGAGGCCACCGCCCCGGCCACCCTGCCGCCTGGCCGCCACGACGTCACCGTCACCGACGCCCAGGGCCGCTCCTCCACGCTCTCCGAGGCCTTCGAGGTCATCGACCGGGGCGTGCACCGGCTCGTCTTCGTCACCTCGATGCGCGCGGCCCGCCCGGGGGAGTGGACGGAGCCCATCCGCATCGAGCTGAGAGATCCCTCGGGCCAGCCCGCCCCCACCCCCACGCCGCGTGTGCTGCACATCACCAGTGACTCGGAGACGGGCCACTTCACCCGGCTCGGGCAGGAGGACGAGGCGTGGCGCGAGTTGGAGGTGCCGCTCGCCCCGGGGGAGTCCGGAGTGGACGTGCTCTACCGGGACACCACACCGGGCTATCACACGCTGGAGTCCAGCAGCCATGACCTGCCTTCCATTGCCCAGACGGTGGCGGTGGGACGGCTCGGCCCGCCCACGGCGGTGCGCTTCACCCGCGTGCCCACCTCGCCGCTGGTGGCCGGAGAGCCCGTGGCCCTCACCGTGGATGTGCTGGACTCCAGTGGAGGCCCGGCCTCGCTGCCCGCCACCGGCATCCAGCTGACGCTGCGCACCACCTCGTCCGCGGGAGGGCTGGCCGTCAGTGAGGGCGACCCCTACCACCCGGACCTCACGCTCGTGTTGCAGGGCGCCCAGGGCCGCCTGCCGCTGCTCTACAAGGACACGCGGAGCGGGGCGGAGGTGTGGCTGTCGGCCAGCGGCTTCAACCGGGACACGTACGGCGCGCTGACACCCCACTCGGTGAGCCTCGCGGTGCAACCCGGCACCACCCAGCGCCTCGAGGTGCTGCGCACCGGCACCGGGCCCCTGCAGGCGGGAGTCCCCGAGCGCTTCATCCTCACGTCGCTCGACGCCTGGAACAACCGCACGCCGTACACCGGCACGGTGCGGCTGGACACCTTGCCACCGGACCCGGGCTTCTCGCCCGGCGAGGTTGAAATGGAGGTGGGCATGGCCGCGTTCAACGCCGAGTTCTCCCGCGTGCAGCGGGTATCCGTGGTGGCGGAGGATCCCCACGCGTCGAACGTGCGGGGTGCCACGCCGGAGTTCACCATCCAGGCGGGGCTCCCCACGCACCTGGCGGTGTCGCCGGTGGTGGGGCCGCGGTGGGCGGGCGAGGCCTTCCTCCTCACGCTCGAGGCGCTGGATCGCTTCGGCAACCGGGCGGAGACGCCGCTGTCCGTGACGCTCTCCGCCTCGGGGGTTCCCGAGGGGGCGCTGAGCCCCACCACGAGTGGCACCTTCACGGGCGCCATCACCTTTCCGGTGACGCTCACGGCCGCGGTGGAGGAGACGCGCATCAGCCTGGTGGAGGGGACCGCCACGAGCCCGGGAGCGCTGCGAGCCACCACGGGAGGCTTCGCCGTGCTGCCCGGAGCCACGCAGCGTTTCGTGGTGGAGGACACCACCGGAGCCCAGACGGCGGGAGTGCCCTTCCGGGTGCGCATCCGCGCGGTGGATACCTACGGCAACACCACGCGGGACGTGCACGAACTGGAGTTGGATGCCCAGGGCGTCCATGCGCACCAGTTCGCGCCCGCGCACTTCTCCGGCTTCCAGGGCCAGGCCGACGTGGACGTCACGGTGTTGCTGGCGCTGCCCAGCACACGGCTGAGCGTCGTATCCGGCACGGCCAAGGGACAGCAGCCCGGCACGTTCGCCGTGAATCCGGGTCCTGTCGTGCGGTTCCAGGCGCAGGTGCCGCCCTGCATCACGTCGTCGGACCGCTGGAAACTCAGCCTGCAAGCCGTGGACAACTGGAACAACGCCGTGACGTCCTATTCGGGGGCGGCCCGGCTCGCGCTCTCTCCGTTCGGCACCATCAGCCCGAGCACCACGCCCGCCTTCACGGGAGGCACCGTCACCCTTCCCAATGTCACGTGGAGCGACGTGGCCGGCCGCGAGCCGCAATCCTGTCTGGAGCTCATCGTGACCGACAGCGAGGACGCGAGGAAGACGGTCAGACAGTGCCTCAACCTGCAGCTGAGCTGTCCCAAGCATCGATGAGCCCGAGCCCATGAGAATCCGCACCCGGCTGCTGCTGCTGCTCATCGTCACCGCGGCGGTGCCCACCCTGGCGGTGGGCTTGCTGGCCTGGCGAGACGCGGAGCGGGCACTCTCGGAGGCGGTGGCCGAGCAGCACCGGCGTACCGCCCTGGCCGAGGCCGAGCATGCGGCCACCCATGTCCTGTCGCTGGCCACGGAGTTGGGAGGAGCGCTGGTGCACCAGGAGCCGCTCGAGCTGGGCCCGTCGGAGGCCCAGGAGTTCCTCATCCGGGTCTTCCTGCGGCGCGACCGCATTGCCCAGGTGGGGCTCTTCGACGCCCGGGGCCAGCTGACGGCCTCCGTCTTCGTGGATGATCCAGAGGCCTTCGCGCGGCAGGAGCCGCAGTTCCGCCGCCACGACACGGTGGCAGCCGGAGAGGTGGAGGACTTCCAGCGACGGGCGTCGGAGCTGTTGTCGCAGGTGCCCGAGGGCCGAGCGTACGCCATCTCCGCGCCCTACCTGACAGGGGTGCGACGCCGGCCCGCGGTGGTGGTGGCGGCGCGAGCCCCGGGGACGCGGACGGGAGGACTCGCCGCCGAACTGGGCCTGGAGGAACTCTCCCAGCGGCTGGCCGCGCGAGGCGTGGGCGACGAGCGCGTCTTCCTGCTGGATGGAGCGGGCCGGCTGCTGCTGGACGGTGAGCCGGAGCGCGAGCGTCATGAAGACTTCACCGGGAAGCTGCCGGGGGCGGTGGGCGCGAGGCAGACGGGGTTGGCGGCGTACGAGGAGGAGGGGCGTGCATGGCTGGCGGCCTACAGTCCGGTGCCGGAGCTGGGCTGGGTGGCGGTAGTGGCCCGTCCGCGCGAGGCCGCGCTCGCGCCGCTGCATGCCCTGGCGCGGAGCACCTACGGAGTGCTGGGCCTGACGCTGCTGGGAGTGCTGGCACTGGCGCTGATGCTGGCGCGAGCGCTGGCCCGTCCCATCGCCCGGCTGGCCGAGGGCGCGCGCGCGCTGGCCCGGGGAAACCTCGCCCACCGGATCTCGCTCAAGCGCCGGGACGAGTTGGGAGACCTGGCGCGAGCATTCAACGACATGGGGCAGGCGCTGGAGCAGGCGCACCGGGAGCTGCTGGGCTTCAACGAGCAACTCGCGGCGCAGGTGGAGGAGCGCACGCGGGAGCTTCAACAGACCCAGGTGCAGCTCTCGCGCAGCCAGCGACTGGCGGCCATGGGAGACCTGGCGGCGGGGATGGCGCACGAGATGAACAACCCACTGGCGGCGGTGTTGGGCAACGTGCAGCTGATGCTGATGGATCTGCCGAAGGAGGACCCCTCGCACCGGATGCTCGGCACGGTGCACCAGCAGGCGCAACGCATCGCCAGCATCGTCCGAGAGCTTCAGCTGCTCTCCGAGCGCCAGCAATTGGGGCGGCTGCCGCTGGACCTGCACCGGATGCTGCAGCGCGTACTGGAGTCACGGTGCGCGGAGCTGAGCCAGGTGGGGGTGCACGTGGACTGCCGCTTCCACCCGGGAGAGGTGAAGGTGCTGGGCGACACCCAGGCATTGGGAGATGTCTTGGGCCGGCTGCTGGGCAACGCCCTCAATGCCATGAGGGACAGACCGGAGCGCAACCTCGTCTTGAGCACGCAGGTGGTGGACGCGGAGGTGGTGCGGGTGGAGATGAAGGACACGGGCCGAGGGATTGCGCGCGAGCACCTGGAGCGCATCTTCAACCCCTTCTTCACCACGAAGCAGCAGTGGACGGGGAAGGGCCTGTCGTTGGCCGTATGCCACCGTGTCATCGAGGACCACGGCGGCACCATCACCCTGGACAGTGTCGAGGGAGTGGGGACAACGGTGACCCTCGTGCTGCCCGCGGCGCCCGCCTCGAGCGGCCTGGTCTGATTCGCGAGAGCGCCGGCCTGAGCGAGCAG
>NZ_JPMI01000002.1 GCF_000733295.1 Archangium violaceum Cb vi76 | reverse complement strand
CCCCACGAGGCGTGCGTCGCGTTCCGCACCGTGGTGTCGGCGCACCCGTATTTGGCCGGGGAGCGCTGGGCCGGCACCTGGCTTGATCTGCGGACCCTCTGACTTTGAGCGGCTCTTTCCGCGCGACGCACCGTCCGCCAGCTCCGTATCGCCTCCGACCCCAGTCGGCTTATCGCTGCACTTGCCCGCGACCAGATCACCCTCGATCTGAAGACGGTTGACCTCTGCTTCGGGCTCTATCTCCGTGCCGATCGTGCCGTGCTGGCCTCGTTCGAGGGGGAGGTGCTCGTCGACGTGGTTGAA
>NZ_JPMI01000001.1 GCF_000733295.1 Archangium violaceum Cb vi76 | reverse complement strand
CCGGGGCTGTAGCTCAGCTGGGAGAGCGCTAGCTTTGCAAGCTAGATGTCGTCGGTTCGATCCCGATCAGCTCCACAAGTTTTCCAACTTCGGTTGGAAGCGTTCTTTGACAAGTGCATACGAAGGGTAGAATTCAATTTCTGCTGAGAGAAGTTCGACTCACCAGCTGAAAGCGAGTCTGAGCCGAGAGGCCAGGCGCGTGGGAAGCAGGTGACTCAAGCAAAAGCATTCTTCCGGGTCCGCAGCGAAGAGCTGGGGCCTGGACCTTGGTCTC